>CAZYWZ010000019.1:0-80634 GCA_964651705.1 uncultured Verrucomicrobiales bacterium
CGCCTTGGCGCACGCTGCCGAACCGACCGTCCGCGTGCGCCAAGGCGCAGCCTACCATTTTCCGCTCCGGTGGTGCCCCGCACGCTGGGCATGGGATCTAGCTCGAAAACTCCAGACGCAGCCACGGCCGTGAGGCCGTGGTCCCCTTCCCCCGGGCCCTCCTGCCAAGGGGGCCTCCGCGCGCCGACGGTTTTGCTTTCTAACAGCCTCGGACGGTGTAGCATCTCCGCATGAATCGCGGATCTGTTCCTCTCTCGATTTGCCTTTCCCTCGCCATGGTCTCGGCCTTGGCAGCGGGAGACTGGCAGCCCCTCTTCGACGGCAAGAGCCTCGATGGCTGGAAATCCAACGACGAAAAACCCGGCTGCTTCAGCGTCGAGGACGGCGCCATCAAGGTCAGCGGCGGGCGCGCGCACCTATTCTATCTGGGCCCCGACGGCAAGGCCTCCTTCAAGGATTTCGAATTCCGCGCCAAGGTCAAGACCACCCCCGGCTCCAACTCGGGGATCTTCTTCCACACGCAGTTTCAAGAGAGCGGCTGGCCCGCCCGCGGCTACGAGGCCCAGGTCAACGCCACCCACAAGGACCGCCGGAAGACCGGCAGCCTCTATGCCGTGGCGGATGTCTTGGATCAGGCGCCCAACACCGATGGCGAGTGGTTCGACTACGAGGTGCGGGTCGAGGGCAAGAGGGTCACCATCAGGGTCAACGGAAAGACCTGCGTCGATTTCACCGAGCCCGATCTCCCCGAGGGAACCGAGCGCCGGCTCTCGCAGGGGACCTTCGCCATCCAGGCCCACGACCCGAACAGCACCGTCTTTTTCAAGGATATCCAGGTCCGCGCCCTGCCCTGATGCCAGCCGCCCGCGAAGGCGACACACCCGAGCTGAGACGTCAAACCCCCGGATTCACCGAAAGCGAGGAAATCCGACTATGGCGCTGGTGGTCGCTCCGTCGGGCCGTGAGGCAGACATTCTTGTCTGCCCCCGTTGGCCCAGGGCCACCGCCGCAGGCAGGAATGCCCGCGTCACGAGGGGAGGTTTCCACCGGAATGACGCGGTGCCCCCCGGCGCCAGGCGTTGGGCTCGCACCCCGCAGTGCGTCTGGCTCGCCCTCCTCTCCATGGCCTCGGCGGCATGCCCCGCCGGCGATCCCCTCCGCATCGTCCCCGTCGACGCCCCCGGCTGGCCGCAGTTCCGCGGGCCAAGGCGCGATGCGGTATCCACCGAGACCGGCCTGCTGCAACGCTGGCCGGAGGCCGGCCCCCCGCTCGTCTGGCAACTCACCAATATCGGGACCGGCTATTCCTCCCCCATCATCGTCGGCGACTCCATCTTCGTGACCGGCGACATCGGCGACGATCTCGCGCTCATCGCCCTTGACCTCGACGGGCGCGAAAAGTGGCGGGCCACGAATGGCCCTTCGTGGGCGAGGCCCTACCCCGGCGCGCGGGCCACCCCCACCTGCGACGGCGGCCGCCTCTTTCTGATGAACGCCCATGGCCGGCTCGCCTGCATCGATGCGACAGACGGGACCGAGATCTGGGCCGCCGATATCCTCGATCGCTTCGGCGCCCGCAACATCCAGTGGGCCATCAGCGAATGCGTCGCCATCGACCGAGACCACGTCATCGTCTGCCCCGGCGGACCCCGGGCCATGATCGCCGCTCTCGACAAGCGCACCGGCGCCACCGCCTGGGCCTCCCCACCGCTCCGCTTCACCCGGACCCAGAAACCCGGCGGCGCGACTATCGACCCGCCCATCGACGACTGCGACACGGCGGGTTACGCCTCGCCCATGCTCTTTACCCTCGGCGAACAGCGTCTCATCGCGGGGGCCTCCGGACGACACTTCTTCGTCGCCGATGCCGGCCGCGGCGACCTGCTCTGGACCCAGCCCATCCCCACGACGTGGGAGGTCATCGGCTCCATCCCCGTCGCCTGGAATGACGCCTTGATCTTCTCCGCCCCCGACAAGGCCGAGACCCGCAGCATCCGCCTGACCCGCGGCCCATCCGGACTCCAGACCCACGCCGCGTGGCAGGCGCCCATCGACAACTGCCACGGCGCTTTGCTCGCGCACGGCGACCGCATCTACGGATCCGGCTACCGCCGCAGCCGCGGCTGGTCACAGATCGATGCACGCACCGGCGAATTCCTCGGCGGCACCCTCGAACTCACCGGCGGCAGCGCCCTCTTCGCCGACGGTCTCCTCTACGCCTTTTCGGAAGACGGCACCCTTTCGCTCCTCGAACCCACGCCCCAGGGCCTCCGCGTCGCCGGACAATGCCGCCCCCCCGCGCCACCCTCCGCCCGTTCCCCCCAACGCGACGCCTGGGCCCACCCCGCGCTCTGCGACGGAAGGCTATACATCCGCAACCACGAGTTCCTCTTCTGCTACGACGTCCGCCAGCCCCGGTAGTCCTCCCGCCTGTCCAGTCGTTTCCGCGCCCGACCATCCTTGACTGCCGCCGCCGACCTCATCCAAACTCGGCCATGCCAAACCCCCACCCCTCCCACCCCACCCGCCGCCAGTTCTGCCGCGCCGCCGCCGGCACCGCCGCCGCCGCATTCGCGTTCCGCTTCGTCCCTTCCACCGTCTGGGGCGCCAATTCGCGGCTCGCGCTCGCCGGCATCGGCATCGGCGGCAAGGGCGCCAGCGACATCAAGGGCGCCGTGGGCGCGGGGCTCCAGGTGGTCGCCCTCTGCGACACCGTCGATTCCACCAAACTCGACGACAAGGGCGGCCGCCTCAAGGGCGTCGCCCAATCCCGCGAGGCCTATCCCGACGCGAAGTTCTACACCGACTGGCGCGAGATGATCGCCGACAAGTCCCTCGACTTCGACGCCGTGACCGTCGCGACCTCCGACCACCACCACGCGCATGCCTCGATCGCCGCCATGCGCGCCGGCAAGCATGTCTACACCCAGAAGCCCATGGCCCATTCCGTCTGGGAGGCGCGCGCGATGGCGAGGGTCGCCGCGGAAACCGGCGTCAAGACCCAGATGGGCAACCAGGCCCACGCCAATGACCACATGCGCCGCGTCGTCGAACTCATCCGCGCCGGCATCCTCGGCAAGGTCAACCAGGTCCACGCGTGGACCAACCGGCCCATCTGGCCGCAGGGCTTCGACCGATACCCCGATGCCGAGCCCGTGCCCGCCTGGCTCAACTGGGACGCATGGATCGGGCCCGCCACCCACGTGGATTACAGCCACCACATCGCCCCCTTCAATTGGCGCGGCTACTGGAACTTCGGCTGCGGCGCCCTCGGCGACATGGCCTGCCACATCATGGATGTCGCCTTCTGGGCGCTGGACCTCGGCTCGCCCGAGAGCGTCAAGGCCGAGGCCGAGGGTGGCAACGACATCTCCGCCCCCATCAATTCCACCATCACGTATGTCTTCCCCGCCCGCGGCGCCCGCGCCCCCGTCAAGTTCGTCTGGTACGATGGCCAGAAGGGCGCGAAATTTGACCCGAAGGAGTGGAAGCTGATCCCCGGCGAGCCCAACCTCCCGCCCAAGGCCATCTTCGAGGGCATCGATACCACCGAGGCCAAGGGCTACGACTGCGTCTTCATCGGCGAGAAGGGCAAACTGTTCTTCAACCGCGGCAAGAATAACTGGGTCATCAAACCCACCAGCGGCCTCGACGGCTTCAGTTGGCCGGAGCCCTCGATCCCGCGCGCCACGGATCAGAATCCCTACAAGGAGTGGCGCGATGCCATCGACGGCAAGATCCCGCAGGCGGAATCCCACTTCGGGCAGGCCGGGCCCTTCACCGAAATGGTCCTCCTGGGCTGCATCGCGCAGCGCGCCCCGGGCAAGAACCTCCAGTGGGATGGCCCCTCGCTCCAGGTCAAAAACGCCCCGGAGCTCCAGAAATTGGTCCAGCGCGAATACCGCAAGGGCTGGGAACTGAAGGCCTGAACCGCCCCAGGATCCCTCATGGCAATCGCACGCACGCATCTGGCGCGCGCGGCATCCGCCGCGGTCGCCGCCCTCGCCCTCGCCATGGCCACCTGGCTGCTTCTCCAACGCCTGGCCCCCGATCCCTACTCCGTCCCCGATGCCCCGCGCCACGTCTTCATCGATGGCGGCGCCCATGAGGGAGAGAGCATCCGCGCCTTTAGACACACCCGCATGTACCGCGACCACCCGTGGGAGATCTTCGCCTTCGAGTGCAACCCCGATCTCGCCGCGCGGCTGTCCGCCGACCCGCATGTCGCCGTCGCCAATCAGGCCATGTGGACCAATGCCGGCTCGGTCGAGTTCTTCCTCACCGATGAGACCACGTGCAGCTCGGTCTTCGCAAAGGCCGGCACGGGCAATCTCCAAAAACGTCGCGTCGAGGTCCCGTCGATCGATTTCGCCGGGTGGCTCGCCGAACACACCCGCCCAGAGGACTTCGTCATCTTGAAACTGGACGTGGAGGGCGCCGAATATCCCATCCTGGATCACCTCATCTCCCGCAACGTCGCGGAAAATATCGATATCCTCTTCATCGAGTTCCACAACGATTGGGTCGGGGTCCCCAAAGAGCGCGACGAGGCCCTGCTCCGCCAACTGCGCGAGCGCGGCATCCGCGTCGAGTTCGCCCAGTCGAACAAGGATGGGGACTGGTTTGCCCGACCGGGGTGGCCGTAGCTCGACGACTCAGTTCGTGGCCACGGTCGTCAGACCGTGGATGTCCCAACGCGCGGCAGGCATGAAGCCTGGAACTTCACGTCGGTCGGGCTTGCGCGTCTATCCAAAAAGGGTACCGCTCAGGGCAAGGAGGCGGCCACTTTGGACTGCGGTGGCAGAGCGCAGCGGCGACACCGCTTTGGCTTCCGCGCGGAGCCGGAACCCGCGCCCCAAGGGCCAAAGCCCACAATGGTTGGACTACCGCTCGGGCCGACGATCCAGACCAACCACCGGACCCGCATCCTCCCGGAACTTCGCCTCGCACCGCCCCCAGAGAGCCGATAGCTCCTTGACCATCTCCGGCATCGACGCCGCCAGATCCTCCGCCTCGCACCGGTCACGCGAGAGGTCGTAGAGCTCCCATGCGTCGCCATCCTCCCGCGCGGAGACCAGCTTGAAGTCGCCTCTCCGGATCGCGCGGTTCCCCTCGTGGTGAAAGAACATGTGATCCCGCGTCACGGAACCGTCTTTCGCAAAGGCGGGGACCAGGCTCCGCCCCGGAAACGGCGGCGCCTGCGCGCCGTTCCACTCGGCCCCGGGGGAGATCCCCGCCAACTCGAGCATCGTCGGCACGAGATCGATCACGTGGCCCAAGTCTCCGCGCCACTCGCCGCGCGCCGCGATCCCCCGCGGCCAGTGTGCGATCATCGGCGTCGCTATCCCGGCCTCGTGCGTCCACACCTTATATCGCCGCAATGGCGCATTGCTCGCGCTCGCGAATCCCGGCCCGAGGCACAGGTAGCTCTTCGCCGAGCCGGGCGGGGCCGATGGGTCGTGCCCGTCGCCGCGGATCAGCAGCGTCGCGTCGGCACCGTTGTCCGATAGAAAGAATACCACCGTGTCCTCGAACGCCCCCATCGCCCGCAACTGCCCCAGCACCCTCCCGATCTCCCGGTCCATCCGGTCCACCATCGCCGCATGGATGGCCATCTTCGTGGACTGAAACTCCTTCTGCTCCTCGCCGAGGTCCGACCACGCCACGGGATATCGGCTCTCGCCCCCGCCAAGCTGTCCCATGATCTCCGGTTTGAAGTACCTCGGCGAGAACTCCGGCTCGCGCGCCGCCAGCCCACAGTCCACGATGCCCAACTCCCGGACCCTGCGCCATCGCGCCTCGCGCAAGACGTCCCAGCCCTCCCGATATCTGTCCCGGTACTTGGCGATGTCCCCCTCCGGCGCGTGCAGCGGGAAATGCGGCGCGACGAACGCCAGGTACCCGAAAAACGGCTGGGCCCCATATTTCTCCGCATGCTCCTTGAGAAAGGCGATCATCTCATCCGCAAATGCCGTCGTGGCATAATACCCGTCCCCCGGCCCCACCCGCGGCAGTGGCGCGTCATCCCGATAGTGCTTCCCCGGCGTAAAATACCTGTCCCAGTCCTCGAACCAATACGACCGATCAAAGCCCCCATCCGCCACGGGCAGCGGTGCCCCGAGGACGTGCCATTTCCCCGAGTGATAGCAGCGATACCCCGCCGGCTTCAGATACCGCGGCAGCGTCCGCGCCCACGCGGGCAACCGGCCCTTCGGCGGATCCATGTGCACCTGCTGCGCGTAGTACCCCGTCATCAGGCACGAGCGCGTCGGCCAGCACCGCCCGGTATTATAGAACTGGGAGAATCGCACCCCCCCCGCCGCCAGCGCGTCCAGCTGCGGCGTGGCAATCTCGCCCCCGTAGCATCCCGGATCGGAGAATCCCATGTCATCCGCCAGGATGATAAGGAAGTTCGGGCTATCCCCCCCGCGCGCTGCGGCGCACGCGCCGAGGGCTACGGCGATTGCTTTCACCCTGCGCGCCACCCTCATCGACCCCTCACCCCTGCCCGAGATCCCCCAGAACACCCCGCATCCATTCGACGCTCTTTCGCGTGTTCTCGTCCGTGCCGCTGCACTCGATCGAGACCACGCCATCCCAGCCCGCGCCATGCAGGAAGGCCATGCATTTGCGGATGTTGTCCGCGTTCACCCCGCCGCCCACGAAGACCTCCGAGCTCCCGATGCCGGTCTCTTCGCCGCGCACCGCCGCCGCGAGCGCCGGGCTCACGTCCTTGATGTGGCAGTGCGTCACGTGGGGCTGCAGCGCCCTGAGGTATTCCAGCGGATCGTGGCCCGCGATGAACGTGTTGCCGGTGTCGAAATTGCAGCGCAGGAACTCGGAATCGAAATGCCGGAACAGGCGCCGCATGAAATCGATGTCGTTGGTGTAGGGCCCATGCGGCTCGACGTTGATCACGATGCCGTAGTCCTCCGCCCAAGGCAGCACCTGCGCGTAGTTGTCGCAGGTCACCCGGAATACCTCCTCCTTCGTCATCCCCGGGGTCTCGAAGGCGCCGTCGACGGTATCCACCATCGGGCAGCCGATCTCCGCCGCAAAACGGATGGACTGCTGCACGTACTGCACGCCAAAGGCCGAGCCGTTGGGCCCCATCATCGGATACGAGCCATCGATCTGAGACACCTCCAGGCCCTTCCCCTCCAGGTAGCGGCGCAGCGCCCGCGGGTTCGATTGGAGGGACACCCCGGGATCGTAACCCAGCGCCTGTATGAAATTCTGCCCGTGGATGACCGCAAACTCGATGTGCTTCAGCCCCGTCGCCGCGATCTTGTCGATCGCCCCCTCGAAGCCGACGCTCAGCGGGCGCCAGTTGTCCGTGTGTAACCCCAGATGTATCATGTGCCTCCTTTCGGCCTCAGCCTTTCAGGCCGCCCAGTTTCGGATCCAGCCTCTCCTTCTCATCCATCATCTGCTTCCACGTCACCACCGACCGCCGATATGCCGCCATGCGGCCAAGGACCGTCACCAGCGTGCTCTTCACCGACGGGATGACCGTCGGGTTGGACGCATCGCGCGCGCGGACCAATTCCGCGAAGTCCCGGATATTGGCCACGGCGCCCTCGGTATAGAGGTTGCCGGTCTCGCCACCGCGGAAGGGAATCTCGCCGCGGATGCTCACCGGGCCATTGTACAGGGTGTCCACCAGCCCGCGCGACCCGAACCACCGCGCCGCGATCTCATACCCCCCGGGGACCGCCCGCGTCACCTGGGTCCCGGAGAATGTCAGCAGCACCTCCCCGGGAAAGGCGTACCTGACCGAAAAGTGGTCATAGTTGTCCCCCTTACCCACCCGCGCCTTCCGCCCCCCGCGGCCCTCGGCCTCCAGCGGGTCGGCATCCACAAACCACGCCGCCATGTCCAGGGCGTGCACCGCCTGCTCCGTTATGAAATCGCCCGACAGCGCCCGGTACCTCCCCCAATGCTGCAGCCGGAACTCCGGATCCGAATCGTCCGCATCGATCGGGCCCGGACCCCCCGCGTGGTTGAAGGCCTCCCCGCAGACCAGGGTGCCAATATCTCCGTTTAACACCCGCTTCGCCGCCTCCCGGAATAACGGGTTCGCCCGCGCCTGAAAATCCACCAGCACCACCAGGCCCTTTTCCGTCGCCCGCTTGCCCGCCTCCTCGAACGCCATACAACCGGGCACGTCCACCGCGATCGGCTTCGCCACAAAGGCGTGCTTGCCAGCGGCCACAGCATCTGCCGTGTGCTCCGGATGCAAGAACGGCGGGCTCTCGATCACCACCGCATCCATCTTCCCCTCCAGCATCCGCCTCGCGCCAGACATCGTCGAATGACGCCGGTCCGCCGCGATAGCGAATTTCTCCCCGAACTTCTCCACCTTGGCCGGGAAATAATCCGCGCAGGCCACGAACTGGTACGGCCCGTTCTCCAGGAACAGCGGCGCGATCCATGTGCCCCGCCCACCGCAACCGATCATCCCAAGCTCGATCTTCGAATTCTGCCCCGTGCCCAGCGCCACGGCCGGCCGCATGATGTTGAAGGCCGCGGCCCCGGCCACCCCCGCGATGAAATCCCGCCGCCCCACCACGCCGCCAGCCTCGCCCGTCGCTTTCATCATGCCTCCGTTCCTATTCGCTCTCCATCAGCACCCGGAATCCGAGATGCTCAAACTGGTACGACGGCGTGACCGCGTGCCGCGCGGCCGCCCTCGCCGCCCGCGCAGTATGGCGGAAGGACCCGCCTCGCGCCACTCGGGATTCCCCCGAGGCCGCACCCGCCGGATCGGCGACCGCATCCCTGTCCGGGCGCTCCTGGTACCAGTCCGCACACCACTCCATCGCGTTCCCGTGCATGTCGTGCAGCCCCCAGGCGTTCGCCCTCAAGCCGCCCACCGGATGCGGCACCTCGCCACTGTTTCCCAGATGCCACGCCACCTCGTCGACCCCGCCGCCGGAGTACGGGCCATCCTCCCCCGCCCGGCACGCACGCTCCCACTCCGCCTCCGTCGGCAACCGGTACCGCCGTCCCTCGATCTCCGATAGCCTGGAGCAGAAACGCGCCGCATCCGCCCACGCCACCCCCGTCACCGGAAGATCCGCACCTTTCCGCTTGCCCGGGCCCGGCGCCCCCATCACCGCCTCCCACTGCCCCTGCGTCACCTCGGTGACCCCCATGCGGAATGCCTTCGTTAGCCGCACCGCGCGCGCCCCCTCGTCCCCGTGCCTCCCCGCCTCGCCCGCAGGACTCCCCATCCTGAACTCCCCGCCGGGCACCCGCGCAAAACCCATCCCAAAAGAATTGGTCATCATCGCACCCGCCGCTGCCGGGCCCGCCTCGGCCGCCATCACCGGCACCCACCAGGTCGCCCAAACAGAAAAACAGCAGCAAAGCGCGCCGCCCACCCGGATCTTCCGCGCCATACGCACCATGCCCTATTCCACCACAGGCCGCGCGATTTGTCTTGCGATTTTCTCGGATTGGTAAATTTTACAAACTAGGAAACCCGCCGTGTCACTTCGCCCCACCCCGCCCGGTCCGGTCATCTTTGCGCCGGTCCACGAGATATCGCGCGCCGACACGTGCGCGGAATTCAAGGCCGCCGCCGCCCGGGGCGAGCTGGAGGTGCGCGCCGTCGGCCACCGCTCCTACGCTGGCGTCAGGCTCCCCAGCCGGGTGCTGCCCGAGATCCCATCCCTCGGGTGGTGGGACGCGCGCCACCCACAGACATGGGGTGAGGACTGGCATCGCCACGAGGGGGTCGAGTTCGCTTTTCTGGCGCGCGGGCGGCTGGCCCTTGGCGTTGGAGAGAGGCTGTACGACCTCGCCCCGGGCGACCTCGTCATCACCCGCCCCTGGCAGCGCCACAGGATCGGTGACCCCACCGTGGCCACCAGCCAATTCCAGTGGCTCCTAATCGATGTCCGCGTCCGTCGCCCCAACGAGCCCTGGCGCTGGCCGGATTGGCTGATCCTCTCTCGAGCCGACCGCGAGCAACTGACCTCCCATCTCCGCAAGAACGAGCACCCTGTCTGGCGGTCCAGTCGCGCGGTCAGAGACGCCTTCGCGGGCCTCATGTCCGCGTTGGATGGCAGGGACCTCCCCGCCCTCGAGACCCGTGCCAAGATCGCCGTCAACGCCCTCTTGGCCGCCATCCTCGATCTTCTCCGGAGTCGGCGCCCCCCCCTCCGCGCCAGCCTCACCTCCACCCGCCGCACCGTCCAACTCTTCCTCGAGTCATTGGACGAACACATCGCGCAGCCATGGAGCCTCGAGCGCATGGCCGAGCGATGCGGGCTCGGACGCAGCCGCTTCGCGCATTATTGCCAGGAGATCACCAACCTGAGCCCTGCCCTCTACCTGCTGCGCCGCCGCCTCCACGCCGCCTCCGGCATGCTGCGCGCGCACCCCGCCCGCACCGTCACCGAGATCGCGCATTCCTGCGGCTTCCAGTCCAGCCAATATTTCGCCAACTGCTTCCGCCGCGAATTCGGCCGCTCCCCAACCGAATACCGCGCCCGGCGACCAAGGCCCATCCGATAGCGCGTATTGCACATCGCACGGGTGGTGCTACCCCTTCCTCCCGCAACGGGCAGATGCGCCCCTGACAACGATATGAGCGAACAAGACCTCCAGCGCCTCCTGGCCCTCGATGGCGTCGCCCCGTGGCGCGTCCGACTCGCGAGAACCGTCGAATCCCGAACCGCCCAATCTCTCATCACGATCCTTATCCTGCTCAACGCCGCCGTCCTGGGCATGGAGACCGATCCCGCGCTCTGGTCCCGCTTCGGGACACCCCTCAAGGCCATCGACCGCCTCTGCCTCGCGATCTTCGTCATCGAGCTGGCGCTCAAGATCGCCGCCTATCGCACCCTCTTTTGGCGATCTGGATGGAATGTCTTCGATGCCGCCGTCATCGCCATCGCCCTGGTTCCCGGCGCCGGGCCCTGGTCCATCCTGAGATCCCTCCGTGTCCTCCGTGTCCTGCGCCTCCTTACCGTGGTGCCCCAGTTGCGTAAGGTCGTCGCCGCCTTCCTCCACGCCATCCCGGGACTCGCCGGCGTGATGGCGGTGATGGCCATCTTCTATTACACCGCCGGCGTCCTCGCCACCGCACTCTTCGGCCCTACCCACCCCGATTGGTTCGGCTCGCTAGGCAAAAGCCTCTTCACCCTCTTCCAGATCATGACGCTCGAGAGCTGGTCGATGGGCATCGTGCGACCCGTCATGGCCCAGCACCCATGGGCCTGGGCCTTCTTCGTCCCCTTCATCATCATCGCCACCTTCACGATCCTCAACCTCTTCATCGGCATCATCGTCTCCACCATGCAGGAACTCGCCACCCTACCCGAGCCGGGCCAGAAAGGCTCGGAGCTCCGCGCCGTGCTCGACCGCATCGAATCCGACCTCCGCTCCCTCCGCGCCGGGATCGAGGATCGCTAGGAGTCTGTCGGACTTTGCCAACTCCGACGGGCTGCTAGTCCCTATATTCTAGAACTTCCACCTTCCGGAACTCGACGGGGTGGCTCTCGGACTGGAGCGAGACCGTCCCGGAGGTCAGCATCTTCTCGGCGCCGGCGTCCAGCAACCGCCTCGCGTCCTTGTCTTTCTCGTCGAGCTGCGCCCCCGTGCACGACAGGACCTCCACCCCGTTGATGAAATTCCGGATCGTGCCGCCCCTGACATCGATCTCCGCCACGACCCACTGCTCGCCATGGAATGTCTCGGATCTCGAGTTGATGACATGCCTCGTCACCAGCTCCCCATCGATCACCAGATGCGTCCCCGGCGTGCAGAAATTGCCCGTGGGACGCGGCTTGCTCCCGTCGCCCCCGAGCAGCTGCACCTCGACGGACACGGGGAAATCCTGGTCCTTGCCCATGGATTCGGCGCTCTGCCCGTGAACCATGACCCCGCTGTTCCGCACCGCCCAGCCCGGGCCGCCCGCCAGCTGCTGCCCCACAAAACGATACTCCACGCGCAGCCGGTAGTTCGTGAATGGCCGTTGGTAGAACAGGTGCCCGAACTTTCCACCAAAATCCCCGTAGCCGTCGTAGCGCACGCAGATCTTGCCATCCTCGACCCGGAAAGTGTTGCCAAAATTGTCCCCCGGCTCGTGTCCCTTGAGCTTCACCTTCCAGCCCGCCAGATCCTTGCCATTGAATAGCGATACCCATTCCCCCTCCGCCCTCCCGGCAGGAACGAGCAGTGCCAACGTCAATCCCGCGAGGCCGATCCATCTCATGCCCTCCACTCTGCCCCGTCAGTCGCCGCCCCGTCAATCTCACCCGCTTGCCACTGCGGGGCCCAGGATATAGAAACGTCCTGGGCACCATCGCCCGCGGATGACGACTCGCTCAAAACTCGCGCTATGGTTCGTCGGCCTCGTGCTGGCGGCCAACGCCATCATCGCCTTCGCCACGTTCGCCCGCCTGCGCAAGGATTTCGCCGGCGAGATCCAGAACCGCGTCCGGCTCGACCTCAACTCCGCCCGCCGCGTGTACACCGAGGCGATCCGCAGCCGCCAGGAGTTTCTCCGAGGGGTCGCGATCAACCCCGCCCTTGCCGAGGCCCTCGCCCGCGGATGGTCCACGGGCGATGCCGATGCCCTCGCCCACATCACCGACGAGGGGCAATTCGACGCGCTCACCGTTCTGGATGCCTCCGGCAACGTCCTGCACCGCTTCCAGAATCCCGGCGCTCACGGCGATAGCCTCCGCGGGCACCCGCTCGTCCGACGCGCCCTCGATACCGCAATCCCCGCCTCGGGGACCCTCGCCATCGCTGCCGCCGCCCTCGCCAGAGAAAACCCTTCCCTCGAGGAGGACGCCGCCATCGCCCCGCCCCACCCCGCCGAGTCCGTCCATCAGGAACCCGCCCTCCGCGATGGCATGGTCATCGCCGCCGCCGTCCCGGTCACCCGCGGCGCGCGCGTCGTCGGTGTCCTGCTCGGCAGCACACTCCTCAATGGCCACAATGAACTCGTCGATCTGATCAAGGACGACGTCTTCCAGGGCGAGACTTTCGAGGGCCACGAGATCGGCACGACCACCCTTTTCCTCGGCGATGTCCGGATCGCCACCAATGTCCGCACCGCGGCTGGCGACCGCGCCGTCGGCACGCGCCTCAGCGACGAGGTCCGCCGCCGCGTCCTGGACGCCGGCCAGCCCTGGGCCGACCGCGCCTTCGTCGTCAACGATTGGTACATCACCGCCTACGAGCCGATCCGCGACCCGGACGACCGCGTGATCGGCGCCCTGTACGTCGGCCTGCTCGAGCGGCCCTTCCGCCGGGCCCTCGACACCAAGGCCCAGCTCATCGTCCTCACGATGGGCCTCACCACCGCCGCAAGCTTCGTCCTGATCCTCTTCGTCCTCCGCCACCTCCTGGGACCCGTGGACCGCATCATCCTGATGTCACGCCGCATCATCGGCGGCGACCTCACCGCCCGCACCGATTCGAGGCCCCCCGGCGACATGGGCCTCGTCTGCCAGGCCATCGACGCCATGGTCGATGCCGTCGCCGATCGCGAGCGCCGCCTCAAGGAGTATGCCGAGAAAAGAATCACCGAGAGCGAGAAACTCGCCTCGGTCGGCCGCCTCGCCGCGGGCGTCGCACACGAGATCAACAACCCCCTCACCGGCGTCCTCACCTTCGCGCACCTCCTGCGAGAGGAGGGCCAACTTGCCGAAAAGGAACGCGGCGACCTCGATGTCATCATACGCGAGACGGAGCGCGTCCGCGAGATCGTCCGGGGCTTGCTCGACTTCGCGCGCCAGCGGCCGGCCCACAAGGCGGATTTCGATGTCAACGAGATGGTCCGCCACACGCTCAAGCTCGTCGGCAGCAACAAGGAGTTCGGCGCGATCCAGATCCATCAGGACTCCCCGGAAGACCCCATCATTTTGAACGGCGACCGCTCCCAGCTCCAGCAGGTCCTCATCAACCTCTGCTTCAACGCCTGCGAGGCCATGGACAACGGGGGTCGCCTGGTGGTCCAAACCGCCCGCGACGGCGGCACGGTCCGGATCGAGGTTCGCGACACCGGACACGGCATTCCGCGCGAGGACGTCGAGCGCATCTTCGAGCCCTTCTTCACCACGAAGGCCGTCGGCAAGGGGACAGGCCTCGGGCTCAGCATCAGCTACGGCATCATCCAGAAACACGGCGGCACCATCGCCGTCGACTCCGAACCCGGCAAAGGCAGCGCCTTCGCTATATCCCTCCCCGCCCACGCCCCACCCGCACCAACCCCACCACCATGAACCCCGATCGCCCAGAACACCCCGCTCCCGAAGTCGCCCGCGTCTTGGTCATCGATGACGAGGCCGTGGTCGGCGTGAGTTGCCGCAGGACCCTGGCCTCCGAGGGCTGCCAGGTAGACACCTTCCAGGATCCGCGGCTCGGGACCGAGGCGGCCATCGCCGGGGACTATGACCTCATCCTGCTGGACGTCGTCATGCCCGGCGCCAACGGCATCGACCTGCTGCGGCGCATCCGGGAGGCCAACGTCCGCTCGGAGGTCATCATCATCACCGGCCATGCCACGATCGAGACCGCCGTCGAGGCCATGAAAGCCGGTGCCGCCGATTATCTCTGCAAGCCGTTCTCGCCCGACGAACTCCGGCTCGTGGTCCGCAAGGCCGCGGAGCGATCCGCCCTCATCAGCGAGAATGCCGCCCTCCGGCGCGAGCTGGAGACCCATCGCGGCCTGGAGGGCATCATCGGCGAGAGCCGCGCCATGCAACGGATGTTCACCGCGCTCCGCCGCATCGCGCCTGCCCCCGGCACCGTGCTCATCACCGGCGAGAGCGGCACCGGTAAGGAACTCGTCGCGCGCGCCGTTCACCGCCTCAGCCCCCGCAGCAACCGCTCCTTCCTCGCCTGCGACTGCGGCACCCTAAGCCCCTCCCTGTTGGAGAGCGAACTGTTCGGCCACGTGAAGGGTGCCTTCACCGGCGCCACCGCCACCCGGCAGGGCCTCTTCGAGGCCGCGTCCGGCGGCACCCTCTTCCTCGACGAGATCGCCAACGTCTCCCTGGAGACACAGGCCAAATTGCTCCGCGTCCTAGAGACCCGGCGGGTGCGCAAGGTGGGCGCCACCGACGAGGTCGAGATCGATATCCGGCTCGTCGCCGCCACAAACCGCGAGCTCTCCGACCTCGTCACCAGGGGCGAGTTCCGCGAGGACCTCTTTTATCGCCTCCATGTCCTGCCCGTCACGTTGCCGCCGCTCCGCGACCGCCACGGCGATGTCCCCCTCCTCGCCCTCGCATTTCTCGAGCACCTGAGAAAAGACCATCCCGCGCTCCGCCCGCGCGGATTCACCCCGGAGGCCATGCGCCTGCTGGATAGTTACTCCTGGCCCGGAAACGTCCGCGAACTCAAAAACATCGTCGAGCGAATGGCCGTCCTCGGCGCCGGCGATCTGTTGGACGCCGGCGATGTCCCGCAGGAGCTCCTCGGGGTCCGCATCGCCCCCGTCGTCGGTTCATTGCCCCACGAGTGGCAGGCGTTCCGCGACCTCAAGCGCCGACTCCGCGATGAGGCTGTCCGCGACCTCGAAAGACGATTCCTCGTCGAATCCCTCGACCGCGCCGGCTCCAACGTCAGCCGCGCCGCCGAGATGATCGGCATCCAGAGAACCCAGCTCCACGCACTCCTCCTAAAGCACGGCCTCCGCGGCTCCGCGGACGGCTGAAAACTCCGGATGTCGCCACGGTCGTCAGACCGTGGTTGCGCCGGCCCAGCGCCCCGCGACGTAGCCACGGTCGTTAGACCGTGGTGGACCCATCTGTGACCAGATGGGCTACACTTCTTCGCCCAAATGGTGTCCGGCCGCCCAGTCCTCCGCTGAAACAAACTGCGATACAGTGTCACAGTCAGGGAAACAGCCGAACGCCTTCAAACCCGCCCCGCAACGGGCCAAAACAACCGCCGAGATGCGCTTCCATTGAAGAATAGCGCGTCCGATCCCCTCCGTCCCCTGTCCTCCACCCACTTGGCACAGCTCCTGCTTCACGGATTCAACGACCCGCACATGGGTCCAACAGAACAGGAGATAAGACAAATGAGCACCCCAGCAGCGATAAAAACCAACCCCCGCCTCCTCGTGGTGGACGACGAGCCGATCGTCTGCCGCAGTTGCGAGCGCATCTTCGGCCCGCACGGCTACGACGTCGAGAGCACGACGGATTCCGAGGACGGCCTCGCGCGGGCGCTCAGCGCCACGTATGACGCGATCGTCCTGGATATCAAGATGCCCTCGATGGATGGCATCGCTTTCCTGGACCGCCTGCACCGGGCCAGCCGTCGCCTGCCCCAGGGCCCGCCCCCCGTGATCGCCATCAGCGGCCACTCCGACAAGCGCGCCGAGGCCGACGCCCGGCGGCTCGGCATCGCGGAATACCTGCCGAAGCCCTTCGGCCCGGAAGAGATCCGCACCATCGTCGGCAAGGCCATCACTGGCTCCCGCCGCACCGCCTGGGCCCGCGTTCAGCCCGCCGCCCTCGCCGCCGCCGACGACGCCCGCGCGATCGACCGGCTCCGCATCACCAATCGGCGAGGCCAACGCGTCACCCTCATCGTCTCCGGAATCCTCCGCCGCGACAAAGGCCCCGGCAGGTTGCTCGTCGAACGCCTGTTGACCGCCGGCTACCCCGTCGAAGTCACCCTCGGTTCCAAGGGCGACCGCTTCCGCGCCGCCATCGACGAGATCCCGCGCTGCGATCGGCTCTTCCTCCTCGAGATGGCCGACCAGGGCCTGCCCCCCGGCTCCATCGCGGGCCGTCCGGCCGGCGACTGGTCCCGGGCGGGTGGCGCCACCGCCGGTTCGGTCTCCGTCGTCGCCCTCCAGCCGGCAGCCGAGACCGCGTCCCCAGACGCGTTCACGCCCGGCACCGCCGCCATGATCGCGACCGACCTCGCCCACATGCTGGCATAGAACCCTCACGGCAAAGGCGCGCGCAACGAGACGTTCATACGGAAACTCCATTCCCGCCGCCGCCTGTCACAGGCGGCCTACAGAAATTCTTGCAGGGCGTCTCAGTGAGACGCCAGCGGGGGCGAAGTTTCAGGTCAGCCCCGCCCCCGGCGCGCGGGGGCGGGGCTAGATGTTTTCCAGAACGCGCCGGGTCATTCCGATGGAAACTTCGGATCCATTGGAGGGCCGATGTGGGCTGCGGCGTGGCAGCGCCGCTTTGGATGGGCGCCGTGCGGATTGTCCACTCTGCGCGTGAACAATCCGGGTTGGAGAGTCTGGCGGCGGGCGCACACCGGCCCAGCGGGGAGCCGAAGCGGTGCTTCAACACCGCAGCTCACAAAGGGGCCACTTCCCCGCCATCCGTTTCCCCCACGCTTGTCTTTGGCCCGCGACCCGTTACCGTCTGCCGATGATATTGCCCGGAGACGGCGCCCCCCTATGTACGCCTACGCGCTGACGATTTTCACCGGGGCGCTGCTGCTCTTCGAGGTCCAGCCCATCATCGGCAAGTATATCCTGCCCTGGTTCGGGGGCACCCCCGCGGTCTGGACCACGTGCCTACTGTTCTTCCAGGTGCTCCTTCTCGGCGGATACGCCTACGCCCATTTCACCTCGCGGTTTCTCTCCGCGCGAAAGCAGGTGTTGCTGCATGCGGCCCTCCTGATCGCGGCGCTGGCCTGCTTGCCGATCACGCCCTCCGAGAGCTGGAAGCCCGTGGGCAGCGACCTGCCGATGGCGCGCATCCTGCTCCTTCTCCTGGCGACGATAGGGATGCCCTATCTCGTGCTCTCCTCGACCGGACCGCTCATGCAGGCGTGGTTCGGGCGCACGCATCCGGGCAGATCCCCCTACCGCCTCTACGCCCTGTCGAACATCGGTTCGCTCTTGGCCCTGCTGGCCTACCCGTTCTGCATCGAGGTCTACCTCAGCCGCGGCGCCCAGACCCTTCTCTGGTCCTGGGGAATGGCCGCCTTCGCCGCCATGACCGCCGCCTGCGCCTGGCGGGTCTGGCGCGCGAGAGAGACCCAAACGCCCGACCCTTCGCCATCCGCTGCGACCGCCGACACCCGCCCCGGTCCCCGAAGCGTATTGCTCTGGTTCGCCCTGCCCGCCTGCGCCTCCGCCGCCCTCATGGCCACCACCAACAAGCTCTGCCAGGACATGGCCGTCACCCCATTCCTCTGGGTCGTGCCCCTCTCCCTCTACCTCCTCACCTTCATCCTCTCTTTTGATAACCCGCGCTGGTACTCCCGCGTCCTGTTCGGCACCGCCCTCATGCCGGCAATCGCCGCCGTCGCGTGGGCGCATTTCGAGGGGGTCGAACTCTCCATGCAGAAACAGGTGGGCATCCACTGCGCGGCGCTCTTTGTCTGTTGCATGGTCTGCCACGGCGAACTCTTCCGCCTGCGGCCCGACCCCAGGCACCTCACGGGATACTATCTGGCCATCGCATCGGGGGGCGCGATCGGCGGCGCGCTCGTCGCCCTGGTCGCGCCGATGGTCTTCACCGGCTACGCAGAGCTGCACTGGGCGCTGGGACTCTGCCTGCTGATGTTCCTCGCGATCTGCCTCGTGGACCGGGGGGGCCTCTCCGCGGAGGGCTGGTTCATGTTTGCCATCGCGTGCCTCGCCCTCTCGATGGTCGGGGTCGACCGCGGCGCCGCATGGCTCATTTCCTGGTGGAAGGCCAATCACCAGCAATACCCCCACCTTTCCTGGCTCGCCCCAAACTGGAAGCATTTCGCGCACCTTCATTGGATTCCCCTCGTCGGCATCGCCGCCCTCGCATGCGTGGGGCACATCCGCGGTTTCTTCAATGGCGCCCGCGCGTGCCACGGCCTCACCTGCGCCTGCCTGGCCGCCGGCCTGCTTGGCACACTCGCTGTCTTCTCCCGTCCCCCCGCCAGCTCCGGCACCGTCATCGCCGCCTCCCGCAATTTTTATGGCTCCATGACCGTGCGCGAATACAGCGCGAATAGCCCCGCCACGCGCTACCTCCTCCTGGAACATGGCCGCATCACCCACGGCCTCCAGTTCACTTCGCCGGACCGCGCCACCCAACCCACCACCTACTACATGGACCGCAGTGGCATCAACATCGCCATGCGGCAGCTCCATCGCCCGAAGGACCGCCACATCGCTGTCGTCGGCCTGGGCGTCGGCACCATGGCATCCCTCGGCAAGGCGGGCGACCGTTTCCGTTTCTACGAGATCAACCCCGTCGTCTGCCACCACGCCACCAACACGTTCACCTACCTCGCAAAGTGCCCGCCGAGATCCGAGATCGTCCTCGGCGATGCCCGCCTCTCGCTCGAGCGCGAGCCACCGCAGGAGTTCGACCTCATGATCCTCGACGCTTTCAGCAGCGACGCCGTCCCCATCCACCTGCTCACGAAAGAGGCCTTCGAGATCTACCTGCGCCACATGCGCCCCGAGGGCATCATCGCCGTGCACATCTCAAACCGTTTCCTCGACCTCGGCCCCGTCGTCGCGAACATCGTGTCCCACTTCGGGCTGCACGCGGTGACGATCGAGACTTTCGAGGACGAGGAACTGGACTGGTGGGATTACGAGTCCACCTTCGTCCTGCTCACCCGCGACGAGTCGTTCGTCCATCGCCCCGTCATCCGCGCGGCCGCCAGCGAACCCGTCACCGACGCCCCCCACATCCCCCTCTGGACGGACGACTGGGCCAGCCTGTTCCCGATCCTCGAGTGAATCTATCGGACTGAGTCCGACAGATTCCTAACGGCCCGGGTATATCCGTACATCTCCGCCAAGGCGTACCCGAGCATCGAGGAGACAATCGCTTCCAAACGACTCGCGCCGCGCTCGTCGCCGCTAGCGACGAACGCCCTATCGATCCTCCCGCGGTTTGCGGCGATCCAACCCTCGATCGACTCTCGCCATCGATCGGGCAACTCGCCGGAAAGCGGTTCCTCCCACCGTCCCCGCCCGCGCCCCATGTGCGCCACGATCAGATAGCGCATGCCCGCGGCCTTGAGTTCGTCGCGGAGGAACCCCGCGCTCCAGCTCATTCGCGCACACCCGTCGTCACCGCGCCCCATGCGATAGCCATATCCTAAAGCGTAAGCCGCCAGTCCCCCGCCGACAGCCCCCAACACCGCACCTCCGCCAAACGTCAGCCCTCCCGCCTTGATATCCGCAACCAGCCCGGCCAACGCCCCCGACCCGATCCCGCCGATCAACCCCCAGATCTCCGGCGGGGCCGAAGGATTCCGCTCCTTGAGTCCCTGGATGGCGGAATCCACGCGATCCCGCGGCACGCCATCGAGCTCGTGCAGGCGGATCAGGGCCTCCATGGTCTTTCGGCTCCTCGCGACCAATCGGTCCACCAGTCCTCGCCTGGCTGCCGCCCGCTGTGGCGAAAGCCGACCCGCCAAGACGCTCCCGAGCCGCTCGATGGCCGACTCGCGCTCGACCTGCGCCGCGTCCGCCGCGGTTTCCGCCAACGCCGCCCCCAGCAGACGCATGCTCTCAACAAAATTCCTGTGATGCCGCTCGTGCTCCCACCGCTTTCGCAGACGGTCGAAGGCACCCCGCTTCTCACCGGAAACTAGAGGCGCGGTCCGCTCCATCAACTGCACCTCCTGGACCCAACACCGCACCCAGCCATCAAGCGCCACCACGTCCCGAACGACCTCGAAACGCGCCAGCGCCTCCCGCCATGCCTTCGCGAGCGCGGCGTCACGCTGGCCGTCCGGCATCCCGGTCTGATTCAGCAGGAGGATCACGGGCTTGCCGACCCAGGCCAAAATCGCCATTTCGGCCATGACTTCCGGGCTGCCCGCCGGGTCGTGTCGCGCGTCCACGAGGTAGAGCACGACATCGGCATCGTCCCTCGCATTCCGCACGCATTGCTGGCTGCACCAAAGCGCCCGATCCGTCCATCGGTCAAACGACTCCCGCAACCACGCCAGCCAACCCTGCCGCTCCAATCGCCCGAGCAGCTTTACGGAATCCCCGAACCCCGGCAGATCCCACAGCACGATCATCGCCTCCTCGTCCCCGATCAATACGTGCGCCTCGGCGATATCGGTGACATGCGGCCGGTCGTCCACTTCGCCGATGTCGCGACGCAGCAGCGTGCGCGCCAGGGTGGTCTTCCCGAGATTCGTATGCCCGCTGAGACTCAATGCGATCCGTTGCATGGCCGATGACCCTCCCTCAACCATGCCACACGAACTCCATCGGATCGTCGGCGGAGTCCGCCGGTTCGCCGCATTGCAGCGCCAGGACTTTGAGGCCCCGCATCCCGGCCATCCGTTTCCAGATATCGAGCCGACTCGCCACCCGCTCAACCCCCAACCCAGCGCACTCCAGTCCCACGACGACCCCATCCCGGCCAGAAAACTGCGCCGCCACCGCACCGAGCACCATCCCGTGAACCTCGGCCTCGGGCGTCGCCGTAGCGTCCATCACGATCAGGCCGGCCCCCGCATCGCCCATCGCTCGCCATGGCCCCTCCCAAACCACCGACTCCTCGCCATATGACGCACCCGCCCCCCAATCCACCCTCGCGGCACTACCCCAGATCTCCCGCGCCAGGCGCCCGACCGCATCCCGGAACGCGCCGTCCGCCAATCGCGCCGGGCGCTTCACGTCAAACGGCAGCACTGCAACCCGCACCGCCGATCCCTTCTTCGCCGACGCCAGCACCCGGCGAACGTAGGCCTCCCGCCGCGTCCAGCGCGGCGGCGTCCGCACCGCCCTCGCGGCATCCAGCGCAGACCAGCACAGCAGCAGGAACCGAGGTGCCCCGACGTATAACATCAGCGTCGTCGCGTAGAGATGGATCCAGGGCCCCGCCGGCACTCCCGCAAAGCCCGACCCGCGGCGCAACGCCTCCCAGCCCGATGTCTCCGATGGCAGCGCGATGCCCGTGACCGCCGACGCGGGCCACAGCAGCGCACCCAGGAACGCCCCCACCTCCCGCGGCCCCAACCACGTGCTCTCCCATCCCGCAAGGTATTGGCTCGCCAACCCGCGCCAGTACACCCCCCCCACCAGACCGAGCACGAAGCACAAACCCGCACCGTGCAACCACCCGGCCACCGAGCGCGCCAGCCAACCTCCCGCCCACGGCCACCATAGCCGCCCGTAGCGTTCCCAGGCGCACGCCCCGATCGCCGCACCTTCACCGCCCCCAGCCGACGGCGCCCGCCCCTGCAACCAGCGCGCCACCCACCCCGCCATGGCCGGAGTCCTCGGCCTGCCCTCACCGCCGAAAAGTGACGTCACGGCATGCGCGCAGACCACGGTGTTCCATAGCAGCACCAGCAGCACCGGTCCCGAAAGCAGGTCAAATGATCGATCCAAACCCACGTAATGCGACCCGAAACCCGTCACAAACGCCGCCAGCCCAAACGCCGCCGGCCACCAGCGCAGGTGCCGCACCCAGGACGGCATGGCCGCCACCGATCGCATCGCCCCCCGCAACCGCCTGACGCGCTCGACAAGGTAGGCCCAATCCCGCTCAGACAACGCCTCAGCCCCATCCCCCAACCCCGCACCCATCGACTCCGCCGCACCGCACGATGCTGCCTCGCGCGCCTCGAACGGCAACACCTCACCGCGCCGATCGCACTCCTCGATCGACCGCAACCAGATGACATCGCCAATCGCTTCCGGCTCCACTGACCGCATCCCTCGCCCCCGCCTCCACCCCCCCCACTCTACGCGCCTAAATGAAAGTCTCCAGCCCCACCTTGACCCCGATTCCCCACCGTCCCATTCCTTCAACACACATTCATACTTTGGCCAAGATGGATTTTCTGATGCCATTTCCTGCGTTGACCCCAGCCGAGGCCAGAACCATAATCTGGCGACTTGCCTGAACCCCCGACGCACGCCGCCCCGAGCGACCGTCGCCCGAACCGATGGCCACCGAAACCAACCAGAGAGGAAGCCACACAATGCGGATCCGCCCATTCGTCCCAGCCCTGATCGCCTGCCTCGCCCTCCCGGCCCACGCCGCCGAACCCGCCAAGAAAGCCCTCGACCCACACCCCGTGGTGAAGACGTTCAACGTCGATGGCGTCAAGACCGAGATCGGAGCCAACAAGATCATCGACGCCATCAAGGGATTGCCCAGCGTCTCGGAGGTCACGGAACTCTCGCCCTCCAGCGGCTACGTGCGCGTGGCATTCGACACGCACGTCATCGCCAGCCACCTGATCGCCCAGACCATGCTCGACAACGGCGCCGAAGCCGTACACATCGCCTTCTCCATCCCGGAGTATTCGCAGAATGCCGAGAAACTCGACGCCCTCTTCGCAAGACTGGCAGAACAACGGTCGGTCAAGATCGAGGCCAAGGACAAGGAGGCCGGCGAATTCAAACTGACGTATCTGCCGATCACGCCCGATCCCAACGATCCCAGGAAGGTCGGCTTTAACTACGGCCACCTCGGCCATCCCGTCCACGACCCGCCGCCCAAGGGCCTCGGCCTGAAGATGACGATGCGGGACGTCCCGGACCCGGCGGCTCCCGCCAAGAAGGCAAAGTCGGGGAAGAAGAAGTAGGCACCTATCGGGGCCGATGGTAAGGTAGGCGTGTGCGCGGAGTCCCCATGAGCGCCCGCGCATCGGTTTCAAAGATTTTCCTGTTCGCGCTCCTGGCGATCTTCATCGTCGTCTCGGGTCGTGCCCTCATCGGTCGCCGCGATCCCCTGCGTTCCGCCAGGGAGGCCTGCGTGGAGGTTCTGGTGGACGGCCGGCTCGAGGGATCGGGATGGTTCGCCGACGCGGAGGGCCACGTGATCACCGCCGGCCATACCATTCGCAAGAGGGACGGGACCCTCGAGATCTTGTGGCCGGGTCGCGGCCGATACCCCGCGCGCTTCGTCGGCATCGATCCCGGACACGACCTCGGGCTCCTCGTGGTACCCGGGCTCCCGGATCCGCCCCCGTTCTTGAGGGTCGTGTCATCGGCACCTCCCGCCGGTTCGCCCGTACGACTTTACGGGATGGCCCAGTTCCGCCATGGCATCGCGATCGGCGGGCAGGTCGCGCGCGCGGAAACGACCTATAATTACTACGATCACCTCCGGTGGCCAACGCGCTGTTACCTGGTTGCCGCCCCGGCCCCTCCCGGCGTCTCCGGCGGGCCATGGCTCGACACGAAAGGCCGCGTCGTCGGCAACCAATCCGGTTTCGTGAATCAGGGCACCGCGTCATCGGGTCTCGCGATCGTCGCGCCCCCCGATGCCATCGCCCACCTCCTGGCCACCAGGGCCAGCATCCCGCGCGCCACCATGGGATGCGGTCTTGAGGAGATCTGGTCACAGCCAACCGGCTTCCTCCGGCGGTTGCCCAAAGGGCTGGAGGGTATCGTTACCGTTCCCCTCGAACCGGGCGGCGCCGCCGAAAGGGCCGGCCTCACCCGCGAGAGCGTCATCGTCAGTGTCGATGGCACGTCGGTCCGGTATCGCCACCAGATCATTGAAATCCTGCAATCCCACGCGCCAGGCGACACCCTTTGCCTCGAAGTCTGGGATGCCGATGCCAAGGCGGCCCGCACCGCCCAGATCACCCTGGATGAGGTGCCCCTCTGACACGCTCGCGGGTCGATCTACCGCACCCTCCCGTCACTCCCCCACCACGAACTCGGCGCTCCCACTCCGGCCAGATGCCAGTTCCGTGGCCTTCACCGTCCATGCACCGAGGGCATCATTCGGCGCGATGTCGAGCGTCACACGCGCCTCGCCCTCGATCGCGGCATAGTGACCCGAGAACTCCGCGGGCCGACCGCGCGCATCCACGATCTCCAACCTCAAAGGAATGACGGCCCCGGCTGATCCGCCCCCCCCGCCGGTCACGACCGCGCGGATCGCCGCCCGTCCACCCAAGGACACCGTGGGTTTCGCCTCTACCTTCACCGCCTCGATGCGCCCCGGCAGCATCAGAAACACGCGCCCCTCGCCCGGCCCGAGCGACACGTCGAACGACACGCCCCCGCCCGCTGTTGCGGTCGCCACCTCCCCGCGCGAAAGCAGATCGTAGGCGATGGCCCCCGCCCGCCGGACCGTCACCCTCGCTTTCGCCGGGAGGCCACGCTCCATCACTTTCCCGTGCTGCCCAACGTAGTCCCCGAACCCGCGCCGGTCGTTGATCGCAAAAATGTAATCCCCCTCCCCCGCCCGCCGGCACCGGAGCACCACATCGGGGTTATCCGATTCGGCGAAGCGAACGTAGAAGGGATCCAGTTCCTCGCGCAGCGCGGCGGCGCGTCGTTGCAGTTCTGCCTTGTCCTTGTCGGGCGCGCCGGTGCGCGCATAGCTCGGGACCACGATGTCGGGGCAGATCGCGGGGCACAGGAATTCATCGCCCACCACGATCCCGCCCTTCCGCTGGAAGGCCTCGATGCGCGCGACAACCCCGCGGGGAAGGACGTCACACCCAGGAAGGACCAGCACCTTGAACCCCCCCAGCCCATCTCTCACGATCGTTTCCTCATACACGATCTCGGGCTGGAGCTGCGCCCACTGAAGGACGAGATGCGCGTCGGCCTCCCATTTATGGCCCCAGCCAAAGGTCCCGCGCCCGGCGAAGACATGTGACGCGAAGCTCTCCAGAAGCGCGACGTCGGCCCTTCGATCCGGAACCGCCACCAGCGTCGGGCCGAGAGGTTCGACCACATCGCGGATCAGGCCCGAGAGAACCTCGGCGGTCTGCGGGTTCGTGAACCGATAGCCGCCGTGCTCCGCCTTCACCAGAGACCCCCACCCGTGGTACATGATCCCCTGGACGGGGCGCGCGAGCTTGCACCAGAACGCCTCGCGCAAGTGATCCGGCGCGATCGTGATGAACCGCGCGTCCGGGATCTCCTTCTCCCAGGCGACCCGGGCGGACTCTTCCTTCGGCAACTCCGGCGCGGTCTGGCTCCGATACCAGATGATCTGGGTCATCTTCATCACGCGCTGGCCCGGACTGCCCTTGGCCATCGCGAATAACTCGTCGCACGATTGCCCCATCTTGATCGGGTCCGGATAGCTATAGGTCCATTGCGAGATCACATCCACCCCGCCACCGCTGCCCCAGATCGGCGGCACGCGCACCGCGGGATCGAAAAATGTCCACGCTGCCGCGGCCCCGCCCGCATCGAGTCCCTCGCAAACCGCCGTGTGGGTGCGATTCCAACCATCCCCCTCGCGCCAGAACCATCGATAGTATTCCAGGATAGGATCCCCGTCCGCCACCACGCGGTCGCCGGGAAAACCCCGCAGCGTCGTGCACCTCACTCCCGCGCGATCCCGGATCTCCCCGGGCACGTCATGGCCAGTCGCGCGCCGGAACGCATCCAGGTCATGCGGGTGAAAACAGGGCCGCGTCCGGTCCCGCACCTCCGTGTTGATGAGGGCCGCCTCCAGCGCGGGATGCCCGCCAAACGTTTTGCCCACGGACTCCCCCGTGCGCCGCGAGAAGGCGGGCACTTCGGCAAACTGCGCGCAGAGGCTCGGCTTGTCGCCGCCCTTTCCCGCCCGATCGATCCGCGCAAACTTCGGCCCCAGTGCCGCATGATCCTGCAGCCAATGCCCTGGCGACAGGGTCGCCACCACCCCGATCCCCTCGGCCAAATGCTCGTCCAACTTCCGCCGCGCCTCAGACAGCCGATCACCCGACAACGGATCCGCCTGCCCCTCCGCCGCCCATATCGCCGCATAGTCGGCCAGCCCCTGGATCTGGTGCGTGAAGCCGATCCCCTTCACTCGATCGAGTTCCCCCGTCCCCCACATCACAACCGGCATCCTCCCCGGCACCGGCCGCGGCGCGATCGCCACCTCCACGGGCAACTCCCCGCGATGCATCCGCTCGCCAGCGCGGCCCGTGACCAAAACCCGTCCCGCATATCTCCCCGGGCGCAACGAGGCATCGACCCCCATCCCCACGGTCCGGACCGCGTCAGGCTCAAGCACACCCATCCGCACCTCCTTCTTTGGGCCAAACCCGTCGATTGAAAGCACGGCCGTGCAATCCGAAAGCCCCTCGCCCGTCTGGTTGCACACCCGGAAGCCCAGCGCCGCTCCCGGCTCCATCCTCCGAAAAGCCCACCTCCCCTCCCCCCGCTCGATCTCCAGCCGCCCCGTGCGAAATACTTCGGCCCGCGCCAGTAGCCTCACTCCATCGATCCAACCAGAGAAACTCGCATGATTGCTCCCGATCCTGTCGCCGATCACCAGATCCCGCTTCCCCGGACTCACCGCCCCGCGACCCGGATGCGTGGCACCTCCGAGATCGCGCCCATTCACAAAAAATCGCCCGCCGCCCGCCCCGTCATAGGCGAACGCCACGTGCACCCACTCCCCGGGGATAAGATCAAACCCGCCAGAGCCAAAATCCGCCGAATCCTCCCCGAATCCCAGTTGCGCCACGAGTCGCCACCCTCCCCCAGATGCCGGCGCCAGTTTCAGGCAGTAATCGCGGTGCGCGTCGGCCCCATCCTTGTGATAATCGAGATACTTCTTGTCCAACAGCCACACCGATCTCTCGCCGGACAGATCCTCCTTCGCACGGATCCACATCTCGATCGTGAAGGGCCCCGACGGGCTCAGCGAAGCCACGCGCTTGGCCATCGCCCCGCCGCCCTGCCCGCGTTCCTCCCCGGTCCGGAAACACTCGAGACAACCGCCACCCCCCACCCCGCCGTCCCCGAACCGCGCCCGCCCGCGGACCGCAAGCGCATGCCCCCTCCCCGAGGCATCCTCCCCAGACCTCCCGGCCCCGAAATCCCAGTAGGCCAGCACCGCGACACCCGTCGCCTCCGCCCCCGCATACGGCACTTGCCATGGCTGTGGCCCTTCGGCCGCCAGATCGTCCGGCCCTATGGCCAGGGCCAGCGACATTACCACCCATCGGCTCCAAGCCCTCACTCCAACACCTCGATCCGCACCGGCTTCCAGATCCCGCCCGCCGCCCCCGAATCATGCACCCGCACCACCAGGCAGTTCTTCGCCCCCCAGCGGATCTCTGAGCTCACGTCGAGCCGGAACGCCCGATTCCATCCCGCCTTTCCCAAGTCATGCGCCCCGACGAATTCACCGTTAACCCATACCCACGCCGCCTCGTCTACCCCGTCGAACGCCAGATCCACCGCGGCCATCTTAGCCGGCTTCGCCGGCGCCTCAAACGCCAGCCGATACCACCCCACGCCGTCATACGCGTGTCCCTGATCCTCCCAGCTCTTACCCACCTCGATCCCGCCCCAGCCTCCCCCGGCCCCCTTCTCCAAAAACCAACCCCGCAGATGACCCACGTCTCCCGGATCCAGCCGAAACCCCCAACCGCCCCGTGGCAATTCCACCACCCGCGCCACCCGCACGTCGTGATCGTAATCCTTCCGGTCCCGCAAGGAGATGTTCTCCCGATAGAAGGGGAACAGCGCGGCCGCCGCGACCTCGCGGATCGCCGAATCGGCGTCTCCCCTCGCCGCCAACAGTAGCGATGTTTCCTTCTCCCCACGTGGCTCTCGAGCGATCAGCCAATCCACCGCCACCCGGCGCACCGCCGCGTCCCGGTCCGCGAGCGCGCGCTCCACCCACCCCAGTGCCCCCTCAGGACGCATCCCGCAAAGCGCCCGTAGCGCCGTCCGTCGCACCAGGGCATCGCCGTTACCCAACCCCTCCACAAGCGCCCCTTCCGCCGCCACCCCGCTCACCGCCAATAGCCTCGCCGCCGTGCGGCGCACCACCGCATTCCCGTCCCGCAATCCCATCGCCAATTCCCCTATCGCCCCATCCTCCGCCGCGCGAAGCAAAGCCTCCCGCCGCCCCGATTCACCCGCGCCGAAAACCCCCAGACACCCCAGCAAAAATACCCAAGCCGCCGCGGCCCCAACCACCAACCCCCCGCACGCGCGCACCCGCCTTTCCATTCCCGCGCCACTCACTCCGCAAATACTCGCGCCCTCCCCGCCTTCACCACGGACCGCCGCCGCTTCGATTCCACCAGCCGCCGCTTCAATCCCGCCGGCCGCGGCCGATTCCTCCGCCTCACCTTCTCCAAGTCCTTCCGCAACCGCAACGCCGCCTCGTGCATCCGGTGCACCACCGCGCGCAAGATCCTCTGCCGCGCGATCGCACGGTTCAATGCCTGCGACCGCGAATCCCGAACCGTCACCGATAACCCGCTTGGATAATGCCGCATCGTCACCGACGTCGACACTTTGTTCACGTTCTGACCCCCGGGCCCAGAGGATCGTGCAAACGTCTCCTCAAAATCCGCCAGCTTCAACCCCAGCTTCTCGCACCGCAATTCGAACGTCTCCGGGCTCAGGCCGATCATAGGCAACACTATGCCACATCCCCCTCCCATCCTCCACAAACTTTCATCCATCTGCGCCAAAGAACCCCAAAATTGTCCGACGTTGTTCCATTTCGAGACATCCCGCCGCCCATTGTAAGTCACGATGAGTTTCGAATTGTTCCTCGATTCGCGCTCCCCGTCGGTCCCCCACCCCGCCACGGGGCGAGTTCACACCCCTGCCGCCCGACACAGGCGGCCTACAAAAATTGTAGGGCGTCTGTGCCAGACGCCACCGGGGGGAAGTTTCTGGCCCAGCCCCGCCGCCGGCGCGGGGGCGCGCCGCGTCATTCCTGTGGAAACTCCCCAAGGCGAGTCGGCATCCCTGTGCTGCATGCAGCCCCAATGGGCGCCGCGCGCGGGACGCGAACCTTGGACTGCGGTGGCAGAGCCCCGCCAGGGGCGGCGACACCGCTTTAGCCCCGCGTGGAACGCGGCGTGGGCCTCGGCGGCCGCTCCCGGCTCCGCCGGACGACAAAGCGGCGTCGTTGCCGCCGCACTCCAAAAGTCCGCGCTCCCCCGCCTTGGACTGCGGCAGTCTGACTGCAGCCTTCGAAGCGTCCTGAGCGCGAGGTGCGGTTCGCTGTCCAGCGCTCGTCCGGGGCCGCCTTGGAAGGCGCACGTCGGACTTGCACACCCCAAAGAGTGCGGCCCGGCGCAGTCCGGATCCTGGATTGATTCAACACTCTTGCTGCTAGCGTGTTATGGATTGAACCCTAGGTTTCTCGGCAATGAAGTTTCTGGCTAGATCCCGTGCCCAGCACGCGGGGCACCACCGGGGCGGAAAATGGTAGGCTGCGCCTTGGCGCACACGGACGTTCGATTCGGCAGCGTGCGCCAAGGCGCAGCCTACGTCGCGACCCAATTTTCGAGTCAGAGGCTCGCGTTGAGCAGCGTCACCAGCCCGATGATCGCCGCCAGCAGGATGCTGTGGCCCAGGGTGAACCGGAACAATTTGCCCTCCTGCGAGCTCGCCATGCCAGTCGCCGCGGCGGCGACCGCGATGCTCTGCAGGCTGATCATCTTGCCCATCACCCCACCGCTGGAGTTGGCCGCCGCCATCAGGACCGGGTCGATGCCGAGCGTCCCGGCCGTGACCGCCTGAAGGTTCCCAAACAAGGCGTTCGCCGAGGTGTCGCTCCCGGTCAGGAAGACGCCTAGCCACCCGAGCAACGCGCTGAAGAACGGGAATGCCTGGCCCGTCATCGCGAACGCGAGCCCCAGCGTCGCCGTCGCGCCCGAATAATTCATCAGGAAAGCCAGCGCAAGCACCGAGGCGATCGTCACCATGGGCAGCGCCAGTTGGCGCGCGGTCGCGACGATCACCCCGCCCAGTGCGGCGGGGCGCATCCCCAGCAGCGCCGCAGAAACGAGCGCCGCAAAAAGGCACGCCGTCCCCGATGCCGCGAGCCACTCGAATTGGTAGACCGCCGGATAGGCCGTTGGCGAAGCCACCACCGGGGGCACTCGCTCGATGCACCCGTGCAATCCCGGCCATGGGACCGCCACGCTCGCCCGCCCCAGCCAACCCTTGCCCAAACCCCAGGCCAGCACCATCACCACCAAGACCGCGTACGGGGCCCAGGCCCGAAGCAGCACGGGGCCCGCGTGGCGCCTCACCTCCCCGCCCTCGACCGCGTGATGCCCCTCCAGGTCGAAAGCGTCCGCCGGTCGCCAGAATCGCATCAGCGCCAATAGCGCACCCATCGCCGCCAGCGAACCCAGGATATCCGTCAGCTGCGGCCCGATGTGCCGCGACACGAAAAACTGCATCGCCGCGAAGGATCCGCCGCACGCGAGCGCCGCGGGCCACACGCCCTTGAGCGCCCGCCACCCACCCATTACGGCCAGGAGATACGCCGGGATGAAGAGGCTCACGGGCGCGCAGAGTTGCCCCACCTTCGCGCTCAGTTGATCGACCGGAAGCCCGGTCACTGTCCCCAGCGTCAGGATCGGTGTGCCGATCGAGCCAAAAGCCACGGGCGCCGTGTTCGCCAGCAGGCAGATCCCCGCCGCGTAGAATGGCGAAAATCCCAGGCCCGTCAGCATTGCCGCCGCCACCGCCACCGGCGTCCCGAAACCCGCGGCCCCCTCGATGAATGCCCCGAACGCAAAGGCGATCAGCAACGCCTGCAGCCGCCGGTCATCCGTTATGCCCCCCACCGAATCTTTGACGATCTCGAACTGCCCCGTCTCCACCGTGATCCGGTACAAGAGGATCGCGTTGAACACCACCCAGCCAATGGGAAACATCCCAAACACCGCGCCCAGCCCCGCCGCTGACGCCGCCAGCGCCACGGGCATCCCATAGACCAGCACCGCCACCAGCGCCGCCGCCACCAGCCCCAGCAGCGCCGACACCCACGCCGGTCGCCGCATCACACCCAGCAGCACCAGCAGCGCCACCAGCGGGGACGACGCCACCAGCGCCGACCAGCCCACGCTGTCCCACACTGGCGCGTAGCCCTGCTGCCACATCCCTTCTTTGTACCCGCCGCATCGTCCCAACGAAAGCGCCAAGTCAATCCGGGCCCTCGCCACGGGCGCAAAAGAAATGCATTTCCGACGCCGGCCCAGGCGATATCGTTCTCACCGGTGCCTCACCGGGCGTTTCTATGACGAGCCATCCCATTGCCGCGACGATCCTGATGACCCTCGTTTCCGGCGTCATCGCCGTGCCTCCGGCCGCCGCGTCCGACGGCCGCGCACCCCACCCCGGCGCGCCAAGGACCGGCTCCTGGGGCGACCAGGGCGACGGGACTTACCGCAATCCCATCCTCAATGCCGATTACCCCGACGTCGATATCGAGCGCGCCGGCGACACCTACTACCTCATCACTTCCTCGATGCACTACGCACCCGGGATGACCATCGCCGAATCCCGCGATCTGGTGAATTGGAGGCTGATCGGCCATGTCTTCGAGAAGCTCACCTGGCATCCGCGATACCACTGGGACCAGATGCGCGGTTCCGCCTTTGGCGTCTGGGCCGGCGACCTCGCCTTCCACGATGGCACCTGGTTTTGCTATTTCATCGATGCCAAGCACGGCCTCTACGTCTCGACCGCAAAGGACATCCGCGGCCCCTGGACGGAGGCCAAGCTCATGTTGGCCAGGGAGAACTGGACCGATCCGGCGGTCTTCTGGGACGATGAGACCCGCCAGGCCTATCTGATCTGCAACTACGGAAAGACCCCCGAGCTTAAAGATACCCACGAGAGCGAAACCCGCTTGTTCCGGATGGCCTGGGACGGGCTTTCTCTCGCCGACCAGGGCAAGGGCATCTATCGCGGCACCGGCGCCGAGGCCGCCAAGATCTACAAGCGGGGAGGCACCTGGTACATCTTCCTGATCCAATGGATGCCGCACCCCGGCACCGGGCATCGCGATCGCAAACAGCTCGTGCTCCGGGGCCCCTCGCCATACGGGCCGTTCGAGGAACGGATTGTCATGGAGATGGGCAACGGCGTGAACCGCCCCGCGTGCCAGGGCGCGCTGGTCCAGGCGCCGGATGGCTCGTGGTGGTATTCACACCAACTCGTGCAAGAGGACGAGCGCAGCGGCGGCCGCAAGGGCGGCGCCTCCTACGGCGGACGACCCCAGCACCTGATCCCGGTCCGATGGGAGGATGGCTGGCCCGTCATGGGCACCGACCCCGACGGCAACGGCATCGGCAACACCGTCCTCCACCACAAGAAACCGATCGATGGTTTCCCGATAACGGCACCCCAGACCGACGACTCCTTCGACGCACCAGCCCTCGGCCCCCAATGGCAATGGCACCACAATCCCAAGGACAGCCACTGGTCCCTGGCAGAGCGCCCGGGTTGGCTCCGGCTGAAGGCCAGCATCCCGGTGGCCCAGGGCGGCTTCTGGAATGCCGCCAACACCATCTCCCAGCGACTCATGGGCACCACCCGCGGCGAGGCCACTGCCAAACTGGATCTCGCCGGCGCCAGGCCCGGCATGCGCGCCGGCTTCTGCCATCACTCCGGACAATTCGTCCTGCTCGGCGTCCGCGTCGGCCCCAATGGTGAACGCCGCCTCGAGTTCAACCACAACGGCAAGATCACCGATGGTCCCGAACTTCCCGGCGACACCCTCTTCATCCGCACGACCATCGTGGGGCCGATGGCACGCTACGCATTCAGCCTCGACGGCACCACTTGGAGCGATTTCGGGCCGGAGTTTCCGTTGATCTTTGGCCGGTGGAAGGGCGACCGCCTCGGGTTCTACTGCTGGAACGACACCGCGGAAGCCGGGCATCTCGACATTGACTGGTTCGGCTACGATTACGACGGGCCAAAGGGCGCCCCCTGACGCTTGAGGCGCCAAAACGCGCACCCCCCACTCTTTTCGGGAATTGATGGCCCTCCCCAGGACGCCGTCGGCTCGAAAATTCGAAACGCGACCAAACGCCCGTGGCGAGGCCCCTCCGGGCTTCATCCCCCACGCAATTTTTCCTAGGCATCACACTTGCGGCACGCCAGAAGTCGCCGATCCTTACGCCTCTATGCGAATTCTGAAAACGCTCGCACCCCTCCCGGCCCTCCTCGCCTTCACCCTCTCCCTGGCCGCCAGTGACGCCCGATGGTTTCAAGACATGGATGCCGCCAAGACCTCCGCGGCAAAGGGGAAATTGGATCTCTTGCTCGACTTCACCGGTTCCGACTGGTGCGGGTGGTGCATCCGCCTCGAGCAGGAGGTCTTCTCCCAAGAGGCCTTTCAGGACGCCGCACCAAAGGATTTCGTCCTGGTCAAGATCGACTTCCCGAGGGATCAGACCTCCATCACCCCCGCCATCCGCGCCCAGAACGAAAGGCTCTCCCAGCAATACGGGATCGAGGGTTATCCGACGATCATCCTGGCCGACGCCGAAGGACGCCCGTACGCCCAGACCGGATATCAGGAGGGGGGGCCAGAAGCCTACGTCGCCCACCTTCGGGATCTGCGACAGAGGCGCGTCGCCCGCGATGCCGCCTTCGCCAAGGCACAGTCTGCCCAGGGCATGGACCGGGCGCGCCTGCTGGCCGAGGGCCTCGGCCCCATCGCCCCGCCCATGCAGGTCGCCTTCTACGGCCCCGAGCTCGACGCGATCGCCGCGATCGACACCGCCGATACCCTAGGCTTCAAGCGTGGCCTCGCGGATGCCCGCGAGGCCCACGGCGCACGCCGCGCCACCCTCGCGCTCCAAGAGAAGTTCGAGCGCATCGCCGGCCCCCTCATGGAGAAGGTCGGCCCCATGATCACCGGAGACAAGACCGCCGCCGCCCTCGACGAAATCGATGCCTGGCTCAAAGAGCACGCCGATGCCGAGAGCCTCATCCGCCAGCAGGTCGCCTACCTGAAGGTCAAGATCCACGGGCGCGAGGAGAATCACGCGGCCGCCCTCGCCGCGCTCGACGATGTCATCGCCATCGACGAGAAAACCGAGTTCGCCGCCATGCTCCAGGTCAAATTGCGGCCCGCCATACAGGACGCCGTGGAGAAGGCCAAACAGGGCGCCGATTCCGGCGCCCAGATGGCCCAATAGACCCACCGGCCCTGCCGGCCCCGCACCAATCAGTCCCGCGCCATGGCGTCTCGGTCCGCCGCAGAGATCTCGTCGAGCTTCCGGCGCAGTTCCTCGAGTTTGCGGGGCATTTCCGCCGCGAGATCCTTTCGCTCACCGGGATCATCGGCCAGGTTGTAGAGTTCTATCTTGGCCGTGCCGCCCGCGCCCCGCGCGAGCAACTTCCATTCACCTTCCTGCACGGCCCGCGCGCGAAAGCCGGGGCTGGCCCAATAAAGGACCCGCCTCCCGATGGTCCCCGCCCCAGAGATCAACGGCCAAATATCCCTCCCGTCCCACCGAAGATCCTCCCTGGGAGCGCACCCCGCCAGCCCGCAGAGAGTGGGCATCCAATCAACGATGTGGACGGGTGTCTCAATTCGGCCGGGCGGTAGTCGGCCGGGCCAACTCGCGACCGTCGGAACCCGGATTCCTCCCTCGTAGAGATCGCCCTTCTGGCCCCTGAGCGGCCGATTGTCTCCCGTCAGACGGCCCATGGGGTAGTTGTCTGCCGGATACTTCGTGTCGTTGTTCTCGGCGGTGCTGCCGCCATTGTCGCTGGTGAATACGATCAGGGTGCGCTCACGTTTGCCCGCCCGCTCGACCGCCGCGATGATCCGGCCCACGGCATCATCCAGATGCATGACACATGCCGCGTAGTGCCGCTCCACATCCCCAGAAATGCTCCCCGGCACGCGATCCAGCCACTCGGGAGGCTCTTTGATCGGCAGATGGACTGCCGTGAAAGGCACGTAGAGGAAAAACGGCCGATCACCCCGGCCCTCGATCCATCGGATTGCCTCTTGCGCGATAAGGTCGGTGACATGCCCAGGCTCCTCGATCAACTCACCATCGCGGTGCCAGGTCACGCTAAATCCTCCCAGCTTGTAACGATGGTCCCAGGGCCCGACCCCGCCAGCGAGAGAACCGTACGAATGATCAAAGCCGAAATGATTCGGCCCCCACTCTGGCTTGGAACCGAGATGCCACTTCCCCGTAATGCACGTCTCGTAACCCGCCGACTTGAGCGCCCGCGGCAACGTCACCGTGTCCCAGGGCAACGCGCGCTCGTTCTGCGGGTTGGTGACCCCAAATCGACTCCAGAACCGACCCGTCATCAACCCGGCCCGGGTGGGACTGCACACTGGCGCGACATAATGCCGCACCAGTTCCACCCCGTCGCTCGCGAGCCGATCCAGATTCGGGGTCGGCACATTGCCCCCATGGAAAGCCACGTCCGCCCAACCCAGATCGTCCGCCATCATGAAGACAACGTTTGGAGTTGGGTTCTCGGCCACCGTCACGCCTGCGGAATTCACGAGGATCGCAAACCCCAAAATAAGGAATCGCCGCCAGGCCATGGCCGTTCTTGTAAACAGATCGCCCGCCTATACAAGGGTGCGATGCGCTATCTCTTGCTGGCCGCAACGATCCTGCCGCTCGCACCCCCCCTTGCTGCGGATTTGCCCAACCGGCTGCTGAACGGCGATTTCGAAGCGGGCATCAAGCCGTGGCGAGCCCAAGGCCCGCCAGGCGCATTCTCGCAAGGAAACGCGACCGGATCCCGCGGAGGGGGTCACGTGGTTTTCTCGGCACCGCCCGGCGCCAACAGTTCCCACCTCGATCAGGACGTCTTGCTTCCCACCAACGCGGTCTACGAGGCCTCCGTCAGCGCCATGGCCGAAGGCCAGGGCCTCCGGCCGGGGCTGCGGGTCGCGAACTCGCAATGGCAGACGCTGGCCCATGCCGAAACCACGGCCGATGGGAAGTGGGCCACGCTCAGGGTTGTATTCGAACCGCCCCCCGACGGTCGCGTCAAAATCCAACTCTTCGGCGCCGGCCGAGAAAACCGCGGCGCCTTCGCCGGGCGGGCCATGTTCGACGGCGCCACCCTCCTCCCCCTCTCCCCGGAGCGCGCCCGCGCCGCCCTCACCGCCACCATAACGGTCCACCCCGATCGGCCGGGCCACCGAATCGACCCCCGTTTCTTCGGGGTGAACACCCTCTTTTGGATCGAGGACGACGCCTCGCGCGCGGACGGGCAAATCACCGCGGCGCTCAAGGGTTTGCCCTGTGGCCTGATGCGCTTCCCCGGAGGAGAGGTCGCCGACAATTTCCACTGGCGATCTAATACCCTCGATAACACCAAGGACTTCCCGTTCAAGGATGGCCCCGACAAGCTGGGCTTCGACGAGTTCATCGCGTGGCGCGACCAGATCGGCGCCGAGGCCATCTGTGTCGTCAATCTCGAATCGGGATTCCTGAGAGGCGACTTGGACTCCGCGATCCGCGAGGCCGCCGATTGGGTGCGCTACAGCAATGTCGAAAAAGGTTGCGCGGTCCGGTACTGGGAGATCGGAAACGAATCGGACTTGGCCGGCACCCGTCACCCCCTCCGGGCCGAAGAATACGCCCGCGCCGTGGCCCGTTTCTCCACCGCCATGAAAGCGGTGGACCCATCGATCCTCGTCGGGGCCCTCGGGCCATTCGGCCCAGACCACACCGCCTTCCTGGACAACCTGACGCCCGATGGCTTGGCTCAGGCCCGCGCCGCGCCGCGCGCACAGCTGAAGCAGAAGGACCGCCCTTTTGCAAAGCGCCCCTCCCCCGGCCCCGCCTGGTGGCCCACGGTCTGCGACATCGCCGGAGGCCACTTCGACTTCGCCATCATCCATCGGTATGATCCCACGCGTGCCCGATTCGGTGTCGGACCTGCGACCCCCGTCCGCCCGGGAGAACATGTCAAAGAACTCGACGCCTTCCTCGCCAAGCGTCTCGGCAGAGGGATTCCCATCGCGCTCACGGAGTGGAACGCCAACAAGACCGCCGTCCTTTCGCCCGCCGAGCACGGCGTCACCATCGCCGAGATGGCGATGAGCTACCTTGACGCAGGAGTGGACCTGGCCAACTACTGGCCGATGCGGTACCCCTCCGTCGGCAAGTCCGGCTACCGCGAGATGCTCGATTCGACGACCAACGAGCCGCGCCCCGCCTATCACGCGCTCCGCCTTTTGGGCGCGCGCGCCGGTCACCGGGTCTTGGCCACCGAGTGCGCCTCGCTGGCCGTGGCCGCCCTCGCGTGCGCCAACCCCGCCCGCGACGAAATCACGGTCTTCGCCGCCAACCGATACTCTCACCACCCGATCCCCCTGCGAATCGATGCGCGCGGTTTCCGGCCCATCGAGGCCATCGCCCTCGTCCCTGCCACCTCCGCCGCGCACGCCGCGATCCTCCCTCTCTCTGTCACCCCACGCGACGCAGGTTGGTCGACCGACCTCCCTCCGCTCGCCTTCGCCAGAATCACCCTGCGGGAGTGAATTGCCGGCGAGCTTCGCCGTCGGCGCGCGGACGCGCCGCATCACTCCTTTGGAACCTCGGCAGCCGCTGCCGCCTGGCACAGGCGACCCACAGATTCTGTAGGGCATCTCTGAGAGAGGCGCCAACCGAGGGTGAAGCTTCAAGTCAGGAATCCGCCGGACTTTGTCCGGCCGATTCCCCCGGCCCTTTCCCGCCCGAACCCTATGGGGTGGGCAGCGCCAGCACGCACCGAAATCCCACGATGTCCGACCGCTCGCCGGGCTCCAGCCCACCCCGCCCGGCGGAGGCCGCATAGACACTCGACAGCCGCCACGCACCCCCGCGCACCACGCGCAAAACGTTGCCCGCCCGGATCGCGGCCATCGCCTTTTCATCCCCATCTGGCAGCGGATGACCCCCGCCGGCCAGATGGAGCCGATAGGTCTCCTCGGTCAGCCAATCCTGCACCCACTCGCGCACGTTGCCCCCCATGTCGTAGAGCCCATGCCGGTTCGCCTTGTAATACCCGACCGGCGCGGTTCGCGGATGATCATCCTCGAACCCCCGCCTCTTGACCTTCGCATCCTTCCCCAGGATCGCCTGCACCTCGTCGCCGGCAAGATTCTCAACGCGGCCCGGGGGAGGAACCTCGTCGCCCCAGGGGAACTTCTCCTTGCCCACCGCCGCGTCCCACTCGGCATCGGTCGGCAACCGATATTCGAGCCCTTCCCTCTTCGATAGCCACGCGCAAAACGCCACGGCGTCCTCCCAACTCACCATCACCACCGGATGGTCCGGACCCTGCTCAAACGGCGCCGTCCCCGTCCATGCATATCCCGCGTCCTTCACGAACGCATCGAAGTCCTGCACCCGCGTCTCCCACACGCTGAACAAAACCCCTACCCCCTTGACCGGCACGAACTTCATCCCGAGAGAATTCTCGAACGGCTTGTCCCGCGTGGCGGCGGCCAGCGTCGCCGTCACGATAGGCGAGAGCGACACCGGTTTGACCGGCGCGATGGCATCGCCCTCCGACCCCGGCACCTCGCCCTTCTCGATCTTGGTCGCGAGCTCCCGCACCTTGAGCGCCGCCTCCAGCCTCGCCGCACGCGTCAGCCTCAACTCGATCAAACGCAGCGCCGGCGCGGCCCTGCCGATCTCCCTCTTCACCGCAGCCTCCGTCCGGCTCGCGATGAAACCCAGATCCCGGTCCACGAAGTAGCGCAGGTTATGGAATTCCGAAGGCATGCGCGCCGAGCTCTCCGGTTTCGGGGTGGCCTGCCCGGCGGCCCATGCTTCCCGTTCCCGCCGCACCGCGAGCGCACCGTCCAGGTCGCCGCGCGCCGCCACCCGCTTCTCCAACTCCTCCAACTCCGCGACATACTTGGCGATCCGGTCGGCAGAGGATTGCCTGCCCGAGGCATGGGACTCGCGCAGTGGCGCGACGATCGCATCGACCTCGGCCTCCTCTTCCGGCGTTAGCGCATCCGGCGGCGCCACCGGTACCGGCTCCGCCACCATGTTCGTCCCACCCGGCACCACTGCCGGGGCCGCGTTCGACAGTCCCTCCATCGGCGGGGCAGGCTCCCCCACGGATTCCCCCGGCGCCGGCGCTGCCTCAGCCACGCCAAATACCGAAGGCGCCACAATCGCGCAACGGAACCCCACCCCGACATCTCTCTCTTCGGGTTCGCCCATCAGTCGGTACGCCGAGGTCAGGGCCGCACCCGCCGAGAGGCGCCAGCCTCCCCCACGGATCACCCGCAGGACGTCACCCTTGCCAATCGCCTGCAACAGGGTGGCCGAAAACCCCTCGTCTGGCGCGCCGCCCTGACGGTGCCTTTCCAGCACGGCATCCGTGTACCAGTCCTCGACCCACTCGCGCACGTTGCCCCCCATGTCGTAAATGCCCAGCCCGTTGGCGGCGCAGCTCCCGACCGGGGCGGTCCGCGGGTGCTCGTCGCGCCAACCCGGAATCGCGCTCACGCGCGGATCCGAGGCGTCGCCCAAGACCGATTCTTCCCCGGCCAGATTCTCCGCGTCCGATGGCGGTGGCCAATCCGAACCCCACGGGTATTTCCCCAACCCCACCGCCGCGTCCCACTCCCCGTCGGTCGGCAACCGGTACTCCAGACCCTCCTTCACCCCAAGCCACGAGCAGAACGCCTTCGCATCCACCCAGCTGATCCCGGCCACCGGGTGGTCGGGACCCTGCTCGAAGGGCGCCTTCCAAAGCCAGCGCCGCCCCGTCGCTTCTGCAAACGCCTGAAAATCGCGCACGCGCGTCTCCCAGACCGCCATCAGCACCCGCGTCCCCGGAACCGGCACGAATCTCATGCCCAACGAATTCACGAAGGGCTTCTCCCGGGTCGCCCCCGCCAGTTGCTCGGGGGACGCCAACGGCACCGCCGCTGGAGCCCCCGCCTCCTTCTTGACCTCGCCGGGTGACCCCGCCGTCCCGTGGGACACTGCCCCGTGCCCGCCCTTTTCCTTCACCGCCGGCTTCTCCGGCTTCCCGCGGGCCTCCCCCCCTATCTTAGATGCCTTCCGACCGTCCACCCCCCGCGGCACATCCGACTTCCCCGCCGGCGCTGGCGGCTCCCCGGGCGGGATCTCCTGCGATACCCCGGTGCCCGCTTCGCCTCCCGGCCGCGTCGCAAAATACCCCGCCAGGGCCACCACCACAAAAATCGAGGCGCACGCCACCCATATCGGCCACGTCCGCTCCGGCTTCACGTAGACCTCGGCCCCATGTCCCGCCGGCGCCTCCGCCGCCGCGGCGATCACACCCGCCGTGATGCGCGAACTCGCCTTGTCCCGCTGCCGAACCACCGAATGGCAGTTCTCAAGCGCCTCCAGCAGTTCCTCGTGCGTCGTCGGCCGCTCGTTCGCCGACTTGCCCATCAGCCTCCGGATCAGATCCGAGAACGGCTGGCTCAGCGTCGGGTTGCGCATCCGCGGGCTCGGCACGTGCTCGGTGAGCTGCTTGGTCAGGATCGCCCCCGCCGTCGTCCCGTCGTACGGCACCTGCCCCGTCGCCAGATGGAACAGCGTCGCCCCAAGGCTGTAGAAATCCGTCCGGTGGTCGATCCGCTTGTCACCCCGCGCCTGCTCGGGCGACATGTAGAGCGGCGTGCCCACGCTCGTGCCCGGCATCGTCAGCGCCACATCCGAGGAGTCTATCTCGTGCATGTGCGCCAGGCCGAGATCCGCCAGCTTGATGACGCCCTTGCCCGTCAGCAGGAGGTTATCGGGCTTTACGTCCCGGTGGATCACCCCCGCCTCATGCGCCGCCTGCAGCGCCAGCGTCACCTCCCGCCCAATCTCGATGCACTCCAGCTCGGAAAATCGCTCCCCGCGCCTCAGGTACGCCCCGAGGCTCAGGCCATCCACCAGCTCCATCACGTAGAAGTACGTCCCCTCCGCCTGCCCAAAGTCGTGCACCTGCACCAGATTCGGATGGTTGATCGCCGCCGCCGCCTTCGCCTCCCGCAAAAAGCGCGCCACCAGATCTCCGCGCGCCGCCAAAGTCGCGCTCATCGCCTTGAGGGCCACCGGGCGATCCAGTGCCACCTGCCGCGCCCGATACACCGTCCCCATCGAGCCGCGGCCTAGCGCCTTCTCGATCACGTACCCGCCCAGCCGCTTGCCTAGCAACGGATCCTGCGCCGGTTCTGCCTGCGGAGAGTCGCCCATCGTCCTGATTCGCGTCAGGTTGCCAACCCCCCGCCCGACTTCAAAGACCAAAGTTTGAGGGCCGAAAGCGCCCCAAAATCTTTGCGTAAGGCTTTCTCCTCGATCGGCGCGCCCCCGACAAGCCGTATAGGATACGCGCACAGCATCCTGTCGCGTCTTGTAGGGCGCGGATTCCCATCCGCGCCGCGCACGGTCCCGCCGGTCGCACGCGGCGCGAACGGGATTTCGCGCCCCACATCCCCAGGCGTTGCGTCCTCGGATACTCGCTTACCCGAGGATCTGCGGCGCACGATTCCCCCTTGACTCCATCCCCGGTCCCCGCCATCCTGCCTTTTCGCCTCAAGGCGGCTCGCGAGCGTCCCCGGTGCGCCGGGCCCGAGGAAGCCCACCGGGTGGTGGGCCGGGTCCAACCGTGTGACACCCCGCGCCCGTGACCCGCCCGAACGCCGGCGACCTGCCGGACGAAAAGGCGAACACCCCCTATGTCATCCATGCAAGCCCTGCTCGATCGCGAGTCCGCCTCATTCATCGAGGGCGCGATCGTCAAAGGAAAAATCATCGATGTCCGCGACAAGGAAGTCGTGGTCGACATCGGCTACAAGAGTGAAGGCAGCATCTCGATTTCCGAATTCCCCGACCCCGACACCGTCCACGTCGGCGACGTGGTCGAGGTCATGATCGAGCGCCTCGAAGACGACCAGGGATCCGTCGTCATCTCGAAGGAGAAGGCGGACCAGAAACAGAACTGGCAGCGCATCGTGCGCATCCAGGAGGAGGGCGGCGTCGTCGAGGGCAAGGTCCGCGCCATCGTCAAGGGCGGCCTCATGGTCAACGTCGGCTGCGACGGGTTCCTCCCCGCCTCGCAGATCGACATCATCCCCCCGAAAAATCTCGGCCAGTTCCTCGGGCAGACCATCACGGTCAAGATCGTCAAGCTCAACGAGGACCGCAAGAACATCGTGCTCTCGCGCCGCGAGATCATCGAGGAGGAACGCTCCCGCAAGCGGGCCGAGCTCCTGGGCCGCATCCAGAAGGGCGACACCGTCCGCGGCATGGTCAAGAACATCACCGACTTCGGCGCCTTCATCGACCTCGACGGGCTCGATGGCCTGCTCCACATCACCGACATGTCGTGGAACCGCCTCAGCCACCCCTCCGAGATGGTCAAGGTCGGCGAGGAGCTCGAGGTCCTCATCCTGGACATCGACTTCGAGAAGGAGCGCGTCTCCCTCGGCCTGAAGCAGAAGACCGAGAACCCGTGGGAGAAGATCGCCGAGCGCATCCCCGTGGGCACCCGCCTCAACGGCAAGGTCACCAACCTCCTCCCCTACGGCGCGTTCGTCGAGATCGAGCCCGGGGTCGAGGGCCTCATCCATGTCTCGGAGCTGTCGTGGACCAAGCGCGTCGCGCGGCCTTCCGACGTCCTCAAGCAGGGCCAGGAAGTCGAGGTCGCCGTGCTCAACGTCAACCCGACCGAGCAGAAGATCTCCCTGAGCCTGCGCCAGCTCGAGCCCAACCCCTGGGACGATGTCCACCTGCGCTTCCCCGTCGATCGCGTGGTCAAGGGCATCGTGCGAAACCTCACGGCCTATGGCGCGTTCGTCGAGCTCGAGGATGGCATCGATGGCATGATCCACGTCTCGGACATGTCCTGGACCCGCAAGATCAACCACCCCTCCGACCAGCTCAAGAAGGGGCAGGAGATCGAGGCCAAGGTGCTGGAGATCGACAAGATCAACCAGCGCATCTCCCTGGGCCTCAAGCAGCTCTCGGACGACCCGTGGCGCTCGATCGAGGAGCGCTTCAAGATCGGCGACACCGTCACCGGAGTCGTCTCCAAGATCGCCTCGTTCGGCGCGTTCGTTCAGCTCAAGGAAGACATCGACGGGCTGGTGCACATATCGCAGATCAGCGACGAGCGGGTAGAGAAGGTCAAGGACGCCCTCAAGGTGGGCGACGAGGTCACCGCGAGGGTCATCAAGGTCGACCGCGCCGAACGGCGCATCGGCCTGTCGATCAAGGCGGCCAACTACACCCTGGAGCAGATCGAGGCCGAGCGACAGGTGCTCGACTCCATCAAGCCGGGCGAGGATCTGGTCACCATGGGCAGCGCCTTCGACAAGCTTGGGGAGGAGTACCGCCCGGGGCAGAAGTAGCCTGCGGCGGCCTTTGGATTGGAGCGGGAATGCCGGGGCCATGGGGCCCCGGCGCGCCCGGCGCATCGTGTCCCCCGAAAAGCAGCTCGAGAATCTCGCGGCGGGCGCCGAGCGGCTCGTCTCTTCCGAGGAACTCTTGGCCAAACTGCGCCTCGGGCGCCCCTTGCGCGTCAAGCTCGGCTTCGACCCCTCGTCGCCGGACCTCCACCTTGGCCACCTCGTGGTGCTCGACAAGGTGCGCGAATTTCAGGATCTGGGGCACACCGCCGTCATCATCATCGGTGACTACACCGCGCGCATCGGCGACCCCACCGGCCGATCCAAGACCCGCCAACCCCTCGATCCCGACCAGGTCGCCGCCAACGCCAAGACCTACACCGACCAGGTCTTCCGGGTCCTCCTGCCGGAGCGCACCGAGATCCGCCGCAACGGGGAGTGGTTCGACGGTTTTTCGTACGCCGACGTCCTCCGCCTCAACGCCGAGATGACCGTGGCCCGCCTCCTCGAGCGGGACGATTTTCGCAAACGCTATGCCGAGGGCGCCCCGATCACCCTAACCGAATTCCAATATCCCCTCATGCAGGGCCACGACTCGGTCATGGTCCGCTCCGACGTCGAACTCGGGGGCAGCGACCAGCTCTTCAACAACCTCGTCGGCCGCGACCTCCAGCGCGCCGCGGGCCAGGAGCCCCAGGTCGTCATGGTCCTGCCCATCCTGCCCGGACTCGACGGGGTCCAGAAGATGTCGAAATCCCTCGGCAACTACATCGGCCTGACCGAGGGGCCCGATGCGATCTTCGGCAAGGCGATGAGCATCTCCGATGCCCTCATGGCCCAGTGGTTCCCCATTCTACTCAGACGCCCACTCGATCCCGCCATCCACCCCATGGAGGCCAAGAAGGCCCTGGGTCACGCCCTCGTCGCCCGCTTCCATGGCGGGCCCGCCGCGGGCGCGGCCCAAGCCGCCTGGGAAAGGCAGTTCTCCCAGGGCCGCGCCCCCGACTCGATGCCCGACTGCCCCATCGGCGCGGGCAAAAAGCTCTGGGAATTGCTCCGCGACTCCGGTCTCGCCCCGAGCGGGGCCGAGGCCCGCCGCCTCGTCCGCCAGGGTGCCGTCTCGCTCGACGGCCAGCGCCTCTCCGACGAGAACGAGATCGTCACCCGCGCCGGCGTCCTCAAGTGCGGCAAACGAAAGTTCCTCCGGCTCATTTTTTAATAGCGCGCCGTCCGCGCCGCACTATAACTGCCGCCAATGACACCATCCGTCGTTGCAGGCACATCCGCGTGGCGCATCTCCTCTGACTCGGTGGACCTCTGGACCACCGAGGTCGGGGGACACCTCGGCCCGGTGACCTTCTTCCTGAAGAATCGGCGCATCCAGCCTTTCGCCATGGCGCCGTGGCAGCGGGAGATCCTGCCCCGCGAAACGCCGCCAATCCTCCGCGTGCTGCGCGGCGATTTCTTCTGCCTTCCCTTCGGCGGCAACGGCACCCCCTACCGCGGCGAGCGCCACCCCGTGCACGGCGAGACCGCCAACGAGCGCTGGCAATTCCGCGACCTTCTCGCCGAGGGACCCGCACGCACGCTCCACCTCTCCCTGGACACCGACGAGCGCCCCGGCCGCGTCGACAAGCGCATCACGCTGATCAACGGCCAGACGGTCATCTACTGCAAACACGTGGTCTCCGGGATGCGCGGCCCCATGAGCTTTGGCCACCACGCCATGATCCAATTCCCGGACCGGCCCGAATCCGGCCTCGTCTCCACCAGCCCCTTCCGCTTCGGCCAGGTCCTCCCGGTCCCCTTCGAAGACCCCGCCCAGGGCGGATACTCCGCGCTGAAGATGGGCGCCGAGTTCCGGTCCCTCCAGAAGGTGCGCACCGCCCACGGCGGCCACACCGACCTATCCCGCTATCCCTCCCGGCGCGGCTTTGAGGACCTGGTCCTGCTCGCCTCGCGCCCGAGGCGCCTCGCCTGGAACGCCGTCGCCTTCCCTCAGGAGCGCTACGTCTACTTCGCCCTGCGCGATCCCTCCGTGCTCGCCTCCACCATCCTCTGGATCTCAAACGGTGGCCGGCACTATGCCCCGTGGGATGGCAGGCACGTCAATGTCATGGGCATCGAGGACGTCACCGCCTATTTCCATCTCGGGCTAGCCGAGTCCGTCGCCAAAAACGACCTCCGGAACCGCGGCGTCCCCACATCGGTCGATCTGGATCCGAAACGGCCCCTCGAGGTGAATTACATCATGGGCATCGCGCCCATCCCCGCCGGATTCGACCACGTCGCGGACATCCAACCCGCCAAGGCGGGCGTCATCGAGATTCGCTCGCGCTCCGGCGCTGCCGTCCGCACGCAGGTGGATCTCAAATTCCTCCGCAGCGGCTCCCACGCCCCAAGCCGCAAGGCCTGAATTTTCAAACCGCGGATAGCACGAATAACGTAGATAATTCCATATAATTGAGGCGCTTGCGCATCCCGGTAGCCGCCGAGAGCCTGTCCGCCCGCTTGACGGGTCAGGAGGAGGCCCATTTCATTATGGACTGCGGTGGCAGAGCGCAGCACCGACACCGCTTTAGCGCCCGGCGGAGCCGGAACCCACGCGCCAGGGCCGAAGCCCGCGCTCTGCGCGGTTCCAAAGCGGTGTCGACATTTGGCCGACGCCGGATTCTGTCACCGCGGCCCGCCTCAGACTAACTGCGGCACCCGCCCGGAGAGATCCTCCGTGAGACGCGCGCAGAGCCAGAGCAAATCCGAGAGCCGATTCAGGTAACGCGCGACCCAAGGATTCAGCTGGCGCACGTCCTCCCCCAGGCGCAACACGTCCCTCTCCGCGCGGCGACAGACCGTCCGGGCCATGTGCAACGCCGCGGACATCGGCGTCGCGCCGGGAATGTCCCAATCCTCGCACCTCGCACCCCGTGCCTCCAGCTGCACCACTGATCGGTCCAGGCGCCTCACCATCGCCTCGTCCACAAACTTGAATCCCTTTTCCGCGTACCGCTGCCGATCCTCCACCCGCACCGCCAGTTCCCCCATGACAAGGACTAGCTCCTTCTGCACGCGGAACAGCTCCTCCGATGTCCATCGGTCCTCGCGATAGGATCGCGCCAGCCCCAGCGCCGCGCTCAGCTCATCAATTGCCCCGTACGCCTCGATCCGCGCATCCGTCTTGGGCACGCGGTGCCCAAACATCAATCCCGTGGTGCCGTCGTCTCCGGTCCGTGTTGCTATCGACATGCCGTTAGGCTACCAGCCCATCCGGGCTTTGAGAAGCCTCGGAAATCTGTACGATTCTGCCCGATGGCAAGCCGAAAACCCGCCGAGGTCCTCTACGCCGCCAGCGAGCACTGCGCGGACATGCTATACGCCACCCGGATGTCCGTGCCCGATCCCTTCCTTTGGGCCAGAATCCGCGGGCGCACCTACGCGATCTTCTCCGATCTCGAACTGGACCGGGCGCGAAGAGAGGCCCGGGTCCATTCCGTGGTCCCTCTCTCGTCCCTCGAGCGCAGGGCCTCCCCACGAATGGCCCGCCGGCCCCCCGCCGCTGACTGGATCGCCCGCTTTTTGCGCGATCACCGCGCCCCCGCCATCCGCGTGCCCCGCGATTTTCCCCTCGGCCTCGCCACGGACCTTCGCCGCCGCGGCATCGCCGTCCGCGCCGCCCGAGGCCCATTCTTCCCCGCCAGGATCAGCAAGACCCCGGCGGAGATCGCCGCCATCCGCGCCGCCCAACGACTCGCCGAATCCGCCATGGCCCGAGCCGAGGAAATCCTCCGCGCCGCTCGCCCGGGCCGCGATCGCCGCCTGCTGCTCGGTCGCCGCAGGCTGACCTCGGAGTTCCTCCAGTCGGAAATAGCCGTCTGCCTCGCCCGCTTCGGAGCCACCGCCCCCCACACCATCGTGGCCGGCGGCAATCAGGCCTGCGACCCACACGAGGTCGGTCGCGGCCCACTCCCCGCACACCTCCCCATCATCGTCGACATCTTTCCCCGCGTCTCCCGCACCGGTTACTGGGGCGACATCACCCGCACCTTCGTGCGCGGAACCCCGACCCCTGCCGCATCACGCCTCTACGAAACCGTCCTCGCCGCCCAGGCCCATGCCCTCCATCAGATCCGCGCCGATGCCAACGGTGCCGCCATCCAAGACACCGTCCGCAAGTTTTTCGATGACCGCGGATTCCTCACCACGGAAAAACGCGGACGCCGCATCGGGTTCTTCCACGGCCTCGGCCATGGCGTCGGCCTCGAGATACACGAGCCGCCGCGACTGGCCGATGGCCCCCTCCCCAACCGCGCCGTCATTTCCGTCGAGCCCGGCCTATACTACCCGGGCGTCGGCGGGGTCCGCATCGAGGATCTGGTCGCGGTCACTCCCTCCGGCCACAAGAATCTCACCGCTTACCCGAAGAGATTTGCCATATAAAACAAACCGCACTCCCGGGCCGAGCTACGACCCACCCCCAACGCATCGTTCCTAGAAGGACCGCGCCGCTCGAATGTCACGCCATCACCCCTCCCGGGGCGGCGGCCTACTGGATCTGGGAGCCGATCAAGGCACCGACGCCGGCGCCCGCAGCGCCACCGATCAGCGCGCCGGTGCCACCGCCCGCCGCACCGCCGATCGCCGCCCCACCCAGCGCGCCGCCAACGGCGCCCTTTTCGGTATTCGAGCATCCCACGACGGCCAAACCCATCGCCGCAACCAACAACATCATCAGCTTCTTCATAATCCCGTTTTTCCTCCGGTGCGGAAACCTTGCCTATCTATCTGGCGCGCGCAATCCGAATTTTTCGTGAATGTGTTGCGCCCCGGCCGGCGTCATCGGCACCTGCGACCATGCGGCACGTATACCACCGGGGGCCGATAGCAATGGCTGTAGGGGCGATGGTAATAATGGCTCCGGTACGACGGCCGATAGCAATACGTCCGCGACGGGTACACCACCACCGGGCTCCGGTAGTACCCGCTATACGAAGGGCGATAATACGACCTCCCGCACGAGTTGTATCCCAGCGAGACGCTGATCCCGCCAGCCACCGCACCCGCGCCTAGCGCCCCGAACACCGCCAAGATTGCCAACGTCTTTCTCATCTCTGACCTCCTGTCGTTCCGCGTGTTCAGACGCGCCCACCTCCCCAGCGATTCAAACATTTGTCAGACTCGTGCCCGCGTGCGCGGCAGCCTATCCCCCGGCCGAAGGGCGAAGGCCCTTCGCCACTCGGTCCCGTCCCGGTAGCGAAGCCGCTTCCGGCTTCGGCGCATCCCCCCGGCCGAAGGGCGAAGGCCCTTCGCCACGTTGCAGTCACGCCGTACTTCAGGCTACAGCCCCAGCCCCGGAATCCCGCCCAGCTTCGACGTGATCGAGCCGAGCCTCTGCTGCGAGAATTCCTTTCCCGCGGCGAGGGCCGCGTTGGCCGCGGTCAGGACGAGGTCCTCGATCATCGAGGCATCGCCATCCTTGATCGCCTCCGGCGAGATCTGGACGGACAGCAGTTGCCCATCCCCGCTGGCGCGGACCACGACGGCGCCACCGCCGCTCGTGCCCTCGAACTCCTTGCCTGCGATCTCCTCCTGGGCCTTCTGCATGTCGGCCTGCATCTGCTGGGCCTGCTTGAGCATCTTCGCAAAGTTCATGCTTCCTTCCTCCTGCCGCGGATCTCCTTCAACTTCGCGCCGAATCGCTCGCGCGCCACCCGGATCTCCGGATCGTTCTTGAATTCCTCCTCGCTGATCTGGAGCGGCCGTGGTTCGGTCGCCGCGGCGGCCGCCACCGGCGGCGCCGCCGCCGGCGCCTCGACGGTCGCTGCCGCCCGCGCGGGGGCCGCGACCGGAACCCCGGCTCCCGCGGGGACCGCCGAGCGGCCCTCGGGATCCAGGAGCGCGATCACGTCGCCCAACTCCACCTCGCGCGGCACCTCGCACGCCGATGCGATCGCCACCTCCAGCTGGATCTTTGGGGACAGCGCCGCCCGAACCCGCGGTTCCGCCTCCGAGAGCATCTCCACCATGCGCAACAGCTTCGACGCGGACAGGAGCCCCTTTTGCGCCTCGAACGCCTCCCGCTGGTCCTGCGCCAACTCCCGATCGAGCACCGCGGGGGCCTTCTGATAAATCAGCAGCGCGCGCAGGTGCGCCAGGCAGTCCCCCAAGACCCGCGCCAGATCCTTCCCCTGCGCCTCCAGCCCAGAAACCTCGCGCCACGCCTCCGCCGCATCCCCGCGCAGCAGGCACCCCGCGATTGACGCGATCACCCGCTGCGGAGGCAGCCCGAACACCAGAAGCACGTCCTCCTCCGTGATCCGCTTGCCGCAAAACGCGATCAGCTGATCGAACGACGACTGCGCGTCGCGCATGCCCCCGTCGGCGAAACGCGCCAGCGCCTCCAGCGCCCCCGCCTCGACATCCACCCCCTCCTTGCCCGCGATCATCTCGAGCTGCCGCACGATCAGCGCGTTCGGGATCCGGCGGAGGTCGAACCTCTGGCACCGCGACAGGATCGTCGGCAGCACCTTCTGCACCTCCGTCGTCGCGAATATGAACTTCACGTGGTCGGGTGGCTCCTCGAGGGTCTTGAGCAGCGCGTTGAAGGCCGCGGGGGTCAGCATGTGGACCTCGTCGATGACGTAGATCTTGAACCGGCACCGCTGCGGCATGTAGCGCACGTCATCGCGCAACTCGCGCACCTGCTCGACCCCATTGTTGCTGGCGCCGTCGATCTCCCTCACGTCCAGGCACCGGCCCTCCGCGATCTCGACGCAGACCGGATCATCGGGATCGTAGTCCGCCCTCGGCCCGCCCGGACAGTTCAGCGCCATCGCCATGATCCTCGCCGTCGACGTCTTCCCGATGCCCCGCGGGCCCACGAAGAGATACGCGTGCGCGATCCGGTCCTGCGCGATCGCGTTGCGCAGGGTGCGCACCACGTGGTCCTGCCCGACCAGCCCGGCGAAGGTCCGGGGCCGATACTTGCGCGCCAGCACCTGATAGTGCCCGGGCCCACCGCCGCCCACCGCCGCGCCAGAAGCCTCCAACAGATCCATGCGGCCACACCCTAACGGACGGCACCGAAAACTCCAGAGGAGATCTCGCTTTACGCCCCCGGACGAATCTGCGAATCAGTCCTGATGGCCGAGTTGCCCAAAGCCTACGAACCCCAGGCCGTCGAGGACCGCTGGTACTCCCGGTGGCTGCAGGAGGCCGTTTTTGCCGCGGACCCCGCCTCGGAAAAGCCCCCTTTCTCTATCGTCATCCCTCCCCCCAACGTCACCGGCGTCCTGACCATGGGCCACGTCCTCAATAACACCATCCAGGACATACTCGCCCGCCGCGCCCGCATGCGGGGCCACGAGGTCCTCTGGCTCCCGGGCACCGACCACGCCGGCATCGCCACGCAGACCGTCGTCGAACGCCAGCTCCGCAAGGAGGAGAAGAAGACGCGGCACGACCTCGGCCGCGACGCGTTCCTCGGGCGCGTCTGGGCATGGAAGGAGCGCCACGGGGGGATCATCATCCAGCAGCTCAAGAAGCTGGGCTGCTCCTGCGACTGGTCGCGGGAACGCTTCACGATGGACGAGGGTTACTCCCGCGCCGTGCTCGAGACCTTTGTCGACCTGCACCGGAAGGGCCTCATCTATCGCGGCAAACGCATGGTCAACTGGTGCCCCGTCTCCCTGACCGCCCTCAGCGACGAGGAGGTCATACCGAAGCCCCAGAAGGGGTATCTGTATCATTTCAAGGTCGAGGTCATCGAGGCCCCCGGCACCTTCCTGGAAATCGCCACGACCCGCCCCGAGACCATCATGGGCGACACCGCGGTCGCCGTGAACCCCAAGGATCCCCGCTACCGCAAGTGCATCGGCAAGCACGTCCGCCGCCCCCTCCCCGTCGAGAATCAGGCCGCGCTCCCGATCATCGGCGACGAGGCCGTCGATTTCGAGTTCGGGACCGGCGTGCTCAAGGTCACCCCCGCCCACGATCAGGCCGACTACGAGATCGGCCTGCGCCATGGCCTCCCCGCGATCGACATCATGAACCCGAACGGGACCATGAACGAGCTGGCCGGGGAGGACTTCCAGGGCCTCGACCGGTTCGAGGCCCGCGTCGAGGCGGTGGACAAGCTCAAGGAGCTGGGCCTGCTCGTGAAGGAGGAACCCTACGAGAACAACGTCGGCTTCAGCGAGCGCGCCGATGTGCCCATCGAGCCGCGCCTGAGCGAGCAGTGGTTCCTCCGATATCCCAAGACCGCCGAGGCCCGCGCCGCGGTCCGAGATCACGCCATCCGGTTCTTCCCCGAACGCTGGGAGAAGGTCTACGATCACTGGCTCGAAAACATCAAGGACTGGTGTATCTCGCGCCAGCTGTGGTGGGGCCACCGCATCCCGGTCTGGTACCGCGATGCCGCCGATCCCGCCAAGGGACTCAAGGTCCAGATCGAGTCCCCCGGCCCCGGCTGGCAGCAGGACCCCGATGTCCTCGACACCTGGTTCTCCTCCTGGCTCTGGGCCTATGCCACCATGGATGATGCCACCCGCGCCCGCTTTTACCCGACGTCCGTGCTGGTCACCGGGCCCGACATCATCTTCTTCTGGGTCGCCCGCATGATCATGGCCGGCCTCGAATATCGCGGCGAGATCCCGTTCCGCCACGTCTATTTCACCGGCATCATCCGCGACAAGCTCGGCCGGAAGATGTCCAAGTCCCTGGGCAATTCCCCGGACCCCCTGGACCTCATCGCCAGATACGGCGCCGATGGACTCCGCTTCGGGCTCATGCGGATCGCGCCCCAGGGGCAGGATATCCGCTTCGACGAGCAGCAGATCGTCGAGGGCAGGAACTTTTGCAACAAGCTCTGGAACGCGTGCCGGTTCCGCCAGATGCAGGGCCCACTCGACCCCGGCGCCGATCCCGCCGCGCACGCCCTGTCCCCGTTCGCCAGGGATGTCCTCGCGAAGCTTGACGCGGCCATCGCCGCAACCGATGCCGCCTTCGAAAACTATCGCTTCAATGATATCGCGCAGACCCTCTACGATTTCGTCTGGGGCGATTTCTGCGACCGCTTCATCGAGGCCGCCAAGGCAGACTTCTCCGGAGAAGGATCGCCGCGCCGCGCCGGGACCCTCGCCACGATCGACCACGTCGTCTCGCGCGTCCTTCGCCTCCTGCACCCGATGGCCCCCTTTATCACCGAGGAGCTGTGGCACTCGCTCGGCCTCGGCCAGGGCACCATCCAGCTCGCCGATTGCCCCTCGCCGGATGGCCGATGGGGCGACCCGACGTCCGCCGGCCGCGCCGCCGCCACCTACGAGTCCGCCGCGCGCGCCCGAAACCTCCGCGCCGAATTCAACATCCCCTCCGCAAAAAAACTCCGTTGGCTGCTACGCCCCAAGGCCGACTGGATCTCCGCCGAAAACCACGTGCTCCGCGCCCTCCTCAACGCATCGTCCATCGAGACCATCGGCCCCCGCGCGCGCGTTCCCAAGGGCACGCCATCCTGCCTCACCGATATCGGCGAGTTCTTCCTCCCCCTCGAAGGCGTCATCGATATCGAGGCCGAGCGCCAGCGCCTCGCCAAAGAGCTCGCCAAGGCCAAATCCGACCTCGACAAGATCCGCGTCAAACTCACCAACCCGGCCTTTGTCGAAAAGGTCCCCCCCGGAGTCCTCGAGGAACACCGCGCCCGCGAGCGCCGCGCCATCGACGCCGCCCGCCACATCGAGGAACGCCTCGCCAGCCTGAAATGACCCGTAGGGTCACGGATCGGCTCGCGTGACGGCCTACCCCCGCCGAAGGGTGAAGGCCCTTCGCTACCGCCGGCGCTCTCACCCGTAGCGAAGCCCCTTCGGGCTTCGGCGCCCCACCGGGCCCCCGCCGAAGGGCGAAGGCCCTTCGCTACCAGAGAGTTGCGTCGTATTTTCGAGTCAGACCTCCGGCGTCGCCGTCTTGGCGGTCGCCTTGTCCCCGGAACCGAGCATCACCACCGGCGTGGTCGGACGATCGATGTCGCACGCCTCATAGGCGAGCCGAAACCGGCACTTCCCCAGCCGGATCTCGGACCCCGACCTCAATTCCTCTTCGGTCACTTGCCGCCCATCCACCACGGTCCCATTGCTAGAGCCCAGATCCAGCACCCTCACCCGATCGCCGGTCACGACGAACATGCAGTGGCTGCGCGAGATGCTCGGGTGCAATATCGTGATGTCGTTGCCGCGCCCACGCCCCACCCGCACCTCCGGCTTGTCCAATGCGAAACGCAGCCCCTGCCGCGCCGTGTTCACCAACTCGAGGCACCACAGGCAATGCCGCGACGAGCACCGCCCGTCCCCCTGCCCGACCCCGGCCAACTCCCGCTTCAACCGCCGCATGCCCCCGCCGCCCTCGTCCACCACCACCGCCATCCGCATCAGCACCTCCGGCACCGCCGCCCGAAACGGCCGCGCCGGCGGCGCCACGTTCTCCTCCCACTCGACCTGCGCCGGCTCCCATACCGACATCACCGCCACCGTGTGCAGACCAGACGTCATGTCCGGCACCGACGCGAATACGATCTCCCCATCCTCAAGAAAAATCTCCCCGCTCCGCCCGTCCCCGCCCTTGACCTTCAGGCAGCCCGTCGCCCCCTTGTTGCCCACGATCTGCAAGTAATCCAACAACGTGATCAGGGCCATATACGGAATCTCCAGCCAATCGACGCTTTCGCAAACCAAAACGCCGCCCAGGCTAAAAGTAATCAAACACACGGCCCACCAGAGGTCAACAACCCATGTCCTATTTTAATTTCCGGTTGTCACACCACCGTAACCCCATACCTTTATTCCATGCAAAACATTGCCCGATTATGGGCTTTCGCGCTCGGGTCTGGCCTATTGGCGGGCATCTCCTGCGCGACGGCCATGGATTGGCCCCAATGGCGCGGACCCAACCGCGATGGGATATCCCAAGAGACCGGATGGTCGGCAGCGTGGTCGGCCGCGGGGCCGAATCGGCTTTGGGAACGGGGGTTGGGCGAGGGCTGCTCGGCCATCTCGGTGGCCGGGGGCCGCGCCTTCACCATGGGATTCAAAGGCGGCTCGGATCGGGTCTACTGCCTCGAGGCAACGACCGGTGAACCCATCTGGGAATTTTCGTATCCGGCATCGCTCGATCCAAAACTCTTCGAGGGTGGGCCGACATCGACGCCGGTAATCCACGACGGCCTCGTCTACACCGTCAGCCGCGCGGGCGAACTCCATTGCCTCGATGCCGCCACCGGAAGGCGCGTCTGGTCCACCGATTGGCGCAAGGAATTCGGCGCGCGACCGCCCGACTGGGGCTATTCGGCCTCACCACTGGTCCTCGACCAGTGGCTCATCGCGGAACCCGGCGCGCGCGGTGCCGCGCTGGTCGCCTATGATCGAAAGACGGGCAAGGTCGCCTGGAAATCCGGCGACTTCGCCCCGGCGTATGGCTCTCCCGTTGCCTTCGGGCGCGATCGGGAGACGCTCGTCGCCTCCTTCAACGCGCATGGCCTCTGCCTCTGGGGCGCCGCCTCGGGCGCGCCCCGCGGCGACGTGCGCTGGGAAACCAATTACGACGTCAACGCCGCCACCCCCATCCATCACGGAGGCAAGATTTTCATCTCCTCTGGCTACGGCGCCGGCTGCGCGCTGATCGATGTGACGAAATCGGCCCCGGCGATCCTCTGGCAGAACAAGGAGATGCGCAACAAACACACCGCCTGCGTTCTCTGGGAGGGACACCTCTACGGTTTCGACGAGGCCGACCTGGTCTGCATGGAGTTCGCCACCGGCGCCGTCAAATGGAGGGAACGCCGGCTGGGCCGCGGCGCCCTGATGCTCGCCGATCGAAGACTCATCCTCCAGGCGGAGGCGGGCGACCTCGTCATCGCCGTCGCCTCCCCCGCGCGTTTCGAGAAGATCGCCTCCGCGCGGTTGCTCTCCAGCCGGTCGTGGGTCATGCCCGTGCTCTCCAACGCCAAGATCTACTGCCGCTCCAACAAGGGACACGTGGTGTGCGTCGACGCGGCGGGAGGCTGACCATCCTTGCCCAATGGCCCGCCCTCCCCCATAGTCGCGGCCACCCATGAACGAGTATTTCTGGGAGTTCTCGGCCCGCCTGATCCTCTGGGTCGCGGGCACTGCCGTCGCCATCGGCCTGATCGCCTTCGCGGCGTTCCGGCTGGGCGGCCTGCCGCTCCTGCCCAAGCCATCGCCCGATAGCGCGCTGCGGGACGCGCGGGCCCTGGCCGCTGAAGGGAAACATCAAGAGGCATTGATCAAGTTTAACGAGGCGATCGACGGTGGCACCCGGGATCCCTCCGCCTTGCTGGCGCGGGGTGCCTGCTTGCTCGATCTCGGTCGCCCCGCCGAAGCCGCGCAGGACTTCGCGCGATTCGCCGAGTCACAACCCGGCAACGCCGACGCCATGGCCCAGATCGGCCGCGCCCGGGCCATGCAGGAGGATCACGCCGGCGCCCTGACCGCGTTCGACCGATCTCTCTCCATCGACAAGGACGCCGCCGACGTCTGGTACTGGAAGGCCGGCGCGCTCTTCCGCCTGGGCCGCGATGCCGAGGCCGAAGACGCCTATGGGAGAGCCATCGGCTTGAACCCCCTGCTCGGCGCGGCCTTCGAGGGACGCGCCCAAGTCCGCCTCCAACTCCGCCAATTCGCCCCCGCCCTCGATGACTTCACCGTCGCCAGACAACTGATGCCCGTCTCCCCCACGCTCCTGTCGGGCTGCGGTCTCGCCCTCATGGCCCTGGGACGCTTCCCCGAGGCCGAGGCCGCTTTCTCCGAGGCCATCCGCATGGACCCCGCCTCCCCCCGCACCCTCCACAACCGTGCCCTCGCCCGATTCGCCATGGGACAGAATGGCCCCGCCCTCCAGGACGCCGAAGAAGCCCTCCGCCGCGACCCATCCCTACAGAAAGTCCACCTCCTTCGCGGCATGATCCTCGCCAAAGAGACCAGACACGCGGACGCCATACCATGCCTCTCCGAGGCCATCCGCCTCGATCCCTCCGACGCCGAAGCCTACCGCCACCGCGCCACCTCCCTCCGCGCCCTCGGCCAAATCGCTGCCGCCCAGCAGGATGAAGCGCTGGCCGCCCCCCGGCCCCAAAACCCAGCCGCAATATCCACCCCCGCACTCCAACCGCGTTGACACTTGCCGCGGTCGCAAGTACACTTGGCTAAACCCAAGGACACAAGGACTTGCCCAGCGCCGACGCATCACCAGACCCCGAAGCGCTGGCCCGCGGGCGCGCGGAACCCGGTGAACCCCCACGCACCCCCGACGAAACCCTCGTCGCCCGCGTCCAATCTGGCGATACCACCGCCTTTGACCAACTCGTCGAGCGCTACAAGGGCCGCCTCTACGCCACCATCTACCACATGACATCCAACCATGAGGATGCCGCCGACCTCCTCCAGGAAACGCTTATCCGCGCCTTCCGCGCCATGCCCCGTTTCCGCAGAGACGCCCGCTTCTCCACCTGGGCCCACCGCATCGCCCTCAACGTCACCATCAATTACCTCCGACAACACAAAAAACGTATTTCTTTGAGCCTCGACCAGTTGGAAATGGACCCAAAGGAACTCGATTCTGTCGCGGATCTTATTTCCTCAGAGGTACTTATGCCAGGCGACGACCACGAGAGCCGCCTCGCCGCGCTACAAAAAATATTGAACGAAGCCATACAGTCCCTGTCAGAGAACCATAGAGCAGTGGTCGTGATGCACAACGTGCAGGGGATGACCCACGGGCAGATAGCCGAGATTATCGGCGTCCCCGAAGGCACGGTGAAAACGAGGTTGTTTCACGCCCACCGCCTGTTGAGGAAAAAGCTGGCGCGGCATCTGAAGGATTTCTGAAGGTGCACGCCGAATAAAGAAGGCCCTATCATGGAGAACGACGAGAAATTGCATCGCCTGCTGGCGCTCAAGCGGTTCGAAAACCCGCCCCCGGGCAGTCTCGATTCCGTGGTGACCGAGTTCCATCGCCGCCTGCGCTACGAGGAGGTCCGCCGCGCCCAGAATGCCCCGTCCGTCTTGTGGGCGCGCCTCATGGATGCACTGCTCGTCGAACCCCTCACCCTCCTCCGCCAGGCCACCGTCGGCGCCGCCATGGCCGCCGGGATCATGTTCGGCTTGGGCACCGTCACGATGCAGTTCTCCCAGTCCGGCAACCCGCCGAACCCCACCATCGCCCAGTCGGATCTCAGGATCGACCTCGAATCGGCTGACGACGCGGCCATCCGCTCGCTATCCACCCCCGAGGCAATGCCGCTCGACGCCCTCGCCGATCCCGATTTCGGGCGCCAATTCGCCCGTCCCATGATTCCCGACGTCCAGGCGACGCCCGTCTCCTTCGACGAAGCCAACATCATCTTTTAGGCGGGATCGCCCGTGACCACCTCGACCGCCGCCCCGCACGCGACCGAGTTGGCGCGGGTGGGCATAGGTCGCCTCGCCGCCATCGGAATCTTTGCCGCCTCGCTCGCGTCCGGGCAGGCGGCGATGGATGCCACCCCGGCGCCAGCCAGCACCTTTGACGCCATCGGTCGCGAAGTGCGACAGATCCACGAGGCCAACCGAGAGGGCCTGGCCCGCGTCCGCGTCCTGACGCCAATCGGGATCTTGAGCGGCACCGGCTTCTTCGTCGACACCGACGGGCTCCTCCTGACCAGCTCTAGCCTCGTCGCCAGCAAAGACCAACTGTGGATCGAATGCGGCGGGATCAAGGCGAAGGCCGAGATCGTCGGCGTGGATCGCCGCAGCGCGGTGGCCCTCCTCCGGAGTCAGGCCCGCGGTATGCCGCTCAAGTTCGCGGCAGGACCACCCAGAATCGGCGAGGCGGCGATCGCCCTGGGCTTCCAATTCGACAAGGACTCGGCGCCGGCCTTCGGCCTCATCAGCGGGCTCGACTCCACTTCGCCCGAGGGCCGATATTTTTGCACGGCCCATATCCGCGCCGACATCGGGTTGGCACCCGGGATGATGGGTGGCCCCCTCCTGGACACGCGGGGCGAGGTTATCGGACTCGTCACCGGCACCCTCGGGGGCGGCACGCGCTGCTACGCCCTGCCGGCGGCGTCCATCAGCCGCGTCATGGACGACCTCCGCCAACACGGCCATCCCCGGCTCGGATGGGTGGGCATCTCGATCCGGCAAGATACCAACGCGACCCAGCAGGGCTCCAGCGTCATTGTTCGCGAGGTCTTCACCAACGCCCCCGCCCACGCCGCCGGCGTCCGCGCCGGAGACCGCATTCTCCGGATCGGCCCGCGCGATGTGCGGCACCCGGGAGATATCATCGAAGCGTCCTTCCTGGCCCGGATCGGCGACACCATGCCCCTCCTCCTTCAGCGGGGCGACGAGAACCTCGCCATCCAGATCCCCATCCAGGAACGGCCCGCGCCCGGGACCCCGGGCGTCGGCTTCGCCGAGGCCGACATGCCGCCCGCCCCCCTGCCCGGCCCAGACAGCGCCATCCACGTCCACGCCACCCAATAGCGGCCCAAGTATTTTGTGGCGCCCCGGCGTCCGGGCTGTTATTCGATTCAACCCATGACCGCGCAACAGACAGGCGGTCTCGTGGCCCGTCATGTCCAGACCATCCCACGGTCCGGCATCCGGGACTTCTTCGAGATCGTGCAGGGGATGCGGGATGTCATCTCCCTGGGAATAGGCGAACCGGATTTCGTCACGCCGTGGCGGATCCGCGAGGCGGCCATCTATTCCCTCGAAAAGGGCCGCACCGGTTATACCTCCAACCTCGGACTGCCGCGCCTGCGGCGCTCGATCTCCAAATACGTGGAGCGCTGGTTTGGCGTCCCCTACAGCCCCGAGAACGAGATCCTCGTCACCGTCGGCGTGTCCGAGGCCCTCGACATCGCGCTCCGGGCCGTCATCAACCCGGGGGACGAAATCCTGTTCCACGAGCCCTGCTACGTCTCCTATTCCCCCAGCGTCACCCTGGCCCATGGCGTGCCCGTGCCAGTCCGGACCTCCGCGGCCGATGGCTTCGCGCTCCGGGCCAAGGCCATCGCCCCGCACATCACCCCCGCCTCCCGCGCCCTCGTCCTCAACTTTCCCACGAACCCCACCGGCGCCGTCCTCGAGCGCGCGGAACTCGAGCGCATCGCCGCGCTCTGCATCCAACACGACCTCGTGGTCATCAGCGACGAGGTCTACGCCGAACTCACCTTCCCCGGCCACGACCACGTCTCCATCGCCAGCATACCCGGCATGCGCGAGCGCACCATCTTCCTCCACGGCTGCTCCAAGGCTTTCGCGATGACGGGCTTCCGGCTGGGCTTCGCCTGCGCCCCACCGGAACTCACCGAGGCCATGATGCGCGTCCACCAGTACGCCATGCTCTGCGCCTCGATCATCGCCCAGGAGGCCGCCATCGAGGCCCTGGATAATTGCCACGACGAGATGCTCCGCATGCGCGAAAATTACCTCGAGCGCAGAAATTTCGTCGTCGCCGCCTTCCGCCAGATGGGCCTCCCCTGCGTCGAGCCCCGCGGCACCTTCTACGCATTCCCGGATATCTCGCCCACCGGCCTCACCTCCCGCGAGTTCGCCATCCGTTTCCTCGATGAGGAGCGCGTCGCCATGGTGCCCGGCGACGCCTTCGGCCCAGGCGGCGCGGGCCACGTCCGGTGCAGTTGCGCCACCGCCATGGACCTCATCGTGATCGCCATGGAACGCCTCGCCCGATTCGTCGGACGCCTCGCACCCTGATATCTGACGTGAAACTTCGCCCCCGGTGGCATCTCACGGCGACGCCCTACAATTTTTGTAGGCCGACTGTGTCAGGCGACAGCGGGAATGAAGTTCACACATGACCGACGCGGCGCGGCCCGAAAAACCGGCCTATCGTTTCTCGCCCCGCGGCCAGACACAGAGCCCGTAGACGATGTGGAATAACCCGAAGGTGCAGGCCATGGCATAGGCCCCGTCCACGGGACCCGCGCCATGCTGGTCGAGGCCAAGATAGAAAACCGGCGCCGTCAGCAATCCGGCCAACAGGAAACACCACCCCAGGATCTCGATCGGCCTCGGCGCGTATTCGTCCGTGGAAAGGAGCGCCAGGCCATAGAACACCATCCAGTAGAACACCACCGGCGCGATCTGGTAGACCATCAGCCAGTGCCAGAATGTGATGCTCGCCCCCGCCAAAACGCTCGGGAATACCTGCCCCAGGGCGAACCGCATCCGCGAGGAAAAAAATGGTTCCCCGGACTGCCGAGATCCGCGCCACAGCCCATACCCGCCCGCCGAGAGAACCGCGCACAGGACCCCGATCCATATCAGCAGAAACACGGTCGGCGTCAGGCCCGGATACCGGTAGAAGTACCAGACCATCCCCAGCGCCACCGCGACCGTCAGGAATCCTGCCCCGAGGGCCAGCGGCGCCGAGATCGCCCGGTACACCCGAGTCCTCTCCATCAGTCCCCGCATCGTCTCCAGGCGCCCCTGCAAGCGGTCCGAAACTGCCATGCCCCACTCTCCGCCCAACACAACCCGCGCGCAAGCCGCGTTTTGCCACGTCAGGGCTCGCCCGCCGCATCATTCCTTGGGGAAACTTCATTCCCGCTGCCGCCTGACACAGACGGCCTCCAAATTTTGTATGGCGTCTCTGCGACACCCCACCGGGAGGAAGTTTCAAGCCAGATTCCGTGCCCCGCGCGCGGGGCACCACCGGGGGTGAAAATTTGCCTATCGCCCGCCGAAGGGCGAAGGCCCTTCGCTACTAGCGAGTTACGTCGTATTTTGATCAAATCAGATTCCATGCCCCGCGTGCGGGGCACCGCCGGGGCGGAAAATGGTAGGCTGCGCCTTGGCGCACGCTGCCGAATCGAACGCCCGCGTGCGCCAAGTCGCAGCCTACATCGCGACCCAATTTTCGAGTCAGCCCCGCCCGGCATCCCCTTGCAGCACCCGCTCGATCAGCACGCGCGTCGGCGTGTTGAGCGGCAACCGCGCCAGCGCCTCCCGGGGCTCAACCCACACGTGCCGCGAGGCCTCGTCGTTCAGCGTCACCTCCCCGGGCAAGGCCGAGGCCGTGTAATTCATCAGCAGGAAGTGCTCGCGCCGGAAAAATTCCGGGCAATCGATGCAATCCTGAGTCTCCACGTAGCGGATATCCGTCAACCCGAGGCCCGTCTCCTCCGCGACCTCGCGCCGCAGGGCCTCCTCGGCGCGCTCCCCCCGCCGGATCTTCCCCCCGGGAATGCCCCAGAGGTCCGACCACTTGTGCGTCTGCACCAGCAACACCTTCCCGCCCTCCCCAAAGATCAGCGCCCCAACCGTCGCGACCGGACGCCCCTCGGGCGCCACGCCCCGCGAATGCCTCCGCAAAAACGACAGCACCCCGAACATGTCGCGAAAAAGATGGTCGGGCCCGCTGCGCTTCAACTTCTCCAACGAGTCGTAGCCCGTCAGCACCGCCGCCGACACCACCCCGGCAAAACGCGCCGTCTCCACGTCGTGCTGCATGTCGCCCACGAACAGCGTCTCCGCAGGAACCGCCCCATGCTCCCGAAGCAATTCCCCGATCACCTCCCGCTTGTCGATGGCCCCCGTGTACGCCCTCCGAAAATATTTCGCCACCCCCAACCGCGCGGCCTGGCCCTCCCAGTGCCGCGAATGGATCGTGCTCAGCAGAAAAACCCCCATCCCCTCCCCGCACGCGTACTCCAATACCTCCCGGGCGCCGGGCAAAAGCGGGATGTCATCCTGCAACCGCTGGAACACCGCATGATAGTGCCGGTCCAATTCCTCCAGCGTCGCCTCCGGCAGCCACTGCCGGTAGAATTCCGTGAAGGGCAGATAGAACCGCTCCCGGAATTGCCCCTCCGTCCATCGCTCCTCACCAAACGCATCGAAGATCGCATTCGTCGCCGCAAACACCGGCGGAAAATCATCCACCAAGGTCCCGGACCAGTCGAATATCACGTTGCGGATCGCCACCCCAGGACCCATAGCACCCGCGCCGCGAGACCGCAACCCGCCGCATCGCCCTTTGGCTGCAACGGATGGCAATCTTTGCCCTTGACCGGACACGCGAGCGGGCGGACTGTATGGCCTTGGCCGGAGGCCTATGGCAGCGGCAAAGCGCAAGCGGAAGAACCGGTTCAAGGGTATCGCGCGGGTCGATCAGGCCGAGAAACGGCAGCACGGCTTCCTCGTCCGACTGCAGCGCCGCGGCCGCCGCCACAGCGCCTTCTTCTCCGACGGGGAATTCGGCGGCAAGGCGCAGGCCCTCGCCGCCGCAAGGCGCCATTACGGCCAACTGTGCCGCAGGCACCCCCCCGCCGATCGCCGCGACTTCGCCGAGCGCATGACCTCGCGCAATAGCTCGGGCCGCGTCGGCGTCTCCCTCACGCGCTCCGTCGCCAGCAACGGCAAGGCCTACGAATCCTTCTCCGCCTCTTGCTCCATCGAGAAGGGCCGCCGCATCACCAAGAAGTTCTCCATCAGCCGCCACGGGCGCAAGAAGGCCTACGAGCTCGCCTGCCGCTGGCGCGACTCCATGGTCCGGAAGATGGAGCGCTAGCGGCCCGCCGGGCTTTACCAGGTCCGGCGGGCCGCTAGCCCGCCTGATTTCTTCTCGGCTTGGGAGGAAGACGCGCTACGGTATTCCGCCTGATCATGGAGACTAGACGCGCGTACCCTTTTTCCGAGATCGAGGCCAAGTGGCAGGGGCACTGGCTTCGCAACAAGACGTTCCGCGCCGCAGACCCCGGCGAACCCGGCAGCGAGCGGCCAAAGTTCTACGTCTTGGACATGTTCCCCTACCCCTCGGGTGCCGGCCTGCACGTCGGGCACCCGGAGGGCTATACCGCCACGGACATCATCGCCCGATACAAGCGCATGCGGGGCTTCAACGTCCTCCACCCCATGGGCTGGGACGCCTTCGGCCTCCCCACCGAACGCTACGCCATCCAGACCGGCATGCACCCACGCGAGGCCACCCGCCGCAACATCGAGACCTTCCGCCGCCAGATCCGCTCCCTCGGTTTCTCCTATGACTGGGATCGCGAGTTCTCCACGACCGACCCGGGATACGTGCGCTGGACACAGTGGATTTTCCTGCAGCTCTATCGCAAGGGCCTCGCGTATGTCGCCGATGCGCCGGTCTGGTTCTGCCCCGCCCTCGGCACCGGCCTCGCCAACGAGGAGGTCATCAACACCCCCGAAGGCCCCCGTTCCGAGCGCGGCGACCACCCCGTCGAGCGCCGAACCCTCCGCCAGTGGATGCTCCGCATCACCGCCTACGCCGACCGCCTGCTCGACGACCTCGCACTCGTCGACTGGCCAGAGAACATCAAGGAGATGCAGCGCAACTGGATCGGCCGCAGCGAGGGCGCGGAGGTCGACTTCCGCACCGAGCGCGGCGACACCCTCACCGTGTTCACCACCAGGCCAGATACCCTCTTCGGCGCCACCTACATGGTCCTCGCGCCAGAACACCCCCTCGTCGCCGACCTCACCACCCCCGCACAGCGCCCCTCGGTCAACGCCTACTTGTCCGCCGCCGCACGAAAGACCGATATCGAACGCACCGACCTCTCCCGCGAAAAGTCCGGCGTCTTCACCGGCGCGCACGCCATCAACCCCGTCTTCGATGCGGGCGACCCCCGCGGGCGCATCCCCATCTGGGTCGCGGACTACGTCCTCGCCACCTATGGCACCGGCGCCATCATGGCCGTCCCCGCCCACGACGAGCGCGATTGGGAGTTCGCCGAGAAATTTGATCTGCCCATCATCGAGGTCGTCGTCCCCCCGGGCGCCCAACCCTCCGCCGCTCGCCCGCTACATTGTTTCCCCGGCGAGGGCACCTCCGCGAATTCTGGCCCCATCACTGGCCTTCCCACCCCCGAGGCCAAAGAGCGGATCTCCGATTGGCTCGAGGGACGCGGCGCCGGCCGCCGGCGCGTCAACTACAAGCTCCGCGACTGGCTCTTCTCGCGCCAACTTTATTGGGGCGAGCCATTCCCCATCCTCTGGCGCGAGGGCGACCATGCCCCCGTCCCAGAGTCGGAGCTCCCCGTCCTCCCCCCAGACCTCGACGACTTCAAACCCACCCCGGACGGGAGACCTCCCCTCGCCAGGGCCGAGGACTGGGTCCGCGTCGACGCCCGCACCACCCGCGAGACCAACGTCATGCCCAATTGGGCCGGTTCCTGCTGGTATTACCTCCGCTACATCGACCCGATGAACCAGCGCGCCTTCGTCGACCCCGACAAGGAGCGCTACTGGATGGCCAACGGTGGCGTCGACCTCTACGTCGGTGGCGCGGAGCACGCCGTGCTCCATCTCCTCTACGCCCGCTTCTGGCACAAGGTCCTCTTCGACCTCGGCCTCGTCTCCACGCCCGAACCCTTCCGCCGTCTCATCAACCAGGGCATCATCCTCGGCGAGGACGGCCAGAAGATGTCCAAGAGCCGCGGCAACGTCATCAACCCCGACGCCGTCGTCGCGGAATTCGGCGCGGACAGCTTTCGCCTCTACGAGATGTTCATGGGGCCCCTCGAGCAGAGCAAGCCGTGGTCCACCCAAGGCATCAAGGGTGTCCATGCCTTCCTCGCGCGCGTCTGGCGCCTCCTCGTCCAAGAGGACGACGAGACCGGCGCCCGCCGGCTCGCCCCCTGCGTCACCGATGCCGCGCCGCGCGAGCAGGACCTCCGCCTCCTGCACCGCACCATCCGCAAGGTCACCGACGACCTCGAGGGATTGCGCTTCAACACCGCCATCTCCGCATTGATGGTCTGGGTCAATGAGACCATGAAGGCCAATGCCGCCGGGGCCCCCGTTCCCCGCGCCGTGGCCGATGGCTTCGTCCTCCTCCTCGCCCCTTTCGCGCCTCACATCGCGGAGGAACTCTGGTCCCTGCTCGGGCATCCCACCCCCATCGCCTCCGAGAACTGGCCCGCCATCGACGACAGGTACCTCAGCCAGGACTCCGTCGAGATCGTCGTCCAGATCAATGGGAAACTCCGCGACCGCCTGCAAGTGCCCGCCGCCGCCACCCCTGACGAGATCCAGGCCGCCGCCCGCGCCCTTCCCAAGATCGCCGAGGCGCTCGCCGGATCGCGCCTGATCAAGGCCATCGCGGTCCCCGGCAGGCTCGTCAATTTCGTCATCGCCCCAAAATAGCCGAACGCGAATATCCGTTTGCGTAATGCGACAACCCGAATTACGTTCTTCGTCGAGCCAGAGCCCGGCGGACGGGAGGAGAGAAACATGCGCAACTTCAATGTGTGGGTCACGGTGATCGGGGGCATCGTCCTCCTCTTTACCATGATGATGCTGTTCCGGGCCTCGCAGGACGTCCGCCTGGCGGGGGAGACGATCGCGCAACCGGAAGTCGCCTGCGCCAACCTCCATGCGGCGCTGACCTCCATCAAGTACGCCATCATGGGGATCCCTTTCGGCGCCGGGCTCGTCATCATCGGGATCGTGGGCCGATTCAAGCGCTATCTCGAGATGCTCGAGGCCGAGACCGAAGAGGGCTGATCCCCATCCCGATTCGCCTGCGTTACGCGATTTTGGGAGAGCCCGCGGTTTCGCGGGCCTCGTGGGCCAAGGGCCGCACGCCGTCCAAACGAAAGGCGCTCACATCGAAACGATCTCGAACGGAATGGCCGGGAGCGTGCCCAGCGGGATTCGGACGGCATTGCCCGCCGCACCGCCCCGGGCCATCGAGCGCTCCATGTAGGCCTCGACGATGAGATTGCCCTTGAGGCCGGGTTTGATCGTCTTGGCGTCGGCCTTCAGCAGCAACTGCACGCCACCCTCCTCGCGCGCTACCCTTTCGATCGCCAGGCCCTCGGGCGCCTCGCTGAGCTGCAGCTTCACCTGGTCCACGATCCAGCCGGGCAACCCCGGGACGGGCACCCGGGTCACCGTACCGCAGCGCACCCGCACCGGCTTGTCCACCGCTCCCCGCAGTACAGGTGGCACGAACCGCCCCTGCGTGCCGGTCACCACCGCCAACCACTCCTGCGCCGGCACCAGATGCCGATAGGCGAACGCCTGCATCATGTCTTCGGCCGGCACCACGTCGCGCGCCACCCCCCGCCCCTGGATCGTCGCCCTGCCTTCCATCTCCAATCGCACCGGCAGCGGCGATGGCGCATCCGGCAACGTCAGCGTCAGCCGTAGCTTGTCCTCGCCTGCGGGGATCTTCCCGCCGCTGAGCCGGAATCCGGCGGGCGGATCCTTGAGCGAGAGGTCGATGTCGCCCGAGAATCCGTCGCGCCGGAGGGCATACACCGTGAGCGGCACCGAGGCGCCCGCGCGCCCATTGACGCTCGATGGCGCGACCCGCAGCTCGAAATCCGGCTCGGGCGGACTCACCCGCAACCGATACGTGTACTCCTCCCCACCGTGTCGCTGGGTGTCCCCGACGCGCAGATAGTACGTCCCGTTGGCGGGTATCCGCAACTTGAGCCGCGAGTCGGCATGGTGGGTCTCGAGGCCCTGGCCCCGGTCCTCGTTGTCGTCATTGGACGACATCTCCTTGCCATTCGGCGCCAGAAACTTCACGACGGAATCCATCGGCGAATTCAGGCGCCGCGCCCAGACTTCCGCGATGATCTCGGCACCCGCCCGCCCGTCGATCCGATACATGTCCCAATCGCCCGGTTCCCCGATGCGGCCGTTGACCACCGCGGGCACCGCCACGCGCTGCGCGGTGCCGACATCGTTGTTTGGCTCCTGCTCCCCGCATTCCGGCAAGGCGTCCACCGCAAACGGCAGCCCATTCCAGCCGACGCCGGTCCCCGCCAGCGATACCTCCCGTATGCCAGCCCCCGCCCCGACCTCCGGAGTGAACCGGGCCTGCGTCAGGTTCCAACCCCTGATCTCCACCGGACCCGATTCCCCCTCGCGCGCGCCCATCGGAAATATTCCCGTGACGAACGGGACCTCGCCCACCGCGATCCGATAGACAAAATCCTCGCGGCCCCGGTACAGTGCGTCCTTGATCTCCAGGACATATTCCCCATCCGCCGGCGCCTCGTAATACACCACGGGATCCACGCTGCATTTGAAATCGTCGCCAAACGCCACCTCATTCCCGCTCGCGTCATAGAGCGCCAGGGCCGCCTGGAACCAGCCCGGCACCGCGTCCGCAAGATACGGCACCAGCGCCCGCGCCCTGGCCGCGATCACCAGCCGCTCCCCCTTCCGCACCCGCAGCGCAAACCGATCCACGTCCCCGGGCAAGATCTGCCCGTTGATCACGACCGGCCTCTCCGCACCGACTCCCCGGTCGGGGGCCTTGTGGTTCGGCTCGGTCTCCCGGCACTCCGCCCACGTCCCGATCTGGAAGGGCAACGGATTCGATAGGCCGGCCGCCGTCCTCACCCGCAGCTCCCGGTTGCCAGGGGGCGCGTCCGCCGACACCTCCAACCTCACCGTCACATCCTCCTGCAGCTGCGCGTTGAGCTGCCTCTTCTTGTCGTTCGCCAGCCTCATGAATTCCCTCAGCTGCTCGATGTCCTTGTCGGTGACGCCGGCCTCCTTCAGGACCAAGGCCGCATCCTTGCCCGTCATCCGGCCGGGCCGGAACTCGGCGTCCGGCTTCCGTCCCAGTTTCGACTCCAGCACCTGTTGCGCGCGCTCGATCGAGTTCCGGATCCGCGCGACATCGCCCTGGTTGAAGAACCGGTGGTGCTTGAGGATCGACGCCCTCACCCCGCCGCCCGAGATGTGCACCCCCGTCGCCCCCTCCAGAAACTGCCCGCCCACCAATATCTCGGCCGTCGAGCCCGACTTCACACCGGCCGGATAGATGAAACCGATTCGCGGATCCCTCGTCCCCACCGGGACCCGCTGGCCGAACGACGCCGCCATCCCGACCACGAAAGCCAAGAGCCCCACCGCCACCCGCCGCCGATTCCTGTGCATGGCGCGCACCTCCCCTACATGATCTCCCGCAGCTTGCCGCTGGACTTGACCCCGTCCTTGGCGGAGGGCAGCAGCCGCACGGCGAAACCCTGCGGGTGCTGCAGCGTCGCGTCCGGATCGATGCCCAGCAGCTCATACATGCTCGCGATCATGTCCACGGGATGCACCGGCCGCTCCTTGACGTCCTCGCCCTTCGCGTCCGACGCCCCGACGACGCAGCCCCCGCGGAAGCCGCCACCCGCCACCACCGCGGAGAACACCCGCCCATAGTGCCCGCGGCCACCGTTCCACGGCGCCTCCCACTGCACCTTCGGGGTCCGCCCGAACTCCCCGCTGCACCAGATGATCGTGCTCTCTAGCAGCCCCCGCTCCGATAGATCCTGGAGCAGCGACGCCAGACCCTTGTCAAATTCTGGAAGTTTCCGCCGCATGATCTGGAAGTGCTGCTTGTGGGTGTCCCATCCCTTGTAATTGATCGTCACGTAGCGGACCCCCTGCTCCACCAGCCGCCGCGCCATCAGGCACGATTGCCCAAAGGTATTCCGCCCATATCGCTCCCGCAGATCGTCCTTCTCCTGCGCCAGATCGAAGACCTTGGCCCCGTTGCCCAAGATCAGGTCGTAGGCATCGGCCTGGGCCTTCTTCAGCGCCCCGATCTCGGGATCTCCCGCCGCCGCCCGCGAAAGCGTCCCCAGCCGATCCAAAAAGTCGCGGCGCCCGCGTTGCCTCTCGTCCGAGATCCCCTCCGCGACGACGCCCTCCACCATGAACCGCCGCTGGCCCGGGTCGCCGCCCGTGGCAAACGGCTTGTACTTCGATCCGAGAAAACCCGCCTCGGAGAAGCGCCCCAGGGCCTCGGTGAGCACCACGTACGGGGGGATCAGGCCCGCGTAGCCCGCGTCGTATCCCTTGAATCGCGACACCACCGCCCCCACGCACGGGTAAACGATGCGGTCACCGGGCTCCCTGCCCGTCTGCACGATGTACGTCGCGGTCTCGTGCGCGTCGATCCCGTGCGTCATGCCCCGGATGATCGAATATTTGTCCGCCTGCTTGGCCAACTCCGGCAGGAGCTCGCCCACCTGGATCCCGTCCGCGTTGGTGGGGATCGCCTTGGCCAGCTGCCCGCAGTAATCGTACCCCGCCTCCGGTTTCGGGTCGAAGGTGTCCAGATGCGCCATGCCCCCCCACAGCCAGATCTGGATGACCGCCTTCGCCTTGGCCGGACGGCCGGGGACGATCGCGCCCCGGCACGGGCGCCCGCCCAACATCAGCCCCGCCGCCGCCATCGCCCCGCCGCGCAGCACCGCACGCCGCGAGAACACCCCGTCGCGCCCCATCTCAACAACCTCTCTCATGCGCCTACCCTTCCTTCCTCTAACCTACGCCCATTCAATGCCTGTACAGAAACTCCGCGCCATTGATCAACGCCCACGCCAGATCCACGTAGGCTTCCTGCCGGCTCACGCTGCCCGACTCGAAATACTTCCGCACCTCGGCCATCTCCTCGCGCGTCGGCGGGCGCGAGAGAATCGCCAGGTAGACTCGCGTCACCGCGTCCTCCGGGGTCGATGCCGACCAGATCAGCGACCGCAACCTTTCCCCCTGCTCGATCTTTCGCCTCACGTGCGACGAGTTCAGCAGATGCAAGCCCTGCGCCGCCGTCGGGCGATTATTCCTCTCCGAGACCACCCCCGTGTCCCGGGGCGGCCGACCAAACATCTCGAGGAACGCGCTCGTCACGCTGCCGTCCGCCAGCGCGATGGACCGCTGGTCCTCCGGGATGAAGGTGAATGGCTCCGGGATCGGACTCGAGTATTCCTCGGTGGTCCCCGTGATCTCGCACAGCGCGTCGATCAGCACCTCCGCGTCCAACCGCCGCATCGGGTAGAAGGCGAAATTGGCCTCGGCCTCCGGACGGTCGCTCGGGCGGATCGACGAAAGCTGGTACACGCGCGAGTTCAGGATCGCCCGAAAAATTTGCCTCGTGTCGAACTTGGCGCGCACCAGCTCCACGCTCAGCCAATCCAGCAGCTCGGGATTGCTGGGCGGGTTGTCCGGGCGGACGTCGTCCGGCTCGTGGACGATGCCCCGCCCCAGCAACCAATACCAGATCCGGTTGACGATGTTCTTCGCGAACCAGGGGTTCTCCGCGGACACCAGCCAATCGGCGAACACCTCGCGCGGGTCGGTGTCCGGCGGTATCGTCGCCGGCGCCCCATCCGGGAAGACCGCCTTCCCGCTCCGCGCGTTCGCCCCCCCGGGCTCCACCAGCGACGGATCAAAAAAGACGATCTCCTCCTTCCACTCCTGCGTGCCCTTGTACCCCACCTGCGCGAAGAACGCCGCCATGCCCGCCAGGCGCTCCTCGGGCCAGCGCTCCGCGCGCTCGCCCATGAAGACCAGCGCCACCGCCTGCGCGATCGAACCGGGACCCTTCTGCTGCATCGCCCGATAGAAGTTCACTTCCGGGTCCTTGAAGTTGCTGCCGCTCGAGGTCAGCAGTTGCCGCGCGAACTGATCGTAGGGCACGTTGTCCCTCACCGAGGTCCGGATCCACCGGGCGTACGCCTGCACCGCGTTGGGCCACAGGTTGATCGGGAATTCCGCCTTCACGCGCAACAGGTCGCCCCACCGCATCGCCCAATAGTCCGCGAACTCCGGCCTCCCCAGCAGCCGCTCGATCAGCAGCCGCCGCTTGTCCGGATTCGTGTCCTTCAAAAAATCGTATGCCTCCCGCGCCGATGGCAGGGTGCCAATGACATCCAGAAACGCCCGCCTCACGAATACGCTGTCGGAACAGAGGCTCGCCGGCGGGATGCCGAGCCCCTCCAGCCGCGCAAAGACCAGCTCATCCACACGGCAACCGGGCGAAACCACCCCCTTCTGCTCGTAAGGGCCGACCGGTTCCACGGCCGCCCCCACCGCGGCGGTCGCGGCCAGCACTCCAGCCATCAGTGCCAATCTCATCGAAAACTCTAACCCCCAAACCACCCAAAAGTTACGCCCAAACCCAAGCGGCCCAACGCCCCAGACGCCTGCCCCCACCACCCGCCGCCAGCCAGTTCGCCACCCCATTCCCGCAATTTGCCCTCGCCTGCGACACCGCACCGAGGAAAAATGCTTAACCAAACCCGCATGAAAGCGATACCGTCCTTCCTCCCCCTCCTGGCTTTTCCCCTTCTGCTGCCCGCCGACCCTCCGCCAAAACCCAATATCGTGGTCATCCTGGCCGACGATTTGGGCTACGCCGATGTGGGCTTTAATGGCGGCAAGGAGATCGCCACCCCCGGCATCGACAGGATCGCCTGCTCCGGCGCCCGTCTGGCCCAGTTTTACGTTCAACCGCTCTGCTCGCCCACCCGGGCCGCCCTCCTCACGGGGAGGTACCCGATGCGCTATGGCCTCCAGGTTGGCGTGGTACGTCCATGGGAGAGCCGCGGTCTACCCCTCGGGGAGCGCACGCTGCCGTCGGCGCTCAAGGAGGCTGGCTATCAGACCGCCATCGTGGGCAAATGGCATCTCGGCCACAACGATCCCGCCTACCTCCCCACCCGCCGCGGGTTCGATCGCCAGTATGGCCACTACTGCGGCGCCATAGACTACTTTACCCACGACCGCGACGGCGGCCATGACTGGCACCGTGACGACCGCGCCTCCCGCGACCAGGGCTACAGCACCCACCTCATCGCCCAAGAGGCCTGCCGGATCATCCGCGAGCGCCAGAAGGGCAAGCCTCTCTTCCTCTACATCCCATTCAATGCGGTCCACAGCCCCCATCAGGTGCCCGACGATTACATGAAACCCTACGCCGCACTCAAGGAACCCCGCCAGACCTACGCCGGCATGGTCGCCGCGATGGACAACGCCATCGGCCAGGTCCTAGACACGATCGAGGCCGAAGGCCTCAAGCATGACACCCTGATCTTCTTCTCCAGTGACAACGGGGGCCCCAGCCCCGGCAGGGTCACCGACAACGGCCCCCTCCGCGCCGGGAAAGGCACCCTCTACGAGGGCGGCGCGAGAGTCTGCGCCTGCGTGTCATGGCCCGGCAAGATCCCCTCTGGCATCACCATCGACGGATCATTCCACATCGTCGACCTGTACCCCACCTTCCTCCGCCTCGCGGGCGCCCCAACCGAGCAACCACTCGCGCCCGATGGCCTCGATATCTGGGCCTCCCTGGCTTCCGGCGCCCCCTCGCCCCGCACGGAGATCCTCATCAACGCGAAGCCCGACTCCGGCGCCATCCGCATCGGCGACTGGAAATTGGTCCTCAACGGCAACCGCTCCGCCGCCGATGAGGACGAACCGAAGACGAGAATGGGCAAGCGTGGCAAAAAGGCTGCCGCCGCAGCGGCCGTCGAACTCTTCGACCTCGCCAACGACATCGGGGAGAAAACGAATCGCGCCGAGGAAATGCCCGAAAGAGTCGCCGAACTCCGCTCCCGGTACGATGCCCTCGCCGCCCAGGCCACCCCTCCCTCCAATCAACCGAAAGCCCCGGGCTTCCGGAGCCCCGCCATCTGGGGCGAGATCCCGTAGCCTGCCGCCCCGTGGCGCTGGGCCTGGGCAACCAGGCCCCCGAAATCGCACCCCCCCCGAACTCACCCCTCCAGATATTGCTCCGGGAATTTCCACGGGGCCCGATACTTCGGGATGGCCAGCTTGGCGGCCTCGTCATCGCCCACGATCTTCTCGGTCTCGGGATCGAATCGGATCGAGCGCCCCAACTTCAAGGACAGCAGGCTCAGGACCACCGGAATATCGACCCTGAGGTGGTAGGTGATCGGGCTGCAGCTGGGCTGCTTGCGCGATTTGATGCACTCTACCCACTCGATCTCGTGCCCGGGCGAGGGCGGGATCGTCTCGGACACCGGCTTTAACTCGGCCCCGATGTACATCAGCCGCGCCCCCTTGTCGGTCGCCGCCTTCTTCTTTTCCTCGACCCCCGGCAGGAGGAATTCCTTCAGCCCGTCGCCCTCCGGAATGATGCGGTGCTCCCCGTAGTTCGCGTACATCGTCCCGTTGACCCCGTGAAAATAGATCCCCAGCCGGCGCTTCGGCACCGGGTGCCCATGCAGGTCAAAGCCGTAGCTGTTCGTCAGCGATGACATCCACGTCATCGTCATGTTCGGGTACCGCCAGAGCACCTCGTGGTGGTCGTAGGCATCGCCGTCATCTTTCAGCACGAACCGCCCCCCCGCACTGCTCACCTGGATGGGATATTTCAGGTCCAGCGCCCAGACCGGCAGGTCGATGATGTGCGCCGCCATGTTGGGTGTCCACCCGCCGCCGTAATCCATCCACGAGCCGTGCTCGTATGACCCCTTTGCCAATATCTGGTTGTATGGGCGGAACGGCGCCGGCCCACACCAGAAGTCCCAGTCGAATCCTTCGGGCGGCGTCACCTCGGGATCATGGCCTATGCCCCCCACCCCCTGATTCATCACGTTGAAGGTACGCACCACCCCGATCGGACCCAGATACCCCGCCCGGATCAACTCCACCACCCGCCGATAGTTCTCCGACGCGTGGATCTGCGTCCCCACCTGGCAGATGCGCCCGTGCTTCCTCACCGCATTCCGCACCGCCAGGCTCTCGCCCAGGTGCAGCGTCATCGGTTTCTGAAGGTAGATGTCCTTGCCCGCCTCGCTCGCCATGATCGCCATCAGCGCGTGCCAGTGCGGCGGCGTCGCGATGATCACCGCATCGACATCGTCCCGCGCCAGCACCTCGCGGAAATCCCCGTGCACCTTGCACGCGTCCCCGTGCACCGCCGCCACCTCCTCGGCGCGCCTGCGGTACACGTCGCACGCCCCGACCACCACGACATCCGGGTGCGCCGCCGCATTCTTCAGATTGGTCCTACCCATGTTGTTGCACCCGATCAGCGCCACGTGGACCTTCCCATTCGCACCCGACTTTCCACCGGCGCCCAGAGAGCCCGAGGCCAGTATCCCGGGCACCGCAAGGCCCGCCGCCGCACCGATAAAACCCCGTCGCGATACCGTTAATGGCTTTTGCATAATTCCATATGCTGGGCGCACCCCCGAACCCTGTCCACAGAAACGTTTGGCGCGCCACCGCCCGCCATTGCCGGCGTCGCCGCCCGATGCCATCATCTTAACCCATGTCCGGCCGCGCCCGTTTCATCCTGCTGATCGCCGCCTACATGGCGGCGCATGTCTGGCTCCGTGTGGCCTCTTCCCCCACCCTCGACCTCGATGAGGCAGAGCAAGTCGTCCTCGCGCAACAATTCCAGTGGGGCTATGGCGGGCAGGCCCCCCTGTTCACCTGGCTCCAGACCCTCCTCATTCGCGCCATGGGCCCGAATGTCCTGCCTCTCGCCCTGCTCAAATCCGCGTTGCTCGCGGCCATTTTTGCCGTCGGCTACGCCATCGCGCAACACATGTTCGCCGGATCTCGCCGCGCCTCGGCCGCGGCCTCCCTATTCCTCTTGCCCTACCTCGTCTATCAGTCGCTTCGCGACTCCTCCCACTCCATCATCCTGACGCTCGCCTGCGCCCTCTGCCTCTGGCTCATCCTGCGCCTCGGCAACCGTCGCGATGTCCCCCTCTACGTCGCGCTGGGCCTCTGCGTCGCGGCCGGCTGCCTGAGCAAGTATAACTTCGCCCTCTTCCTGATACCCGCCGCCATCGCCACCGTCGCAGTCCCCGAGTTCCGGCCCATCGCCCGCGATCCCCGCCTCCTGCTCGCCGCGGCCATCGCCATCGCCCTCTTCACCCCACACGGGCTCTGGATGGCGGCAAATTTCGACGCCGCCACCGCCGAATCGATCGTAAAACTGAAGGCCAAAGAGATCGCCCCGCTCCGCAGCCTCGCCAAATTGGCCGAGTGCCTCCTCCGCTTCTCTGGGGTCGCTCTGGTGGCCGCATGCGTCGCTTTTCCCCAGATCCTCCGGCATCCCCCCGGCCCGCCCTCGCCCACGCGCCGTTGGTTCGCGTGGTTTTTTTCCGCTGGACTCATCGGGCTCGTCCTCATGATGGTCGCCACCGGCGCGACCGACCTCTCGGAGCGCTGGCTCCTTCCCCTTCTCTTCTGCCTACCCATCGCCCTGTGCCTTCGTGCCGGCGATCCCTCTGCCGCCGCGGGGCGCCGATTCGCGTGCGCGATCGGGCTCGCCGCGGTCGCCGTCCCCATCGCCCTGGGCACCCACGCCCTACTCGGCCCCGCCCTGGGACACCCCCTTCGCAAGAACGTCGATTTCTCGCCGATCCCGGCGACCCGGACCGACGTGCCCGGCACCATCATCGCCCAGAACTTCTTCCTCGCCGGCAACCTCCGGCGGCTCTACCCCACGGCCACCGTCTACGTCCCGGCCCGCACCGCACAACCCGCCCCCACCCCGGGACCCATCTGGATCGCCTGGCAATCGAAGAGCTCGGGCTTCCGCCGCGCCGTCACCGAAGCCACCGGCATCCCCTGGGACCACCTCCAGCCCGAGATCATCGAACTGCCCTATCTCCCCTCCGCACCCATCGACCCCACGCGCGTCTCCATCGCCACCGTCCCACAACCAGGCGACCCAAAAGCGCGCCGCCGCCGGACCGACTGACCCGAGATTGTCCCCACGTCGGCGTCTCGCAAAGGCGCCCTGCAAAATTTTTAGGCCGCCCGTGCCAGGCGGCGGCGGGAATTCGGTTTCAGGTCAGTGCATCTCGACGGCACAACTGCCCAACCCACCCCGATAATAATTGAACTGCACGTTGGGGTGATCGGCCAGCAGCGACATCGGCACCGCCGAGTCGGGGATCCGCTTGGAGATCATCAGGGCCGTGAGACGCTGCCCCAGCGGGTTGTCATGGGTGCCCGCCTGCCAGATGGATACCCTTTCCGCCCGCCACGTCTCCCGCGGGCCCACGGTGATGGCCTTCGCGGGGACCATCGTGATGTTGCCCCCGCCCGACGTCCGCGCGTTCTGCGCCAGGGTCACCGGGTGCAACTCCACCACGCGCGTGCCGAGCTCCCGGTACTCCTCCGGCGCCGGCGGTTGGTCCTTGTATTTGCCCTCCCGCTTGAGCGGGTCGTTGAACGCCCAATGCTTGATATCCCCCTGCCCGCCCTGCATCACGACGCACCGGACCCCGTCCCAGCTCTTCACGTACCCCGCCGTGTCCGCTTTCGGGAAATGCAGGTTCGCCTCCGGCATCGCCAGCCCCTTGCGGATGCGCCCGAAGCATAGCTCCCGATCCGCCCGCTCGAACGACAGCGGGTGACTCATCGGGACCTCCCGGCCGCCCTGATACCACTCGTCCATCCCCCAGAAATGCGCGTGCTTCAACCCGATCCCCAGCTCGTTCACCAGCCGCGCCACCAGCGGCAACTGCTCCGTCGGCCCGATCGGCCCACAGATCCCCGCCGGATTATCCGCCGTCGCCTGCCGCCATGCGCCGATGTACTCCAACGCCTCCGCCAAATAGAAATCCTCCAGGGTCTCGTACATGACGACCTTGAACCCCGGCCGCGACAGCTGCTCCAGATCCTTGTCCGTCAACCTCGCGGCGTCATTGATGATGTCGTGCTCCAGCGTCGTGTAATCCCACCAATCCGGCGCGATGTGGCTCAGTTTTCTTGGCATCGTGTCCTCCTTTGATTGAATCTCCCGCTATCGCGTCAGGGCCTCGAACTCCGGGTCGATCCAATACCGGTCGCCCAGGATCGCCGCAAGCGGATCCTCGTCCCTCGCGGTGTACCCGAGGTGCAGGTGCCGCGTCCAACCCTCGGCGTGGCGGAAGCGCCCCGACATCCGGCCCACCTCCTCCGACATCGCGTCCATCGCCGCCACGTAACAGCCCAGTCCCTGCGAGCTGTCCAGCCACGCCCGTTGGCTCTCGTGCGACTCCAGCGCCCGCCGCTTGACCTCGTGTACCGACGCGGTATCCACGTACGCCCCCGGCCTCGACCGCCGCCGCAACCGATCCCGGACCCCGGTGGGCACCGCGTGGTACAGCGCGCAATCCCCCGACACGTGACCCCGCGGTGGCTCCGTAACAAAGTTCGGGCACGACCTGCCGAACACCGCGCTGGTCACCAGTCGCGCCGTGTTCATGTGGTCCTCCATGTAGTCCTCATAGTAATGCGTCAGCATGATCGACGGCCGCACCTCTCGCACCACCGCCGCCAGCCGCCGCAGAAGACCGATCTCGTAGGTCACCATCAGATCGCCCGTCAGGCTCGGGTGAAACACCGCCCCAAGCACCCCCGCCGCCCGCCGGCCCTCCCCCTCCCGTATCCGCGCCGTCTCCTCCCGCGACGTCACCTGCGACCCGCAATCGCCGTTCGCCAGATTCATGTAGTGGATCTCGAAACCCGCCTCCCCCAGCAGCACCAGCGTCCCCGCCGCCACAAACTCGATGTCGTCCGGATGCGCGAAGACCGCCATCGCGCGCCCACGAACCCCTTGTCCCAAATCCTGCGCCATATCCATTTTTGCAAGATCAATTAATACTATGGAGCGCCCGTTGGCAACCGGAAAGTGCGCCCGCCGCCACGACGGGGCGCGTGACTCAAAAGTTGCCTCTCCATGGCTCAGTCCCCGCTCGCCCATCCGCCAGAGGCGGACCGGCGGCTCGCGGCCACGCCGCAATCTCGCTCGAGCACCGCGACAGCGGCGTAGCGGGGAGCGTGAGCGACCCGTGCGCTTGCCCTGTTACGGCGCCTTCGGGGACGCCAGATGCCCCTTGACGCCCCTCGCGAGCCGACATTAGCCTCTGCCCATGGGAAGATTCTCCGAAAGACTCGCCGTGTGCAGCTGGTCCCTCCAGCCCGCCAATCCCCAGGCGCTCATCGACGCTATGCGCTCCATCGGGCTCAGCCGCGTCCAGATCGCCATCGACCCCATACGCGAGGAACCCGCCGTCTGGGGCAAGGTCGGCGACGCCCTCGCCGCCGCCGGCATCGAGCCGGTCTCCGGCATGTTCCGGACCGCCGGGGAGGACTACTCGACCCTGGATAGCATCCGCCTCACCGGCGGCGTCGTCCCCGATGCCACCTGGGACGAGAATTGGCGCACCATCCGGCAGGATGCCGAGATCGCCGCGGACCTCGGCCTCAAGCTCGTCATGTTCCACGCGGGCTTCCTTCCCGAGGACCCCTCCGACCCCGCCTTCGATAAACTCGTGGGCCGCCTCCGCCAGATCGCCGAGTACTACGCCGAGGAGGGCATCGAGCTCGCCTTCGAGACCGGCCAGGAGACCGCCGACTGCCTCAAGGAATTCATCGCCCACCTCGGCCGCCCCAACGTCGGCGCCAATTTCGACCCCGCCAACATGCTCCTCTATGCCAAGGGCGACCCCATCGCGGCCCTCCGTACCCTCGGCCCCCTCGTGAAGAACGTCCACGTCAAGGATGCCAACCTCACCAAGGTCCCGGGCACCTGGGGCGAGGAGGTCCCCGCCGGCACAGGCCAGGTCGACTGGCACGCCTTTTTCAAAACCCTCGACGAGATCGGCTTCGCCGGAGACCTCTGCATCGAGCGCGAGGCCGGCGACAGCCGGGTCGCCGATATCCGCACCGCAAAGGCGCTGGTCGACCGCATCGCCTGAGATCCGGCCAGACGCAACGCCCGGGAGAATCGCCATGCCAAAGAAGGAAAAACTCAACGTCGCGATCGTGGGATGCGGCTTCATGGGCCTCACCCACATCAAGGCCTATCTCAAGATCACCGAGGCCCACATCGCCGCGATCTGCGATGCCGTCCGCCTGCCCGAGGACGGCGACTTCTCCGGCATCCAGGGCAACGTCGGCGACGGCCAGGCCGTCCGACTGGACATGTCGAGGACCAAGGCCGTCCGCGATTACCACGAACTCCTCTCCGACCCAGGGATAGACCTCATCGACATCTGCGTCCCCACCCACCTGCACCCCGCGATTGCCACCGACGCCCTCAGGGCCGGCAAACACGTGATCTGCGAGAAGCCCATGGCGCGCACCAGCGCCCTCTGCGCCGAGATGCTTGCCGCCGCCGCCGCATCCCCCGGCTTCCTCATGCCGGCCATGTGCATCCGCTTCTGGCCGGAGTGGGCCTGGCTCAAAGACGCCATCGCCCAGGGCGCCCACGGCCGCGTCCTCGCCGCCCGATTCCGCCGCGTCGCCGAACCCCCCGGCTGGGGCAACTTCATGGATGGCTCCAAATCCGGCGGCGCCCTCCTCGACCTCCACATCCACGACACCGACTTCGTCCAGTTCTGCTTCGGCAAACCGAAGGCGGTCCACTCCCGCGGCTACAGCAAGATCAGCGGCGCCATCGACCACGTCGTCACCCAGTACGAGGTGGCCTCCGGCGCGATCGTCCACGCCGAGGGCACCTGGGCTATGACCAAGGGCTTCGGATTCAACATGTCCTTCACCGTCAACTTCGAGCGCGCCACCGCAGACTATGACATGGCCCGCGGCGCTGGGGCACTCAAGCTCTTCGCCGAGGGCCAGGACCCGCAAACCATCACCTGCGGCGGCCCCGACGGCTACGAGGCAGAACTCCGCCACGCCATCGCCGCCGCCCTCGCCGGCTCCAAGCCCACCACCGTCACCGCCGCCGATGGCCTCGCCGCCGTACAGATCTGCGAGGCCGAGGCGCAATCCATCCAGACCGGCAAGACCATCGCCCTGCCCTGACTCGAAAATTCCAGACGTAGCCACGGCCGTGAGGCCGTGGACCCCCACCGCGCGGCCCCTCCGTCACCGGAGGGGCTACC
>CAZYWZ010000020.1:0-79513 GCA_964651705.1 uncultured Verrucomicrobiales bacterium
ATACAGGCTGAACTGCCGCTCTGAAACATATGAACCTGTTTAGGAACGCTCAGTAAGCGAGGCTGATCCGGACCTTGCGTCATTAGCATTATATCGCGTCTGGGCAGCAGTGTCGGGCGTTACAAACCTAGAATCGACAATTGTAAAGTCCGAAGTTAAGGCAGCAAATCTCCCAATACGCAATGATACCGAAACACCGATTCTCTCAACAACGAACGAGAGCAAGGTCGCTGCGATAGAAATCCTGCGTGACAACACCAATGCAGCATCCGGATGGCTCTACATTGGAACACATAACGGTTATGGATGGACGAACCAAACGATAGAGCTTGGCAGGGACTCTACAGACAAGATCAAAGGATCAAGCCGCCGTGTTGTCAATGACGTCTATCTACGCACTGGAAAGCCGATCCGGGTCGGCGGATTCTATTCATTGGCCGGTGTGGACGCAGTACGCGTCTTGGTAAACGACGAGATTGTTCGCATTGAGGAAGTCGAGAACATGGGGTCGAACAGATTCTGGGCTCACGTTAGCGTTACTTCAACGAACGATGATAGCTCCGGCAAATAGGTCGGCCGCCGATTTGACGATTCGTCGTGACTGCTTAACTTGGGGTAGCTAAGCGGGCCTGGACCCGTGGCTGGCCTGGAGAGGGAAACTCAGACGGAGGGAATGGGATGAAAACGAAACCACGGAAACGGCGGGTCGTGCCGCAAACGTCGACGCATCGGGGTGGACACTCAAGGTCGTCTGAGGGGCCTGTGCCGGGGCTTGATAGGATGCTGTTCGGACCGGCCGAATTGACGTGGCTGGGTGAGAAGGAAGACGAGATTCTCCGGCTTGCCACCCGAGGCACTCGGGGACAGTCGCAGGTTGCGGTTATACTGCCGGGCATTCTCGGGTCGCCCATCGGGCGACCGGGAAACGAGATCTGGATGGATCTTTCCGAAGTCCCGTGCGGGGGATTGCGCCAACTCGCCTTGCCCCGCGGCAAGGATCTCCGGGCGTTGGACATGCTCCGATCCGTTATCCTGAGAGGCTTCTACACGCCGACGCTCAAAGCGTTACAGGCCGCTGGATTTGAAGCGGTATTCTTCTCCTATGATTGGCGAACCAGCATTGCCCAACTCGGAAAGGACTTCGCTGGGTGGCTGCATCAGAACTACTCGGGACGGGAGATCCATCTCGTTGCACACAGCATGGGCGGACTGGTCGCCCGGACAGCGTTCGGACATCCGCACCCGCCCGTCAAGTCATTGACGACGGTGGGAACGCCGCTGAATGGCGCGGCGAGTCCCCTGTTGGCGATGCGCGGCATCCACTCGTTCGCGAGGTTGATCGAGAAATTTGATTTTCGGCATGACGAGGCGGAACTGGCCGCGATCTTTGCCACATTTCCGGGCCTCCTCGAGATGATGCCTCGGTTCGCCGATTTCGACATTTTCGACCTCAAGAACTGGCCTTCCGGAATGCGGCCAGCGCCATTGAGCGGGCTGCTCGCGCCCGCGGGGGCCGCGCTGGCCGATCTCCCCGACCCGCCAAACAATTGCACGTACATCGCGATCTTTGGTGACGGCGTGCCGACGATTACGGGGGTGAGTTCCGACCCGAGCGGATTCCAATTCACGGTCGGCCGATCCGGCGATGGGACAGTGCCAACGGCGCATGCGACCCCCGATGAGACCTTGACGAAGGCCAAATGGTACGTGCATTCGAACGCGCAACGCGGGATCGGTAGCGGCGGTGATGTCGCCGAACATGGCAGCCTTCTGATGCGCCCAGTGGTGGCCGACGCGATTGTGAGCTTGATAAAGGGCTCTCCACCTTCGGGCCTCCAGCGAGAGCCGTCCCCGGCTGGCGAGGAACATCGCCTTACCGAAGCCGAGATGCACGCCAATGGGGCAAAGATCCGACGCGGTGTCCGGGTCCCCTGCACCGCAGAGGATTTCGCCCGGATGCACATCGAACTCATGCGCCTCACGCCAGATCTCCCCGATCCGGCGGCGCCCGTTCCGGTGTTGAAGCTTGATGCGGTTACCGTGCGCAAACGTTCCAACAGGCACATCGAAATCGAGGTTGCATGCGGAAACATCGCGGCGATTGAGGCGGATGCCCTGGTCTTTGGAGTTCTGGAGGGGGTCGATCCCAGCACGGCCTTATCGGCCGTGGACCGCGCGATGAACGGCGCCCTGGGTGAAGCGATGTTGCGCAGGCAGTTCCAAGGACACGGCGGCGGCGTTTTCCTGCTCCCGGCAGGGCGTCGCCTCCGCTCGGATTACGTCATCCTATTGGGATTGGGTTCGCCCCAAACTCTGGACGCCGCGACCATCGAATCGGCGGCGGCGAACTTGATCCGCACGCTTGTTCCCTGTGGGATCGATCACTTTGCGACACTTCTGGTCGGCAGTGGAATTGGGCCGGTCCAGCGGCGCATTGAGCCGTTCTTGCGCGGTATCTTGAAGACGCTCGATGAAGCGGATGTGGAGCGCGGCTTCCGACGACTTACCATTTGTGAGCACGATCCCGCGACCTACAACGCCATCAAGGTCGAGCTGCTAAATCTCGCATCTTCACCGGGCTTCACCGAAAGTTATGGCGACATTGACATCGACCTTCGGGAGCGAACCATCCCCGAAATTGCGACGGTCCAATCCTCGGCGGCTCGTTCGTCCCGATTGACGAAGTCGGGCACTCTGTTTCTGAGCACCGAGTTGGATCGGTCCGCCAGCCCCAAGCGCGCTTCGTGGCGGGTGCGTTCGACGTGGATTAGCCCACATGGTGCGGCGGCACTCCTTAACGGAGAGATGGCGGTCAGTGCGGACGACCTCAATGCGCTCTTGGCGACCATGCCCGACTGGAACGATGACGCTGCCAATTGGACATCGCAGGCCCTCGATCGATTTGGGACTGACTTGGGTCGTCTGTTCCTGCCGGATCATGTCAGAATGGTTTTGGCCGAATCTGACGCACATCTGGTCCTCGTCCACGACCTGCCTCTGTCGCGGCTTCCGTGGGAAACTCTGAGATTCCGGGGCGGATCCTCTCCGATGGTTCCATCGCTGGCCAAGGGGTTGAGCCGCAGACTGGTCATGGACGGCCATTCGGCCGGGCGATGGTCGGACCAGGGGCGCGTTGACGGTCCACTGCGAATGCTGCTCGTCGCCAACCCAACTGGCGATCTCCCGGGAGCGGAGACCGAGGCGGATCGAATCGAACGAATCTTTGACGGTTCCGTCAGAATCGTGCGTCCGAACCACCCCAATGCCACGAAACGGGCGGTCCTCGATGCCCTGGAACGGGAGCCATTTGATGTACTCCATTGTGCTAGCCACGCGGAGTTCGTGCCCGGATCTCCCTCGGCGAGCGGCGTGAAATGCTCCGATGACACCCTTTCGGCCCAAGATCTCGCCCGAAGCCGCCGCGTTCCCGCGCTGGTGTTTCTCAATGCATGCGAAAGCGCCCGCCTCAGAAGAATGCTACGCGGGGTTCGGAGGGCGACCAACGAGGAACATCCGGCGGCAAGTCTTGCGGAGCAGTTCCTGGGGGCGGGGGTTGCTCAGTTCGTCGGAACCTATTGGCCTGTCGGCGACGCTGGCGCAGGCGAATTCTCAAGTTTTTTCTACGCCGCTCTCAAGGACGGCGACCCGGTTGAACAGTGTATTCTCAAAGCGCGAAATAGACTGAAATCCGCCGGCAACCCTGATTGGGGAAACTACATTCATTTTGGGCCGCCAGATTTCTGCCTCGCCAAAGGTCCTGACAAGCCTTGACCCTTCACCCCACTCAGATGAGCCGCCCGCTGCAAAACGCACAAGTGTCTGCGGACGCGGCGCGTGCCGCCGCAGGATGCCGACGCAATGTCGTTTCCCCGGAGCGAATCGAGAATCCGCTTGGCCATGTCGCAGGCCAACTGAACATCTCTGCAGCTGCTCCCTCTTTGCGCAAGAAACAATAAGGAAGGAAGAAGGCCATGCCCCGAAAAGCAAAGAGTGCAGCCGGTGACCAGAAGAAGTTCCTGATCCTCTCAATTGACGGCGGAGGGATCCGCGGGCTAATTCCCGCGACCGTACTTCTTGAATTGGAGCGGATGATCCAGGAGAAGCGCGGCGACTCGGGAAAGATCGGCGACTATTTCGACTTCATTGCCGGGACCAGCACAGGCGGCATTCTCGCATGCTTGTTCCTGGCTCCGGACCACAATCGACGCCAATCGTCACGTTTCAACGCGTCCGATGCGCGGAATCTGTACCTCGAACACGGCGACGAGATTTTCGACCGCAGCGTCTGGCAAAAGATTTCGACAGTGGGTGGCATCGGGGACGAAAAGTACAATGCCAATGCGCTGGAGAAGGTTCTCCAGAATTACTTCAAGGACCTCAAACTCACTGAGTTGGTGAAGCCTTGCCTGATTACGGGGTACGACGTTCGTCAGTTCAGGCCCGTCTTTTTCACGCGCCAGGACGCAAACGATCCCGCCTCCAACTACCTCGTGAGAGATGTGGCGCGCGCCACCTCCGCGGCACCCACGTACTTCGAGGCAGCCCTTCCTGAGAGCCAGGACGAGATTCCGAATGCCACGCCAGTGATCGATGGAGGCGTGTTCGCAAACAACCCGACCGCCTGCGCATACGTTGAGGCGTTGAAGAAGGGTCGTGGACCAGGGAAGGGTGTCCCTCCGGACGAAATCGTCATTTTGTCGCTGGGCACCGGGAGGCGACCGGAGACCATCACGTACAACCAATGTAAGAACTGGGGACTGGCGGGCTGGGCCCGACCCTTGATCGGCATTCTGATGGAAGGCGTCGCTCAGACGGTCGATTATCAGATGCGGCTGGTTTTTGACAGCCTCGGTTGCAAGGAGCAATACCTTCGAGTTGATGGCGAGTTCGGCGATTACAAGAACCGGTTGGACATCCCCGGGCTCGACGCAGCCATGGACTGCGCCACGAAGGAAAACATGCGCCGCCTCTGCTTGTTCGGCGAGCAATTAGCGCAGAATCATCGGAAAGAACTTGAGGCGTTTGTGGACATGCATTTCTGATACGCGATGCTTGACACTTGCGGGTGTTAAGGGGTAGGCACGAAGACCTTTGGCCCGCTGATCCAACTGCGGATTTCAATTTCGGTGGCGTCGCGAATGTTGTTCGGGTCGACGTCTTCGTCCAGAAAGTGCCGATCCAAAACTCCGTCGGCAGCCACGCTCCAAACAGTGTCCATCACACGAACACGCACCTGAAACGCAGGTTGATTCTGGAACTTCACCTGCTTCAGGCATTGCATTACAGCCCCAGAGCGCACGTAGATGTTCGATTCACCTGGCAGGGCAAACGGGTCAATCCCATCCGGCGACGCTGTTTGAAATCGGATGGATTGCGCAGTTACATAAAACTGTTGTGCCTTAAGGCTGTTCCTATAGGAGGTAGTGTCCGACGTATGACTTACTTTAGATGGATTTTCGCCTATGACAACGTTGCCGGAACCTCCGATAACAATTGTCGTGCTATTATCCCCCGCCTGAGGACTAAAGCTTTTGTGCGCCTCGTTTGTGAGAGTGTTCGGCAGGGAATCTGGTTCCCGAGGAAAGTGCGTCAGGAGTGTCGTGAGCCCACCTGCTCCGATCAAGGGCACTAAAACTCGGGTGGCCCACCAGCGCGCCGCTACATGTCGCCTTTTCGAAGTGCCTGGATTGCGGGCCATAGCAAAAATCGCCTACGAAGGACCCTCGACACGGCAGTCATGGAGTTGCATGAGGAAACCTTGCAGCCAACTCGCCAACAGGCAAACAAACACTGCTGCGGCTGTCGTTTGGGAACGAGATTTTCTGGCTCGACAATGGACCACGGAGAGACATCGAGGTAGCCTCGTCTGCGAATGCTGATCGGTTCCTAGTTGTTCCGGCGGCCACACCATGTCATTTGGCTGACGGACTCGAAGATCAATCCAGGCGCGGTCGGGTCGATGCCGCCGATCATTTCGATTCGTGCTTGTCTCTTTCGATAGACGAAAGCGCGGTCCCGCGGGAGTCATTCCGGTCCTTAGCGGCACCGAAGTAGAAGCCAATGACGACCAGGGCCACGTCTTTCAGGACTACGAAGACCTGGTTCGCCACGTTCATGAGGGCGGCGGCGCAAAAGGTGAAGACGATGGCGAGCGCGACGATGGTGCGCTCGCTCCAGACGTTCTTCGGGAGCACGGACTTCAGCTCCAGCCACCATAGCAAGGCGCCGAGGATCACCGCGATGGATGCCAGTCGGACCACGGGCGCCCAGACCTCTCTCTCCCAACCGCGCCACGGTGCCTGCTCGGTGCTGGACTCGGATGGCGCCCCGGCCGGTGCCAAAACAGGGCTCACGTTCCCCGTGCCAGCGTCGTCCAAAGGCCGCTGAGCGAGGACGGTCGCAGTCCCAAGTGTCAGGGCGAATGTGGCGACCCCAAAGGCCATCCTCACTTTCATGCCCGTTATCCCAGGTCTCGAATATCAACCCCGCCGCCGACGCCAGACGCACGCCGCCAGCGCCGCCAACCCCAGCGTCACCAACGCGCTGGGCTCGGGGATCAGGGCAACGCGGAAGCCGAAGCCCCACTCGTCCGCGGGCGTGCTGAAGTAGCTCCGGGTCGACGACCGGAGGTTGAACTCGCCGAAGCTCCAGTCGCCGCCCCGCAACCCGCGATTCGAGCCGGAAATAATGGTCTCGACCAACTCAAAGACGTTGCCGCCCTGGTCGAAGGTACCGTAGTAGCTGTCGGCCGTGGTGTAGGCGCCCACGTCGGTCATGTAGTTTGTCCCGCCGTTGTAGGTCGTGCTCCCAGTTTTGGCGTAACCGTCGTTGTAGCCGTTGGCCGAGCCGTCGTTATTGTAGAAATTCCCCGCCCGCGACGCGTCGGGGCTCGAAGTGCCCGACGGCTGGTCGCTGTAGGGTACACTGTCGGTCTGCATCGGGTAGAGCCAGTAGTTCGTCGTCCCGCTGGCGGTCGGGTCGTAATATGCCGCTTTGTACCACTCGTTCTCGGTCGGGATGACCCATGTCGCGTTGGCCGCGCGGGCGCTGACGTTCGTCGTGCTCGATCCGTTGGTGAAGAGCGTGTAGCTGCCGGTCTCGGTCGTGCCCGCCCCTTGTGCGCCGGTGGGTTGGCCGTTCTCCAGCCAGTTGGCGAAGCGCGCCGCGTCGTAAAACGATACGAACACCACCGGCATGTTGTCGTAGCCGCTTTTCAGCGAATAAGTGAAGCTGCCCGATGAGCCGCTCCGGTTGATTCCGCCCAAGGCGTCTGAGGACATCAGCGTGCTGTACAGCCCGTACGTGTCGGTATCGGCCACGGCGTTGAGGAAATCGACGTACTCCGAGTTGCGGACCTCGTACTTCCCGATCGAGTAGCCGTACGACACGCTCCCGATGCCGGGTACCGTGTTCGTGTTCAGCGGGTCCGGTGCATTACCCAGATCACCCACCGGCACCAGATCGATGCTCACCGCACCCGCCGCCAAGGGCAGCAGGACCGCCGCCAGAAGACTTAAGAACCTTCCTCGCATAAGACTCCTCCTTGCCTCAGCTCGAGACGCTTATAGGTTGCCTCCCCCCCCCGCGTCAACGGGAATTTTTTCTCGGCCGGAGCCAACCGGGGTCCGATTTTGGCTGCGGCGGGCGATAAGCATCTTTTCAAAAAAGACCAATGGAGGCTGTCCCGGCGAACCAGTCATGAGCGCCGGGACCGGTCACCACTCCATGCCCTACGCGCCCTTCGCGCCAGGCGGCCTTTCAGCCCCCCAATTTGACAGCCGGCATGGGCATGCACAATTTGACGCGTGGCCGGGGATCTTCGACGGAACTCAGCGGAGTGGGCCTGCCAGAGGGGATGGGCAATGAGAGAGGCGCCATGAGCTTCCGCTGCGTCTTCATCGCCGACGACCTCGGGATGTCGCCGGAGATCAACGAGGCGATCTTCCGGACCCATCGGGAGCGGATTCTCCATGGGGCCTCGCTGATGGCGGATCAACGCCACACCGCCGAGGCTGTGGAACTCGCGCGCCAGCACCCGGACCTGCCCATTGGGCTGCACCTGAACTTCAGCGACAAGCGCTGGACGGAGAACGGGTCCCCATGGCGACCTTTCCCCTGGAAGGCGTGCGTTCGCGCCGCACATGGCGCCGCGCGGAATCGGCGATTCGAGGCGGATTTCATCCGGGAGACCCGGCAGCAGATGGAGGCGTTCGCCGCGACCGGGCTGCCCTTGGCCTTCCTGAACAGCCACCACCATCTCCACGTTGAGCGCGTCGTCTTTGGCGCGATGTTCAGCGAGTTGCAACGGCTGTTCCCGCAGTTTCAAGGGTGGATACGCCTCGGACGTTCGCGGATCGTCGGCGCGCCGCCGTGGATTGATGGAACCTTGCTCGGCCGGCTGGCGTTGAGCATGGCCGCCGATCCCGAATGCGCCCTACCCAAGACCACGGACCTCTGGGGCTCGTTGCCCGTCTTCGCGATGCAAGCCCATGGGGTCCGGGCCTCGCTGTCGCAGGTGAGGGACGGGTTTCACGAGTTCTACTTTCACCCCGGTGCCGACAAGCGGGATAAGCGCAGGTGGGACCCCGGTCTTGGTGATCATGGCCAGGATCGGTCCGTCGACCTCGATGCCTTGCTGGATTTGCGAGAGGCGAATCTGCCGCCAAGCGGCGCGTCGCCTCGTTGAGCACGACACGGAAGCGCTGAGTCTCAAGATCGGCATCGGGGATTTAAGATGGCACACGCTGGCGAGCTGCGGAGACAGGTAATGGAGACAGCCCCACGGGGCATTCGGCGGCCCGCCGGGCGGATCCGGTGGGTCTTTGCAGGTTGCCTCGTCATGCTGGCGACAAATGCCCTGGGCGGCAACGTTCCCGCGATCCAGGCCGAACGCAGGAATGAGGGAGATCTGCGGGGGCCGGAGGGAATCGCAGTGTGGCGTGATCATATTTTCGTGTCCGAGGTCGGACGTCGCCGGATCGTGGCCGTGGATCCCTCCAGGCGCGTTACATCCATCGCGGATTTCGGAGACCGGGCTCCAAAGGGGTGTGTTCTCGGATTGGCGTTCGATCGCGATGGAACCCTCTACGCGGCCGTGACACGGACCAACGGGGGCACTATTTTCAAAATGCCTCCCGGCCCGACGCCGACTTCGAAGCGAACGCCCGTCGCGTTTCGGACGCATGTGGGCGACCCGAACGGCATCGCCATCGACGCGAAGCGCCGGCGGCTCTACGTCTCAGATTCCGGCAGCCTGATGCTGTTCGGCATGGATCGCGGGCGGGTCTTTCAATTCGACCTCGATGACCGTTCAAAGGCCGGACGGTCGGCAGCGGAGAGCGATGTCATTGCGACCATGACGATGCCCAACGGCCTGGCCCTGTCGCCGGACGGCGGGATCCTGTACGTTGCCCAGACGCGGAGGAAAGCCTTCAGCCCACGGGGTCGTGTGGTGGCGCTGCGAACCGACGGACTTTCACCGAAGCCGGAGATCGTCGCCGAGTACCGGAACTGGCCGGACGGATTGGCTTTTGACGAGCGCTCGGGGCGCCTGCTGCTTTGCCTCCAGAAGAGTTCACGGATCATGACGCTCGATCCCAGGCTGGGCGCAACGCACCAGCCTTCCGAAGATGCCGCTCGTCGTCTGGTTCTGGGAGATCGGCGCTGCAAACCCGCTTCCGTCGCCGTGCTCCCCGACGGGAAGATCGCCTTTACCGATTTCTGGGAACCGACCCTCCTCCGCTTGCTGACCGGCACCCAATACCACCTGGCGGTCGGTAGGATCTCCCTGGCGGACATTGAATAGGAATCCCCCGGGGCGGTTCGGTAAACGGGGACGAATGCCCACAGGTCCGGGCACAAGTAAGGCGTGTCGCGCAAAGCGGCCATGAAAGCAAGACGCGCTTTTGGGGCGTGACGTCGCCAAGCGGGTCTTAACGAAACACGCCATGGTGCCGCGGGCCGGGCAGGGGCGGCATGGGTGCCGGGACCCATTCCACGTGCCGCTCCGCCGCCATGGTCCACAGGGTCTCCCAGAGTTGGCGGTGGGACACCGGCGCGCCGTGGCGGTTGCGCCAGCCGTTGTGGAGCCAGCGGTGGATCCAGCGCGTCATGCCCAGGACGAGCGGGCACTCCGGGGCCTCGATCATGACCGCGTCCCCCTCCGGGATGCGGTCCATGACCTGGAGGGCGCCGCGCAGCGCGCACTCGAATCGGCCCAGGGGGCGGCTCATCCAGTCCATTTCGCACTCCTCCTCCGCCAAACCCCGCGCAAGCCGGTAGCGCCACCGGTAGCCGCCGAGGATCCCCTCGTCCACGATGCCCAATTCCACCCTCGCGATCCGGGGATCGCCGTCCCTTCCGCTGTCCGTGTTTGTCATGGTTGAGGATAGGACGCCGATGAGACCGCTTATCGGATGGCGCGGAGCGGGTCCGTCTCCCGGGCGGCCTATCCTCCCGCATGAACAAAGCATGGTTGTATGCCACATGTCCCGACGGCGCGCACTGGATGGTCCAGAGCCTGCGGGCGTGGGGGCTTTCGCTGTCGCGGGGCCTGCGACGCGCGGGGGAGGCGCCTCCCCGCATCGGGGCGCTCTTGGACCAAGCGCATTCCCAGAGCGGCATCTTCTGCCAGGCCGCCGAGGCGTTATGGCTCCGGAGCCTCGGCGCCCATGATCCGCGGCCCTTGCTTGTCACCCTGCGCCATCTGGCCGATGCGGTCGTCGCCCTGACCGGCATCAAGGCCAAGGTGACCGGAGCGATCCATCAGGTGGATATCGATCTCGGGGATCTGGTGGCCGACGAGTTGGCGTGTCTGGGAGACGTCATCTTCCTTTGGCGCCGCATCACGCTGGAGGACGGCAAACCGTTCTCGTTCCGCGCGCCCCCGCCGGGCGAACCGCACCAGCGCGCGGCCCGTCCGCCCTTCGATCCCCGCGATGCGGTCTCTTGGATCCACGCGTGCCGGATTGGCGACGGGGCGCGCCTGCTCATCGAGTTCGACCGGGCCGCGGGGGCCGTTGCGCCGCCCGCAGCGCCGAAGCAAGATGCCGCGACCCGGGCGGTGGACGCTGGCCCGCGGTTGACCGGGAGCCAGGCGTCGGCCTTCTCCGCGCTGATCCGGCTCTGGGAGTCCCGCTCCCGCCCGGAGACCGTCGCTGGCATCCGCCTGCGCCGCCACCCGCTGATGATCGGCCCGAGCGGGACAGGCAAGAGCATGTTAGCCAGGGAGCTGGCCCGCGCTGGCGGGGCCGCGTTTCTTGGGACCAGTCCCGGCTCATGGATCATCAACGGCGCCCGATACCAGCCATACACCCTGACGGCGATCGCGAACCGTTTCCGCTCTTCCGCGGCGATGGTGCTTTTCATCGACGAGTTGGAGAAACTCGGCACCCGTCGCGCCAACACCTCGGACTGGAGCCGGTGCGTCTATGACGAGATCTTCTGCCTCCTGGACGGGCGGCTCGATGGCCTCGATGGCTGGGACGCTGCCTTGGAGCACCGGGCGCGCGCCGACATGCTGATCGTCTGTGCCGCCACCTTTCAGGATCTCTATCGCAAGAAGGTCGGCACGCCGGGGGAGGCGCTCTTCGACCAGCAGTGGGAGGAGGCCAGCATCCGCGACGCGCTCGCGACTCAGGAGGTCCTGCCGGAGGAGTTGCTGTATCGGTTCGGCGCCGTGCTTGAACTCTCCCACCCCACCGCCGATGAATTGCGGCAGCGGGTCGCCGCCCTCCATGCCGAACTGAGCATCGGCGGCGATCCTGAATCAATCGCCAGCAGGCTGCTGCGCTCCGGAAAGGGCATGCGCGCGCTGGAGGAGTACCTCACCGGGCTGGTCATGGGCGGGCCGGGGTCAGCGCCCTAGTGGGTCTTCGGTGGCAGGGATGGGGTGGCACCTCTTTCTTGGTGATTCGTCGTGTTTGGAGTAGGATGAGGGTGTGAAGAAGCTAGTTGCCTGCAAGGCGCTGGAGACACCGCGCGTTTGGGTCCGTTTCGACGACGGTGCCGAGGGCGTCGTCGACCTCAGCCACTTGGCGGGGAAGGGAGTGTTCCGAGCTTGGGACGACCCGGATTTTTTCCAACAGGCGCGCGTGGACGACTGGGGCGCGCTGGTTTGGTCCGATGCGATCGATCTGTGCCCTGACGCCCTCTACTTGCAACTGAAGGGGATGCGCCCCGAAGATCTGTTTCCGACTGTGGCCCAAGGGGTGGGCCGTGCCTGAGGTCTGCCGATTCCTCGGCATCGTGGTTCGGCAGTATCCCGGTGATCATCCGCCGCCGCATTTTCACGCGCGCTATGGTGAGTTCCAGGCTTACTGAGCATTCCAAAACAGCTTCACATTTAGTTTTCGGCGGTGTATGATTTTCGCGTGGCACGGAGATCGAAGAAAGAGATAACGGGCAGAAGGGCGAGGCAGCAGGAGCGGCGGATGCGAGCAGTCGGCATGTTCGAGCGTGGAGAGAGCCGCGCGGAGGTGGCGGTGCGACTGGGGGTGAGCTGGCGAGCGGCACACGATTGGTATAAGTCATGGACCCGCGGTGGCGCCAGGGCGCTGGCCAGCAAGGGCAAGCCGGGACCGCGACCGAAGTTCGACGCGGCCCATGCCGAGACCCTCAAGGGATTGCTCGCCCAAGGGGCGATGGCGCACGGATACGAGAACGAACTCTGGACGATACCGCGCATCCGCCGGCTCATCGCGGAGGAACTGGATCTGGCGGCCAGCGGCTCGGAAGTCTGGAGACTGTTGCGCCGGATGGGATGGAGTTCCCAGAAGCCGGCCAAGCGTGCCCGCGAGCGCCGGGAGGCCGAGATACGGCGCTGGAAGAAGGAGACCTGGCCCAAGATTCTGACCCGTGCGTCGAGGCAGAGGCGCACGATCGTCTTCGTCGATGAGAGCGGGCTGTCGATGAAACCGGCACGCAAGAGCACTTGGGCGCCGGAGGGCCAAACCCCGGTTCTGGAGTTCTCTTTCAACTGGAAGAAGCTCTCGGCCATCGGCGGCATCAGCTTTCGTCAGATCTACTTCCGCCTCCACGACAAGGCCATCACCGGCACCGAGGTCATCGAGTTCATCGGCCACCTGCAACGCCACATCCGCCGGAAGTTGCTCATCGTCTGGGATGGGCTCGGCGCCCACTGGAGCCGCGAGGTCCGCGACCACATCGAGTCCCTGGCGGGTCGGGTTGTCGTGGAGCAACTCCCGGCATACGCCCCAGAGCTCAATCCAGTCGAGTATCTCTGGGCCCAGATAAAGCAACATGAGATGGCCAACCTCTCACCGAAGGACCTGACCGAACTCTCGCTCGCGGCGCGAAAAGCGCTCCGCAAAGTAAAGAGATCGCCCAGATATATCCGCGCCTTCTGGATACAGGCTGAACTGCCGCTCTGAAACATATGAACCTGTTTAGGAACGCTCAGTAGATTGCCATCGAGTCCAGATGATGGCCGGGTACCTGTCAACGCCCCAGCTCCGCATGGTCCAGGGATGGGCGGCCCTACGACAGACTGAGCTCCTCGCCAACTGGGATCGCCTCGCCCCGGGAGAATCGGCGCAACCTGTTGCCCCTCTGCAGTAGGCCGTGCCACAAGGCAACAGGGCGGCCATATCTGGACGTCCGCGAAGCCCGCTGCACATGGAGCGCGAATGTCCTTACGCCCATTCGAACACTTCAAGCGTCGTGTCGAGCGCCACGTGCACCGCGACCCGGCCCCTGCCGGTTGTCCAGAATCAGCGTGCAGGCGGTGGCCAGGGCATTGATCACCGCCAGCATCGAGAGCGCGGCCCATCCGACCGCGGGGCTCTGGCTCATGATCATGGACGCCTCCAGCAGAATCGTGAATCCCCACGCCTTGGCCGCGTCGCCGAAGGCCCGCGTGCCCCACCGGGCCACCGTGGTCGCCGAGAACCAGCAGCCCCCGAGGATCGGCAGCCACAGCCACGGGTTGTCAGCCACCTCCCGGTGGGCGAGGTGGCTCACGAAGCAGGGAACAGCCCCGCCCATCGGGGCGGCCAAGAAGAAGGCGATGGCGTTGACCCAGACCGTCTTCCTCTGGATGCCGAATACCGCCCTCACCTGATCGACCGGGCCGGGGTCGGGCGGGGGACGATCGGCGCTTCGGGCACCCATGGGGAAGGCACGCCGCCGGCGCCGGTATCGGCCATTCAAGCGGCCCTGGCCAGTTTGGGGTGTGTCCAGTTGCGTCTGGGTCGTGATCTGGGTTGGTGTCATGGGGGGAGGATAGGCCGGACGCGGATCGCCCCATTCAATGTCACCAGCGTGCGCGCGATCGCCGAACTCGGGGCGCGAAGATCTCGCGGAATCGCGTGGCCTATCCTTGCCCATGAAGAAGTCGAAACCCAAGAAACGGGGCCGTCGCCGCAAGGTTGTATTAACATCCTTTAACACAACCTCGCTGCCGGACCCGAGCTTCCAGGCGTACTTGGTCGATCTGGGCAGCAGTCCCGTCACCATTCGGACCTACGCGAAGCTCGCCGCGGACTGGATGGGGCGGTTGGAGACGGACGAGGCCACGACCCCGGCGGCGTGCTGGTTGCGGTGGGAGGCACCGCCGCAGATCAAGCGCCTGACGGGCTATGCCTGCCGGGCCTACGCGCGATTCTCTCAGGAGGTGCTCGGTCAGGAGATCGATCTCGGCATCCCGCGACGATTGCCGCCCCCGTCCCGGCCCCGGCCCCATGCGCCGAGCGATGAGGTGGTGCGGCGGCTGCGCCTCGCCGCCAAGACGACCCTGCCGAGGGAGACCGGATACACCATGAGAGTGTGGATTTCCCTCGTGGACGAACTGGGGCTGCGCCGCTCGGAGGCCGACATCGGCTGGCACCAGGTCGATTTCGGCAACGCCGCGGTCACGGTATTTGGGAAGACCGGGCCGCGTGCCTTGCCGTTGTCCATGGGTCTGGTACGCGTGCTGCGATGGCTCCACGCGCGCCGACCGGATGCCCCATGGTCCGGGGCCCGGGGACAGCGGCTCGACGCGGCGACCCTATACGAGATCTTCAAGGACGTTGCCCGATCCGTCGGCGCCGGTCACCTCCGTCCCCACCTGCTGCGGCACCGCCGCCTCACCGCCATCTGCAAATCCGACCTCGGCAAGGACCAGCTCCGTGTCCTGCGCTTCGCCGGCCAGCGGCATCTCGGATCGCTGCAGTACTACTACGACCTCGCCGCCGACGATCTGCGGGGGTTCTTGAGCCTGAGGGGGGCCAAGGCGGCATAGTTCGACGGGAAGTCAGACGTTCGTTCCACATGGCTCGTCGGGCGATGGCATGAAGAGGCCTTTATCATAACACCCTGATTTGGAGGCTGAAACGCGGTCGTGCAGGAGCGCCATATTGTGAGTTGCTTAGCCATTCGATGAGGGAACCTTGCAGCACCCAAGCCGTGATCGGGAATGCGTGGCGATTTGCGTTGGCCTTCACCGCCACTCAAGACGCAACGGGAGTTTCAGCGACTCAGACCTCGCGATCAGCTCGGCGACGCTCACACCGCCAGACTGTGGGGGCGTCCACCCTGCTCTGCATGGCTATCGGCGCACTCGGTTTCGATGTGCACGCGCAGGGGGGCGACGGATCTTGGCCCCGCACACAAGAGGGGGTGCCGCCTGCGGTGCGCTCGCTCCTGTCTGCCGCGCCAAGTCGTCTCCCGGATCCCAGATATCGCGCTCCCTTTGATGTCTGGGAAATTGACCGAGTGGCCAGCATGGTGGCGAGGGCCACCGGAGGAGGCCCGAGGGGGCGCATCGTTGTGGCCGACGATCCCCGCGCTCCGTTCGCCGGGATACGTGGTCCTATCGAGGACGGTGAGATCATCATAAATCCCCGGGCTGCGCGTGAGGTGCCGCCGAATACTTGGGCCTTCGTGGTCGGACACGAGTTTGCGCATCAGATCCACCGATTCGAGCCCCAGAACGGAATCGATCCGGAGACGGAGTTCACGGCCGACCTGTTTGGCGCCGAATATGCCATGAAGGCGGGCTTTGACCTCGCGGCGCACATCGCGTGGGTGTTGTCTCGCCCCAATCATCACGGCGGGGCGCACGGGTCCCCACACGCCAGGGCCGAGCGATTGGGCAGGCACTTTGGAATCTCTGACGCCGCCGTCCGCCAACACCTGTACCAATACCACCACCACCAAGGCCAGTGATCAGCCATTGGTCCGCTTGGGGACAACCGGCCAGCAACACCCGTCAATAACAAGAACCAACCGAAAGGGCGCCCATGGAGAAGCGACATACATCCCGCGAAGCCGAAACGGCCACATGCCATGGACTCGAGGGAGTCCAGCAGACGGAGAATCGACTGCAAACTCATCGCCGAGCAGCCGGGTTTCGGTTTCGCCTCAAAGCCATGGGACGTGGCACCCATGTTGGTGGCGGGGTCGGGACGGCGGGATCCCGCGGCACCGAAGGTAAGGCCGCCCGTCGTCGGGGCGACAGCGATAACGCAAAGGAGACCTTCCCATCCTGCATGCACTGAAAAGGAGGAAACCCATGCATTCCATCGAAAACATGATCCTGTCGGTGCTTCGGCCGGGCGATATGGTTCGCTTTGTCCTTTTGCCCGAAAAGAACCGAAGGGTCGCCGTTGAGATCGAAGGCGCCCAAGCCGAGGGGACCGAGGGCAGCTTCGAGCGACGCTTGGGGGTCCTCTTGGAAGGCATGCGGAACAAGGGGTACAGCTTCGCCTCTCACCCCATCTCCAAGGGCCAGGGGGCGACCCGCCGCACCAAGGCCGCGCGCAGGTGCGACGGGGCTCCCCGCTGGGTTGAAATTCGCCCGCGCACTATGCCCTTTCCCCTTTACGATGTCCGCGAGATCGGGTTTGGCGCAAAGGCACAGTTTTGCGCAGGGCAGGAAACCATCGCGCTGCCCGACCTGCCCATGGCCTTGGCGCCCAACGTATTCGACAGTCTGGCCGATCTGTTGCTCGGAACCCCGCCGATTCAAGCCCTCGAGATCGAGTTCACCCGCAGCGACCTCGAAAAGGAGGACGCGTCACTTCTCGAAAAGGCGTTCCAGATCCACGCATTGGCCGAGCGATCCAACGTCATTGGCCAGACCGAGCTGCGCAATCCGATCCATGCATTCATCGCCCTTTGGTTGTCTCGCCGGAGCGGGTGGGCCGTGCGGGCGAGGGCGAAAGTTCCGGCGGAAGCCGAGGCGCCGACTGCCACCCTGGAACTCGTCGGGCGGGACATCTTTAGCTGCGACTGCGATGTCACGACCACCGGGACACACGACGGTGACGGGGCCATGGGGCATCGGGATTTCTCAATGCGCTATCCCAGGGGCTGGCCGTTCCCGCCGATCCTGCCACCGCCAGAAGTCCAGGACTCGGTTGCCGCAGACCGCCTCCATAACAGCCAGCTGCCCCGCTTGCCCAGTCGAGGGATGCTGGTGGGCATCGCGGAGGGCCAAAAGGTCCATCTGCCACTGCAGTCTCGGGACAGACACACGTACGTCGTCGGCGCCACCGGCACAGGGAAGAGCACGCTCCTTCTACGGATGATCCGAGAAGACATGGCCCGCGGCGAGGGCGTCATCCTGATTGATCCCCACGGAGATCTCTACTCGGCGGTGAAGGACCTCGTTCCGCGCGCCCGCCGGAAGGCGGTGTTTGCGCTGGATCCTCTGGCACAAGACAGTCCGCCGGGCCTCAACATCCTCGATCTTCCGGAGGGCCCACTCCGGCGCCGACACGCGGACTTCCTTGTCGGCGAGTTGCTGCGCCTATTCGGGGAAATCTGGGACATGCAGAACGCCGGGGGACCCGCCTTCGAGATGTATTTCAGAAATACCCTCCTCCTCATGTGCCTCCAGGATCCAGGACGTGTTCCAGATGCCGATCAGAGTCCGGAGGCCAACGGCGACGATCGCCGGAAGCTGCGGGTCACGACCGACTCGAATACATCGTACGAGGTCCGCATTGAGTCGCTCCTTGACATGATTGAAGATAAGGAGAAGCGCCCAGAGCCCCCGGCAGACGGCATCCACATCGGTCACTTCACGCGTGTCATGGTGGACAAGGAGTTCCGAAAGAGGCTCTTGGCCCAATGCCCGGACGCGGCGGTCCGGGAGTTTTGGACTGAGGTCGCCGACAAGACCACCGGGGATTATCGGTACGAGAATTTCGTCCCGTACATCTGCTGCAAGGTCAATGCGTTTACGCAAGCGGGTCTGCTCGCCCGCCTATTGTGTTCCCAAGACAACGATTTCCGAATCGGCGAGAGGATGGATCGGGGCGAGATCGTCCTGCTCAATCTCAACAAGGGGGTGCTGGGCGCCTACGAGAGCCGCCTCTTGGGCACGATCCTCATGATGCAGATCTTCGCTGCGGGCCTCCAGCGGAGCCTGCTGCCGGCCTCGAAACGCCGACCGGTCAACATCTACGTGGACGAATTCCAGGACTTCGTTTCGGACAACGTCGCATCGATGCTTTCCGAGGCACGCAAGTTCGGCCTTCGCCTGACCCTCGCCAACCAGACCCTAGGTCAGCTCAAGACCAATGCAGGGAAGCAGGATCTTCTCGAAACAGTCCTCGGCAACGTCGGCAACATGATCCTGTTCCGTCTGGGTGTGCCCGATGCCGACAGACTCAAATTATTCGTCGAGCCGTTCAGCCGACAGGAAATGCAGGAACTCCCGAACTTTCATGCGCTCGCCCGAATCCTCACCCCGGAGGGGCCCATCCGGCCCCTGGTGATGCGCACGCTGCCCGAATGAGCCGGGGAAAACTTCAACCACAACTGAGGAGGTCGCATGCTGAGCCTGATCCTGATTGCGCTACTGGTCTGTTGGTGCTGGTTTGGAATGGGGCCGCCATTCATGCGCTGGCCCGCGCTCGTGCTGCTCCTGCTGCTCCTGTCGAACAACAGCATCGGCAGGTTCGTGGCGGAGCACGCCGAGGCCTTGGCGGGGCCCTTGCTGACGTTACTGATCATGCTGGGGGGACTGATGCTCATCTTCCGCGGCGTCGGCTGGCGCCCGCGCCCCCGATATTATCGCTATGGGAGGTGGCATGACAGGCACTGGTGAGATGGCGGTCGCCCAGATGCCCGCGCGGCGCTGCCCGGTTTGCGGCAGGCGTGCCATCACCGATGGCCGGTGCCTCGCCTGCCAGACCGACCCGATGGCGCATCGGACCGAAATGGTCCCGGCGACGCCACCCCAAGTCTTCGATCTCCTAGGCCAGCCACTAGCGACTGCGGCCGAGCGGTCCATCGCCCCGCTTCCACAGGCGAACGCCGCGGTCCCCATTCCCAACAAGCGCACACCAGCCCTCGCCTGGCAACGCCAACCGCGTCGCCTCTTCGGCCCATCGGAGGTGGCCGGTCGGGTGCTTGTCGTGAGGCAGGGTCCCCACGAGCCGATGGACTTTGATCCGTGGCGCTGGATAGCCATCCCCGCGTGGGGAATGCTCCTTCTGCTCTCTCCGTTGGTCGCGGCCATCGTCACATGGCAGTCCGCCGGGTTTCTGCCGACCCTTGGCGTCGCGGCCATCTCCCTCCTGGTCTTGCGATACATGTTCTCCGACCGGTTGCTCCAAGGCTGGTACTTCGCGGCGGCCTTGAATGGGAGACACGTCGTCGAGCACATGCCCGTAGCGATGATCCGGCTCCGCCAGGCGGATGGCCGCGAGGTCCAGCTGCACGTGAAGGGCGTCCTCTCCGGCGGCGCGGTGATGGAGGGTGATCGGGTCCGTGCCATCGGCGCTTGGCGATTCGGTGTCTTGCGCGTCCGTCGGATCTCGTGTGACCGGACGGGGGCCATGATCACGCCGAGGCAACCGAACGCTTTCGGGCTCGCGTTGGCCGGCCTGTGTTCCCTGCTGCTCGTGGGCCTCTGGCTCTGGTTCGCCGGAATACCTTGGGCAACGGATCAGGCAGCGCTTGCCCGCGCTTCCCTCCGCAGCGGCCTGCCTTCCATTCCAACTCTCGAGGACGCGCGATGAGCCTTCTTCTGTCTCACACGCTGGATGACGCGGTGGCCGTGATGCGCGGGGAATCGTTTCTGGCGTCACCCGCGGGAGGTTTCCCTCTCGAGGGCCTCGGCATCTGGCGGCTGTCGGGGATCGAACCGGCCCCGGGGTCTCAGCCACTGGATTCGGATGCGGCTTGGTCTTCTGTGGTGCGCGCGTGGTGGGGCCTCAGTTTGACGTGGTGCCTTGTCGTCGAAGGCGGGAGGCAAGAGATCCGGTGGGGGTTCGGCCTGCACGACGCGATGACACCGGCGCCGAGCGCGATTCCAGCGCACCTGATCGGTGCACGCTTGAATCGGGGCGGAGACTTCGGCCGAATAGCATCTCGCCTGCACGAGTTGCCGTTCCGCGCCGCGATGGCCGGACATTCTGGGGTCGGTGCCGACGCACGTCTCGAGGGGGCGGTCCGCAACATGGCGGGTCGGGAGTTCGTCGTGCTGATTGCGGCCCGCGCTCTGCCCCGCGACGCGATTCGGGAGGAACTGCAAAGGCTGAGCCAAGAGGAACAATTCGTCCGCGACGAGCACTTGGCGCGCCCGAGCCTCGAACGGGACAACCATGCCGGCGCAAGCCGCTATCTGGAACTGATCGAAAGCGCCAAGGAACGCGCCCTCGCGGCCATGCAAGAGGGGGCATGGCAGGTGCGCACGCTTCTCGCAACCAAAACCGGAGAAGATCTACTCCAGGCGCAGGCCATGATCCACGCCGCCTTCTGCCAGGACGGCGGCAAACCGGAACCTCTCCGCTGGCAGGACCCCGCAGATCCTCGCGGCCTGACCCTCCTGCGCGGCGGGGAACTCGCTGCCCTGAGCCGACCCCCGCGCAAAGAGCTTCCGGGGTTCCTTTTGGAGGCGGCCACGTCCACCGGCTCCACGCCACCCGCGCTCGGTCCGTCGATCTTCGCCACGGCGGCGACGTCTGTCGCGACCGACCGGTCGGTGGCCATCGGTCGGATCCTGGATGACGCCGGGGAGCCGGGATCTTGGCTAGAGATCGCGACCGATGACCTCTGTCGCCACGTTCTGGTCGGGGGCATGACCGGATCGGGCAAGACCACCTCCTGCGAGCACCTGCTGCTGGAGTTGTGGCGCGAGCATCGTATCCCCTGGTTGGTCATCGAACCGGGGATGAACCCCAGCTATCGGCGACTGTTAAACAGCGAGATCGGTACCGATCTCGACGTTTGGTCCATCGGCGAGCCGCGGTACCGGCGCATGCCGCTGAACCCCATGGCGGCGCCGCCCGGGATCGGACTGGCCGAGCACACCGCGGGGCTGTTCACCATCTTCGCATCCACGTTTGAATTAGTCGCGCCCATGCCAGAGGTCCTTGCCGCGGCGATCGAGCAAACGTACCGGAAGCACGGATGGGATCTCGCGGGACGCGTTCCCGAAGGTCCGGCGCCGCGGTTGACGGACTTGCTCGAGGAGATCGACAGCAGCGCGCGCGGACTCGGGTATGGCCCAGAGATCACCGGAAACATTCGTGCCGGCCTTCTCCTGCGACTGGGGCGTCTCGCCCGGGGCCCGCTGGCGCCCGAGTTCAATTCGCCTGGGGGATTGGACATGACCGCCCTGATCGCGCGCCCAACGGTCATCGAACTCTCCGCCCTGCCGGACGCCGCATCGCAGGCCCTCGTGATGGGTATCGTAGCTCTCCAACTGAGGCACCACTGGAGGCTGGCTGGTCCCTCCGGATCGCTCCGGCACGTGACATTGATCGAGGAGGCGCATCGGCTGCTGCGCGCCGTTCCGGAAAGCCCGACGAACGCGGCCCGAAACAGGGCCGCTGAGGATCTCGCGAACATGCTGGCCGAATTGCGCGCCTGTGGTGCCGGACTGGTTATTGTGGATCAGACGCCCTCGGCGCTCGTTCCATCGGCCATCGCCAACACCGGCACCAAGATTCTCCATCGCCTCGATCACCCCGCCGACCGGGAGGTGGTTGGCCGCGCCGCCGGGATCCCAGCGGAGCAGGTGGACATCCTTGGCAGACTGAGCAAGGGCGATGCGGTGCTGCGTTCCGATCGTCGACCGCGGCCGTTCCGCGTGAGGGTCCCGAACCCCGCCATCACCTACGGGAAACTGCCATTGCCTCCAGTGCCAGTGCGCGTGAGCCGAAACGAGCGCCCAGAAGCCGCGCCCCCTTCCAAAGCGTCATGCCCCGTCTGTGGCAATATCCACTGCGCGGTGGCCGCGGCCGCCAAGGACCCGGGTCGTCTGATCGCGACGTTGCGCGATCTGCACCAAACCTTCCTCAAGGGGGAGGACGCTGTTTGGGATTGGGCCATTGATCGGGTCAAAGGCGCAGCGGAGGCTGCCAATAGTCCCACGGCACCTCTTTGCTTCCTGATGTCGCTCGGGCAGGCGGCCAAACTCTCCCCGATCATCCTCCAGCGGCTTCAGAAGACCTTCGAACCCAGAACCCGAGGAGCAAACCGATGACGAACAACCGATCCGCGGAACTGACCGGCGAGACGCATGAGATCCTGCCCACCGAGCGCCGACTCGAAACCCTCGACGACATCCCCCGCGAGATCGCCGACCGGCGACTGCACGCCGAATTTGGCGAACACATCTCCCCGGAACAGTCCGAGGCACTCCGGGCACACCCCGACCGCATCGAACGGCCTGAGGACTTTGAGGAATCTGCCATGAAAGCGGGCCTAGAGAACACCGACGGCGTCCTCGGCTGGGCCACCGACCTTGAGACCCCTGCGCACGTCCTCAGGGGCGACGTCCCCGCCGAGATCGCCACCCTGATCCACGAGGACCTCCACCGCCTGACCCATCCCGAGACGCTCCGGGAAATGTCCTCCAACCCGACTCTCCAAGGCCTTTACGAAGGGATCACGGAATACCTGACGCAACATGCCATGGAAGGCTTCCCGGGGCAGGAAGCGACCCCGTGTTGCTACCCGGAGCAGGTCAAGTCCGCGGAACGCTTGACGCAGGAGGTCGGGGATGCCGAGATCCGGAACTTCTTCTTCGAGAACGAGATGGCAAAGGAGCTCGCAGTCGTGATCGAGAGAATGGCAAGAGACTGATTGTCAATTACTTGTGCAATGAAAGGACGTGTGCCAGCCTCCGTGACCGATCCTGTCACGCCTTGCAGTTGTAAGGGTGTAATGTGTACTGAAGCGCCAGACCGAAACCGCAGCCTTCTCAGCGTGGAGGGGTTGACCGTTGACTTTGACGCCGGCAAAACAACGGCCCACCGTGCGTTGGACGGGGTCTCCCTTTCCATTGGCGAGGGCGAGGTTTTGGGGCTGGTCGGCGAATCCGGCTCCGGGAAGACCGTGCTTTCCCATTCGATCTTGGGTCTCTTGCCTGGAAATGGACGGGTTTCCTCTGGGAAAATTCTCTGGAAAGGACGTGAGTTGCAATCTCTTCCTGAAAAGGAACTCCGTCCCATCCGCGGAAAAGAAATCGCCATGATCTTCCAAGACCCCCAAGCCTCCCTGAACCCCGTGTATCCGGTCGGCACGCAGATCGAGTGGGTGCTGTCGCTCCACCGTGGAATGTCCGGCCCCGACGCTGAAAAAGAGGTTCTCCGCCTTTTCGAGTCGGTCAAACTCCGCGACCCGAAACGCGTCGCCCGCTCCTATCCGCACGAACTCTCCGGCGGCATGTGCCAGAGAGTCATGATCGCCATGGCGCTGGCCTGCCGCCCAAAGCTCCTGATCGCTGATGAACCGACGAGTGCCTTGGATGTAAAAACCCAATCCGCGATCATTGACCTGCTGAAGCAGATCCTGTGCGAACTTCCGATCGCCATGCTTTTCGTTTCTCACGACCTCCGCACAATCCGAAGCCTTTGCTCGGAAGTCGTGATCATGAACGCTGGCACCACCTCCCCCAGACACCGGTTGGCCGAGAACGGGAAAATCCTCGGTCTCGACGAATTGGAGAAATTGCTCCATCATCCAACAGCGACCGATTCTGGCGACGCGCTTGAATCCTTGTCGATGTCGCAGCGTCGAAAAGTGAACAAGATCCGACACTCAACCAACTAGAATTATGGCAGCGATAATTGCAGGACTTCGAGGCGGTGTAACCGAAGATGTCTCCGCCACCAAATGGGCTGATTTCAGCCGGGATCTGATCGCGGGTCGTGTGGAAGGGCCTGCGCTGGCAGATTTCCTAAGGAGCGGCGGACTGCCTCGCTTCCTTTCCATGGTTGTGAACGACAGATGCAATCTCCGCTGCCGCCATTGCTATCTGCAGATGGATCGCGCTGGAGGGCCGCTCCTCACAACCGGGGAGTGGGAACGCATGATTGATTCCCTTTGTACCTCCGATGTCCGCATGGTTTGCTTGAGCGGGAAGGAGGTCTTCTTCGGGAAAGCCGGCCCTCAAATCCTGGCCTTGCTACAGCGAGCGCGCAAAGAGAACCGTGGCTTCTTCAGACTGGGGGCCATCACCAACGGTACGTTGCTGCATGGACACCGCGATGCGTTGATCGACAGCGGCATGTCCTACCTCGACATCAGCATGGACGGCTTGCGCGAGGCCCATGACGCCGTCCGCGGCGTGGGCGCCTTCGACCGAACGGCCTCTACCGTTGCATGGCTGGCACCCCTTCTGCAGGAGCGTCTCTTCTGCATGACAACGCTTCTATCCGAAAACGTGCATCAGATTCCTGAGATCGTTTCGGGAATGAGCAATCTCGGGTTCCATGGCATGGGCTTCGGATTCTACCTGCCGCAGAAATATACTGACGGGAGCCTTGTCCTCGAATCGCGCGAAGCGGCTCGGATCTTTGATGGCCTGCACGCACTCGCCTCCATCGTCGTCGCCCGACCGATCTCGGTTCTGATCGACCTTGATACCATCACCCTTGACCAGATGCTCGCGTTCCTGCGCTCCGATTGGTTTGATCCCGAAGCGCTCAAGGTGGATCGGATGGGCGAGCTATACAACGAGTATCGTTTTCGCAATGGCGTGACGCTGCAGTTCCGGGTGACCCCGTATCCCACCGGCATTTGGAAGGCCAGCCGCCTCAATCCAGACGGCAGCTACTTGGCGGCAGAGGACACGGTGGATGCGAAATCCTACCAGTATAAAGCGATCGCCAACATCCGGGACTTCGACTTTGATCTCGAGGCGCTAAATCGCTTCGCCATGGAATCACCCCGTGTCCAAGAGATCCTCGACGAATATGTGGCCAGCATCCTGCCGCAGATCGTCGCCGCGGCACAGCGGAGATCCCCGCGAACAGCACTCCATCAGGCTGCGATTGCTTCCTGATGGTGCACCCCCCGATTATTCGCTTATGAAAACCACATGTCGCCGTGCACTTGTTGGCCTGAGCGCGCTGGCTGCTCTCGCCTTGCTTGCAAGTTGTGGCAAGAAACCCGCGTCGGCTCCATCTGGACTGCGCTTCGGGATGGAGAAGGATTTTGTCACCCTTGATCCCGCCAACCTGACTGACCCCATCACATTCCGGGTCGTTGGGCAGATTTACGAGAGCCTTCTTTCTCTCGACGCGCAGAACAACGCCGTCCCCGCGCTCGCCGAATCGTGGCTGTCCAACGAGAAGATGGACGTGTGGACGTTCAAGATCCGAAAGGGAGTTTATTTCCACAACTCGCCCGTTTTCGGTTCCAGCGGAACGCGGGAGCTGACCCCTGAGGATGTAGTCTACAGCATTTCCCGGAGCGTCGCCCCAGGCAAGGTGGCGGGCTTTGCGCTTGGCGGCGTGATCGCCGGAGCTGCGGATTTCATGGCCGACAAGGCGAAGTCCGTGTCCGGCCTTCGCGTTGTCAACGGTGACGAAGTCGAGATGACATTGACCCGGCCTGAGCCCTATTTCCCCTACCGACTGACTTCCCCTTATATCGCTGTCTATCCGAAAGAGGCGGTGGATCAGGGCGAGGATGTTTTCGCGAAGTCCAAGCCGATTGGCACCGGTCCCTATCGCGTCGTTTCCGCCAGTGACACCGAAATCTCTCTCGCCAAGAACGACAAGTATTGGGGCGACATGTCGCCCACGGCCCCGGCTAGCCTCATGTTTGTCGTCATCGGCAACGAACAGCTTCGCCAACTCGAACTGCGCAACCGAACGATCGATGTCGCCGCCGCAACCTCCGGCATGCTGCCCACCGTTCTTTCGAAGTCGGCATCCCCCCTGCAGCTTTCACCCGGTTGGGCGGGCAAGTTTGCTCTCTACTGGAACGCCGATTTCAACTCCTACTTCATCGCATTCAACACGGAGAAGGTCGCAAAGCCCGTCCGCCGCGCGGTCAACCTCGCAGTGAACCGCGAGGAAATCGCCTCCTCCCTTACCATCGGCACCGCCATTCCGAAATGGGACACGGTTCCCGATGGGCTCCAAGGATACGTCCCGCCCTTCCCCCTCCCGCAGCCGAACCCGGAGGCCGCCAAAGAGGCCCTTGCTAAGGGGGGCGCGCAGGCTTCGGGTTCCGGATTCGAGCTTCTGGTCCATGAACTCGATTCCAGCGAAACACTCGGCGAGCTGGTCCAGGCGCGCATGAAGAACATCGGGGTCAACGTGCGCATCACAAAGGTGACCTTCAATGAGGCCATGCGCAGGTTGGATGCAGGCGAGTTCGAAGCCATCGCAATGAAGTTCCAATACGTGTTCTCCGCCCCGGAGCCGATTCTCGACATGCTCTTCAATTCGGCCTCTATTCCAGGGGCCAATGTTTGGCTCTACCGCAGTCCCGAGGTGGACCGCCTCATTGCCAGTTACGCCGACGCCCGAGGACGCGACCAACTGAACGGCATTTCCGGCCACATCGAGAGGCAGGTTTACGAGGACTCGCCCGGTGTCTTCCTCTACCAGGCGCGGTCGATCTTCCTCCACGTCCCTGAACTCAAGAACTTCTCGGTCAATGGTCACGGAATCCCGCTCATCTACCGCTCCAGTCTCGGAAGCCCCTGACCGGGCGCCGCCTGGCGGTCGGGGATTCTTCGTCCTCGCATATCTGGCCAAGGCCCTTCTTCTGGTCTGGGGTGCCTATACCCTCTGTTTTCTCCTTTTCAAAGTCATCCCCGGCGACCCGGCTCGGGTCATGCTCGGCTTGCACGCCACACCGGAGGCGGTGGCCGTCCTGCGGGAGAAGCTCGGTCTAGATCGTCCGCTGACCGAGCAATACGTTTCCGGGATTCTGTCCGTGCTTCGCGGCGATCTCGGCTGGTCCATCGCCGAGTCCCGCCCTGTGGCCCCGCTGGTATTGGATCGGATCGGCATGTCCGGACTCATCGGCGGACTTGCTTGCGGCATGGCCCTTGTCGGCTCTTATGTGATGGTTGCCACCGGGTTCCTCGTGCCACGGCTGGGATGGCTGCCGGCACTCGCCCGATTGTGGATCGCCCTGCCCGCGTTTCTCAGCGCCGTTCTCGCCGCCATAGTTGCCGGCACATGGCTGCCAGCGCTGCCTCTGAGCGGATATGCCATCCAGCAAAGCGGTTGGTGGGCCGCGTTGGCTCCCGCCGCGATCGTAGGCCTTTACCCGACCGCGTGCATGGCCTCGATTCTGGACGCCAAGATCCGCTCCGCATCGCTCGCGCCCCACTGGCGGGCGGGGCGCGCCTTGGGGCTTTCGCGCCTCCAGCTTTTTCAGCGCGCCGGGGTGGCTCCGTCCGTCGATGCCTGGGCTGAAGCCTGGTTCAATCAAATCAGCCTCGTTTTCTTCACTACTTTTCTGGTCGAGATCGTCTTTTCGATTCCCGGGGTTGGCAACCTCCTGCTTGCCGCCATTCAGCGAAAAGACTTCCCGCTCCTCCAGGGGATCGTGCTCTTAAACGTCCTCTTTTTCGTGCTGGTGCGGCTGCTTGCTGACCTCTTTCATTCCAGAAGACGGGTCCTCCGGCGGTGAACGGATTCGATGAAACTCTCGCGCGTCATCATCGGCTTTGTCGGCATCCTTGTGGTGCTTCCCCTGATTAGCTGGCTCGTTGGCGGCAAGGTGCTGGACCCCTTCGGGATCGATCCGACGCTCGCGTTTGCGGGTCCGGGCGAGAACGCTTGGGCGGGACGGGACAAGCTGGGCCGCGATTATCTGGCCCGTGTGCTGCTCGGCACCGGCCAATCCGTGCTGGCAGCGGCCCTGGCGGCGGGAACCGCCCTCGCCATTGCAGTCCTCGTCGGCGTTGCGGCGGGATGGCGGGCCGACAGCCCTGCCGACGTCGTGCTCGGCTACCTGAAATCCCTCCTGTTCACGGTGCCGTTCTTCCTCGTAGCCGTGGCCATCGGCACCGTGCTCCGCGCGGACCTGTTCGGCATCTACCTGATTGTCGGGCTCGTGATGTGGGCGCCAGCCGCTCGTATTGCCCGGGCGGAAACCGTTCGCGTCCGGTCCGCCCCCAGTGCCATCGCGGCTCGGGCCTACGGATTCACCCCGGTCCAACGCTTCCGCCGCGTTTTTCTCCCTCAAGTGACCCTGGCCCCGGCGGTTTCGATCCTCTATCTTCTCCCGGAACTCCTCGGGGTGGATGTCGGCCTCTCGTTTTTCGGGCTCGGAGCCACGCCCCCCAACCCCACGCTGGGAAGGCTCGTCTTCGAGGGCATCCCCTCCTTCCCTACGGCCTGGTGGCTCGTCGTCGTCCCAGGAATCGTGCTTGTCTGTATCTGTCTGGCATGCTACGTGTTACTCCATGCTCTCCCAGCACCGAGGAGTTGAAATGACCTTCGATTTCGCTGATGACATCTGTGCGCCAAAGTCCTGATCCATCCGCCAATCTTTTCATACAGTGGATACCGGAGTTCTCGCAGCCGGATGCCATCTTTCGCATCGAGCGCGAGCGTCAAGGCTTGTGGGCAAAACTGAAACAGCTACTGCCAGAAAATCCGTGGATTCAGACGGATGGAGAAGCCGATGTCGGCTCCCAGCTTGTTTTTGAGCGGGCTGTTCATGCAGCTCAGAACTTCGACAGGGCTGCCGACGCGACAGAGTTTCAATTTGTTCACTACGACGCATTTCGCGAAGATTCCGTAAGGACAGCATTATTGGCTCAAACGGCGCCTGGTCCTCCAGAAATCCAGCGAAAACGGCTCGTTTCCCAGTGGATACAAGCAATCTATACAGAAGAGGCTAAAATCACCGGTTCAAGGGCGAACCGCCTAATAGAAATGCTTGCCAATCTCGGCACTAGTGCGTCCTGCCGAAGCGTGTTCTTCGAACTTCTCCGATTGCTGAGCCAAACGAGAATTTCAGGATACCTTTGGAAGCTTGCAGTCAACCAATATTTTTCTGATCGTTCGCGTCCTTTGGGGTACTTTGGCACCGTTGCCACTGAAACGCTTTTAACAACTCTATATAGGATTAACGCGTCGGCTGATGTTGAAGCCATAGCTGCCATTGAGAATCAGACCCAAAAGCTAGAATCTTTCAATGGCACCACCCAAGGGGAACAGGTTGACACTTTGTTTCAGAAGGGCGTCATCAACGTCATCCATGCCCATTCGCGTAACCCAGAACGTAGCGCCAGCGATCTCGCCTTGCTCATCTTGCCGGTATTCAGCATCAATCCACGGCTCGCCGCGATAACATCTCCCGCATGTCTCGGAACCTTTTCTGGTTTCCTCTACTTTCTCGCTCCACTCACACCTACGAAACAAGAAGGTCTGAAGACCGAAATCAAATCGCTCCTTCAGGTCGTCCTTCCTCTGCTTGATGACTTCGCGTCGGATCTCCGTTCCGGCGAGGGCGAGGAGGCAATCGAAATGCGGTATCGATCCGACCATGTCGCTGCGCCACCAATCGAATTCCTTCAGCAGCACCTCCACACCTTTTCTGGATGGAGAGTCGTATCGGTTTCAACGACTGAAGCGAATGGAGCCTTCCAGTGGAACGGTACGAATCTGGATGTGGCCTTGCCTAGTAAAGACGGAACCCATCGCCAGGAAGTGGTGAGGCTGGAGCCTTCACCGACGACATCAGTTCCCGAGAACGACAACGTCGCGGCGCAAGAGCGGCTGGGCTACCATGTCGCCACCCATCTGCAGCAAATTTACCGAGAATTGTGCTATATCCATAACGTCGCCAAAGTCGAGGAACTACAGAAATTCAAACAAATGCTGGAGTTACTGCAGAAGCCTCTAAAGAGCATCAGTGGGGCGTTGTCCACCATGCAAAGCGAATCTCAGGAACTAAGAGCTATCCTGTTCGAGCCTGAGGAAGCTCTTTTTGCAAGCCATGCAGCGATAACACCGTTTTTTAAAGAAGGGGCAACGCTCCCACTGGATGGCCCTTGGGCGATTGGCTTCAGAATCAAGCACTTGCCCAGCCAATATACCGAAGATGATGCGAGATTGGTGCTGTCCTGCTTGCTTTGCGCCGTATTCGGAGAACTGGATAAGATAAAGACTCAACCTCACCGGGATCTCGTCGTTAGCACTTCTGTGGAGATTATAGGTGGAAAGGCGGCAAGTGAGGCCACCCTGCGGTTTTCGCGTGACCTTGCCTGGCTTGTTTCGGGGAATGATCAGACGTCGTTAAGCAATTTCTTGTCGGCGGCAAGCAAAATGGAGCTGTCAAATGCTATCAGAAATATCAAGGACGCTTTGTTTTCCCCTTATAAAGCAATGTCAACAGAGTGGCATCCAATTGCTTTTCGACTCCTGATTCGTAATGAAGTCTTCGACGGATGCGATGGTATAGGCATGCTGGCCCCGGGGTTCCAGAGTAGGATCCAACTTCCGGAAACGCCTGTAACTTGCGCTTCTGTCCTTGCATTTCTTCGCGATATCACGCTGGCTCTTCGTGCTCCAGATGAAAGTGGGAGGGCCACGCGCACTCCAACAAGGCTTGAAGTGAAAGCAGAAGATTTAACTGTTACGCTTTCGCTCGCCTTTTCTAAAGTCGTTCCCGACAGTAGGGACGGTCTCGAAATGCAATATTTTAGGAAGAATTTACGTATCATGGCAAACAGGGCGCCACGAGAGTGGCGAGTACAAAGCGATCACTATGGGGACAGGACTCGTCCATTTGTCTTCTTGATTAACAAGATCCTTGGGCTCGGTGAAAAGACGGACTATGGTTGGAATGTTGGGAGTGCTAGCGACAATGATCTTTTCGTTTGCGAGAAGAGGTCCAGCGAAAAGAGCATCTTGTTTTCATTGGGCGTAACCAAAGATCGTACAGGACTGTTCATGAAATGGAGGCAGGAAAGGAAAGCCGTCTGATAACCATGAGAATTTATCTATGCGATCATCTGTGGAATCGATTCGGGGATCCTCCCAGTGCATGGCATCAGGCGTTCGTCGCAGCATTTGGCGAGATATTTGTTTCCAGTGCTGCCAGCAATGATAACACACCGCCGCGGGACCATGCCGCATATGGCGACTCAAATTCAGTATTGTTTGCACACTCGGAACATCCTGAGGAGTGGAGATTGCGGGCGGATGCCTCTGAAGTTGCATGTCACATTGTCCTGATCCGCACCTACGGTGGAGAAGGGCCAAAAGACAACGTCAAGGGGAACTTTCACGGTTGCTACTGGGGGCAAAGTGACTTCCAAGGACCAACGCGCCCATCGAGAATGTCTGAGTTGATCAGGCAAGTGTCGACTGGGGATACGAGCGAGGTGACTTGGGATTTACTTCAACCCGATCCGTCCGAGCCACTTTTGGCGGCGAAATTGATCGTTGAAGCTAAGGTGCACGCAGGCAAGACGTTGCATGGTTTGGCGATTGGCCCCATCCCAGACGACCTTCTTGGGGCGGCCGAGGCTGTTGTAAAGGTGGATTCAACAGACACGAAATCTTTGATGCCTGCGATCGGAAGCTTTGAAGCCATCCTTAATCGTTACAACTCAACCGCGTGATGGGAACCTTCACACATAGGGCCCTCGGCCTAATCCTGCGCGGCCAGCCGAATACGACAAATCCCGACACCGTCCGCCTCGACTACCGCGATCCGGCAACCTACTCGGCCCTCTGGCTGAAAGGTCTCGAATTGGGTGAGGTGGAGATCGACGGTCAGGACATCGACCTCACCGATTCCTCGCAGCAGTTTCTCCTCATCGGCAACGATCCGCCGGACGGCGTCTTCGATACCAAGATTCCCGCTTTGGCTGGCATCAATTTCCGCAGCCACTTCACCGCTACCTCCTGGCTGGCGGCGTGGAAGGTGAAGTTCCCGGAGGCGAAGGCTGCCATTGCCGTCATCGATCCCCGGCCGGTCGGAATGGCGCAAGGTGCCGCTCGTGCCCTGCAGACCATCCTCGGGGCGCGCGATGCAGCCAACCAATCTCTGGTCCCCGGTGCGGCCGTCCTGAACGCGCCAAGCCTGATCGACATCTGCCAATGGCTCGCTGCGGCGAAGAAGGAGACCCGCGACGTCGCCAAAGACGCGCCCCACCTTCGCGATCTGCTCAGATCCACCATATGGAGCGAGCTGACTTCGGATCGCGAGCAGCACCATGCGCTCAGCAACGTGTTGGGTTCGTTCCTGCTTCGGGCAGCCGTTGGCGGCAGGAAGGCGGAAGGGGATCTCCAACGGATCCAGCAATGGTTGGACGTTCTTGCGAAAGTCTGCGACGTCGGGACCGGAACGGCATCCATACGGCACGGCGGCGTGCAATCATGGGTTGAGAGGGAGTTGGGGGAGCAGTTCGAGGAAGCCGTTCTCATCGATGACATGGCTGAGATCTGGGGCGGCTTCCTTGCGACCTCATTTGGGGGCAACCCGGCGTTCCTGCGCACCACCCGTCCGGGCCAGTTCGCGGATTGTGTGGCAGGTGGCGAATGGGATCTGACGACGGATGGCCTTTCCGGTCTGCCCGCCCGCTTGGCTAAGGTGATTAGCGAGGGGCGCGAACGGCTCTGCTCCGCCGACATGGTTCCCAAAGCGAAAGGACAGGACGGGCATGCTGCGTCGAGGGAGCACTTCGTCTTGTTCTTGGATTTGCGGCTGGGATTGGGCGCGGCATTCCACGCTCAACTTCGAAAAGTCGCCCGCATGCTGCTGGACTCGTCCCGAAATCTTCCCTGGTTCCCGACCGAACAGGACCGGGCCGCGTTCAAGGCTGAGCTTGATGATGAAAAGGCGGGTGACACCCTTCTTCCCCGCCTCGTCAGCCTGATCGATCCGACACTTCCAGTCGTGATCTTTTCATCGACCCACCACACCGATCTAATCGACCCATTTCGCAATTACGGAAACATCATCACCGCTTTTCGCAAGCCGACAATGGCGGGAACGGCAGGAATGCAATGGGAGGTGATCGTCAGTGACCTTCGCGGTCAATTCCAGTCCGCCATAGAGCAAGCCAGCAGGGTCATGCGCATCCGCCGGGCATTCTCCAAGCTAAATTCCAGCCGACGCAGCCATACGGTTTCCGGGGGAAACGCCCTGGAGGTTTTCATCGATGAATCATTCTACCGGAAGACGAATGTTTACTCCATCGGTGGTGTGGTGCTTTTGGCCGAATCCCACCGGCGCATCCGTGATTTCTGCATGGCCATGGAAGATGAAGGTCTTCACTGGGGACTCTCCCTCAACAACCGGGACAGCCACATCCGAGAGACCCGGCGACTGGTTTGGAATGGAAAGCGGTTGGAGTGCGCAAGAGGGTGGTCTATTGATCGCGGGTCGCTGCCACAACCCGGCAGTTTTCTAAAAAAATTTGCAGACGACGATGAGCAGCGCAGCGCATGGAACGAGATTCAAGAGCTTTCTGCGGCGAAGGGCGTCAAGGTTTTCGCCGTCGCACTGGGGACGCCGGTAACGGACCAGATAGGCAGGGAACTGGGCATTCCATCCCTGCAGGGCGTTGCGAGAGATCAGGCGGACGAGCTGCATAGAGAACTCGCCAAGTCGCTATTGCTTTTGCTCTTCACCGCACACCCCGAGGTGTCCGCTGCCTTGCGCGCCCCGAACGCAAGCATCGCGATCGATGTTGGCACACGAACCGCCGTGCCGGAAGACTACGACCGGCGGCACGAGGAGACCTATCAGAAGTTCGGCCTGGCCTACACCGACCACGGACTCAACAATCCTGCATTGAGAGAGCGTTGCGAAATGTGGAACATGGCACTTGATTGGGCTCAAGGGCAGAATTGGTGGAATCACGGACAGATCCGAGCCCAAGTCGTTCGCGGTCGGATCGATCCGGACGAGCGCGATCTTTCCGAATGGACCAACACCATGATATGGGATCCTCGACGCAAGATGGTTTCGGTGTCGAGCTATGACGGCCTGAACTACCTGAGGGAGACACTCGCCCGCTTAACCCCAACGCTTTCGCCGAACATCGTGCGAGCGCGAGGCTGTGCGTTGTTTGACTTTGAGGATACGAGAGATTGGATGGTAAAGCTCTACTGCTTTCCCTGCTTCCCGTATCAGCCGCATTATCTCGCCGACTGGATTGCACGGTGCGGAGTCCAAGAGACTGGTGACGCAGACCAGAAATGTGCGCTGCAGGAGGCGTTTGCGTCGGGTTTTCTGACGGATTGGAGTGCATCCATGAAGGAGCTTCTGAACGCCGTCGTGGACTTGGACGGAAGCGACACACTTGAAGGCCTCAGGGCACTGGTGAAGTGGCTGGAGCGGCGCGGCGATTCGTCGGGCGGATGTCGTGCGACCGATCTCCTCCTGGCTAGGTCCCATGAGACCGCCGTCAAGGCCGACGGGAATATTCTGCGGGGTCTGTTCGCGGGAATGCCCTGACTTCCTTGCTTCCGTCGTTAAGACGACATCATGTCTTGCGATACGCAAGACATGATGTATGCTCAAAGCATGAGCACCTCAACACTGACGATTCGGATCCCCAAACAGCAGCGTGAGGCTCTGAAGAAGTCGGCCAAGAGCCTCAAGAAGACGGAGTCCGAATACATCCGGGATCTGCTGCAGCGCGATCTGGATTCCCGTCCCTTTCGCGAGCGGATCGGCGCCCTGATGGGCAGCCTCGATTCCGCGCAGACCATCGGGGAATCTCACCCCCTGAAGGACCTGATCCGGGAGAGAAACTGGCGCAAATGAGCCTCCTGCTTCTCGACACCGGGCCGATCGTGGCGCTCCTCGACCGACGCGACACCCACCACAAGTGGGTGTCGAAGCGATTTGGCGATGCTGTCGGGCGGTTCCTCACAACGGGCCCCGTCGTGACCGAGGCCGCGTTCTTCTTGCAGGATGTCAGAGATGGCATGGCGCGCCTGTTCGACCTGCTCGCAAGTCCGGGAATCGAGATCTGCGACAGCTTCAGGTCATCCAGACTCCGGGCCGCAGCGGCACTCATGCAGCGATACGCGGATACGCCGATGGATTTCGCCGACGCCACGCTCGTCGTTCTCGCGGACGAACTGGAAGTGAACCGGGTCATCACCCTCGATGAGCGGGGCTTCCGGACCTACCGCCACGGCCGGGGGCGGGCCTTCCAGTTGGTCCTGCAAGACGGGGAGGGAGCATGATTGCCTCGCGCGAGACCTGATGTGTCATTCTTCCTCCATTCCCGTATCATGGCTTTCCCATCCGCCACAGACCCTGGTGGTCGGTGAAGGGCCGTATGCCCGGGCGCTGAGGCTGGTTCTTGGAGCCGCCATCATTGGAGCGGATGATCTTTCCGTTGGTATCCGCGAACCGGAAGAGGGCGGTTCGCCGCTCGTTCTTCGCGATCTTGAGCGTGTCTTGATCGTGGCGGCCGCCTCCCAGTCCGCCGCAGATCTCGTGAGTTGCCACGACGCGCTCTGGCGATGGATCAAAGAGCTGAGCCCGGCGGGAGAGCAGCACGAGGGCGCCATTCTCTTCGCGCTTCCGCACTCTTCAGGCAACGCTTTCGCTGAATCGCTCGCGGTGGGCCTGGGCATTGAGAAACTCGAACCCGAGGAGGGGTTGGCGGTCGCCCGAATGGGGGATTCTCTGGAATCCCTATGCCGAGTGCTGTCGGCGATACGCCCCTGCGATTTGCCTCCGCTTCGCGCCCGGCAGGCGGGGAACGCTCGGCACACGGCGATCCGGCAATTGATCGAGGCCGCCACAGTAGAGGATCTTGATCAGGCGGCACGAAATGCCGCCGAGTGCTTCTCGGGACAGGAATACCATTTCGACCTGTTCTGCCGCCCGCCGAGCCATCGAAACGGCAATCAGCTTCGGCAATGGCTCCGCACCTCCGTGACCGCAGGGGTCACGCCAGAATCGGCGGAGACTGCACGAAACAACCTCGCGGAATGGATCAGAACTGAATAGGATGAAATCTCGTGCAAAGCACGCCAACGACGCGAAGCAATGGAATCCTGTATTCTCCTTTGCGTTCTCCGCGAGCTTCGCGCGGACCCGCTCTTACCGATGCCCTCGCTTCGCATATTGATCGTTGAAGACGATCCGGCGCTCCTCCAAGTCTTGGAAGGAGCCTATCGGAGTGTCTTCCAGCGTCACGGTTATGAGCCTGCCATCGAGGCGGCCGAGACGGTTGCCGATGCGCGTCAGAAAGCGAAAGCTGCAAGGGGAAACGCCTACGATTTCGTCTCTCTCGACGTCAACCTCGGTGACAAAAACCTCACCGGGTTGGATGTGCTCGATACCCTGAAGCGATTCCGTTCAGCATGGATGGTTGCGCTCCTGACCGGCGTCGAAACGGATGCCGGCCTCGACAAGGCGGTCGGCAAGGCAAAAGGGGACGACCTTCGCCGCAGTTTGCGCCGGGACGCTTTCGCGCGGTTTCCCGCAGAGCGCCTGATCGTGGTTGAAAAACCTTCGCCATCTCTGCCTGAGAGTGAAGCTGCCAAGCTGCTCGCCAACCGGATCGAGCAGATCGCGCTGGTCTTCGAGGAGGTAGGACGGATGCGCTACGTCTTCCGACCGATTGAGGTGACCAGCCTCGAGCGGATTCCCCGAGCCAAAGCCAGTAAGAGTCCACGAAAATTTATCGAAACGTCCGCCCTGCACTGGCAGATCCGGTTCGATTGCGGGGAGATTCGGACACTGCCGAACCTGTCCGGGTTCAGGACCCTCCACTACCTGCTATCGCGCGACCGGAACACTTCGGTGACCCCCGAGGAAGCCCTCGCCATCGAGCCAAAAACGGAGAAGAGTGCCCCGTCTCCAGGACGGGGGGAAGATCCCGTCGCTGCCTATTTCGGCGCTCAAGGAATCGCCTGGGAGGGATTGTCTCAGGCGGAGCAGGACAAGCTGATCCGAGCGGCGCTCTCCTTGAAATTCAATCGATACCGGGAGCTGCGCGAACTCCAGGACCAGGAGGATCTGTCCACCGCCGAGGAGTCGGAGCTTGGGCGCATCATGCGAGAACTCGGCCCACTGGCGGATGCCGCTGAGACCGCCTACCAGCGCATGAAACCGGATGCACGCAGCCCCGCGGTGCCCAGCGATATCGCTCCCGCCAGTCTCGCGCAAAACGACCTTCACGTCGGCGGGGCCAGCTACGACAAACTTGGCGCGGATCGCAAAGGCAAGGACTCGCCCGCCGCCGCCCTCTTCCGCGCCCGAATGAAACGCGTCAAGGACTGCCTCCGCGAAAATGGCTTCGCCGACATGGCCCAGCACCTCGAAGACTACGTCATGTCCACAGGCGCCAATTGGAGCTACAACCCGCCCGAAGGAGTCGAGTGGACCGTATAATCCACCAGCAGGCGCGAAAACAAGATTTCGTGGTTTCAGAAAGGAGCGGTGGACGAACGCGCTCCCTGAGGTTCCTTCAGAATTCGCAGTGCATCACATGCTCACGGTATCCGAGCAACTCAACACTTCTCCAGAACAATTCACTACCCGTGGGCGTTAGTTGATGGACGAATTTCCAGTTGGCGTGCGTCGCGTTCTTGGCGGGTGTGAGATCTGCCTGCGCGCCATCCCATCAGATGAATTCATCGATCCATTTTGCGACGCAACCGTCATGCGCCACGAGGCGAGGTCGCCTGGCCGCTTGCAAATGATGACAAATGAGCAGTTGATGGACTTCGCGGCGGCACGGGTAACCCCGGCTCCGGCCGGCATGCTCTTTCACACAGCACGCTGCGGTTCGACGCTCGTCGCCAACGCCCTGAAGTGTGTCAAGGATGTTTTGGTTTACTCTGAGCCCTCATTCCTCAACGGGCTATTATATCCTCCATTGAAGTGGAAACGTAGCGAGACCGTTGGGCTGCTTCGCGTGTTTTGCAAGATGCTGGCATCGCATGCGAAAAAGTCTATCGTGCTTAAAATGCGAAGCTGGAACACCATTTTCATAGAATACTTCATCGCCGCCTTCCCCGAAACTCCCTGGCTCTTCCTCGCCCGCGAACCCATTGAAGTCGCTGTATCGGTCCTCAGAAAACCGCCCACGTGGCTTCGCTCCTATGGAACGAAGGGCAACCCCTTTCTGGCCTTCACGGACAACGCTCAGTCCTGCAGGGAGGAATACATTGCACAAATCCTCCGACGTTTCCTTGATACCGTCACTTCGTTGCGCTCGGGTCGCGGCATTGCGGTCGATTATAGCGACCTGCCCGAGGCCATTACCACTCGCATATTGGACCATTTTGCCATCTCTCCCTCAGTCGCCGAAGCGATGTCGATGGAAACCACATTTCAATGGTATTCAAAAGCATTCCCGGCGGAGATGCGGTCTTTCAGGCCGGATGGTCCAGCGAAACGCGCTGCCGCCTCTTCAAATTTGGTAGAGGCTTTAAGCCGACTCACACAACCCAGCTACCAAAGTCTGTTGTTATCATCCCTCCGACATCAATCATGAAAGCGATTACATATAGCCGTGTGGAGCACGTATCTCCAGCGAATCTCCCGGTCGAAATCGTCGAGCGCAAGGGCGCCGGGCATCCCGACACACTATCCGACGCCTTGGCCGAACATTTGTCGTTGGCCTACTCAAACTACTGCCTTGAACATTTCGGGGCGATTTTGCGGCATCAATTCGACAAGACCGCGATCATGTGCGGTCGCGCGCGTGTGGCTTTCGGAGGCGGCGAGATCCTCGATCCCATTCGAATTCTCTTGAACGGGCGCGCTTCTGGCAGGCTGGGGGATTGCGAGATTCCGCTGCGAGAGATCCTTATCGCAGCGACGCAGGAGTTTTTCCGCCTTCGCTTCCCGATGCTCAACCCAATGAACGATCTACGAATCCTCTTCGAAGTGCGCAGCGGCAACAACTGCACGACGGGCGGCATCCATGGCGATGGCACAGCCGCCGAGGCGCCCATCCATTTCAGGTTCAATCCCAGAACCTTAGCGGATCTTCCGGAGACGCGCAGACTGGAGGCAAACGACACATCGTTGGCTTGCGGCTGGGGACCCTACACGGACCTAGAGCGAACGGTTCTCGCCATAGACAGCGAACTAACCTCGGACGCAGGAAGGAAGCTTCGTCCGTGGCTGGGAAGCGACATCAAGATCCTGGCCTCGCGTCACGTATCCACAGTGTCGTGTGTGATCGCGGTCCCGATTCTGTCATCTTTTACTCCAACCCCTGAAATCTACTTCGAGCGTGTGGCCGAATTGAAGGATGCGGTCCGTGCACTGTGGGAAAGATCATGTGGTCTCACTCTGAAGGAATTGGTCGTCAATTCTGGAGATGACCTAGCGGCAAGGAAACTCTATATGAATTTCACAGGATCCTCGATCGAGTCGGGTGATGAGGGCATGGTCGGCCGGGGCAACCGGATCGGCGGTCTGATCGCTCCGTTTCGCCCCACCACGATGGAGGGCATCGGCGGGAAAAATCCACGATACCACGTTGGCAAAGTATATTCAGCGGCGGCCTGGGACATCTCTATGAGGATTTCATCCAACCTGGGCCTCGGGAATAATGTTCTACTGATCAATAGAATGGCCGAACCTCTCGACACGCCATGGCGCGCCTTTTTAGAGACGGAGTCGGACGATCTGGATCAAAACGCGGCAAATGCGGTGTTCGAGCAAGTTCTTTCCGATCTTCCCGGGGTCACGAATCGGATTTTGAAGCGCGCATATCCCTTTTTCTAATGTCCGACTCCCCTCAGAGCGCCTTGAGCATTTGCAGGGATGGCGCGGTCGTTAATGTCTTTTGCGACCCAGGCACTGGAGAGTGGCTCCGGGACCGGATTAGGATTTACTTTGATGTTCGGGAGCCTGCCAAAGGCTGCGATTTGTGGATGATTCATGATAGTCGCCGGAATGCCCCGGATGGCAAGTGGAGGCCTTATCAACGGGCTGGCTCGAATGGCGAATATTGCAGGTTCCTTGTAGACATGGATCGACGCTGGTTGGTTGTGGAGCACGACGACCCAAGTTGGCGACGCATTTTCATCCTTCGGATGGTCAGAAACATCATCCGCTGGGAACTCTTTAGCCGGGGTGCCGTTTTCCTTCACGCATCCTGCGTCGAAAGAGATGGGATCGGCGTGGCGCTCGCGGGCGGAAGCCGGAGCGGAAAGAGCACCACGGTATCCAGCCTCATCGAATCGCGTGAATGGGGCTATGTGACAGATGACGACCTGTGTGTCCTGCCAGATCCGGAGGGAAAGCTAATTGCATCTGGATGGCCCGGCTGCCTACGTATGCGGCGGCGAATGGCGCTGAATTTTCCGATCCTGAGGGATTCCATCGGCGGCTTCGGTCACCCGGCAAACTCATTAGAGGGTGCGCTCCCACCGGATATCGGTCTAGTCAGAGTGTTCCCAGAGGAGCTCTCCCGGGCTTATGGCTGTCGGCAGGCGTCCGCGGCGGAACTGGGGCTTGCCATTTGGCTAGATTGGGGGAATTCGATTCGCGCCACAAAGATTGGCAAAGATAGGGCACTGGATCTATTTTTGTCGTCTTGGGACATCTTGCCAGAGCGAAAACCTGGGGTACGCCCCGATCCGAAAGGCGGTAGCCAACAAGATTGGTCCCGACTTGTTTTCGATCCGTTCCTGCTCGCTGCCTATGGTATCCCGGACCTGGCGCGCCATCACGCTTTGATTGAGCGAATGGCCCGTGAAATCGAATGCGTTGAGCTTACCCATGCCGGCTTATCCACAGATTTAATAACCAGAATTAAATCTTTGGTTGGATCGACACGAGCCAGCCCCTCGAGAGTCTCCAAAGGGGGATCGGCGCTGGCCCCAGTGCGCCTTTTTGATGTCACATCGCGATTGATTGGGTCCACAACAATTCCGCCGGAGCGCGTTTTAATGGACGGCACAACCTATCGCAACAAGGAATCCAGCCCATCCTCGGGATGAAAGAGAATGGAGAGCATCTTCTCCTGATGGGAGGCCCAATCCTGGGGATCGGGCTTGTCCCTCCAAAACCTGCCTAGGGAAATAAAGTTTTCGAGCTCGCATTGGAAGATTGCGCGATATTCTGAAAGGATCTCCCCCGCGACGGAAAGAGCAGTGAGCGAGGCTATCTGAATCTTGCTTGCCCGGGATTTCTCGGCGTCGCTGAAATCCAAGAAGCTCGCCGTCGCGCGTTCGGGCTTATCCCAGAAGGCTTCAAGCCAATCATCGATTGCCTTGTGGCACTTTTCCGGACTGTCGATGTCTTCATCTTTGGCAACTTTCCCCCAAGGATCGGAAATCCACGCTTCCAGTTGCTGGAAAGCCGCCAGATCACCGGCCTTCTTCTCCTTGGCTGCCCACACTTCTCTCACGACTTCTAGCGCAGGAGCGGGAACATTCGTTTCCATGCTTACCCGGCCGCCTTCGATCCGGACATGGCGAATCACTTGCCGCTTGAGCGTTTCCCGCCGGTCGAATCGGGAGAGTATTCCGATTCGGCATAGAAACCGGGCGGGGTTGCGGCTTTGGTCCACGTCGATGGCATCGACAAAACGAAAGACAGCACAATGCTTGCGCACCCGTTCGAGCCGTCCATTGCCGATTATGCCAAGCAACTCTGTGAGGGTCCGATCGACCTCGGGCGGGGAGTAAAACCGACGGTGCAAGTGACGTGACAATTTATCTCCGCTCAGTTTCAGTGCGGCTCCGGCTTTTTTCGTGTATGTCTCGTCGAACCTGTGGTTCCAAGTCTTACTCTTTCTCTCAATGTCAAGTGGCAGCAGGCGGGAGTGGTGCCCGGTGATGAGCGCGACCGCGGCGTGAACGTAAGGTGAGCGATCTTTCCACATTCGCTTCCGAGACTGATGGCACCCCTCTTCGTCAGGCCAGTGCCAATCCGTATTCTTTTCCGCGTCTGCAGGGGGTTCTTTGGCGAGCAGCACCATGCCCCGCACGGCGTGCAATGCACGAACGAGAGCAAGCTCACGCTCGAGTGTTCGACGACTGCAGCCGGAAATGGCTTTCGAGGCTCTGCGGACCAACTTCTCCCATTGGGGTTCGTGCGGGCCGTTCAGTCGCAACATGCCGAACTCATGAAGGAACACCGCTAGATACAGAGCGAGAATCTCTTCCTCTCGATCGACCGGATCCTGGGAGAAGAAATCAGGCAGGGCCGAGAGGTGTCGTAGCGTGTCGCCGAGATGCTCGACGAGCTTGAACAGGTGGCGTCCGCCATGATCTGTGAAGGTTCGGAAGTAGTTGTCATCCAGCGCGTGAAAGCTGTCCATCTGTTTGCTGCAATACTCCGCCATTCGAAGGGCTGCCTTGCGATTCGCCCTGTCGCATAGCGAGTGATCGAAGAAATGCCCTGGAAGCGGGTAATGCCGCTTCGCGTTGCCCTCAGTCAGGCGTGAACGAATCATTTTCGTGATTGCATCCAGCGTCGCGGTCTTTTTGAATAGAAATCCATGGGCAAGTTGCGCCTCGGCGGGAAGCTCGGGGGCGCGGGAACTGGTCCAGACGATGATCGGCACGTTCACGGAGTGGCGCCGCACCTCCTCCAGTAGTGTGATGCCTTTCAATGGATAGGGCAGGTTGACGTCCAGAAGGACGGCATCTTGGTCGGTGATCTGCGGGAGGACGACGGATGCCGCGAGTTGCTCCGCGTTCTTCTTGTCTGTCTGAACTCTCGCCTCCGCAAGGTCGGCCTCTCCGCCGGTGCGGAAGGTGAATTCTGCCGGAAGCGCAGATAAGGCGGCTGCCGCCAGATCGGTTTGAACCTTCTGGAAAACCGGCCGCCACGCTTCGGCATGGTCATCAATCACCAGAATCTTGTAAGGCCAGTTCTGCTTGGATTCGGGGGCTGGAATCGGATTCGCTTCGCCCGTTGTGGTCGAGGCGGTTGATGACTCCGCACCGGCAAGCACCCGGCACTCGGTCAGTATGTCCATCAACCGACTCAAGTCGGCATCGTGCCCCTTCGACTGCCAGCTGCCGACATCGGTCGGCAGTCGGGCGAACGCGGCGGACAGCTCTGCGGATAACCACCACTCTGGATCGCGCTTGTCCACCACCTCATTCTTGAACTTGGCTAGCAGATTCTTTGCGTTGCTTGTCCAGGCGTTCAGGGTTTGAAAGTCAACACCGGCCTCCAGCAGGAGCCGCCACGGTGCCAGAACCTGATTTGTGATGTCGCGCGTGGCTCCATGGCTGAAATTCCTGATGTTGTGGTAAAGCGCGGCGGCGAAGGTCATCTCGCGAACCATGTGCATCGTGGAGATCGAGGCGGGACGCTTGGCGAATTCGGAGACCGATTGGAGGATTCTGGCTAGCAGACAGTTGGGTGTCGCCGAATCCACCACTTTGAATCCGGCATTGAAGGCCGCTTGCAGGCGGGGGGCGAGCTTCTCGAAAATCGGGGGCTTGGGGGTCACCACCACCAGCCCGACGCAGGCCGGGTGTTGCTTAAGGATCGCGATGCTTTTGTCGGCCCAATCCGCGCCATCGGCATCCGTAGCGATCGCGACCCCGACGACAGGGCCAGCGCCCAGTTTCCCGTTCGTTAGCGCATCGCCCAAGATTGTCGTCAGGGCGACACGGATTGGTCCGACTGACTGGGCGATGGCGATCAAAGGCGAAGGCATGGCGATGGCTATGCGGTACTGGCGTGACATCACTGGTCACACGCGTTCGCTGCGCCCCTGAGATTGTCAGGAACTGGCCGGCTGGCAAGTCGTGTTGTGAGTTGCTTTGACACGTCAACCAGAGAGGAGGCAGAATGAGAAGTTGGATGGTGTTGTCTGACGGGAACGGAGTGGAAAGGTTGGATTGGAATCCGGGTCTATGGATTGACGAAAGTTCCGCTGCGTCTTGGTCGCGGGCCTGTCGTGACGAACTTTGCGTGTGGCTCCAAGAATTGACGGGTGGTCTGCTTGGGATCGACTCGCTCCAAGTTTCTGTCCATCCGCCGACCGAAGAGCAGGCTCGCGAGGCGTTCATAGAGAACGGCAACCTCCGGGGGAGGCTGGAGTTTTCTTGGGATGACGGCGCGTTTGATCTCTCGATTCCGATGCCTTTCCGAGGGGTTTTCATTGATGCCCGCCCTGGCTTGCAGAAGGGGTTGGTATCGGTCTGGGCGACGTGGTTGGGAGAGGCGGCCGGCTTTCGGCTGGTGAGACCGGCGGCAGAGATCGAGGCCGGGCGCCAGACCTTGAGGTGGAGGCTGGGCCTACCAGGGGGCCGATATCTGGAGTCTCGATTCGAGCGGGACATGCAACGGGACAGGCTTGGCCTAGGAAAGGGACGCTATTACGGGCGGGTTGCAGTCTACCCCGAAGCCTTGCAATCGCACTTGGCGCCGTTCGGACTCAGGTCTTCCTCCAGATGGGAGGCGCTTCTCGAAGCAATCCTGGGCTGCTTTGCGAACTTGCCTCCCGCAGACGAGGATGATCTGGGGCATCGGATCCTCATGGCGTTTCCGGTCTGGCTGATGCATCGCGTTGCCCAGACGTTTCTCGATGCGGTCGTTCGGGACCCCGTTGTGGGTCCAGAGGCAATCGCGATTTTGTCGGGCGGGAGGCAGGGAAGTGGCCAGTTCGCGCGCCAGGCCTGGAAGCTGATGGGCCAACGCGCGCGAACCGTCGCCGACCGAATCGAGTGGGCGATCAACGCCCGCAAGTCGTTCCACGCCACGGATCTGGTCGATCCCATCAATCCGCTAGATCTGATTTCCCGGATCACGCGGGTGCGAAGAATCCCCGTGTCTGCCTCGAAACTGGCTCACATCGGGGCCGCGCGGCGACAGAATCACCCATCGTTCCGCGGGCGACTGTGCCCGTTGGAGAGCCCCGAGTCGGAACTGGTGGGTCTGTCGTTGCAGCTGGCCTCTGGCGCCAGCGTCGATGCGGAGGGGCGGATTCTACCCGCGACGGAGCCGGCCGGTGAGTTGGGTTTTGGGGCGAGGCTGATTCCTTTCCTGGCACACAACGACGGCACGCGGAACATGATGGGCGCAAAGAACCTCCGACAGGCCGTCCCTCTCCGTCACCGGCAGGCACCGGTGGTGTGCACGGGAGGGGAGGAACTGCTGGCTGGAGCGTCCCATGTGTTGCGCGAAGTCGGCATCTGCCCCGATGCGGCCACGGCAGATGGGGGCCTCGGCCTTGGGAGAGATCTTCTCGTCGCATATTTGCCCTGGTACGGATGGAATTTTGAGGACGCCATGGTCGTCGGCGAACATGTCGTGGCGGCAGGCTGGCTTGACCTTTCGTTCACCCAATCTTTCCGGAGACGGATCAAGAGGGGATGGGTCCCCGCCAACCCGATCGAGCAAACGGCATGGTTATGGAGCGAGAACGGTCTTGCGAAAGAGGGTTCGGAGCTTCTGGGTGGTAGCCCCATCGCACACTTCCGGTGGGAGGGCAAGGGTGACGAGAGAACGATGGTGATCCGTCACGAGGCGCGCACCTCCGCGATCCTCCGGCGCATCTGTTTCTCACGAAGGACCGAATGGACCGACGGCGTCCTCGAGTATGATCTGGAATTGCCCATAGCCCTGAAGCCGGGCGACAAACTCATGGGACGGCACGGCAACAAAGGTGTCGTGGGCGCCATTGTGCCGGCGAGTCAAATGCCACGACTCCCGGAGCAGGGCGTGCCGGTTAATTTTCCAGGAGCCTTCCGGGGGAGGCCGATAGACATCCTGCTGAACCCGCACGGGGTCATATCGCGGATGAATCTCGGCCAGTTGATCGAGACGCATGTAGGATGGCTGTTGCACGGTGGGACCTGCTCGGAACAGGACTTTCGCAAGCATTCCACGACAATGGGCGCGCCGCTCGCGGCCCCGTTCGAAGACATCCTTGATCACGACAAGCTGCAACGTTGTTTGGAGGACTCCGGGCTCGACCGATACGGACGCATCCACCTCCTTCTCCCCGACGGGAAGAAGACGGCCGCACCGGTCGTGGTCGGGTTCCAGCACATCGTGAGGCTTCGCCACATCCCGGAGATGAAGTCGCAGGCGCGACGGGGCGACAAGTCGGCCCTATATTCGGCCAAGACCGGGCAGGCGGTTCGAGGGAGAAAACAAGGGGGCGGGCAGCGGGTCGGCGAGATGGAGATGTGGGCATTGGCGGGACATCGCGCGGACGCCATCATCTCCGAGATTCTCGGAATCAAGTCGAGCGCCGAGATCGTGGCTCGCGGCTCCGATCCTGTCATTGGATCGGCAGAATACGGCTACACGGGCCACCGCCGCGTCTTGCAGGACTGGTTGTTCGCTCTGCTCATCGACCTCCAGTTGGACGACAACGAGATCTCGTTCGCCTTTTCCGACGAAACAAAGGTCCTCCAGGTCGCCGGGCCCTCCCGCCGGGTCACTTCCCCGTCGGGGCTTATCGTTTCCCCGACGGCCCGGTTTCGATGCCCCAAGGGCGGGAAGAAGCCCTGCGGCTACGAGTTATTCAAAGGGGAAAAATTTGCTTTTCCCGCCACTGCGACGGGGAAGGAGACCAAAGAGCCAGTCCTCTGCCTGGGCGATTTCTTGGCCCATCTCGGGTTCAGGGTGGCCGGACCCATCAGGCGCAGTGGTCCGGAGTATTTTGAGATTCCCCTGCAAGACATCGCGACAGGCCAGCAAGCACCATCCCTCCCGCTTGCCCTGAAGCCGGCGGGAAAAGCCATCCTTTATGGCGTCGTGACAATCGACGCGGACCAGCGCCCCACGCGTTGGCCGGACACCCTTGAGGAACTCCGGCTCTTCGCTCAACCTTCGGCGGCGGAGGGGAAGAGTTGGAGTCCAGAGAAACTCATCGAGGAATTCCTCAAGTCGCCCGAGCAGAAGTGGGAGGAAAGAAAACAGGGCGTCAGGGGCAAGAGAACATCGTATCGATCGGTCGATGAGATGCGCATTGCCTGTCCAGATCATCCGTCCTCTCCGTTAAAGGGGACCACACCTTTCGGCGAGTGCCTAAAAGGCGAGGCGGGTGGGCTCTTCGACCCGACGATCTTCGGGTCGGGGATGCCTTTCTCCATGACCGGATCCTCCAGCAAGTGGGGATTCATCAAGCTACCGATAGCCGTGCCCTACCCACTTCACGTGTTCCTCACATCCGAAGACCTGGGCAAGGCTGCGGCGGACAAGAAGGTCGCCGGATTTCTTCGCAAGAACGGTATCCCGGAAAAGGATCGCCTAGCGATACGGGTCTTGCCGGTGCTGCCGGCGCGGTATCGAATGCCGGGCCGCCGACATGGTGGGCTCGTGGCCGACCGGATTGACCGCCTCGGCTATGCGCCGCTTCTGGAGGCCTGTGCCCGCTATGCTCTTGCGACCGATGAGCACAAACGGGCCTCCATCGCTTCGGAGATCCAGAGGGGTGTCGAAATCCTATTCCGGATGCTGGCGGAGGCCCTGGGTGAAAAGACCGGCCTGGTGAGGAGGGACGGCCTCGGACGAAGGGTGGATCGGTCCGCCCGGCTGGTGGTCACCCCCAATCCAACGCTGCCGTGGGATCATGTCGGCCTTCCTGTGCTGGTCTTGTTTGAGCTGATGGGCGACCTGATCGAGGCGTGGCTTGAGAAGAGGCCCGAGCACCACAGGCAGGAAGACCCGCTGCCCGAATGGGTGCCCGTTTCTTGGTTGAGGCCACGTGAAAACCCAGGGACGCTGGATAGCGATCTCTCCATTCTTCAGGCGTTCCTGAAGGCGCATCCGGATTTCGTCGTTCTGCTCAATCGCCAGCCATCCCTCCATAGGGACAGTTTTCAGGCATTCCATCCTGTGCCCCTGCCGCCCGAGGCGGGTGAGGTCATCCAACTCTGCCCTCTCGCCTGCAAGGGTTTCGGGGCGGATTTTGATGGCGACGAGATGGTGATCCATGTGCCGCTGAGCGAAGAGGCGCAGCGGGAAGCCCAGCGGATGCGTCCGTCGAAAAACCTCATGTCACTCGGGCCGGAACCTCCGGATAACGTCCTGGCCCACTTCGATCAAGACTTCGTGCTTGGCACATGGTGGATGAGTCAAGACCAACCCGAGGGCGCCTCTGACGGTTTCAGGGGGCGGATTCCGTGCGCCTGCTGCCAAGAACTGATGCCCGCGACCGATCCTTTGACGAAAGACAAAGGGATCGCCTTGCTGCATCATCTGGCTGTTGCCCACACTGCAGAGGCGGCCGCCTGCGTCCACTCATGGATGCAAGAGGCGTTCCGGACCTGCACGGAACTGGGCGTCTCGTTCGGATACTACGAGCTACGCGAAATCTCACAACGAATCGCCCACGAGGCCCAGGCGATATGCGATTCGCCAACCGAAGATGCCAATGACGCCCTGCACGACCTCGCGACCGCAGCACTCAAGGACGTCCTCAAGACTCGCTCGGCAGTAGCAGATCCTGGCGTGCACTTGGCCGCGCTAGCGATTTCCAAGGCCCGGGGAGAAAAGCAGGTGCGCCAGATTCTCGCCGCGCGCGGATTGCTTGAACCCGGCGCCACGGCCTTCGATGCCGACATGAGGCGATTCTTTTTCCGCGACTCGTTGGTCCGCGGGATGGAGCCGGAAGGGGCGTTCTACGCCGCGATGAATGCCCGCAGTTCGATGTGCGACAAGAAGCTCGGGACGGCATATGCCGGAGGAATGGCCCGCAGCCTCGTCTTCGCGATGTGGTCACACGAGATCGTTTCGAAAGACTGCGGCAATCCTGATCCGAATCGCAATCCCGTGAACTGCCTCGAAAAGGATGGGACCTGTGCCCGATGTTACGGGCCGTTGCCCGATGGCGCCTTTCCGCCGATCGGGTTCCCGGCCGGCCTCGTCGCGGCGCAGTCTATAGGCGAACGCGGCACACAGCTCTCGATGCAAAGCTTCCACGGGGGCGAGAGCGCCCTGAATGTTCACTGGGTTCGGTTCTCGCTGGGCATCGGTGAGAGGCGCCCCGGAGTGGAGATGCCCTTCGCCTTTGCCCATCCTTCGCAAACCCAAGAATTCGTGGCAACAATGAAACGGATCAAGGCATACCGCGGACTGGCCGACCGCCATTTTCAGGTCCTTTGGAAGGTGCTCCATCGGAGCGAAAGGCGCACGATACCTTCGGCGATCGAGGGGCGGGAGCCCATATCCCGTCTGTCATACCGGGATGCCGGGGGCGAGGCGCTGCTCCTCGCGCTGAAGCGCCAGAAGTGCGGGCGCGGTAGCCCCTTCTCGAGAATTCTATTCGGGGAAGCGAGATCCATCGACGCAACACTATGACGGCAAGAAGAACTCCATCGGCCGGGGCGTCCCGAGGCCAGCGGCGTGGCGGCGTGGCGCAAAAGGGTCGGGCGCCATCCAAGGGCGCGCAAGAGTGGAGGGCGGCGGATGCCCAGATCTTGCGTGAAGGCACACCGGCGGACTTAGCCGTCCGCCTGGCCGATCGGGAGGCCCGGGGCGATATCGTCCGGGCCATTGAAGATGTCGACCTGCCCCCCGAGGATGCGCTCAACGCCGAGGCCCTCGACGCCGAGATAGATCTCGAAGATGACGATTTGACAACCCTCGAGGACCTCGATGGCGTCAGCCCGGTCGATGGCATCGTGGGTGTCCTGCCGGGCGAACCTTTCTCCTCTGACGATTTCCCCGGCGACGACCCTGAGCGCTTGGAGCTCCGTGTGGAAGACGATGGCAGGTGCTGGTTTCTGCGGCCGCCATGGATTCGAGATGAAGCCGTCACCGCCGCGGGCCAAGGCGATCTCGATGAAATCGGATTGCGGATTCGAGTATTCGATGCACTGGCCGCGTGGCTGCAGCGGGAACGCCCTGAGTTTCTTGCCAAGCCGGAGCCTTTCGCCCTGGCAAAAAACGCGCTGGATGAGATGCGCCAAGGCACGCCCTCGGTCGTGCAGGGCACATTTCTTATCCTCTCCAGCATCGGTTCGGAAATCGCCGGCTCGGAAGGGGGGCGCAAGAAGGAGTCAACGGCAAGAAGCCTGTTCTCGCGGTACTCGTCCGCGGCGAGTCTCGTGTGGAGAAACGGGGGCCTGCCATTGGACTTCTTGTTCGGGCGTGAGGCGCGGATGGCATGGGTGGCGCGTGCGATCCAGCAATTCTTCGAGGGGCGCGGAAAAGCCTTGGATCGGGATCGATTCGTGGAACTGCGCGGCATCACCGTCCCCAGGACCCGGCAAGGAAAGCGGGCACTGGCCGCAATGTCTATCACGTCACTGACGATTCGCGAGTTCGTGGCACGGGCCAATCAGATGGTGGGGACGAACTGGTCCGAGGTGATGGAGCGTCATTTTGTGGAAACCAGCCGAAAGCGAGCCTCATGAGCAACAAGTCAAGTAACGCGCGACAAACCATTTTCGCAACGAGCAATGCGCGGCAAGAACAGCTTTGTCAATGGTTCGGAACCGGATTCGCCGGGGGACGTCAGGATGCCTGCCTGATTTCCATCTCGGGCAATTCCGAGCCGAACGATTTCAGAGAACTCCCGACGGCGGCCGCGCGGGCGCTCATCGTCTTCGAGGATTTCCCAGTTGAAATGGCCCTCGTCGATGTTTGGCGCACATGGGCAATGGACAGAGGTGCCTGGGAGGTGCACATCGCATTCCTCCGCTTCTACGAAGGGTCCGACGAAGACCGTTACCGCGAGATCTTGGGCGCATGTAAGGAGTGGGGGCAGCCCGTGCCCAAACAGGAAACGTGCGCGATCACGAAGGGCGCTTTTGTGCGGATGTCGGACGACCCGGCACATCGCAATTTGGCCACCTTGCTCACGATGACTTTGGGTAGCATGGGAGACCTCCTGACAAGGGCCGAGGTGTTGGCAAGGCGCTTCAAGGGGGGGTGCCCCGACAAGAACGGACAACCGGATCGATCAGCGATCCGCGGATACCTATCCGAGATTGATGCGCTGCTTAAGGAGGGCGGGCGTGAGCTCGATGCCAAGCCCGGACTGGACGTCGAACCGGCACCGGACCATCTGCCGAAACTGCTCTTGCGTGGTGATTCAGGCGTAGGCAAGTCACTGATAGCCGAATACTTGCACAGGAAAATCGGGTGGCAGGATCGCCCCCTTCGGATCCCCATCCCGGAGTACCTAAGCAAAGAGGACATGTTCGAGTATGATCTGTTCGGTTACAGCAAGGGTGCCTACACGGGAGGGAAGGACGAAGGTAGCCGGGGCCTGTTGTTGGCGAGTACCGGACGGGTCGTGTTCCTGGACGAGATCGGAGAGGCCAATGAATACCTCCAGGCAAAGCTCTTGGCATTTCTAGACGATTACCGCGTCCGCCCCAGGGGTTGGGAGGGGGAACCATTCTATTGTCCCGTTCTCGTTGTGGCGGCGACCAACAAGGACCTGGAAGCAATGGCGCGCGCCAAGAAGTTTCGGGGAGATCTCCTCGCCCGTTTTACCGATCGGCATGCCATTCCCGGGTTGAATGACCGTATCGCCGACCTCCCCTTCATCCTTGATTGTCTGCTTCAGCGTCCGGCGATGAATCCCGGATCGGAGATTGAGGAAATCGGCAAGGGGGCATTTAAGGCATTCAAGGAGCGCGACTACAGCGAGGGGAACTTCCGAGAGCTTGAGAGCCTCTTCCGCACGGCGTGCGAAAACGCCCGGCGCGATGGTAGAAAATACCTAGTGGCCAAGGATGTTAATTAGCAGCCATCTTGCAGAACGTTCTATAGAGGACAGTCTGTGACGCGCGGTGTCACGCACAGGACCATTTCCATGGATTCGTGAGACCGCATGGTTCGGATGGCGCATCACCCGGACATTCTTGTCGAAGAAAAGTTCCGCTATTCTCGGACAACCGAGTCACCCCGCCCTCTCGATTGTGAGATGCCCTGAGTGATCAAGGATCATTGATCCGATCTCATCTCGACATCTCCCAGAATCAAATCACCAGGCATGGCTGCCGTAAGCCTTGGGCCGCGCCCTCCGAGGAGGGCCACGCGGTGGTCTTGCGATGATAGCCCCGGCCGGGGATTCCTCCATCCCCCGGCGGGATGCCGCTTCCCCCGTACCCCACCAACGAACCCCGACACCCAGAAAGGAACCCAGCCGATGAAAACCCTGACAACCACCCTCGCGATCCTCGGACTCCTGGCGGCTGGCATCCGGCCGTCCATCTGCCAAGCCGCGCCGACGAATGCCTGCGCTGCGGCGACTGTCTTCCTAATTGATGACCAGACCGGAGAGGAATTGGCCCGGGTTCACGGGATTCAGCCCCTCTGCGTCGCAGATCTTGAGGTCTTGATCAACGGGGTCCTGCGGCGCGGCGCCCCGGTTCGTCTCCTCCATCAGGCCGTGGATGAGGACGCGACCGATAACGCGGTCGCGCAGATGGACTTTCGGCCCTACGCCGGGGGTCGCCCTCCCCAGCCACCTTCCCCCAATCAGCCCCTGCGCCAACTCACCGAGGCCATGAAGGTCTACCAGGAACAACGCGCCGCATGGCAGAGGGGCATGCTGGATTACGAGGGGCGGCTCGTCGCCGAGGTCGAGGGCTTCCAGCGCGGTGTTTCAATCACCCAGGCCGAGGTCTCTCGGCGGTTCGACGAGATTCTCGTCGCGCGGAATGGGAGCGACTTCAACCGGAGCGATATCTGCGGCAGCGTCGCGGGCGCCACCCGGTTCCTTGGCGACGCGGGATTGCGCATCCTGGTGCTCAACACGGACGCCAACGATCTTCCGGCGAAGCGGACGCCGCGGACCACGCCGCTGACGCCCGAGGAACTGGATCCGAGCATCCACCTCATCTTCGTCAACAAGAGCCGCCTCCCCGAGGCATCGCCGCTGTTCGCCGGGCTGCCGAATCCGGTCCACCACGCGGACTCCATGGCCGAAGCAATGGAGATCGTCCTGTCGATGTTCGGCGGGGTGCCGGCCTTGGACGTGGTCAAGGCCGGAGGCACGCCATAACGCCCAGTCGACGTCCGAAATCTATTTCCAACCAACAACCAACCACCGGAGGAAACGCCATGCCTGCCATGATCACAACGGAATCGCCGTACGAACGGGAGCGCCGCGAACACACAGAGCGGATGGGCCACAATAGCCGTCGCCAGCGCCTGATCCGCCGCCATCGGCGCGATGTCGAGACGGTCCTCTCCCTGGACCGCTTGGCGAATCGCCTCGAGGGACAGGTCCGGTCGCACGACAACGACGAGGGCTTCCGGCAGCGCGTCGCCTTCGAGCGGGCGGCCTGGTGGCTGAGGGCTATTTTCGCGGCGTCGATCTTGCTCTACGTCGGGGGCGAGTTCTTCGCCTCCGGCGACGTCGCCGATTGGCTGGCGAATCAGATTTCCCCGCTGTTCGAGATCGAGGGGGGCGAGACGCCCGTCTGGCTGCGCCGTGCCGCGGGGGCGGGATTCGTCGGCCTCATGCTCAGCGTGACGCTGCTCCTGAAATTCATCACCTCGTGGTTTATCGGCAAGCTGAGGCAGCAACGGGCAACCGTTCCAGCGGGGAGTCACGCGGAATTCTGGAGTCTCACCTCCGGCATCTGGTTCAATCAGTTCGCGAAGGCAGCCTACCTCGCCGTTGTCTTGGGCCTCTACGTCTGGCTGTTCGGCTTCGCCCAACAGCGCGCGGAGATCATGGCCGTGATTGCCGCGGAACAGCACCAAGTCGCCCAGCTGGCGGACGTAGGATTCGAAATCCGGGACGGGGTCATCCAAACCTCTGCGGCCGCCGCTGCGGCACCCAAGGAACCCGAGTTCGAGGGCGGAAGCAAGCTGGCGATGGCCACCGCGGTGATTTACGTGTGCCTCTGGGTGCTCCACGTCCTCGTCCTCCTCCTGCCGGTCGACGGATTCAACCAACCTCTCGAGTTTGCCCACTTCAAGCGCGGCGCGGTCGAGCGCAAGGCGGACGCGCTGCGAGAGGACGAAGAACGCATCTGCCGAGACATCCTCGAACGGATCCACGCCGTGGATGGCGAAGAGCGGGACATCCTCATACGGGAAACACAGCCCGTGGCAGCGCATGTTAACCACGCGGTCCGCCACGAGGCAATGGATGTCCCTCAGACGCGCCCCTCCCCGACCGGAGGAAATGTCGCGGCTACGAAGCCTGCGCCCAGCCAGACGACGGCGATGAACACTTCGGACCCAAGCGACGCGGCGCGCGTTGTCCCAGAAGGCGACTGGGGACCCAACGGGTCGGGGAACCACGATGGGGCGCCGCCTCCGGATACATACGAGCTCATCTTCGGCCGGAGGCCGGCCTGAATGACACACCTGCAAGTCCAACGAAAGGAACCCTATGAGCGAAACCCTTGATACGACGACCATCGAAGACGTCGAGGCTCCTCCCCTGGAGCCAATCACAAGCCTGGCCGACCTCCTGGCGGGTGTCGGGTGGCTAGCCTATCAGGGGACGAAGCTCGCCGTTGGTGCGACGGTGGCTGGCGCTGTTCTCGCCTACAAGGGCGGCAGCGCTCTGGCCTCGGCGATCCATGAGGCCCGCCGCAACCGCCTCTCCTGCCACGAGACGGACTCGCTGGTGGCATCCGCCCCCGACGCCAGAGCTGCGATGGCCCGATTGGTCAGTGCCAGTCACCTCGAGCTCCCGGAACGCGAGGCTGAACTCTGGAAAGCGAAGGCGGAAAGACTGGTTGCGGCGAATGACAAGCTGGGTGTGGCCAGCCTCGCGCGCGAATTGGTGATAGCGCGGCAAGACCGTCTGCAGACATCGCTGCTTAGCCTCGCCGCCGACGCGTGCCGAGAGATCGGTTTCACCGAGGTGGCACTCATGCCAGCCAACGGCATCCTCGTCGCGAAGAACGGCTTGGGCAGACAGAGGATCCAGGTCGAAGTCGCCAAGGCCAAGGAAGGTGACATCAGGCTGCACTTCGACGCCGATGGCTTCCACGCCGGCACCTGCGTCGCCACACTCGACCGCCTGATGGAGCGCCTTCGCGCGCGCGGCGTTCGCTTCGGGGTCGCCGGTCGGCGACGGAAGCGCCAGCGGCCCGTCTCCGATGGGCTAAGGATTCGGAACGCGATTCATGTCAGCACCGCCCAATAGGAGGCAAAAGGAGGACGCCATGAGCCACAAATCAAACGCCATTGACCCAATCATCGAAGCCTGCCGCGCGGGTCATCAGACCCTGCTGGTATCCGGTAGGTCGCTATTCGATCTGCACGTCAACGAGCGGGGAGAGGTGAGGCCGCTTCGGCACACCCTGATGCGGCGTGTCAAAGAGGAGTTTGGCATGGCCACCCTTCTCTTCAATCTGGCCCAAGGATCCCGGTGGGGTTGGGACGGTTTCTCCGACGCAGAGCGAAAGGATTTCGAGAAGCGGCTCTCGGCGGCCAATATCCCGTTCCGGCACGGGATTGAGGCGGGTGCCGAACAGCGCAACCCGCCGCATGAGCGGGCCTTCCTCCTGCTCGCGTCGCTGCAGCGCAGCCTCGAACAGGCCGACGCGATTCCCCCCTTCCTCCTGCTCTTGGAGTTCGGCGAAGACCTCGCTCCCGATAACGACCGGGGGGGGCACAGCGATCTGATGATTCAAATCTCCGAGATGCTGCAAATTCTTTCGAACGATTACATCCGCCGCCGGCACCCGTTCCTCGTGGTGATGACCGGCACACCCGAGCGCATGGACCGACGGGTGGTCACTTGCATGACCCCGGTCGCGATACCGCAGCCGGATAGGGAAGAGAAGCGGGATTTCATCCAGGCGCTTCGGTCGCTGCCGGGACTGGCAACCGCGACCTATGAGGCGGGACTGGACGACCAGGCGGTTGCCAACCTGACGGCACGGACACCGAACCGGAGCCTGGAGGAATCGTTCCAGCAGTCGTCTCGCACCGGCCTCCCCATCTCGCACGCCCAGCTCATCGAGCGCAAGCGCAACGACGTGGTCGCGATCTCCGAGGGCACACTGAACCTCTTGGATACGGAGAGGGTTCGCAACATCAACCTCGTGGGGCGAAATATCGAGCGTCCCCTGACCCTGCTTCAGCGCTGGGCGCGGGGCATCAAGTTGGGTGACCCCCTGACGCCCACGAACGTGATCCTCGCGGGGGCCCCGTCTTCGGCGAAAACAGATCTCGCGGTGCTGACAGCCATGCAGTCGCAGACGCCCGCGTATTGCCTCGTCAGCCCGAAGGGCTCGCTGGTGGGGCAGACAGAGCGCCTGGTCCGCCTTCAATTCCGCGTCTTCAAGGAACTGAGCCCCGCATTTGGCGTCGTGGATGAGATCACCGAGGCTTTTCCGATGGAGCGCCACTCGTTGAACATGGATTCGGGGGCTTCCGCGGCAGTGACCGCGGAGATGCTGAACGCCCTTTCAGACTCATCGCGTGCCGGCCGGACTCTGCTCATCGCGACGACAAACTGTCCGTGGAGGGTGGGCGCCGCCATGGCCAGCCGCTTTCTCTTTGTTCCAGTCCTCTCGGCGATCGAAGCCGACTATCCGGCGATCCTCTGCTCTATCGCATCCAGCATCCTGCCCGAGATCGCCTGGGATCCGGGCGCCCCGGAGATCATCGAGGCATCGCGGATGTTCTTCGCGAAGGGCGCGACGCCGCGCCTGATGCGGGCCCTGATCACGTCGAAAGTCGCCGCGGGCGATGAGCCGAAGTCGATGCACCTCGCGGCGCGGGCGGCAAGGGCATGCGCGCCCCAAGATCCGCGTGACCGCGCAAGCGCGGAGTACGCCGACCTCTTCGCGATCAGGGCATGCTCGGACCTCGAGAGGTTGCCCTGGCACGGGCGGATCTCGGAGTATCCGCTGCCCGCGTATTTGCGCGGCATCGTGGGCGAGAAAGATGGATCGATTGACTATGATCGTCTGCATCGGCGGATCGAGGAACTGAAGCCTCATGTCAATGTTTGACCGGGTGCTCGACGGTCCAAGCCCCGCGCTTAGGGCGGTCAGCCGTTATATCGAGGCGATGGAGGGGGACCCATTCGCGCTCAGGGGCCAGCAACTGCGTGGCGGCGGCCCAGTGGAGCGCTTCGAGGCCATCCTCTGCGAGAGAACGGGATTCCCATTCTGCGTCGCCACGTCGAACGCGACATCCGCCCTGCTGTGCGCGGCTTTCGCCTTGGATGTGGGTGGGCGGGAGGTGATCGTCCCGCCGAACAGTTGGGGCGGAACCTATGGGCCCTTCGAGGCGGGCGGCGCCAAATTGCTCTATTCCTCGTCGGATGAGTCGGGGAACATCTGCCCGGCAAGCATCCGCGCCCTTGCCTCGCCGCGGACGGTGGCCGTCCTCGCGGTGGACTGGAAGGGTTCAAGACACCGGTCGGCCGAGGTCCGTGCCGCCTGCGATTCCCTGGGAGTTCTTTACATCGAAGACACCTCGTGGCTGCCGGGCGTTCTCGCCATGCCGGACCAGCCTTCGTTGGCCGATGTCCAGATCATCTCCTTCGGGCCCGGGAAGCCGCTCTCTTTGGGCGAGGGCGGTGCCCTCCTCACGCGCGACAGGCGCATTTACGAGACAGTCGTCGCCCTTGGCCAGCACCCTGAGCGCACCCGGAACGAGGGATTGGATGGGGTGATTCCGGATCGCCCATTCTTGAACGCACGGATTCATCCCCTGGCGGCCGTTCTTGGCTGCGCGCTCCTCCCCAAACGCGACGCCGTGGCCACCGCCTTGGCAGCGCGCTTCTGAGTCGCGCCAGCCACCCACGCCAACACCAACCCAGCAACAAGAGGAGACACATGTACATCGAGTGCCTGCAACGCCATTTGGCGATCTGTGGATTCCAGGACCTTCCCCGATTTGCCAAGCACGATCCGAATTTCTGGAACCTGATCTCCGCGCTTGGCCCGGAAGCGCCGGACCCCCCTCGGAGGGGTTTTCGGGACCACCTCCGTGTTGTCTTTCATGATATCCGGTCGAATGTGTACGGGAGGAATGAGGCGAACCGGACTGTCACGACGAAGGATCTCCAGCAGGTCTTTGACTTCGCTGATCGGCTGGGGAATCTGCCCCTATTGATACATTGCGTTGCTGGCGTCTCCAGGAGTTCGGCGATCGCGCTCTCCCTGATCCTCCGCGGAATGCTGCGGGCTGGCAACGCCGACCCGTCCAAGGAAGCGCTGGACACTCTTCTGGCCATCCGTCCCCTGGCCAAGCCAAACCCACTGGTGCTGTACACGGGCCTGTGCTGCTTCCTTGGCGAACAAGAGGCCGAGGCGCTCACCGACCGCACCATGGCAGACGAGCGCGTCGCACGGATACCGAACCGATTTCAGGAATCGCTTGAGGAGTAGCCACGCATGACCCCATCTGCTCGCTTGATACATCGAACGCATTCCGGGATCCACGAAAGGACCAACACCATGAGCCAATCCAGCGACAACTTCGGAACGTTCACACCCGCCGACCGTCCGCCGGCGGACCTGCTTCTCAAGCCGCTCGATGGTCAGGACTCGATTGGCAGGATCTATTGCCAGCAGTGCGGGATGATCTTCGAGTTCAGCCAGGAGCAACTGCACCCTCTCGTGACGATCAGCAACTGCTTCACCAATGGGTCCCTCGCGCCCGAGGACTTCGATCACCGAGAGCACTTCTTCCTCGCGAAGGGATGCTTGGCCTGCGCCGAGAACCCGATCTTCATTGTTCGAGAGATATAGGGTTGCGGTCGGACAGCAATTCAGATCAACAGCGCTGAAGCAGCGCGTCCGTTCTCGCAAGAAGGTCCGAAACCTGGGCGCTGTTGGGCATCAATTGCGACGCGCGATCCAAGTACTCCCGAGCTGACAGCAGAGCGTTCTTTGCCCGCGGAAAATCGCTATCGTCTTCGATTGCCCACTTCCCGGAAGTGAAGAGGCACATGCCCGCACGATGGAAAGCGTCGCCATTATCGGGTTGAAGCAAGGTGACCCACTCAAAACGCATTCCGGCGTCATGCCACACCATCCCCCCTTGCACCATCAAACGCCGTTCGGCGCGCTGGGCAAGGCGCTTCGCAAGAGCGCACTTCATCGCGCTGTCTGTCGACGTGGCCAGTTGGCGGACAAAGGGATCCAGACAGCCAAAGCCCTCCACCTGAACACGGAATGTTTCGCCGTCATCCGGCGCCGATTTAACGGCCTGAAAACAAGCGTCATCCGCAGCATCTGCGAGTTCCAGCAGCCGTTCTGGATGGCCGTCTTGCCCGGTGCAAGCGGTGCTGAATTCATCGAGCGCCGTTCTGGCCATGTCAATGGGAGGCAGTGGGGTCAGGACCGGCGGCGGTGTGACCGATGGCTGTTCCCCAATGCGAGGCGTTCGACTGCTGAGCCGGGCGCGCTGCTTTGTCAGAAGGCGGCTTAAGTACTCCGCGCGCGAACGGACCTCCATCCCCGACGGCAGCCCGATTTCCCTCGGATCTCGAAGCGGCTGATCTCGTTCCACCTCTTGGAGTCGACGGATCGTGGCATCGAGGGCGGCGGCGCCATCGTCCGACTCAAGAGCGTACTGAATTCGGCCCAGCATAAAAAGGGCGTTTGCGTCAGGGGTTTGATCCGTCACGACTCTCATGTGTGCGACCGCCCTTGAAAGCAAGCGGCTGCGCAACTGTAGGTTCTCAGGAGATGCCTTGGCCTCGTCGATGTCGATTGCTGCGCCCCAATAGGCATTGGCTGCGCCACGGCGCAACTCCAGACCACCGGGGCACCTCTCGATCAGGGCTTCGGCCAGCCCTTCAAAGTCAGCGATTTGGCCTGCCCTTGCAGCCACTGCGCCGACGTTCGCGAAATCTTCGATGGACGATGGGTCAGCAGCGCACGCGATGGAGCGCCTAAATGAACTGTAAGCGGCGACGTGCTGGTCGGAATCGCTGAGATTCCTGGCCAGCGCAGAATGGATCAACTGAGCGCCTGCCGCAGCATTTTCGGGAGCCGGCCTCGAGGCCAATGCCATTTCGACCTCTTTGGCGGCATCTTCAAGAGACGGCCGCAACTTCTCAAGCCGGCGGCACGCTTTCGCCTTCCATGCGCGGGAGTCGTCAAATGACGCCGGATTCGGTTCCGGATCGAGGGCATCCTCTGCATGCCACAACTGGAAATGACAATACGCCCTGCCCAAGTGAATGGGGCCAGATTCTCCCAGGTTGGCGTCTCTGGGATCCAAAAGGCTCAGCAATTTGCGGGCCGCCCCGCGAGCCACAGGGAAGTCGCGCTGTTCGCTTGCAGTTTCCATCATCGTAAGCAGCTGCTCTGGATCCTCAGGCAACGCCGACAGCTTCGGTGGAGTCAATCCCGTCGCCTTGCGAAACAAGATCTTGAGGCCGCGCCAGAGCAGCCGAATCAACAGCCACACAACGCGGAAGACGCCCTTCAATACGATCTCCACGATCGCTTGCGTGCTGCCTTTGGTTTGGATAGACATGGCCACCTCCGGAAAGAATCTTCTGGCTTTCTCCTATGCCGGACGCGAAGCGCAGTATTCGGTGGGTGCTATTCGGACTCCAGACTACGCTCCAGTTCGACAAATCGTGCCTTCCCGATGGCAATCGACTCAATGATCCATGCCCGGATGGCCCTGAATCCCTTGAGAATGCCGCCGTCCCGGATGTCGCCAATTCCCAGGTGGTCGCCCATCGATGCTTCGTGTCCCCGGTATCGTGGCGGAAAAGCGATTATGGGCGCGAAGGTCTCGCCATCCAAGCTATGGACAAGGGTTGGGAAGAACAGCCCCTTCGACAGCGCGATGGCGCCAGGCGGAATCGGGATGCTCCGCCTGGCGAAGATAAAACATGGGCGGAAATAGAATGTCACGCTGCCCTCTTGGTTCCGATCAAGCCAGCCGAGCGTACGAACCGGGACTCCAGCAACACGCCGCATGAGAAAGGCGTGGGCCCTCTCTGGACGGATCCCCCGCTTGGTGCGGCCCGGAAAGATGGTGTCGAGGGCAAGCCAAGCGCCGAACACGGCCAGACGAAACGCGGAAGGCGCGACAAGGGCGGCGGCGAATATGATGACGATGGATACAGCGGCACCAAGATAGGGATTGATGATATAAGAGATGACAATCGAGGACAGCAGGAAGGTCTTGATGAGTTTCAGAATGGCATCAACGAATCCAAAAGGGCAGATGGCGATCAGGACATTTATGCCGTGTGCGGTGAGCCAGACCACCAGGAAAGCGATAATGCAAAGCGGGAGAATGAGCCAATCGACACCCGCCTGGAAGAGCCCAAGCTGGACCGGCAGCAGCGAGGCGTGCTGTGCGGTCGATAGGGTTCCGGACAATGGCGGATCCCCGGCGGAGAGGTGCCGGGCCATTTGGTCGGCAACGAATGGGACAAATGCGGTGCTGGCGATGGCGGCGCTGAATTTGCTCTCAAACAACTCGGCCATGTCCATGGGCTTCTTCAGCAGTGGTGGCGCCACCGTGCCGAGAGAGTCCTTCAGGAAGCACAGCGCGAGGATCACGAAACCAATTCCCCAAACCCGCGGATGGCAAAACCATGGCAGGAGATGCCGGCGTGTCTCCGGAGTGTGGTAATAGTGCCAGGCGCCAACGGAGCAGACGCCCAACATCGGAGAAATTGCCACTCCAGTGATTTGGGAAATGCCTTCGGTCAAATCGACCCCCGGAAGGCGGTCTGTGGATGGCAACTTTGGTTGCTGGGGCTCCGGCGATGCCGCGGCGAGGGCCTCACCGGTCGCGGTGACGAGTCCAAGGACCACGGCGAGAAGGATTCTCTTGATCGACCTGGAGCGCTTCATGGAGCAAGTTCGTGAAAGCCGATAGAAACGGAAAATCGAGGCTGAGATTTCACCAGAACCTAGTGGCCAATTCGCCTCCATATGAGATTGGCGGACGGCTCGGGGAGCGCGTGCTCGTTGAAGACGCTTGCCCAAGCATCGGATCGCGCGAGCGAGGAACGCACATCCATATTGAAGGCCGCTCGTCGCCAGAGTGTCGAGATAATTGTGCTGATCCATGGCGTCGGCCACACCCCCTTTCTGGCGATTCTTCGAATCGAGCCTGAAGTCGGCCAACGCGATGCCCGCCGTATCGCCGCTGGCGGTGGGGGCGGGGGCGCTGAATTTGGCGGGTCTGGACGTCACAGTGGCCTCGCTGGAGGTGACCTCGGATTCGGCCGCGCTCGATTTCGGCGCTGGAGCGGAGGCGAATCATTTCGTGGCCACCTCGGGTGCGGTCGGGGCGTGGTCTGGGAGGCTGACCATCGGACACTTCGATCCCGCGACTGACACTCTGCGGCTGGGCACATCGGATTCCGACGCCCACGGTAACGCGGACCGAATCACGTTCGTTGACCCCGGGATGTCGGTCGGCTCCTATGCGGCGGTTGTCCAGCCGGACGGCTACGTCACTGTGGGCGAGCTCATCGTCACCAATCCTGATGCCGATGGCGACGGGATGGCCGACGCTTGGGCGATCGCGCATTTCGGATCGACGGCGGCACTGCCGGGCGACGACGTCGACCGCGATGGCTTCACCAACCTGCAGGAGCGCTGGGCCGGCACCGACCCGACCTCCCGGGGCAGCAGGCCGTGCATCGCAAGCATTCGCTCCCAAAGCGACGACATGATCATCCGATTCGATTCGGTCCTGGGGCGGAAGTACTGCATCCAGAGCAGCGACGATCTGAAGAATGGACCCGAACCGTTCAGGACAATGTACCGGGGACCGGTGGGTCGATCGAGGTCCCCGATCCCGGCGGCCGAGACACCATACGTCGCTTCTATCGAGTGGTCATCACATTGGAGTGAACGCTGCGCCGGTCGGACCGGAACTGTCAGTAGCCCTGCAAGTAGATGCAACTGCTGGATGCCCGCAACCGGATGTCCGATACCCCTTGACACGTGGTCGCCCCGACCATATTGATGTGCCGTAAGTTAGGTGGTTGCAAGCCGAGCCCTACCTCCGGAGCCATTTTTGATCATAGGCCCTGCAACCACCGACTCTGGTCGTCGATCTCCAGGGAGCCGAACCATAGGCAGGCCTCGCGGCAGGATTCGCAGGGATGATCGACGGCGCTCTCCCTCATGTGGCTGGGGTGTCGCAGGGGGGCGCATCGGTCTCGCCGGGCAGGTGCATGGCGAAGAGGCGGAGGGCGCTGGCCCTGCCGCGGATCTCGTGGGTGCCCATGTCCTCGAAGCGGAAATCGGCGCCGGCGGCGTCGCGGATGGGTTCGGAGGCGATGACCTGGCGCCCGAGGGTCTTGCAGAGGCCCTCGATGCGGAAGGCGGTATTGACGGCGTCGCCGATGATGGTGAAGTCCCGCGCGGCATGGCGCCCGATGTTGCCCATCGCGACGGTGCCGCGGTGGATGCCGCAGCCGATGCGGAAGGGCAGGCCCGGGTGCTGCGCCGAGAGCGTCTGCTCGTAGCGCGCGGCCCTGCCGATCAATTCTCGGGCGGCGGTGAGGCATTCCCCGACGTCGTGGTTGTCGCTCTTGACCTCCGGCCAGTATGCCAGCAGCGCGTCGCCGATGATCTTGTCCACGGTGCCATTGAGTTCCTCGACGAGCCGGCCGGCGTCCGAGAACCACCGCGCCAGCAGCTTCGCGACATCGCCGGCCGGCAGTTGCTCGGAGATGCCGGTGAAGCCGCGGATGTCGGTGACCAGGATGGAGGCGCGGGTCTGGCGGTGGAAGGTGACGGTGGCATCCGGCTCGTCGGAGACGGCGGGCGCCGGGGCGGCCTCGTCCCGCGCGAGTTGGAAGCGCATGCGCACCTCGCCGATCTCGATGGTGTCGCCATTGGCGAGGAGGTGGGGGGCGACCACGCGCTTGCCGTTGACGAGGGTGCCGTTGCGGCTGCCGAGGTCCGTGAGCTGGTATTCGCCCGGGGCGCGCTCGAGGATGACGGCGTGGTGGCGCGAGGCGCTGGTGTCGCGGACCACGACGGCATTTTCCCCGGAGCGACCGATGGAGACCACGGCCACCAGCGGGACGGGGGCCACGGTGCCCTCGATGTGCAGTTCGGCCGGCATCGGGATCACTCTATCGGCCCCGCGCCCGCGGACAAACCGAAACGGCGGGGGCGCCGCGCGGCCAAGGCCCGCGGATTCCTTCGACACGCGTTGGCCGGTGGGGTAGAGGTATCGCGAGCCGTGATCCGGGAAATGCTGCTTCGGGACTTTCGTTGCCACCGGCGCGCGTGCCTGTCATTCGAGGGGGGCGCCACCGTTTTCTGCGGCCCGAATGGCGCGGGCAAGTCGGCGCTGCTGGAGGCCATCTATTTCGCGGGCCGGCTGCGGTCATTTCGCTCGGCGACGCCCCGGGACATGGTGCGGCGGGGCGCGGATTCCTTCGAGATCGGGATCGCGACGGGGCGCGAGCGGCTGGGCGTCTTCTGGGCCCCCGGGGGGCGGCGGCTCTCGCTCAACGGCGGCGACGTCCCGTCCGCGGCGGATTTTTGGGGCGCGTTGCCCTGCGTCGCGCTGACCCCGGGCGACGTGCGGCTGGTGAATGGGCCCGCGGCCTCGGCCCGGCGGTTCCTGTCGGCGCTGGCGAGCCAGATCGACCGCGGCGCGTTGCGCGCGCTGCTGCGCTACAGTCGGCTCGCGCAACAGCGGCAGGCATTGCTGTCGGCGCCGCGCCCCGACCGGGGCCTGTGGGACCTCCTGACAACGCAGATGCGCGAGGTGGGCGCGCCGCTGCAGGGGCAGAGGCGTTCGCTCGTGCGCCGGCTGGCGGTGCACGCGGCCCGCGCCTACCGGGAGATCTCGGGGGGCGCCGAGACCCTGCGGATCGCGTATCGTCCCGGCTCGTGGGAGGCGGGCATGGAGTCGGAGCGCCGGGCCGGGCGGGCGCTGGTCGGCTTGCAGCGGGATGTGATGGAGGTTTCCATCGGGGGCACCGCGCCCCGGCGCCACGCCAGCGAGGGGCAGCTGCGCTCCGCGGCCATCGCGATCCGCGCCGCGGAGATCGCCATCCTGCAAGCCGCCGAAGCCGTCCGGCCCGTGGTCTTGGTCGACGATGTCTTTGGCGAGCTGGACCCCTCCCGGCGCGCGGCCCTCGCGCGGCTCATCCCGACAGACACCCCGCTCTTCGCCACCGTCGCCGATGCCCGATGGGTGCCGGAGACCCTGGCCAACGCGCGCGTCGTTCCCCTGCCGCTGGGCTGACTCGGAAATTTTCTTGTTTGCGGCGGCCCCCGGGGTTTGCACTCTGGGCCATGGCCGATCCCGAAAATCGCTTTCCCCATGGGGTGACCGCGCTGATCCCCGCATTCAACGAGGAGGGGGCCCTGTGCGCCACCGTCGAGGCGATACGATCCTGCGCCCGGCATGTCGCGGAGTTGGAGATCATCGTGATCGACGACGGTTCGACGGACCGGACCTCGGCGGTCGCCGCGGGCCTGCCCGTGACGCTGGTGAGGCACCCGACCAACCGCGGCTACGGGAGCGCCCTCATGACCGGCATGCGGCGGGCGAAGCACGAGTGGATCCTCATCGCCGATGCCGACGGGACCTATCCGCTCGAGGACATCCCGCGGCTGCTGGCGGAGGCGGGGGAGGCCGACATGGTCGTCGGCGCGCGCACCGGCAGCGAGGTGCACGTGCCGCTGCTCCGGCGCCCCGGCAAATGGATCATCACGCGCCTCGCGGAATACCTGAGCCAGACCCGCATCCCGGACCTCAACTCCGGGTTCCGCATCTTCCGCAAGGAGGCCGCCACCCGATTCATCAGCCTCTATCCCGAGGGCTTCTCGTTCACCACGACCATCACCCTGGCCTTCATGACCAACGGCTACCACGTCGTGTTCGTGCCGATCAATTATCGGAAGCGGGTGGGCAAATCCTCGATCAAGCCGCTGCGCGATTTCACGGGCTTCTTCATCTTGATCATCCGCATCTGCGCGTGCTTTCGCCCGCTGAACGTGTTCATTCCGCCGGCGCTGTTCCTGCTCGTGGCGGGGATCGTGAAGGGGACGATCGACTACCTGGGCCAGGGGCGCCTGGGGCTGTTGGCGATCGCCGCGGCGCTGACGGGCGTGCAGATGATATTCTTCGGGCTGCTGGCCGATCTGGTCGATCGGCGGATGAAGCTGTGAGGCGCCCGCCGTGGAGGACGCTGGCGGCGGCGGGGCTGCCGCTGCTGCTGGGGTACGCGTACCACGTGGTCGCGCACCTGTGGGGCCGGCCGCTGGCATTCCAGGACGACATGCGGCAGCACCTGCTCGGGCTTCGGCCGACGGCCGACCTCTTTGGCGCGTACTTTGCGGCGACGGTGCCTTTCGGGGTGCGCGCGCTGGATGCGATCACGTCGCGCTTCGTTGACGCTCTGGATTGGGCGCGGTGGGCGCAGCCGCTGTTGCTGGCGGCCTGGCTGGCGGTCGGCGCCCGGCGGTTGGCGGCGGCGCTGGGGCGCGAGCGGGAGGCATGGGTCTTCGCGGCGTGGATTCAGGTGTTCGCCTGGGCGGGGGACGATCTGGTCAGCGCGACGCCGCGCTCCTGGGCGCTCGCCTTCCTGATCGAGATTCTCGGCAGCGCGGCGCTGCGGCATCCGGCGAGGTTTGCGATGGGCATCGGGCTGGCGGCGCTGTGGTATCCGCCGGTGGCGGTCCTGGGCCTGGCGACGGGGGCCGGCATGGCCGCCTGGGTGATGCTGGAGGCGGCCTGGGGGGAACCGGAGCTGCGCGGCCTGCCCGGGGTGAAGGCCCTGTCTTTTGTGGAACGGTGGCGGGGCGGCTGGCGCAAGGACTTGCTGCGCTGGGTGCTGGCGCTGGTCGTGGCGACCGTCGCCCTGCTGCTCGTGGCCCAGTTGTATCGGCACCGCCTCGAGCCCTTTGGCCCGCCCATCGCGCGCGACGAGGCGATGCGCCTCGACGAGTTCGGGGATTCCGGCCGCGCGGCGTTCTTCTCGGACCACCCCATCGATCATTGGGTGATGAATTCGCGCGGCGGCCTGGTCAATCGCGACTCCGAGATCCCGTGGATCGTGGTGGCGCTCATCGGGGCGATGGCGCTGCTCAAGCTGCCGGCGTCGATGGGGCGGCTGCTCACGGGGCTCTGGTCGCCGCGCGGCCGCGGGCTCATGACGTCGTGGCTGGCGGCGTCGCTGCTGCTGTTCTTTTCGGCCCACGCCCTGTGGCACAAGCTGTTTCACCCGAGCCGATACGTGCAGTATTCGGTCACGATCCTGGCGGCCCTGCTGCTGGCCGGGCTCGTGGCGCGCTGGTGGTGGCCGATCCGCGCCGCGGCCCTCGCGGCCGGGTTTTGGCTGGCGGTCTGGATGGGGCGCGCCAGCTACGACGACGGCCGCCTGGCCGGGATGATCCAGTGGGAGATCGGCCCCACCCGCGAGGCGGTGTTGGCCGCCTACCCCGAGAGCTCGCTCTCGGCGACCGCGCCACTCTTGTTCGGCTCTCGGTCGGTGGCCTCCGTCGAGCTGGCGCTCCCCTACCACGTCGGTTTCTACAAGCAGGCCGCGGGCCGCATCCGGGACGCCTTCGCGGCCTGGTACACCGACGACCCGGCCAAGGTCATGGCGTTCCAACTGAAATATGGCGTGACCCACTGGATCCTGGAGGGCGACGCATGGAAAGGCCGGGGGCAGGGGTTCTATGTCCACCAGCCCTGGCGGGGGTTCGTGCCGCGGCGGATGGGAGAGATCCCGAAGCCGGTGCTCGAGGCCATATTCCAGGGGCGGGATCACGGGCGACCGGTGGTCGTCAGCGCGGCCGAGATGGCGAAGCTACTGCGGTTTTGGCCGCGCCCCGCGCAAGCCTTGCCTGTCCCCGGCGTTCGCCTACAACCTTGATGCGCCATGAGCCGCCGCAGAGACCTATTCGCCAGAGCCGCCCTGCAGAATATCCCGAAGATCCTGACGCTGCAGGACCGGAATCCCCACAGCCCGACCTACGGCTGCTTCGACAGGAACTTCTGGCTCTATCGGATCATCGATTTCCCCAGCGGCATGGCGCAGGAGTTCTGCTGGCCGCTGGCCCTGGCCCACGAGACCGACATCCCTGACAACCCCTTCTTCCGGCAACCGGAGATCCGGGAGTGCGCCGCGGCCGGCGTGCGTTACGCCGCCCGCAGCGCGCACGCCGATGGCTCCTGCGACGACTACTTTCCCTTCGAGAAGGCCGGGGGCGCCGCGGCGTTCTCGCTGCTGGCGTGCGTGGCCACCTGCCGGCTGCTGGAGTTGCGCGAGGAGGCGGTCATCGCCTTTCTGGAACGGCGGGCGGACTGGCTGGCCTCGCACCAGGAGAGCGGCCGGCTCACCAACCACCACGCGCTGATCCTGCTGGCGCTCCACGAACTGGGGGAATGGCTCGGCACCGACCGGTGGGCGGAGGCGGTCGACCGGCGGCTGGGTCAGGTCCTCGATTGGCAGCATGCCGAGGGATGGTTTCCGGAATACGAGGGCTGCGACCCCGGGTACCACACCTTGACGATCTCCTGCCTGGCGGCCTATCACGCGAAGCGGCCGGACCCGCGGGTCGAGGGGGCGCTCCGGCGCGCGGTGGAGCTGGCGCGGCTCTTCATCCATCCGGACGGCACCTTCGGCGGCGAGTACGGCAGCCGCAACACCCTGAATTTCTTCCCCCAAGGTTTCGAGCTGGTCGGGCGGTGGATGCCCGAGGCGCTGGAGGTCAACGACCTGTTCCTCGAGGGCCTGCGCCGGGGGCTACAGCCCTGCTATGCGGACGACCACATCGTCGGGCACCACACGTGGAACTACCTCTTGGCCTGGCGGGATTTCGTCCCGGAGCGGGGTGCGCCGGCGGCTGCGCCCGACATGCGGCGTCACCTCGAGGGCGCGGGCATTCTGGTGGAGCGCCGCGGCACCGCGCAGCTCTACGTCGCCCTCAACAAGGGAGGGGCCTTCAAGCTCTTTCGCGATGGCAGGCTGGTGGCCTCCGACACGCAGCTCTCGCTCCGCGTCGGCGGCCGCAACGCCGTGGGCCACCTCATCGACCGATACGACTGCGCGGTGGAGGCCGACCGCATCTCGGTCTCAGGCACCCTCGGCTGGGCAAAGCACAAGCTCATGAATCCCCTCGCCATGGTGATCTCTCGCGCGGTCATGCTAACCATCGGAAAATTCTTCGCCGACGGGGTGCGGCGGATCCTCCAGCGACTGCTGGTCACGGGCAAGCGCCCGGCCCCGTTCCGGTTCCAGCGCCTGCTCGAATGGCAGGGCGAGCGACTGGCCGTGACCGATCGCCTCGAGGCCGACTCGTGGGAGGGCGTCGAAGCCTGCGGCATCGGCGGGCACCAGACCTCGATCTGCGTGGTCATGAGCCGGACCTTCCAGCCCGCCCAGCTCCAGCCCTGGTACGACCTGACCGATGAGATCGCGCGCCTCGCCCCCGGCGAGGTCTTCGCCACCCGGCGCGAGCTGTGAATCGAAAATTCCAGACGTAGCCACGGCCGTGAGGCCGTGGACCCGCGCCGCCCGGCCCCTCCGTGACCGGAGGGGCTACATTTTCAACCCCGGGTGGTGCCCGCCTTTGGACTGGGCCTTCCCCCCTGTCGCGGGATTTATATCCCGTAACATCATGTCATCCAGAATGATGCAAATTTCTGGACCGCCCTTTATTGACGCGGTTGACCGGCATCCTATAATGACCTCATCGTGAATCAGGGAACGCTTTGGGTCAACGCCGGGCCGCTCGCGGCGTTCTTTCGGGTCGTCGGGCGGGGATCGTTCCAGAACGCCGGGCTTCTGAAAGAGGCCGCCGGGGAGGTGTGGAATAAGGGCTGCCGGCGCCTGGTGGTGGACTTGGCTGAGTGCCGGACGATGGACAGCACCTTCCTGGGCATCCTCGCGGGTCTGGCCCTGCGCTCGCGCAAGGAGAACGGGGAGTTCGTCTTGACCCGGGTGGCGGGGCGCAATCGCGAGCTGGTGGAGAAGATGGGCCTGGATCGGATCGTGACCGTCGCGGAATCGGCGGCGGTGGCCGGGGGCGCGAGCGAGGTCGTCGGAAAAGAGCCCTCCAAGGAGGAGACGCGCCAGACGATGCTGGAGGCGCACAAGAATCTGATTGAGGTCGACCCCGCCAACGAGCAGCGTTTTCAGGATGTGGTGGAATTTCTTTCCGACAGCGCCAGGCGCCGACCGGCCGGCGGATAAAGGGCGTTTCGGCCCGGGCGCCCGCCGGGCCCTCACCCGCAGGTGCCACGGGGTCGCCATCGCGCCATGATCATCCTCCTCTGCGCCCTCGCGGGTCTTTGCGCCCTGCTCGCCTGGCTGGCCTGGGACCAGAGGCAGACGGTCGGGAGGCAGGACCTCGAGATCGACCGCCTCCGCGAGGAGAAGAAGGCGGTCTTCGACCTGATGCACGAATTGGGCGACGCGTTCACCGACACGATGCAGATGGAGGATTGCATGCGCATCGTGGTCCGGGCCGCGATCCAGATCACCCAGGCGCGGGCCGCGACCTTCTTCTCCCTGGACCCGGCCCGCGGGGCACTGCGGCCGAGCATCGCCCAGGGGCCATTCCCCGCGCTGCTGCCCTCGCTGCGCCGCCACGCGGCGCAGGAGATCCTCCCGGCGCTGCATCCGGTGTTGCAGGAGGTGATGGACCGCGGGTGGGTCCTCGTGCCGGACTGCGCCGCCGACGGGCGCTTCCCGCGCCCGGCCGAGGAGGAGACCGCGGCGGAGAGTTTCATGGCGGTATTGCTGCGGTATCGGGGGGAGCGGCACGGCATCCTGGCGCTCGCCAACCGCGACGATGGCGGCATGTTTTCCGAGGCCGACGCCGAGATCCTGCGCTCGATCGGGGCGCAGGCGGCATTCGCCCTGCACAACATGGAGGTGCACCGGCAGCTGGCGGAGAAGCAGCGGCTGGACCACGACATCGAGGTGGCGCGCGCCGTGCAGCGGGTGCTGCTCCCCGACACGCTGCCGCGGATCGAGGGCTACGAGATGCGGGCGACCAACGTCCCGGCCCAGCGGATGAGCGGCGACTATTATGACGTGTTCGACGTGGGGGAGGGCCGCACGGGGATCGCGGTGGCGGACGTCTCGGGCAAGGGCATACCGGCCTCGCTGGTGATGGCGATGTGCCGCAACGCCCTACGGGCCAACGCCCGCGGCCTGGATTCCGCCGCGGAGGTCCTCCGCCGCGTCAATCGCCTCATGGCGCCGGACATGGGCGAGGACATGTTCATCACCATCGCCTACATGATACTGGACCCCGCCGCGGCCCGGCTCACCGTCGCGCGGGCCGGCCACGAACCGCCGCTGCTCTGCCGAGGCGGCAAACTGCGGGAGATCGCGCCGCCGGGCATGGCCGTGGGCATTGACACGGGGGAACTCTTCGATACCGTTCTGGCCGACGAAGTTCAGCCCCTCCAGCGCGGCGATGTGATCGTGATCTACACCGATGGCGTCACCGAGGCGCAGGATCCCGGGGGACGCGAGTTTGGCAGGGAACCGCTCGAGGAGGCCATCCTCGCCTCGGCGCCCACTGGCGCCAAGGCCGTCGCCGACGCGATCCTCGACCGCCTCGCCCGGTTCCGCGGCCCGGCCGAACAGAGCGACGACATAACGCTGATAACGCTGTATGCCGCAAGATGAGAAAAGCCCGTCGCTGACGACGGTGGAGACCGCCTACCTGCGGGAGGTCGAGGCCTCCGCCGCGCAGGCCGCCGAACACTACGACAGGCTGCTGCGCGCCGCGGCGGACCTGGACAACTTCCGCAAGCGGGCGGCGCGGGAGAAGGAGGAGGCGGTGCGTTTCGCCGGGGTGCCCCTGATCGAGAAGCTGCTGCCGGTGCTGGACAGCTTCGAGCTGGGGCTCGCGGCGACCGATGGCGCGGGCGAGGCCGCCGCGATCGCCGACGGGATGCGGATGACCTTCAACCAGCTGGCGGCGGCGCTGCGCGAGTCGGGCCTCGAGGAGATCGACGCGACGGGCGCGCCGTTCGACCCGCACCAGCACGAGGCGGTCTCGATGGTCGATTCCGCCGAGATGCCCGAGGGGCACGTCGTCCAGCAGCTGCGCAAGGGGTATCGTTTCCGCGACCGCCTGATCCGCCCGGCCACCGTGGTGGTGGCCAAGGCGCCGTCGTCCTGAGGGCAACATGGCGTCAAAACGCGATTACTACGAGGTCCTGGGCGTCGGCAAAGAAGCCGACGAGGCGGAGATCAAGAAGGCCTACCGCAAGCTCGCGGTGAAATACCACCCGGACAAGAACCCGGGCGACAAGGCCGCGGAGGAGAAGTTCAAGGAGCTGGGCGAGGCCTACGAGGTGCTGGGCCATCCCGAGAAGCGCGCGGCCTACGACCGATACGGGCACCGCGCCTTCGAGCCCGGCGGGGGCTTTGGCGGCGGGGGCTTCGGCGGGGGGATGCACGTCGATCCTTTCGAGATCTTCCGCGAGGTATTCGGCGGCTCGGGCATCTTCGACGAATTCTTTGGCGGCGGGGGCGGGGGGGCCCGCGGGGGGCGCGAGTCGGCCCGCCGCGGCTCGGATCTCCGCTACGACATGGAACTGACCTTCGAGGAGGCGGTCTTCGGCTGCGAGAAGGAGATCCGGGTGCGCCGCGCGGCGCCGTGCCGCTCGTGCGATGGCAGCGGGGCGGCCCCCGGCTCGCGGAAGGTGACCTGTCCGACGTGCGGGGGCAACGGGAACGTGCGCGCCTCGGTGGGGGGGTTCATCTCGATGCTGCAGACGTGCCCGCGGTGCCAGGGCTCGGGCAGCACCGTCGAGAAGCCCTGCCCGAAATGCAACGGCTCGGGGCTCTCCGAGGGGACCAGCCAGGTGAAGTTGCGCGTGCCCCCCGGCGTCGACACCGGGACGCGGCTGCGCTCCGCCGGCGAGGGCGAGGCCGGCCCGCGCGGGGGCGAGCCGGGCGACCTCTACGTCGTGCTCCACGTCCAGGAGCACCCCGTCTTCAAGCGCGATGGCGAGGACCTGTATTGCGAGGTGCCGATCCCCTTCACGACCGCGGCCCTCGGCGGGGAGGTGAGGGTGCCGACGCTGGGCGGGCCCGCCACCATCCGCATCCCCGCGGGCACCCAGGGGGGCAAGATCCTTCGGCTCCGCGGCAAGGGCGTCCCCTCCTTGCGAGGCGCCGGCGTCGGCGACCTGCACGTCCGCCTCCTGGTCGAGGTCCCCACGCGCCTCTCCAAGGACCAGCGCAAGCTGCTGGAAGATTTCGCGAAGGCCTCCGGGGGCGACAGCTACCCGCAGCAGGCCTCCTTCTTCGAAAAAGCGAAGCGATTCTTCACGGAGACCCGCCATGGCCATTGACCGATTCTACCTGCCCGAGACCGACGCGACGGAAATGACCGGCCCCGAGGCCCACCACTGCCTCCACGTCCTGCGCCACGGACCGGGCGATCGCATCGCGATCTTCGACGGCCGCGGCAACGAGATCATGGCCGAGATCACCGGAGCCACCAAAGACCGCGTCGCCTTCAAAACCCTCACCCGCCAGAGCACCCCGAAACCCGCCTACGGCCTGACCCTCGTGCAGGCCATGCCCAAGGGCCGCCCCATGGACCTCATCATCCAGAAGGCCACCGAACTCGGCGTCTCCCGCATCGTGCCCCTCATGTCCGAGCGCGTCGTCGTCCACCTCGATGAGGAGCGCGTCGAGTCCCGGCTCGAAAAATGGCGCGCCCTGGTCATCGAGGCCGCCAAACAGTGCGGGCAGAACTGGCTGCCCCAGGTCGAGCCGGTGCGCGCCGCCAAGGAATTCTTCGATGCCGCGCCGACCGCCGAGATCGCCGCCATCGGCTCCCTCCAGGGCGGGACCGTCACGTTCCGCGACCTCTTCGCCGAGTTCGAGGCCGGCCACGGTCGCCGCCCCGCCTCCGCCGCGATGGTCATCGGCCCCGAGGGCGACTTCACCCCGGCGGAACTCAACCACGCCCGCCGCGCCGGCTATCGCCCCGTCACCCTCGGCCCCATCGTCCTGCGCAGCGATACCGCCGCCATCTTCTCCCTCAGCGTCCTCTCCTACGAGTTGCAGCAGCGCTAATCAAACATTGCGCCAGAACGGGCCAACGGGCGCGGCCCGCCACGGGATCGTCCCATCTCGATAAGCAAAAATGCTTGCGCCACTTTGCTTTCTGTTTGACCGAATCCCGCGCCCGTGCATCATTGTAGGTACTGGAGCCAGCGGTTCGCGCGATGGGCGGTCGTCGCGTTTGGGACGGGCTCCCGGCACATTGCAGGAGGTTGAGCGGTCATTACCGGGAATTTGTCGGCGATGCACGAGAAGATCAACTTCGGCAACCTGTTTACCATCCCGGAGCAGGTGCAGGCTTTCGCGCAGTCCCGGAAGACGGGGCAGATCGCGGTATTGAATGCGAAGCCGGAGGCGAGCCTCTATCTTCAGGACGGGGAGATCGTGCACGCGGAACTCGGGGGGAACGACGGTCTCGAGGCGGCGATCGCCCTGATCAATCTGCCGGACGCGGTGACGGAATTCCGCGTGGGGATCACCTCGCCGCGCCGGACGATCCACATGCCGCACGTTCAGATCCTCTGCGAGGCGGCGCGCCTGAGCGACGAGAGCGCGGCGAAGGAGCAGGAGCACATCCACGGGGCCGCGGTGCCTCTGATCGAACCCGAGCAGCAGGCGAAATCGAGCCGGCTCGGGGGCGAGCCGACGATCCACGTCTTCGTGCAGGGGAGGGAGAAGACGTACGCGCTGAAGCCCGGCTTGGTGTACGTGGGGAGGACGTCGAACAATGACATCGTGGTGCCCGACCCGACGGTCTCCTCGCACCATGCCTCCATCGAGCGCACCTCGCAGGGCATCATCCTGCGCGACCTGGACTCGCGCAACGGGACATTTTTGCGGGGCCAACGGATCAAGGAGTGCTGGCTCGGCGAGAACGAGGAGGTCTCGTTCGGCGCGGTGAAGGCGCTATTCAGCCGGCCCGCGGCGGCGGCGGCGGCCTGAGGCCGTCTCCGGGCAAGGGTCCCACGACACGCGATGCAGGAGGGGATTCGGCTGCGGTTCCGTTCGCCCACGGGGGCCGGCACGGTCGGGGGCGACTCTGGCGCAGCGTCGTCCACGCTGTGCGAACTCCTGCTGCGCGGGGGCATCGAACTCAATACGCGCTGCGGGATGCGCGGCCTGTGCCGCGGCTGCGAGGTGACGCTGGAGACGGGCCGCGTGATCCTCGACGAGGGGGGAGAGGTCTCCGCCCCCGCCAAGATCCGGTCGTGCCGCGCGCGCCCCGCGGCGCCGGACCTCTCCGTCGACGTGCCGGCGCGCTCACTGGCCGGGCATCGGCCCGTGGCCATCTCGGATTTTGAGATCATCATCCCGTTCGCGCAGGACCCCCTGTTTCCTGCGGGCGCGGGCGCGGTGGGCCTGGCGGCGGACATTGGCACCACGACGGTGGCGGTGCTCGCGGTCGATATCGCGACCGGGGAAATCCTGGCGAAGGCGGGGGATTTCAATCGGCAGATCCGTTACGGGGACAACGTGCTGACACGGATCCACCGGGCCGGCGAGGGCCCGGAGATGCTGGCGCGGCTGCGGGCGTGCGTGGCCGCGGAAACCCTGCGGCCGCTGGCGATGCAGGTCTGCGCGAAGGCGGGTGTCCCACTCGGTTCCGTGGCGGGCATGGCGGTCGCGGGCAACACCGCGATGCTGCACCTGCTCGCGGGAGAGGATCCCTCGCCCCTGGGCGTCGCCCCCTTCCGCGCGCGATTCCTGGCGCCCAGGCGCCTCTCCGCCGCCGAGGCGGGGATCGACGGCGCCGACTGGCCCGTGCAACTCCTCCCCGGGCTCTCCGCCTACGTGGGCGCCGATCTGGCGGCCGGCATCCACGCCACCGGCATGCATTTCGCCGAGGTGCCGACGCTACTGGTGGACGCCGGCACCAACGGGGAAATCGTCCTCAAGACCCGCGACAAATTGCTGGGCTGCGCCACCGCGGCGGGGCCCGCCTTCGAGGGCGGCATGCTCTCCTCCGGCTCGCGCGCGGTGCCCGGCGCCATCTGCCATGTCCGGATGGCGGCGGACCCGTTCCACATCGAGACCCGGACCATCGACGACCACCCGCCCCAGGGCATCTGCGGCACAGGCACGCTCGATTTTTTGGCGGAGGGACGCCGGATCGGCCTGCTCAACCAAGCGGGGCGCTTCGATCCGTCCTTCCTGACCAGGGTGCCGGAGGAAGTCCTGCGCGATGGCGACGGGGGCCGCGCGCTGGTGCTATCCCCGCCCGGGGAGCGGGAGATCTCCATCTCGGAGGTGGATATCGCCCACCTGCTGCAGGCCAAGGCCGCGATCGGCGCGGGGATCCGCACCCTGCTCGAGCGCGAGGGCCTCGCCCCCGCGGGCATCGGCAAGGTTTTGCTCGCGGGAGGATTCGGGCGCCACATCGACCCCCAGAACGCCGTGCGCTGCGGCCTGCTGCCGGGCTTTCGCCCCGAGCAGGTCGAGGCGGTCGGCAACACCTCCCTCGCCGGCGCCTATATCGCGCTGCTGGATCGCGGCGCCCTCGACGAGATGGATGAGATCCGCGCCCGCATCGAGATCGTCGAACTCAACCTCGACCCCAACTTCGAGGACCGCTTCATCGACGAGTTGGCGCTGCCCTGAAATTTCACCGGGCGACTGGCTCGAAAATACGACGTAACTCGCTAGTAGCGAGGGACCTTCGCCCTTCGGCGGGGGCCCGGTGTGCCCGCCGTCAGGCGGGCGACCGGGGCATGGGATCTGGCTCGAAAATCGGGACGCGCCAAAATCCTCGCGTAAGGATCGCTCCCCGAGTGACGTGCCCTCAACGAACCGTATAGGACACAGGCACGTCACCGTGCCGAGTTTTGTAGGGCGCGGATTCCTATCCGCGCCACGCACGGTCCTGCCGGTTGCCCGTGGCGCGAAAGGGATTTCGCGCCCTACATTCCCAAGTGTTGCGCCTCCGGGTAGTGCCTTACGCGAGGATTTGGGCCGCGACGCTCCCCTTGCAGCAAATTCCGAAGGTCTGTTAGCGTATTCACCTTGCCGAACGCCCGTCCAGCCGCTCGCCCCCCGGTCGGGCGCCACAAGCGCCCGGCCCTCCACCCACCCATGGCGGCGGCGGCGTTTCGCGCGTTCGCGCGGACCTATCGGCGCCGATTCGGTTTCGATCTCACATGCTGTGGCCCGGCGGGCGAATTTCGCGGTGGCGCGCGGGCGTGTCAGTCGTCGAGGCGGGCCAACGCCTGCGACGTTTGCCGGCTGGGGGCGGTCAACGAGGCGCTGCGGTGGGGGGAGCCGTGCATCAGCCTCTGCCCGGCCGGGCTGGCGATCTGGGCCGTGCCCCTCATGCACAACGCCTCGGTGACCGGCGGCCTGGTGGTCGCCGGCGCCAATCTCGAGCCGGAAGGCGTCCCCGCCGCGGATGCGCTCCGCGCCATCCGCGCGGCCGCCCAGGGCCTGCTCGAGATGGCCGAGCAACACGGCCTCACCAATGGCTCGCTCCTGGAGCTCAACCGCCTCAAGGGGCGCCAGGAGCGCGAGCGCGCCGAGGCCATACACGAATTCAAATCCGCGCCGTCGGACCGCATGCGCCGGGTCTATCTCATCGAGGAACCCGCCCTGCTGGCGGCGATCGCTCGGGCCGACCGGCGCGGCGCCCGCGACGCCGTCCACCGCATCCTGGCCGGCGCCCGCAGCGCGGCCCCAGGGCGCGCCGACCTGCTCAATGATCTCGCCCTCGAAATGATCGTGATGATGGCCAGGGCCGCCATCGAGGCGGGCGCCGAACCCGCGGAGGCACTGGGCGGGCATTCCCGCTGGCGCAGGCGCCTCGCCGAACCCCAGGAAGAGCGCGCCCTCGCCTCGTGGCTGGCCGAGGCCGCCGAGCGCCTGGCCACCGCCATCCCGCGCGGCTCCGGCCGAGACGCCGCCGCACTCGCCAGGGCCATCGCCTTCGTCGAGGAGAACCTCTCCCGCGACATCGGACGCGACGAGGCCGCCCGGGCCGCCGGAATGTCTCCCAGCCATTTTTCGCGCGTCGTGCGGCGCGACCTGGGCCGGACCTTCTCCTCGCTGGTGGCCTCCCGCCGCATCGAGCGGGCCCGCCACCTGCTCGCCCGCACCGACAAGAGCCTCGTCCAGATCGCCCTCGATTGCGGGTTCTGCGACCAGAGCCACTTCAGCAAAGCGTTCCGCCGCCACTGCGGCGCCGCCCCCCTCGAATACCGACGCGCCCAGGTGGCGCGCTGAGCACCAAAATACAAAAACCCCGCATCCCGATACCAGAAAGCCCGGGCCCGCCCCGGTATCGTCGGCAACAGAGGGAACATCATGGAACGCTCTTTTTATCTCGACCTCGCGCGATCGGGAAAACGCTTCCCGATCGGCGCCCACCTCGTGCTCTGCGAGAAGCCGGACCACGAGGCGAGGCTCACCGACGGCCGGGGCCTGGGCGAGGTGATCGCCGAGACCGCCGACCGCTTCCACACGCCCCTGGCCCTGCCCCTCATGGACCTCACCATCGAGAAGGCCGACCTCCTCCACATGATCGGGATCCCGGCCGACGGGGCCAGCGCCTACCACTTCGAAGGCTGCCCCGAAAAGGACGCCCTCGAGCGCGTCCTCGCCTCGCTCGATTCTCCCCCCACCCCGCGGATGCGCGCCAACTGCGAGGCCATCCGCCACATCGCCACGCGGCGCGCCGATCTCGTCCCCGCGGGCATGGCCATCGGACCCTTCTCCCTCATGACAAAGCTCCTGGCCGATCCGATCACGCCGGTCTTCATGGCGGGGACCGGCACCACCGGCGACGAGGACGAAGACGTGCGCGCCGTCGAGCTCGCGCTCGAGATGGCGATCCCCGTCATCCGGCGCGGCATCCGGATGCAGGTCGAGGCCGGGGCGAGGGCCGTCTGCGTCTGCGAGCCCGCCGCCAACAAGGTCTACCTCTCGCCCAAGCAGCTCGAGGCCGGATCGGACATCTTCGAGCGCCTCGTCATGGGCAGCCTCCGCCGCATCAAGGCCACCCTCGACGACCTCGGCGCCGACCTCATCCTTCACGACTGCGGGGAACTGACGGACCCCATGGTCCGCGACCTCGCCACCCTGGATCCCGCGATCCTCTCCCTCGGCAGTTCCCGCCAGCTCTGGGACGACGCCCGCCTCGTCCCCAAATCCACCGTGCTCTACGGCAACCTCCCCACCAAGAATTTCTATTCGGATGCCCAGGTCCCGCCCGAGGCGGTCGATCGTCTCGCGCGCGAACTGATCCACCACATGCGCGCGATCGGCCACCCCTTCATCCTCGGTTCCGAGTGCGATGTCCTCTCGGTCCCCGGCAGCGAGGCGCCCATCAATGCCAAGATCGAGCGCATGATGACCTGTGAGGCCTGACCTGAGCTTCCAAACCGAAAGAAACACGGACCCATCGGGTCGCGGTTGGCCGCGCCGACGGGCCGCGGGGCAGACATTCTTGTCTGCCCCCGTCCGCCCAGATCCACGGGCGCAGGCAGGAATGCCCAATGCCGCTAGGATTTGGAGGGTGGTTTCGTCTGATGT
>CAZYWZ010000021.1:0-76805 GCA_964651705.1 uncultured Verrucomicrobiales bacterium
TAGGATCTGACTCGAAAAGCGCCAAAGGCTGTAGCGGCGAGCAGCCTGCCCGCCTCTGGCGGGTGTGCGACCCGTGCGCTGGCCCTGCTACGGCGTTCAGCGGCCTCTCCAAAAGGGTGTTGACGGAGACCGTTTGCCATGTAGTCTCCCCCTTCCCCAGTATGAAAACTTTCAGCGCCAAGGCTGCCGATGTCCAACGCAAGTGGTACGTCGTCGATGCGGAAAACCAGGTACTCGGGCGGCTGGCGGAACGTATCGCGATCATCCTTCGTGGCAAACAGAAGCCCATCTTCACGCCCCACGTCGACACCGGCGATTACGTCGTCGTCGTCAATGCCGAGAAGGTCCGCCTGACCGGCAAGAAGGAGACAAACAAGGAATACATGACGTTCTCCGGGCACGTCGGTGGTCACAAGTCACAGACAGCCAAGCAGATACGCGGCAGGATTCCCGAGCGCCTCATCGAGCATGCGGTGAAGGGCATGATCCCCAAGACCCGCCTCGGCGCCCAGATCTATCGGAAGCTCAAGGTCTATCGCGGGCCGAGCCACCCGCATGAGGGCCAATCTCCCGAACCCCTCCCGCCGTTGCGCTGCAAGGCCAAGAGCAAATAGGATCCCCCATGACTGACCCCACCACCCACTCCGCCACCGGTCGTCGCAAAGAGGCCACCGCCCACGTCAGGCTCACACCCGGCACCGGCTCGATCCAGGTCAACGGGCGCGACTTCGAGGACTACTTCCACACCGATTCCCTGCGGGAGATCGCCCTGTCCTCCCTGACCCACCTGAACCTCCAGAAGGATTTTGACATCAAGATCCAGGCAAAGGGCGGCGGCCTCGCCGGCCAGGCCGGTGCCGTCCGGCTCGCTATCGCACGCGTGCTCGCCACCCTCAACCCGGATCATCGGAGCCCCCTCAAATCCAAGGGCTTCCTGACACGCGACCCCAGGGCCAAGGAGCGCAAGAAACCGGGTCGCCCCGGCGCCCGCAAGCGCTTCCAGTTCTCCAAGCGGTAAGCCCCGCGCCCCAGCTCGAACATGCGACGACTCGCTGGTAGCGAAGGGCCTTCGCCCTTCGGCGGGGGATAGGCAAATTTTCATCCCCGGTGGTGCCCCGCGTGCTGGGCACGGGATCTAGTGACGCGATGGGCGACACGCTCCCGCCCCGGCGTTGCCCCCCCCAAAAAAAACCGGCACCCGCGGGAGATTCACTTCCCCCGACGAGCGCCGGCGTCGCAATCGAATCCCGCAACGGGCGGGGCTTTAATCCTTGAGGTGACCGGCCACGAGCTTGGTCATCTCGAACATGCTGACCGCGCCCCTGCCGTTGAACACCGCCCGAAGCTTGTCGTCCGCATTGATCTGCGTGCGGACCGTCTTGTCCTGGAGGCCATTCTTCTTGATGTACGCCCAGATGGCCTTCGTGATCTCGGTCCGAGGCCTTGCCTGCGGCCCGATCACGGCGGCGAGGGCGTCATCCGGACGAAGCGGCTTCATGAAAGCCGGATTGGGCTTCCTCTTCGCCTTCGCCTTCGGGGCGGCCTTCTTCGCCTTCTTGGCCACGGGCTTTTTAGCCTTGGCCTTGGCCTTCGGTTTCGCCTTGCTCTTCTTTGCTTTCTTTTTTGCTGGCATTATCTCCTCCCGTCGTTTGCGGTTTGGGTTGAATTACTATTTACGATTTCCCTCGCATTTTGCAACCCCGGAGTGGGCCTGATAGGGCCTTCCGGCCCCACCCACCCACAACCGGACAAAGGTCATGATTTCTTCTGCCTCTCGCGCGCCCAGCGGGCCTTCTGTGCCGCGGCGATCCTGGCCCGGCCCGCCGCACTGATCCGATGTTTTCGGCGCTTGGGTTGGCTCTTGCCGGCGGCGGTTTTGGCGGCCCTAACCTTGGCCCAGCGCCGCCGTTGGGCCTCGGCGATCCTCGCCCGGCCCGCCGCGCTAATCTGGCCCTTGCCCCGGCCGGGGAGGCTCCCCCGGGCCTTTGGAACGGCGCCACCCCCCAAAATGCTCCCGAGCTCCTGCTCGAGGTCCTCGATCTGCTGTTTGATCTGCGCCGCCCGATGAAGCTGCGCCACCGTCAGGTTGCTCAACGAACTTCCCATCGATACTTACTAAACCGCCAGATACTAAAAGTCAACAGCAAACAGCCGCAATGTCTTCTTTTAACCCCCGGACATCGGCGTCCTTTCACTTGGTTGCCACCAGTTGCCGGAGCACGAACGGGAGGATGCCACCGTGGCGGAAATACTGGACTTCGATGGGGGTATCGATGCGCAGGGTTAGGGGGACATCGAATGCGGACCCATCCTTGCGGCGGACGGTCAGGGCGAGGTCCTGCATGGGTTCGAGGTTCCCACCGATCCCCGGGAGGTCGAAGGTCTCGGTGCCATCGATGCCAAGGTCCCGCCAACCGGAACCTTCTCTGAATTGGAGCGGGAGGACACCCATGCCGACCAGGTTGGCCCGATGGATGCGCTCGAACGATTGGGCGATGACGGCGCGCACCCCGAGCAACCGGGTGCCCTTGGCGGCCCAGTCCCGCGAGCTGCCGGTCCCATATTCGGTCCCGGCCATGAGGATCAGCGGCACCCCCTCTTCGGCATAGCGCATCGCGGCGTCGTAGATCGCCATGCGCTCTCCCGATGGCTCATGGCGGGTGACCCCCCCCTCCACGCCGGGCACCATGAGGTTCTTGATGCGCACGTTGGCAAAGGTGCCGCGCGTCATGACCCGGTCATTGCCCCTCCTCGATCCATAGCTGTTGAAGTCCTCCTTCGATACGCCGCCCTGGATCAGGAATCGGCCGGCGGGGGAATCCGCCTTGATCGAACCCGCGGGGGATATGTGGTCGGTGGTCACCGAGTCGCCAAAGAGACCGAGCGCCCGCGCCCCGCGGATATCCCCGACGGCGGCGGGTTTCGGCCGGAAATCACGGAAGAAGGGAGGCTCCTGGATATAAGTCGAGTCGCCCTTCCACTCGTAGACCTCCCCGGACGGGGAATCTATCTCGGCCCATTTCGGGTTCTGCCTCTCCACATCCCGATAGAGTCGCCCGAAGGCACCGGGCATCTCCGAGGACTCGATGAGCCGGGCGATCTCTTCCGGGGTGGGCCAGAGGTCGCGGAGATAGACCGGGCGACCATCGCGATCGGCGCCCAACGGCTCGTTATCGAGATCGATGTCCACCCTGCCGGCGAGCGCGAAGGCGACCACCAGCGGCGGGGACATGAGGAAGTTCGCTTTGACGTTCTGGTGGATCCGCGCCTCGAAATTGCGGTTCCCGCTGAGCACGCTGGCCACGACCAGGTCGTGCCCGACGATCGCCTCGTCGATGGGCCCGGCCAGGGGCCCCGAATTGCCGATGCATGTGGTGCAACCATAGCCGACCAGATTGAAGCCCAGCTCGTCCAGGTGGCGCTGCAGGCCCGTCTTTTCCAGATAATCCGTGACCACCCGGGATCCGGGTGCCAGCGATGCCTTCACGTAGGCCGGCACGCGCAAGCCGCGCTCGACCGCGCGCTTCGCCACCAGTCCCGCGCCGACCATCACCGAGGGGTTGGACGTATTGGTGCAGCTCGTGATGGCGGCGATGACGACGGCCCCGTGACCCAGACGGCCATCGCCGGGACGGGACGGCATGCCCCCGCCGGCGGCCCGGGCGGTGGGGTGAACATCGCGCATTTCCGACTCGCTCGGGCTGACCCGCGCCTGGCGCCCGCCGTACTCCTGCGGCTCGCCGCACACCGGCACCTGCCTATCGAGATGCACCGGCACCCCGACTCCCAGATCGGACTCCGACTTGCCGTACCCCCCCTCGGCCACCGGCCTGACAAACAGGTCGCCGAAAACCTTCTTCAACCGAGGCAACTCGATCCTGTCCTGGGGTCGCTTGGGTCCCGCCACGCTTGGCCGGATGTCGCCCAGGTCCAGTTCTATCACCTTGCTGTAATCGCACTGCCCGGGCCGCGGGATGCCGAACAGGCCCTGCGCCTTGAAATAGGCCTCCACGAGCTGGCACTGCGACTCGCCCCTCCCCGTCATCCGCAGGTAGGCGATGGTCTGCTTGTCGACGGGGAAAAAGCCGAGCGTCGCGCCGTACTCGGGCGCCATGTTCGCGACCGTCGCCCGATCCGCGACCGGCAGGGACTCGACCCCGTCGCCAAAGAACTCGACGAACTTCCCGACCACCTTGGCCTCCCGGAGCATCTGGGTCACGGTCAGCGCCAGGTCCGTCGCGGTGGCGCCCGCGCGCATGCGCCCGGTCAGGTGGACCCCCACCACGTCGGGGGTGAGAAAATAGACCGGCTGGCCCAGCATGCCGGCCTCCGCCTCGATGCCGCCGACTCCCCACCCCACGATCCCCAAACCGTTGATCATCGTGGTGTGAGAATCCGTCCCCACCAGCGTGTCGGGGAAACAGACGCCCCCCCGCTCGATGACCCCCTTCGCCAGATACTCCAGATTGACCTGATGGACGATGCCGATGCCCGGCGGCACCACGCGGAACGTCTGGAATGCCCCCATCCCCCACTTGAGGAACTCGTATCGCTCGCGGTTGCGCCCAAACTCGTACTCCAGATTGAGCTGCAGCGCCGTCGGCACCCCGGCCACGTCCACTTGCACGGAATGGTCCACCACCAGATCCACCGGCACCAGCGGCTCGATCACGCCGGGTTTGCCCCCCATCCGGGCGACCGCCGACCGCATCGCCGCAAGATCCACCAGCAGCGGCACGCCGGTGAAATCCTGCAGCACGATCCGGGCGACCACGAACGGGATCTCCGCCGCCCGCGCCGCGCCGGCCTCCCAGCGCGCCAGGCGCAGGACATCCGCCTCGGCGATCTTCTCGCCATCACAATTCCTCAACACCGACTCGAGCACGATGCGTATCGAGACCGGCAATCGGCCCAGATCGCGCCCGCACGCGTCCCCCAATGCCGGAAGGGAATAGTATGTCTTCTCGCCGCCCTCGGCGACCTTCAAGGTTTTGATCGTATCGTCTCTCAGCGCCATAACCGGAGACGATAGTCGGGCGCGCCCCATTTACAACCCGTACGTGGGGCGGTCGCCGCCCGGGACCTCAGGGCGCCCCGGTGCCCACCGAGTGGTGGCCCCCAGAGGCCCGCGAGTGGCGCAGCCAGTCTGCCACCCGGGCAACCCGGGAGGCCTGTGCCATGTCCTCGCGGCGCTCAAAGGCGTGCGCCACGTTCGCCACCATCCGCAGCGCCATGCCATCATAAGATGCCGGCCCGAAAAGCCGGGCCATCTGCGCGGGCGGCAACCCAGAGGCCAGGTCGCCCAAGGTGGGTGCCCCGACCACCTTCCCCCCGCTGAATGGATCAAAAAAGATGTGTCCGTGGCGGGCGAGAAAGTGCCCCGGGGCATCGACGCCCACGATCGCCAGACCCGCGCGCGCGCCCACGAACATGTAGACGCACGCCAGCGTGAGCGGCAGCCCCCGCCGCGCCAGGATCGTCGAATCCAACAGGCTGTTGGCCGGATTGTAATAATCCTGCCGGTTGCCGGCAAAGCCCTCCTGGCGCCCCAGGACCGACCGCAGCACCTCGAGCCGCGCCTCGTCGGACGACCGGGACGCCAGCCGCCCGCGCACCGTTCGGCCCCACTCGTCCAGAAATTGCCGGGCCTCCCCCACCCTCGCGTCCGGCCTCACCCACTCCGCGAGCAGCCAGCAAAATTCTTCCAACTCCGCCAGCGCCGCAATGCGCCCACAGCGCTCGCGGAGCCCCGCGTCCCGCCGCCGCTCCACGGCCTCACCCATCGCCCCCTCAAGGAGTCGCCGGGCCCGTGGCCCCGCCAAGGGGATCAATGCCCCGATCTCCGAAAGCCCCCTCGCACCCGCCTCCAGCAGACGCGACATCACCATGGCACGCGTCCCCGCGTCCTCATCCTCCAGCAACCTCAGGATCGCCGCCCTTTGCCCAGGCGTCCCCAAGGGCCGCTCGCTCCGGTCCTTCACCGCCAGACCACCATATCACACCGCGGCGCCAGACGCCAGCGACTCCCGCCCCCCTCAGAGACGCAGGTACGTGTGCTTCTGCAGGCTGCCCTCGTAATCCTCGAGCAGCCCCATGCCCTCGCTCGGCTTGAGCAAGCCCTGCTTGATCGCGCGCTCCACGTGCGCCTTGACCCGGGAGACCAGCTCGTGCTGGTGGTACTGCACGTCCGCCAGCACCTCCGCGATCGCCCGGCCCGGTATCGTCTCCTCGATATAGAAACCGCCCTCCTCCTCCGGATCCAAAAAGACGTGCGCCTCGTTGACCCTGCCAAAGAGGTTATGGATGTCACCCATCACATCCTGGTACGCGCCGACCAAAAAGAACCCCATGTAGAACGGCCTCTTCTCAAAATGCGGGACCGGCAGGGTCGGCCGGACACCCTCCGCATCGATGAAGGTCGATATCTTTCCATCCGAGTCGCAGGTGATGTCCACCAGCGTGGCGTGGTTCGTCGGCCGCTCGTTCAGCCCGTGGATGGGCATGACGGGAAACAGTTGCCGGAGCGCCCAGTGGTCCACCAGGGACTGGAACACGGAGAAATTGCAAACGTACTGGTCGCTCAGGGCCACGCGCAGATCGCGGATCTCCTCCGGCACCGCGCGCATGCCCCCGAAGAGATCGACGACCTTCTCCGCGATGTGCCAATAGATGTCGTCGGCCTGCGCCTTGGTGCGCAGATCGAGCAGCCCGAGCGAGAACATCGCCTCGGCCTGCTCCCGGGCCTCCTGGGCGTCGTGGAGCACCTCGCGGCGGTTGCGCTTGTTCAGGCCCTCCAGCATCTGGAGCATGTCCGCCACCAGATCGTGGCTGCCATCCGCGGGCGGCAACGGGCGGCCCGGCCGCGTCTTCTCCGCCGAGGAGAACACCTCGACGACCAGCACCGAGTGGTGCGACACGATCGCCCGGCCGCTCTCGCTCACGATGCTCGGGTGGGGCACCCCCTCCGCGTCGCACACCTCCATCAGGTTGTACACCACGTCGGAACAATATTCCTCCAGCGTGTAGTTGGCCGACGCATCCGACACCGAGCGGCTCCCGTCGTAGTCGATGCCGAGCCCGCCGCCCACGTCGAAGTACTCCAGCTCGAACCCCATCTGCCGGATCTTCGCGTAGTAACGCGCCGCCTCCCTCACCGCGCGCTTGACGATCTGGATGTCCGGCACCTGCGAGCCGATGTGGAAATGCACCATCTTCAGGGATCCGGCCAGGCCCTCCGCGCGCAAGAAATCGCAGACCTCGACCACCTCCCCAACCGAAAGGCCGAATTTCGCGGACTCCCCCGAGGACAGCGCCCACTTGCCGGCGCTCTTGACCTTCGGCTTGATCCGTATACCGATCAGGGGATCCGCCCCCAGCTCCCGCGCCACCGAGACGATCAGCGGCGCCTCCTCCGGCTTCTCCACCACGATGATCACCCGCTTGCCCACCCGGCGGCCCAGGAGCGCCATACGGACGAATGCCTCATCCTTGTAGCCGTTGCACACGATGAGGCTCTCCGGGTCCGAGTGCACCGCCAGCGCCGCCGCAAGCTCCGGCTTGCTGCCCGCCTCCAGCCCGAAATGCCACGGCGCACCCGCGTCGACGATCTCCTCGACCACCTCGCGGAGCTGGTTGACCTTGATCGGAAAAACCCCCCGGTACTGCCCCCGGAACCCGGACTCCGCGATCGCGTTGCGGAATGCCTCGTTGATCGTCTCCACCCGATTGCGCAGCAGGTCCTGGAAGCGCACCAACAGGGGGAACTCCAGCCCCCGGCCCCGCGCCCGCTCGACCACCCCGACCAGGTCCAGCTTCGGGCCGCGCTCCTGCAACGGGGCCACCGTCAGGTTGCCCCCCTCGTTAATCGAAAAATATGGCGCCCCCCAGCGGTCGACGTTGTAGGTCTGGATCGCCCGTTCGATGTCCCACGGCGGTTTCGCCTCTGCCATCCGATTCTAACCCTGTCGGCCGACACCCCAGTAACGATAACCGAACTGGCGCAGCGCACCCGCGTCGAGGAGGTTGCGCCCATCGAAAATCAGCGGGGCCACCATGCGCCCCTTGAGATCGGCCCAGGGGAGCGCGCGGAACTCCTTCCACTCCGTCGCGATCACGACCGCCTCGGCCCCCTCGAACACGTCCTCCGCCCTGTCGCGCATCTCGGCGCCAGGCAATTCGGCGGCCGCCTTGCCCATGGCCTGCGGGTCGTGGGCCACCACGCGCGCCCCCTCTTCCATCAGGCGCCGGCAGAGCGCGATGGCCGTGCTGCTCCGCACGTCATCGGTGTTGGCCTTGAAGGCGAGGCCCAGCACCCCGATCCGCTTCTCCTTCAGCACCCACAGCGCGTCCCGGATCTTCTTCACGAACCTGTCCAGCTGTGCCCCGTTGATCGCCTCGACCTCGCGCAACAGGCTGAAGGGAACCCCCAGCTCGTCCGCGATCGCGATGAAGGCCTTGATGTCCTTGGGGAAACAGCTCCCGCCATAGCCGAGACCCGCGTTCAGGAAATCCCGACCGATGCGCTTGTCCGCCCCCATCCCATCGGCCACGTCATCGATGTTCGCGCCCGACGCCTCGCAGATCGCCGCCACCGCGTTGATATACGAGATCTTCAGCGCCAGGAAGGAATTCGCCGCGTGCTTGATCAGCTCCGCGCTGTTGATGTCGGTGATGTAGATCGGCGCGTGGAATGGCTCGTAGATGCGCTTCATCATCTCCGCCGCACGCCCCGAATTGGCCCCGATCACGATCCGGTCCGGGCGCATCAGATCGGCGACCGCGCACCCCTCGCGGAGAAACTCCGGGTTGCTCACCACGTCGAACTCCGCACCCGCACCGCCGTACCGGGAGATCGTCTCGGCGACCTTCTCGCCGGTCTTCACCGGCACCGTGCTCTTGTCCACGATCACCCGATAGCCCTTCAGCACCCCCGCGATCTCCCGCGCCACCTTCTCGATGTAGGTCAGGTCAACCTTGCCGTCCGGCAGCGGCGGCGTCGGCACCGCGATGAACACCACGTCCGAATTCTCGACCCCGTCGCCGATCGAGTCCGTGAAGCGCAGCCGCCCCGTCGCCGTGTTCGCGCGAATGAGCTCCTCGAGGCCCGGCTCGTAGATCGGCACCCGCCCCGACTGGAGCGCCCGCACCTTCTCCGAGTCGTTGTCCACGCAGATGACCCGGTGCCCCACCTCCGCAAAACACGTCCCCGTGACGAGGCCGACGTATCCCGATCCTATGATGCTCAGCCGCATGAGGCTTGGATTTGTACGAGTTTCCGGACGGATGACAACCCCCAATCGCCGGCGCGCGCGCCCCCGGGATCCCGATCAGTCGCCCAGCGTCAGCGGGTTGGTGCTGCCCGAGCGGTAACCGACGGGCACATCCGCCTCGGGCCACGCCTTGAGCGTAAAGGTCAGATAGAACAAGACCTCGTCCTTGGTGCCGCCGTTGTCGCGCAGCTGGGTCGTGGCCGCCATCCGCCACGAGGTCAGGTCGCGGTACAGCGAGTACTCCTGCAGCTCCAGGACCGAATCCTTGCCCTCGAAGATGTGGCGGGTGCCCACCGACCAGTCCTCGCTCAGGCGCCAGAGCCACCCCAGCGACAGCTTGGTGCTATCCTCGAAAAACTCGTGCCCGGAAATGTGCCGCACGTTCATCCTCAGCTCCAGGGGCCGCGCCACCTGCCACGTCATCCGCGCGTTGTACTCGTGGAAGCCGTCGCCGTACAGGTCCGTCGCCCCGAAGAGTTGCAGCTTCATCCAATCCACGGGGCGGAAGGTCATCTCGTTGTAGAGGTTCGAGGTCAGGTGGTCGTTGTAGATGTGCCCCTCGAGATCGAAATCGATATAGGTCGCCCACTCGAAGATGTCCCAGTTGCGGCCATTCCGGTGGGTCTGCCACTTCTGGCGAAAGCCGGTCCGCGCGATGACTTGGTTGTCGAGGGAATCGATCGAATTGTACTGGGGGAAATCGAGCGGGGCCAGGCGCGTGGAGGGTAGCCTGCCGTCGAACTGCATGATCCGGTCGGCCGAGATATTCGGGTCGGGGATGTACGAGAAATTGAAGAAGGGCTCGATGACGTGCCGGATCCCGTCGATGCCCCAATTCGGGCGCTGCACGTCCCAGGTCCGCGACAGCTTGAAGGAGCCCTCGAGGCCCAGGTTGAACACCGCGCGCAGGACCCCATCGCCGCCGTCCGCGCCGGAGACCCGGACGGTGTCGAAATCTTTCCGGTCGCGCCCGTACCGGTCGCTGACCTCGTCGTCGCTGCCGTACATCAACCCGTAGGCCCGGCTCATGCCGTAGGACTCGGCGGGGACGTAATAGTCGTCATCCTCGCCCCACGAGTCGCTATAGTAGGTGAGGCGCATGCCCGCCCGGGGCGCGAGATTCAGCCAGCCGAAGAGCTGGCCCGGGACCGTGAGCTGGTGGTAGGTGTCCATCCGCAGCGCGTTGAAGTCCTGCGGCATGTCCGCGTCCTCGTTGGAAAACTTCCGGTCGAACTGCGTCACCGAGGTCTGGCCGTTGTACTCCAACCATCCCCCGGGATCGAGCGGCTGGCGCTTGATGTCCAGGGAGATCTCCGGCTCGCGCTCGACGGTCTCGAAGAAATCGTTGAGCTGCTGGCGCGCCAGGAGGGTCACGGTGTAGTTGGGGTCATACTTGACCAGCTCGACGAAATTGTCGGGGATCCGCTCCTCCCGGAATTCGTCCTCGAAGAAATCCCGCTCGAACCGCTTGTCGCTCATCTTGTTGACCGAGACATTGGCGTAGATGTCCTTCTCCTCGGTCAGATAGGCCCGCTGCTTGAGCCGGAAGCGATAGCGCCCATAGTCCCCCGTCTTATTTTCCTCATCCCCCGACCGGAACGGATCGTCGTCGTGCGCGTAATAGAGATCGGCCTCCCCCTGCCCGTACTCGCCCTCTTTCGAGTACTGCCCCTTCCGGCGGCCATAGATCCAGCGAAAGTCGACGCCCCCCGCAACGCCGCGCGCGCTGCGGAGATCCACGTGGGTCTTCATGTGGACATTCTTGCTCAACTCGAAGCCGTACCCCATGAGCAGGAAGGCGCCCCATTCCGAGGTGTAGCCCGGGACGAACTGCACCGCGATGTCCGCGCCACCCGGATCGTACACGAGCGAGGGCACCCAGAGCAGCGGCACCGAACCGGCCGACACGACCGCGTCCTGCATGACATACCGGTGCTCGCCGGGCTCGTAGGAGAGCACCCGCGGGGTGACCCGGAAGCCGGGCTGCTGGACGTTCTCGGTGGAAAAGAGACTGTTGTCCGCCTGATATTTCAGCGCATCCCCGGAACCCAGGGTGCGGATCTTCTCGACGGAACCGACCACCGGCAGCGCGACGAAGCGGATGTTGTCGCCATCGACCCCCTTGGTCTTCATGTTGTACCGCATCCGGTCCCCCGCCCAGACCGTGCCATCCTCCGTGTAGATGCGGACGTTGCCCTCGGCCTCGGCCCACCCGTTCTTGGTGTCGAACGTCATCTTGTCGCAGTAGAGCGTGGTCTCGCCGTAAATCAGCTCGACGTTCTTCTCGGCATAGGCAATGCCGTCCTCGATCCGGTTTTCCCCATCGGCGGTCACCTGGATCCGCGTCTTCTGGGCCCCCTCCGATGCCATCTGCCCGAAATTGGGCAACTTCGGCGCGGGCTGGGCAAGGGCCGTTCCCGGGGCGCACAGCACCACCCCAGCCACTGCTATCGCGGCAAGCCTCTGACCCAAAATGCGTTTCAAGAGATTGAATCTTTAGGCAAAAACCGCCCGTTTTCCAAGCGGAATATTTGGGCGGGTCTTTCCGGGGTGGAAGCCGCGGGTCCGGAGCGGTGGCGCACCGCCGGGGCGTAAAATGGTAGGCTGCGCCTTGGGGCACGCTGCCGAATCGAACGTCCGCGTGCGCCAAGGCGCAGCCTACATCCCGACCCAATTTTCGAATCAGTCCTTGTCCCGTCGCCCGCGGTCGCGATCCCCGCCACCGCGGTCCCGGTCACCTCCCGAGGAGGACCGCGAGGACTTATGCCCCTCAAACTTGAAGCCGCCTCCGCCAGACGAAGGGGACTTGCGCTCAATCGAGCGGCTGCCCGAACTGCCGGAGCTGCGGCTGAATGAGGACTTGTTCGAGTCGCCCGAACCGCGCCCGCTGTCACCCCTCTTGAACATCTCGCTCATGCTGCGTCCCGAATCCCGGTTCCGGTTCTCGAAGCTGAACCCGCTGGAGCCCGATCGGCTCGGCGAACGGAATTCCTTCGGTGGCTCGGGCCGCTTCGAGAAGCTGAAAGAGCGGCTCGATGAACCCGAAGAGCTGGATTTCTTGTCGTCGTCGCGATCGCGTGAACCAAAGGAGGAGATGCTGCCGCGCGAGCGGTCATCCGAGCCCCTCTGGCGGAAGGCGTCGATCATGCGGCTGAAGTCGCCGCTGGAGGAACTGCCGCGCTCGGGCTGCCGGAAGGTCTGCGTCTTGGGAGGATCGAAGACCCGGGTGGCCTTGGGGATCTCCTTGCCCTTGTCCCCGTCCTTGTCCCCGCCGCGCGAGAAGATCCCGCCGAGATTCCGTTCTCCGCCCTCGCCACCGCCGCCACGCGAGCGCAGCGCCTCCAAAATCCGGTTGCTGCTGCCCTCGTCGCGGCCTCGGCTCGGCCCACCCGCGCCGGAGAAACCCTCGCCCGGGGTGCGCTTGACCAGCTCCGCCCGCGGCGCCTCCTTGCCCTTGTCACCGTCCTTGTCGCCGCCGCGCGAGAAGATCCCGCCGAGATTCCGTTCTCCGCCCTCGCCACCGCCGCCACGCGAGCGCAGCGCCTCCAAAATCCGGTTGCTGCTGCCCTCGTCGCGGCCTCGGCTCGGCCCACCCGCGCCGGAGAAACCCTCGCCCGGGGTGCGCTTGACCAGCTCCGCCCGCGGCGCCTCCTTGCCCTTGTCACCGTCCTTGTCCCCACTGGGCTTCCACGAACCGAACCTCTCCCGCAGCCCGCCCAAGAATCCGCCGCCGGGGCCGGAATCCCGCGACCCGCGCTCGCCAATGCCGGAACCAGCCAGGCCTACCTGACGGACCCCATCCCGCGAACCGTCGCCCCCGGAGCGCCTCTGTTCCAGCAGGGCGGGGAAATCTTTGGCCGGACCCCGATAGGCCACGCCGCGCCGATGCTTCGGGTCGTGCTCCCATCGCCCAATCCCAGAACCCAGACCCCCGCCTTCGCCATGGCCGCCCGGAGATCCCCTCTCCAACTGCGCCTTGGCGAGCAGATCCTTGTACTGCTGGTTACCGCGCGCCCTATCGAACCGGCCCCGCATCCATTCCCGGTCCTCAGGCGAGAGGTTCTTCAGCCGATCCACCAGCACGGGGTCCTTGATGCCCGCCCGCCCCCAGTCGAGCTTGCCCCAATCGCCCCGGCGCCAATCGACCCGATCCATGTCCACGCGGCGCCAATCGACACGGTTCCAGTCAAACTTCCGGAAATCCGCGTGCCGCCAGTCGTACCGGTTGATATCGATGTTATCGATGTTGATGTGCCGGATGTCGATGTCGCGCCCGCCGTGCCGGATGCGGTCGCAGCGCCTCCAGTCCACCCGGTCCCAATCGCAGTCGTCCCAGTCGATCCGGTGATTCCTGCGCCAGTGATAACCCCGATACCCGTGGTCCCACCAGTCGTCGTAGTCCCGGCAATACACGATGCGCCGGTCGTACCAGTCGCAATCATTCCACCACCAGGAGAAGGAGCCGATGGCCACGCCCAGCCCAAAGCCGATGAAGCCCGGCGTCCAATCCTCCACGTAGGTGTAGCCGCTCGGATAATACACGATCTCCGGGTCGTAGGTCGGGACGTAGATCACCTCGGGCTGCGCCGGCTCGATCACCACCACGGTCCGGTCGCCCGCCGTCTCCACCTCGACGGTCTGCTTGTCATTCGATTTCAGCGTTCCCGCCGCCTGCGCCTTCATCCGCATCCGCTGGATCGCGTCCAGCACGTCCTGCTCCTGCCCGAGCACCGCATCCCCGAGCTGCGTCGTCCAATCCAGATTCTCGTCCATGTACTGCAGCACGTCGGGGAACGCGCACAGGGCCTTGACGCTCGGCGCCCACTCCCGGTCGGTCACCGCCTTCTCCAGGGCCTCTCCCTCGAGCCCCTTGTTCGCCTGCGCCCAGCGCGATGCCTGCACCACCTCCAGCGGGTAGGTCGACGCCGGCAGCAACTGCGCCAGCAGCGGGTCGGGATACAGCGCCACCGGACCCACCAGTTTGTCCAATTGCTCGGCGCTCAAAAGGGCTGCGGCCTGCGGGGTCGGCGGTGGCGGCGCCTCCGCAACGGCCGGGGCCTGCGGCGTCGGCGGTGTCACCGGAACCAGCACCGGCGTTTCATCGATTGGCGGCCTCACGGCCTCGGCGGCCTCGCGGGTCGGGGGCTCCGGCAAGACCGGCGCCTGGGCCACAGGGGCCTTGGCCTGCTGCCCGCAGGCCGCGAACGTCATCGCAAAACCCAGCGCCAATACCATCGCGCCCGCGGGGTTGTGGTGTTCTCTCAGTGTTTCCATGGCTCGCCTCCAACCCATTAGACGATACCCCCGCCCCACCGATTCGCGAATTCTGTCCGGCCGCCGCCCGCCGCCGCCGAAAGTGTAGCCCATCTGGTCACAGATGGGCCGGGGCGCTCAGCCAGCGCTTCCACGGCCTGACGGCCGCGGCTACAATCGGAATCTCCGGGCGGCCTACTTCCCCACCACCAGACGCACCGGCACCGCCCTCCCGCTCGAATGCTTCACCTCAAATCTCCCGCCCGGCCCAGCTCCCGATACCTCGACCGAATACCGCCCGAAGAATCCCCTAAATCGAATCACCCCGCCCGCGTCCGACCGGCACTCCGCGCGCGTCTTCCACTCGCCGTTGATGAGCCGATCCAGCGCCCGATACGCGGCCTTCGGCTCAAAGCGGGCATCCACCAAGCCACCCATCGCCTCGTTCTCGCCCTTCACCGCCGTCCCGTCGCCCAGATTCCACCAGGTGATGCCCGCCATCCGAGGCGCGCTGAACCACAGCCGATAGTGGTCCCGCACCACCTCCTCCTGAAGGGCCTCGCCTCCCTCACCCGCCGAGGGAAAGGTGATCTCGGTCACGTACAGCGGCAGCCCAAACTCGCCGAATTGCTCGTACACATCCAATAGCCGATTCGGGTCACACTTCGGATCCGCCAAGAACGCGTCCAGCTTCTCGCGCCGAAAATAGTGATATTGGAACCCGATCCCCCGGATCTTCGCCCCCTCCGCCAACAGCGTCTTGATCTGCGCGAAATACGGGTTCTCCGGCGCCCGCAAGAAGTTGAACGGGTTGGTCACCTCGTTGATCATCAGGGTCGTCCCCTCCGGAAACAGCGGCGCCACCTCCTCGAATGCCCAGCGCACGTACTCCCGCCCCGGCGTGTACAGGGGATAATTGGTCTTGCACACCAGCGACTCGTTCACCACGTCCCAGATCCCGATCTTCCCCCCGTAGCGGCCCGCGATCTCCCGAAACCGTTTCCGATACAATCCCTTCAATTCCCCCGCGTCCGACGGCAACCACGGCGGGTTGTACGCGTGCCACAGCAGCGGGTGGCCCTTCAGCGTCACCCCATGCTTCTCCGCCCACGACAGATACCGGTCCGGCGGCGGGCGGCGCCACATGTCCCGCGAACCCGCCTCCTGATACCTCAGTTCCCCGCGCGCCGGCTCCGTCCCCTCCCAATAGAATGGCACCGTCGCGAAATTGAACAGCCGCAGGAAACCCTCCTCGTACTTCCGGTTCTGCTCCGCCGTCTCAAGCTGCCCCAGGACGAAGGCGTTGCACCCGAAAAGAAATTCGTGCCCCGTCTGCGCCGCCACCACCGTCGCCCCAGCCACCGGCTTGCCCGCCGCGTCCACCAGCTCAATCGCCAGATCCCCCTTCCGGTAGCGCTCGATGTTCTCCGCGATCCTCGCATCCACCGCAGGATCCCGCCACAGCTTCCGGTACGACTCCGGCGCCGCCGCAGTCACCCCGCACGCCAAAACAACCGACCCGATACATGCCACCACCCGACCCGCAAATGACGTCGCTCTCATAGGTGCCCCCATCGTAGGAAGCCCCGCCCCACAACACAAACGCATATTTGAATTTTTGTGTTTCACATGTGAATCCGCATGACCCGATGGATTTGGGTGTAGCCCATCTGGTGACAGATGGGCCGCGCGGGCACCACTTCAGGCACCCGCCTCACCGCCGCTGCCGCACCACCCGGACGCGGTGCGTCGAGGTGTCGCCGACGTACACCGAGCCATCGGCATCCACGAAAATCCCATGCAGGCGATTCATCCCGCACGCGAGCGGGTCGCCCTCCGGGCCGTCGCCCGGTGCGCCCGTGCCCGCGAGCAACTCCAGCGTCCCCCGCCTGATGTCGATCATCCGGACGCTGTGGCTCTCGGTGTCGGCGAGATAGACGTTTCCATCCGGCCCGATCGCGATGCCCTTCGGCCCAGATAGCGTCGCCTCCTTCGCCGGGCCACCGTTGCCGGTGAAACCCGGCTTCCCGGTGCCGGCGACGTGGTGGATCGTGCCCGCCTTCATGTCCAGCCGGTACACGCGGTTGCCCTCGCGCAAGGCGAGCCACAGGTCGCCCCGCGCGTCAAAGTCGATGGCCCGCGGGCCGTTCAATGGCGCGCCCGCGATCTTCGCGCCGTCCGGCGTCGGCAGGCGCTCGCCGGTCCCGGCGAATGTCGTGATGGCCCCCGTCCCCATGTCCACCTTGCGGATCCGGTGATTGCCGATGTCGCAGACATAGAGCGCGCCATCGGGGCCAAACTGGATGCTGTGCGGCGCCTTCATCTCCGCCCTGACCGCGGGCCCGCCGTCGCCGCCGAACCCCGCGGTCCCCGTCCCCGCCACCGTCGAAATCACGCCCGTCCTCCCATCCACCCGGCGCACCACGTTGTTCTTCATCTCCACGAAAAATAGATTCCCACCGCGATCGAAACGGATCTCGTACGGCTCGTTCAGTTCGGCCTTCGTCGCCTTGCCCCCATCGCCCGAATACCCCTTCCTCCCGCACCCGGCCACCGTCGTGATCTTCCCATCCGTCCCGACCCGTCGTATGGCGTGGTTCCCCGTGTCGCAAACGTAGATCGCCCCGTCCGGCCCCCGCACCACCCCGAATGGCCCATTCAGTCGCGCCCCCGTCGCCTTACCCCCGTCCCCCGAGTACCCCCTCTCCCCAGTCCCCGCTATCGTCGCGATCTCCCACTTCGCCTCGGCCAAGGCAACCGCCCCCATGAGCACCAACCCCACCATCACTCGTGCAGCCATAGATCTCCCCCCACCCTAGAAAAACCAGCCGCCAATTCAACCCAATCCCGCCTTCCCCGCGCGCGAGTGGGCCGTGAGGCAGACATTCTTGTCTGCCCCCGTCGGCCCAGCGTCGCCGGTGCGGGCGACCCGCCCGCCTCCGGCGGAGCCCGACCGCCCACCGCCACCCATTTTCCGCGTGTCCCTCGCACGCCCACCCGCTACCCTTGACCCATGCGCCTACAGCAGAACCAGATCTGGAAATCGGGCGATGCCTACCTCCGCATCGTTCGCCTCGAGCGACTCCGGGTCGAATACAAGAGCCTGACGGACCCCGCCTCGCGCGAGGGCACCCACCACACCGTCACCAAGAAGGCATTCTGCCGCATGCTCAAGGGCGCCGCGCTCGTCACGGCCACGGCGCCATGACGGGACTCCTATTCATCCGCGATCTCGCAGTCGTGCTGCTCATCGCGGGCGGCGTCGCCTGGCTCTGCCAGCGCCTCGGGCTATCGGCCGTCGTGGGATATCTACTGGCCGGCATGATCATCGGTCCGCACACGCCCCCGTTCGCACTCGTCGCCGACCTCGACCGCGTCCAGACCCTCGCGCAAGTCGGGCTCGTATTCCTCATCTTTTCCATCGGCCTGAACCTGAGCATCAGCCGCCTGAAACGCCTCGGGCTGCCGGTCATTATCGCGACCGTCGTCGGCGCGATCATCGTGCTCAACGGCGGCCGGCTCTTCGGCTGGGCGGTGGGCTGGGGCGGAACCGGCAGCCTGTTTCTGGCCGCCATGCTCATGGTCTCCAGCTCCGCCATCATCGGCAAGGTGCTCGAGGAATTGAATCTCACCCACGAGCGCGCCGGCCAACTGGCCCTCGGGGTCACCGTGCTGGAGGACGTCGTGGCCATCACCATGTTGACGCTGCTGACGTCGGTCGCGCAATTCGGCGGCGACGCCCCGCCCGCGCTCGCCCCCGCCCTCGGCACGCTGGCCGCGTTCATCGCGCTCCTCGCACTCCTGTCGCTGCTGGTCATCCCAGGCCTGCTGGCCCGCGTCAGCCGAGATGGCCAGCCCGAGATCCGGACGCTCTTGGTCGGCGGCCTCTTGCTCTCCCTCGCCTGGCTCGCGGCCCGGGCGGGCTATTCGCTGGCCCTCGGCGCGTTCCTCTTCGGCGCGATCGTTGGCAGCACCCAATATCGGGTGGACATCCAGCGCGCCTTCGAGGGCCTGGGTCAGACCTTCGGGGCGGTTTTCTTCGTGGCCATCGGCATGCTGGTGGACATACGGCTCCTCCTGGAGGCGTGGCCCCTGGTGCTGGGGGTGGCGGCGCTCGCCCTGCTCCTTCGCCCCATCGCCTGCGCCCTCGGGTTCCTGGCCGTCGGAAACACCACCCGGGAGTCCCTCCAGGCGGGCCTCATCCTCACGCCCCTCGGCGAATTCAGTTTCATCATCGCCCAACTCGGCGTATCGAGCGGCCACCTGCCCCAGGCGGCCTATCCCGTCGCCGTCGGCGCCTCGCTGCTCACCTCGCTGGCCTCGCCCATCCTCGCGCGCCGCGCCGAGCCACTCAGCCACTATATCATGCGCGCCGAACCTCCCCGTCTCCGCCAGTGGCTGGGCCTCTATCACGACTGGCTGATTCGCCTCCGCGGCCAGCAGCCCCACGGCTCCCTCTGGAAATTGACGAACAAGCGCCTCCTCCAGATCGGCCTCTACGTCCTGGCCGTCTCGGCATTGCTCCTCTTGGCCGAGCCGATCTACGGGCGTGCCGTCGCGCACCTCGGGCACCTGCGCCTCCCGGCGCGCGCCATCCAGGTGATGTTCTGGGGCGGCTTCGGCCTCCTGTTGCTCGGCCCCCTCATCGCGATCTGGCGCAACATCGCCGCGCTGGCGATGATCCTCTCCGAGGCCGCCACGTCCGGCCCGTTCCCGAGGGGATCCGCGCGCCGCCTGCTGGAGATGGCGCTCCGCGGCGCGGCGCTCGCGGCGCTCGCGGCCTGGTTGCTGGCCCTCCTGCCCGTGTCCTTCCTGTCCCCAGGCACCATCGCCATTTTCGTGATCGCCCTCGCCATCGTCGCCGCGATCTTTTGGCGTCGCCTCGTGCACCTCCAGAGCCTGGTGGAAATCCAACTCCGGGATGAGTTCGCCCGCGCCAGCCATGCCGCCGCGACATCGGCTTGGCCGTCCACGCTCCCCCAACAGTCCGCCGACTGGAGTCTGGACATCGAGGAGATCACCCTGCCGGGCGACTCCGCCCACGCGGGCAAGACGCTGGGACAGCTTGCCACGCGCGCCAGGTTCGGTTGCTCGGTGGTTGGCATCGACAGACAGGGTTACGGCATCGTCAACCCCAGCGCCGATACCGTGCTGTTTCCCAGGGACAGGCTCCTGCTCTTGGGCGATGCCGACCAGTTGGCCCGCGCCGGCCGCGAGCTGACCTCCGGATCCGCCATGTCCGACTCGCCCACCAGTTTTGACGAGCTCACCATGGAGACACTCACCGTGCCCCTGAGGAGCCCGCTCTCGGGCAAAACCTTCGTCGAACTGGATCTCATCCGCAGGGTCGGCATCCAGATCGGCGCCATCCGCCGGGGCCCAGACCACCAGATCCTCCCGCGCGGCCACGACCGATTCGCCGATGGCGATGAGTTGCTCGTCCTCGGAACCCCCGCCCAGATCTCCGCGTTCGCCGCCCTGCTGTCCCCGCGGCCAACCGACGCACCAGACCCGCCCCCTTGAGCGACCCTACCCGCGCCCGACCCGCACGAACCTCACTGCCGCCTCCCCACAAAATACCCGCAGGATCCCAAATCCCACACCAGGCGCCCGTCCCCCGCCGACGCCTTCGTCTCGCTCTCGATCAGGGATACGCGCGCGGGCACCCACCCTTCCGGCAGGTCGACCGCCGCACGCACCTTCCGATTCGAGAGATTCGCCACGACCAGGATCTCCTCTCCCCCCGCACGGCGCAGGAACGACAGGACATCGTCCGGCCGATCGTTGTCCAGCCACACGACCTCGCCCCGGTGGAGTGCGGCCTCGTCGCGCCGCAGACGGCACAGCTCCTTATAGAACGCCCGCTTCGCCGCCGGCTTGGGCAGGCACCCGGCCGCCCAGCCGACCGGCCAGCGCGCGTAGATGCTCTGCGGGCTCGTGTCCCCGATCTCCTGACCATTGTAGAGCATCGGCACGCCGTCCAGCGTGAAATTCACGACCGACATCGCCGCCGCCCCCCGTTCCCCGCACACCACCTCGGCCCGCAGCATGTCGTTCACGATGTCGTGGTTCTCCGTGTACCGGAGCAGCCGCGCCCCCCGCGGACGCTCCCCGCGCGTCTTCTCCCACAGCGCGCGCAGCGATGACGCAGGCTCGCCCTTCTGGAAAACCGCGTGCACCGCGCCCATCCACGAAAAGCTGTAATTGAGGTCGAACGCCTTCAGCTGGTCCTCCTTCCGCTGCCCCTCGGCAAGGATGACGATATCCGGGCGCAGCGGCTCCAGCCGCGCCCGGGCCTCCTCCCAAAAATCCAGCGGCACCGCGTCGGACACATCGCACCGGTATCCGTCGACCCCGAAATCCCTCACCCACCGCGCCATGTTCGCCCACAGGTATTCCCGCAGCTCCCGGCACTCGAAATTCAGGCGCGGAAAATTCCACGACCCGGTCGCGGCCTTCCCGTCCGCACCCCGCTGGATGAAACCCGGCCGATCCATCAGCGCCGACGTCGGCCCGCAGTGGAAATACACCAGGTCCATCAGCACCCGCAGGCCCAGCTTGTGCGCGGTATCGATGAAATGGCGAAGATCGTCATCCGTCCCATACTCGGGATCGATCTTATTGTAATCCGAGATCCGGTACGGGTTGCGCGGGTTATTCGTCCCCGATGCTTTCTGCCGCTTGCTCCAGAACTCCTGCCGCATGTCGGGATCCGACAGATTGACCGGACTCAGGTAGAGGATCGTCGCGCCCAACTCCGCCACCTCCGGCAACCGCGCCGCCGCCGCCCGCATCGTCCCCTCCGGCGTGAAGCCCCGCAACCACACCTGGTACATCACCCCGCGCCCCAGCCATTCCGGCGAGGGACGCGCCTCCCGCGAACCCAGATCCTTCGGCGCCTCCGCCCCCCAGCCCACCATGCATCCCAGACCCGCCACCCAAAGGGCGCCAACCGACCTCAATCCATTCGTTCTCATAGGCAGGGACCCATCATAGAAGACACGCCCGCCACCGCAAATGCATGAGTGAATTTCTCTGTTTCACATGTGAATCCATACCGCGGCCCCTCCTGGAATTTCAAACCGCGGATAACGCGGATGCCGCAGGTCCTTCTCTGCAAGTAGGGAAGCCACCAGGGTCACGTTTCTGCCGCCGATCCCAAAATACACTCGCGCGCATTCCCGTACGCGACGGCCCTAACCAACCCATGAAGCATCCCCTCATCCTCCGGCATCTCGCCGCGCTCCACCCTCTCGCCCAGCCAGTCGCACAGCACTCGGCGGAAGTACTCGTGCCTGACCATCGATAGGGGACTGCGCGAATCGGTCGTCATGCCGATGAAAGCGGAGAGCAGCCCATGGTTGGACAGCGCGTCGAGATGCTGCCGGATGCCGTGGGCGTGATCGTTGTACCACCACGCGGGACCCAGCTGGATCTTGCCCCTGACGCCATCCTCCGCGAACGACCCGGTCAGCGTCGCCAGCGCCGCATAATCCGCGGGATTCAACGGATACAGGATCGTCCGCGGCAAAAGTCCCTCCCCCTCCAGGTCATCGAGGAATCGGCAGAGTCCGGCGATGTCGCAGCGGTCCCCGATGGTCGCGTAGCCGCCGGCCGGTCCCGCGAGTTTCCGTAGTCGCGTGCTCGTCTCCCGCTGCGCGCCGAAGTGCAACTGCAGGATCCACCCCCTCCGCCCATACTCCCGCCCCAAGACCCGGAGCGCCCTGGAATCGAACCCGACGACAGCGTGGTCCGCGAGCCGGCAGCCCATCCGCGCGAAATGATCCAGGCACCCGACGACAGCGCCCGCATCATCCCCATCCACACCGTCCACCCGCAACGACGGAAGCACCCGCGTGACGCCGACACTCCTGTCCGAGTTCCCCGCTCCCCGGACGTCGGCGGGAGCCCCCGGCAGAGGCCCCCGCGTGATCGGCGACCCCGCCAGACGCGCGTGCGCCGCCAGATCATCCCCCGGACGATCCGACGTGCACAGGCACGCCACATTGGCCCGCCCGATCAATCCCCGCGCGGAATAGCCCGCCTCGCGCAGCATCCCGTTGCACTTATCCCAGATGCGCCCCGCCGATTCGGGCGAGAGCAACTCCTCGATCCCAAAATACCGCTTCAGCTCCAGCGCCGTCCAATGGAACAGCGGGTTGCCCAGCGTCTCCGGCACGGTCGCCGCCCAGGCGTCATACTTTTCCCTGTCGGCGGCGTCGCCCGTGACGAGTCGTTCGGGCACGCCCGCGATGCGCATCGCCCGATGCTTGTACGGATCCTTGAGCACCCACAGGTGCGCGAGATTCTCGTAGGCCCGATCGTCCGCCAGATCCCCCGCATCCAGATGATTGTGAAAATCGATGATCGGCAACCCCTCCGCCACCCCGTGGTACAGGCGGCGCGCGACCTCCGATCGCAGCAGGAAATCGTCTTGGATGAACGACCTCATCGCTTCTCCAGTGGCTTGACGCCCGCGCCCACAGCCGCGCGCAGGCCCTGCACGTCGAGGTCGGCCACGTCCTCGGCCACGATGGCCGGCCTCGCATCACCCGCCTCAAAGGAGAGATCCAGATTGTGGAGCCGCAGCCCATTCACGTGCCGGCAGTAGAAACCATAGGCCGGCAACATGCCAAACATGTCGCCCTTGGGATATGACGCCTCTTTCTCCGGCACCTGCCTCGCGGCATCCTCCGCACTCCCGCCGCCCGAAAACCGGATCCGGATATCGCGCAGGGTGACATTCTCCACGGGATGCCCCGGGATGCCGGTGACGGAGCAACCCACCGCGGCCGCGCCACTGGCCTGGACGTTGGATATCATGATGTCGCGCATCCGGCCCACCGGCGGCTTCTCACGCCCCGGCAGCGGGTTGGCCCGGTTCCCCAACCGCACGAAGATAGGCACCGCGACATCCCGCATCACGACACCCGACACGTGGATCCGCTCGCAGGCACCCCCGTCCACCTCCTCGATCGAGATCCCATCCCGCGTGTCATACACCACGCAATTGCTGAATGTGACGTCCTCGAATCCCCCCTGCGACTCCGTGCCCAGCTTGAGCGCCGACGCGGAACTCGACAGCGTGCAGTTCACCACCGCGACCCGGCGGCACGGGATGCCGGCGGTCGATTTCAGCACGATCGCGTCATCGCCGCTGTATATGTCGCAGTTCGCGATGCGCACGCGATCGCAGCTGTCGATATCCATCCCATCCCGGTTCTCGCGGATGCGGCTGTGGATCGTGACCCCGTCGATGGTCACGTTCTTGCACGCCAGATAGTGCGATAGCCATCTCGCCGAATCCCGAAGCGTCAGGTCGCGCACCCTAACGTGTCGGCACTCGCTGAAACGGATCAGGTACGGACGCCCCCCGTCGTCGCCCTTCTTTGCGGGAAATAACTTGCCCTGACCATCGATAACTCCCCCACCCTCCAGCCCGATGTGCTCCTGCCCCTCGGCATAGATCAGGCTCTTGGTGAATCGGTCGCGATAGAGATAGGGGATCTTCGGCGTGATGCTCGGGTAGTCCGCGATATCCGCGCTGCCGAGCAACGTCGCCCCGTTCTCGACGCGCAGCGTGACATAACCCCGCAGGCGGATCGTCCCCGAAAGAAACACGCCCCCGCGCAGCACCACGGTCCCGCCCCCGGCCTCCGCGCAGGCATCGACCGCCGCCTGGATCGCCGCCGTGTCAACGGTGGTCCCGTCCGCCTTCGCGCCAAACTCGCGCGCATCCCAGGTTTCCCGGTTTTCCACCCCGGTCGCCGAGAGCGACGTGGCAAACGGCAGGAATAGCACCAAGAAGAGCTGCTTCAACCACGAATGGACACGAATGGACACGAATGGAAATACCCTACACCTTCTGTATCCCATCGATCCCACCATCTGTTTGGCGAAGCCGCCGTCAACCCCAGTTACTATTTCATTAGTGTCCATTCGTGTCCATTCGTGGTTGACAACTCCGGGTTCAACAATTCCGCTAATGATGCCAGAACTCGTTTCATCTCGGATTGCTCGGGTTGAGGTTGCCTTCAAATCCCCTCGCGCCGGGAAAGAACAGGAAGAGGCTTGCGCGACGATCGCTCTCCCCGACGAAGATCGTCCCGTCGATCCCGGTCGCCATGGCGTCAAACTGGTAGGCGCGCTTCGCGTAATACGGGCTCCTGTCCACGGCCAACACCCCCCAATCCCGGAACCCCTCCCGCCCGGAGAGATCGTAGCTCATCAGCTTGCAGGGCTCCTCGAACTCGCCGCAGATCATATAGAGCCTCCCGTCGGGGCCGGGCGTCATCGCGCGCACGCGCCGAGACAGGCGCGGCTTGCCAAGATTCGTCAATTCCCCGCGGGCCGCGTCCATTCGGAACAGGTACCCGTCGCTGCTGGCCCCGTACACCTTGCCCTCGATATCGGCGACCCAGCCCTCGATCACCGGGTACCCGTGGTAGTTCCATGCCTCGTAATACTCGCCAGGGATCTGCATCTTTGTGCGGATGATCTTCCCGGACGCGGGATCGAAGAACACGATGCGGCCATCGTCACCCGAACTGTAGACGCGACCACCGTCCGCGATGTGGAGCGCGCGCGGCACGCTGCGCCAGGTCCGCTCCGGGCCCGAGTACACCCTCCGCTCCACCAGCGGCCCGAGATCGGTCGCCCGGTTCTCCTCGAGATCCCAGGCGAAGAGCCGCCCGTCCGGATAGGTGATGCCATAGAGTCGGCGCCCCTTGGCGTCCAGGGCGAGCGCGCAGATGGTGTTGCCGCGGGCGGGAACACCCAGGTCTTCCAACGGGCACGGCTCCCCCGGCATCCTCGTGCCCGCATCATGCTTCGCCGGGTCGTAGCGATAGAGGTGTCCCCCGCCATAGTTCGCGTATGGCGCGACGATGTCCTTCCACAGCTGCTCCTCGATCGCCCGAAACCCTCCCGGAAACTCCCGCGTCAGGGCCACCGGCGCGAGCAGGTTCAGCCCGCCCCCGATGAGCAGCGCACCATCGGCGTCCCGCACCAGCGCGTGATGCACGCCAATGGCGTCGCCGATCTTCCCGAGCGGCCGGACCTTGTTGATCGAGCGATCGTATACGAACAGGTACGAGGCGGTCTTCCCGCTGGTGGCGCCATAGATCCGCCCGCGCGGGTCCGCCAGCAGCGCCGTGATCGGGCTGTTGTCGGCCTCGATGGCCGTCACGTCGGGGTAGCCCAGATCCCGATAGTCCAGCCGGTGCGCGTCGAAATTCGGGTTGACCCACTTCTGCGCGCGAACCGGCGACGCGCCCAGGCACAACAACCCGAGCAGCACAAGGTGGAACCGTCGCCCGACTGGTGGCGCGAAAGCCCCTTTGGAGTGCGGCAGTTCGACTGCCGCCTTCAATGCGGTCTGAAGGACCGATGGGTGCGGGCATGAAGTTCCTGTGTCCATGGCATCGCGCCACGGTCCCGGTCGCTGTTGCCGACCGCGCCTGCGCCGCCACCGACGCGGGCGACGCGAAGGCGCATCCGTCGGTTTGTAACTCAGCAGCGCCATGCTGAATGGCCAGCGATTGTCGATCTTGTTGGCGACGCGCGCCGGGTCCCGCTCCTCGACCGCGCCCACGAAGTAGAGCTTTCCGTCGCCCTTTCCCTCGCAGGCGCCGCCCAGCCCAAACACCTTGCGGCCATCCTCCGCGCGCATCACGCCCAACTCCCGCCTTTGCCCCGTCGCCATGTCATACTCGACCAGCACCGACTCCGGCGGCGCGGCCTCGCCCGCGAGCTGGGTGGTGAACTTGCGCTCGTCCGCCACATCCCACGAGGTCCCCGCATAATCGAATGCCACCGAAACCACCGGGGCGTAATAGATGCGGCGATCGCGCGATATCGTCATCGCCAGCGTCGCCACGGGGATCATGGCGGGATCGGCCTCCAGGTATCGCTCGGCGCACAGTCGCACCAGGGGTGTCACCGTTCCCTCGGAACCCTCGCGCGGGTCATACTTGAAGAGCATCGAATCGCCCACCATCACGCCGTAGGCGACCCGATCCACCGGGTCCCATTCGATCACCCGCCAATAGGCCTTCCGGTCGATCATCGGGTTCGACATCGTGCGCGGCGTGATCCGCGGGTCCACCGGCAGGCGCGCCGATCGCAGGTCAAGGATCCGGTCCCGGCCGGGATCGTACTTCCAGATGCGGCCTATCGGGAATGAGCCGTAGATGTTGCCCTCGTCGTCGGCAAAGATCGTGCGGCAGATATCCCAGTCGTCCACACGCCCCAGGTCCGTCGTCGCCCGCCGGCGGAGGTCGTAGGTATATAGATGGCCGTCCTCGGCCAGCCCGTAGAGCCGCTGGTATTTCGGCTCGAGCACGAAACCCAGCAGCCCCCACTGCCGATTGATTTGCCCCAGGTTCTCCAAACCGCCCCGTTTCGGGTCGTACCGAAACCAGTGCGGCCCGCGGTAGCTCGCGGGATCCACGCATTCCGGACCCGTGTCCTCGCAAAAATCGCCGAAATACACCCGCCCGTCCGCATCCTCGCCCATGCGCACGTGGATCTTCCCCGAGGTGCGCACCCCCTCGCCACGCTCGCCCTTGAACGCCGTGAGGTCGGCGATGTGCGTCATCCGATCCGCCCCGGGGTCATACTCGAAAAAATGCGCCGCCTCCGCATGGGTGCAGAGACCGATATAGATCTTCCCGCTCTTCGCGGCATAGAGCGCGCTCCACATGCTGTCCTCGCGCTCGCTCCCGCCGGTGAAACGCCGGGCCTCCACCGTGACGACCGGCGGTGCGGCGATCCCGACAACTGCCCCGACCGCCGCCGCCAGCAAAACCCGGATGCCCCACTTCATGGACATGGCGACTCCCACCTCTTTCTACGCATGGCGTGTAATCCCGTCATTGCGCGACCCCCTGGGCACCCGGTTGCCGCCCGCCACCCTTCCCCACCCGATGGTCGGCGGGAACGCCACGACGCTGGCGGGACAACCAGTCGAGCGCGGCGTCCGGCTCAGAATCGTGGCCCCCCTCGAAGATCGTCAGCCGGGCCGGCCCCGCGACGCGGCGGAACAGGATCGCCTTCTCCCTCTCGGGATCGTCCTCCCGCTCCGGCGCTAGGGATGACGGCACCCTCCGTTCCCGCACCATGAAGCCGATATCCTCTTCGGAGATCCTGGCGCCCTTGGCCCCATTGGCATCGCACAAGACGTTAAACGCGCGCACGGAATGGCTGACTGGGACCGAGCCCGTGTGGCCATCGTGGATGCCGGCGTTGATGTCCAGCGGCAGGCCCTTCGCGGCGGCAAGATGGAACAGCGGCGAGCGCCTCCGGTATTCCGCCAGGGTCGTCGGCCCGGGTGGCCCACCGCAACATCGATCCAACATGTCGGCATAGCGCTGCTGACGCGTGAGGCTCTCGGAATGCCACGCCTCCAGATCGCTGATCGGCACCCAAGCGCTAACGCCCGCCCAGAGCTCCGGGGCCCGCGCGGCCATCATCAGCGCCATGTGGCCCCCGCCCGACGACCCCACTACGTAGATGCGCTCGGGATCCACGCTCGCGTGCTTCCGCGCCTGCTCGACCGCATCCAGCACGTCCTGCACCGCGAGATCCGACGCGCACGCCTCCGGCCGATTATTGGGGCCACGGAAATCGGGCGCGATCATCGCCCACCCCCGCTCTTTGGCGCGGGGCACCGGGCCAACGCCCTGCAAGTAATCGCCACTCCAAGTGTGCAACCAAACCAACAAGGGCACCGGCGATCCGTCGGCCCCGGCCGCCGCCTCCGGCGGGCAATAGAAAATCGCCTTCTGTGCGGCACCGTCCCGGGAACTGATCACCTCCACCGTCATGCGCTCGGCCGCACCCTTCGATGCCTCCGCCTCGGCCTTCGTCGCCGCAGCCGTCGATGGCGCCGGGTCCACGCGGTAAATGGACAGCGCCCCCTCCTCCGCGATCAACACCGGGGCGTCATACAGCGGCAGGGCCTTGAACGTTGTTCCGCCGTCATGCGCCTCCCGCCACTCCCCCGGGATCTCGCATACCTTCCCGGACATCAGATCCACGTAGACAGGAACGGAGAACTTTGCCCCCGGCAGGCGGAAATCGACGCCCTTCGCGGCGCTCGAATCCTCCGGCGGCGCGCCGTCCAGCCACGCCGCCACCACGAGCCCACCACCCTCTCTCTTCCGATACCCAAAGGCCGCCACTTTCTCCTCCGGGGCGACCTCAAACTGGAAATCCGCGATCCGTTCCAGGCTGTCGTCAAACGTGGAGAACACCCGCTGCGCCGCGAAGTAGGCCAGCTTCGGCCCCGCGACGGTCATGTCCTCGTTGCACCGGAGCAATCCCTTCCGGTTGAATCCCGTCATCTTGGGTTGCGAGTATTTTAATTCGCACAGCGTGAAGAGATTGAAGGGCACGCCTTTGCCATGGTGCGCGAGCATGCGCCGCAGGTCCCACTTGGCCTGCCTGACTTCCGTCCACGGCACATCGCGCAGCGCCCCCACGGTCTCGCCGCTCGGGGCCCCCGTCTCCCCCTGCCGGATCTCGATCTTGTCGGAATAGCGCCCGGCCAGGTCGCGGAACCGCTCCACCGCCCGGGTGTCGTCGGGATTCTTCGGGTAGCCATGGATCGTGATCGCGTCGATCAGGTCCAACTGGCCCCGCTCTTTGGCCAACCGCAGCAGGGTTTCCGCGAAGTCGGTCTTCCCGGTGTTCGCCAGCGCGAGCGCGTAGATCCGCGCGCCCGGTTGCTCGGCGCGGATGATCGCCGCGGTGCGGAGATGGAATTCCGCGAACGCCTCGGCCGTGATGCCGTGCCCGCCATCCGGTTCGTTCCAGATCTCCCACTCCCGCACGCGATCCTTGTACCGCGCGACCAGCGCGCGCACCCAAGCGTCCCACGCGTGCAGCGCCTCGGGCGACCGCGGCAGGCCAGCGCCCAGCCCCGTGCCGCCGCCCTCGGGATAGATCGGGTTGCCATAGGAGGTCTCCACCCACGGCCGCACGCCCTGCGCCAGCACGTCATCGATGACCTCGTCCAGCCAGCCCCACTCGTATTGCCCCGGCACCTTTTCGCACTTGGCCCAACCCGCCTGCAGCCGTATCGCCTTCGCACCAAGGGGCCCCAGATAGTGCCTGTAGTTACCGTATATGGCGAAGTCGCGATCCAGCGTCTCTCCGCCCACCGACCATTCGGAGGATTCGATTTCCTTCGCGTGCCTCACCCGGAGCGTGCCCACCCGTGGCATCCTTGGGTCGATCCCGACAGTCACCGCGGCCAGGCCCTCCATCCACCCCCCGATGCCGATCGCAAGACCCAGAAAAACCCACCGGCTCCGCCCGCTCATGGCTTGTCTCCTGCTTTGGCACCGCCCCGCGCCTGCTCCAGCACCGAGCGGGTCCGGTCCATCGTGGCCGAAATATTGAGCTTCTTGCACCCGCGATACCAGTCCTCCCACTTGCCGCGGCAGTAGCCTTTGGCCAGTTCAGGAATTTTCGCGAACGCCACGGCGGCAGCCTCCAGCGCCGCGGCGCAGGCCCCGCCATCCCCGAGATCCAGCGCCTCGTGCGCCACCAGGACATTCTCCAGCCACTCGCACGTCCGCGCCATGATCGAGGCCTGATAGACGAGATTGTCCTCCAGGAACGATGCCTCGTCCCCCGGCAGCACCGCGGCCGATACCCGCGCGTGCATCAACGCCAGCTCATGGCCCACCCGCTGCGCCGCCAACCGCTTGACGGTCTCCCTTCGCCCAATATCGCGCGGGTGCATGTCCGCCAACCCCTTCCAGAACGCGTCGTCCCGCCCCGCCTCCGCTCGCGTCTCGGCCGGGCCGGCCCCCGCCTGCCGGCTCGTCTCGAGACTGGCCCCGCCCCCGATCTTTCCCGACTTGAGTTTCTTCGCGATCGCCCCGAGCTCCCTGTTTCCCATGCCAAACATCTGCCCGTCCATCAGAAAGGGCACGCCCTGTTCGTCGTGGATCTGCCAAGCGCTGAAATACACGTGGTAGGCGTTGGCGATCTCGGCCCTCCGGCAAGAGAACCTCTCCCCCACCCAGCTTTCCAGCCACGCATCGGGATCGAATCCCTCCATCCGCCAGGCCATGTCCGCCGTCGCCCCGATCCCGAGCACTAGCTCCCGCAGGTTGGCCACGTTAAATATGGCGTACTCGCCCGCGCCGTGCCCCACCGCCGCCTCCAGGCACTCATGGGTCTTCTGCGGCGAAACCACCTGCGCCAGATGGGGGCCGCTGCCGATCAGCCCGTGATGGTAATACACCCCATACCGATTCTTGGGATCTCGGGGCGTGGAATAGAAATCCTCCTGCCACTTCCAGCCGGGCGAGTTATCCGAGAACACGACGATCGCGCCCTCGGGGATCCTGAGATGCCCCTGCTGGTTCAGCGCCGAACCCTCCGCCCACAGCGTCGTCGAAAAATGCTTGGCCCCACCCGGGCACGCGTCGCGCAAAATCCCCAACTGCTCCGCCATCGCTTCCGAGATCAGCCGCCCCCGCCCGGCGTCGGATTGCGGCGTGTCCGGGTCCGCCTGCCACATCGGGCGGTCCGCGATCCCGCGCAACCCCAGCTGCCAAATGACGTTCGGATATCTCGCCCACTTCTCCGCATAGACCCGCCACACCTCGCGCACCTCGGCGGGATGGCTGAAATAGGAGTATTTCAGATCCTTGCCCCGGCTTTTCCAATAATTGAAATAGGAGAATGCGCTCACGCCCATCGGCTCCACGTGGTGCTGCGACAGGAACACCCCGCGCCGCGCGCATTCCTTCACCAGCGCCTCCTCCGGCGGGTTCATGATGTCGATGAAGCTCGCCGGGATGATCAGGTTGAACCGGCACCGCACCAGCGCCTCGGCCACGGCGCGCATCACCTCCGGGTGCACCACCTGAGAATAGTACGGATAGTCGATGTTCCGCTCGCCACCACCGCCCCTCCATTCGGTCATCAGATCCTCGTCATTGATGAACCAGCCCCGGAACCGGAACGTCGGCCCATCCGACCGCAACGACACCGACTCCCATCGGAGCGCCTGGCGTCTCTGCGGCTCGCGCCCCGACCAGAAATAGAGCGGATCCACGCCGAGATACTCTTGGAGGAAGGCGTAAAGTCCGAACATCGTCCCGCGCTCGTCGCTCCCCGCCACGATCAGCCTCTCGCCCACCGGCGTCTTCACCGCCTCGGCGCGATACGCCTCCCATCTCCCCTTCAGCCCATCGCCAAAGCCGGGGGACAACTTCTCCAACAGCGCCGCTGATCCGGGCCTATCCAATGAGACCAAGACCACGCCGGCGTCGCCGCACTCCCCGGCACGCCGCACGATCGCCGCCGAACGCCCCGTGATCTTCGCCACATCCCCGACGAGATCGTCCGCCGCCAGCGACACGCACTCCGGCTCTCCCTCCGGCACGAATACCGTCGCAACGCGCCCCGGACCCACCAACTCGAAGGCGCCCGCCCCCGAGGACACCAGCATCACCACGAGCGCAAAGATCGTTCTCACAGCCTCACGAAAGGACGCATCCACCACGATTTCCGTCACATCGCCCGGATCACATGGGCAACAGCCCCTTCTCCGCAATCAGCACCGGGGCATCATAGAGGGGCATGTCTTTGAAAATCGTGAACTCGCCCGCCTTGAGGACCCGATCCGACGGGATCGCGTAGATCCCCCCGGACACCAGATCCACCCAAACCGGTTCGTCGATGCCCACGCCCTTGATCATGACCTGCGAGGGGCGCGTGTCGAACGCGTCCCCCGGAATGCCCGATTTATCCCACACCGCCACGAGGCATTGCCCCGTCTTCCTGTTCCGGTAGACGAAACTCGCCGTCGCCCTGTCATATATCACGCCCGCAGCCGGTTCCTTGATTCTCTCCAGCGCATCGTCAAACACCGCGACGCAGTGCTGCACCGAATAGTATGCGAGCTTGATCTTCTCCACCTTCTTGTCCGCCGTGGCCCGGAGCAATCCCTTGCGGTTGATCTCCCGCCCCGTGTGGTTGAAGTCGCAGATGGTGAATACCGCCGATTCCACGTCGTGCCCCAGATCCCCGAGCATCCGTCTCAGGTTCCACTTGGCCTGGCTGTGCTCCGTCCACGGATGGTTCGATAGCGCGAACTTCGTCGCCGTCTCCGACGGGCACCCGTTCTCCCCCTGCCGCATCTTGGCTTTGGAGGAGTACTTCGCCAGCGTGGCCTTCAGCTCCTCGACTTTCTGGTAGGTGCTGTCCGGATTGAAATCATACCCGTGATAGATGAACCAATGAAACAGATCGACCTTGCCCTTCTCAGCCAGCGCCTGGAGGCAGCTGTCCAGAAGCTTCGGGCTCGAGCTGGCAAGCGATAACCCCGCGATCCTCGCGTCGGGGACCACCCGCTTGATGATCTCCGCCGTTCGTATGTTGAACGCCGCGATGTCCTCCGGCTTGTGCTTCTTATTGATATCTGGCTCGTTCCACATGGCCCAGTCGCGGACCTTGCCCTTGTAGCGCGCCGCCATCGCCTCCACCCAGCGATCCCATGCCGCCAGCGCCTCCTCGGACGTCGGGAAACCGCCCGCGAGATCCCAGCCGCCACCGCCCTCGTAGACCGGATTGCCGTAGTCGGTCTCCAGCAGGATGTTCAGCCCGCGACCGATGGCGTCGTCGATGATCGTGTCGAGCCACGCGAAGTCATAGCTCCCCTTCACCTTCTCCGTCTTGGCCCACCCAGCCTGCAGGCGGATAGTCTTGATGCCCAGCGGCACTAGATATTCCTTGTATTGCTGGTAATCCGCGAAATCCCGGTCCAGCGTCTCGCAGCCGAGCGTCCAGTTGGACCCCGTTATCTCATTGGCCCCGCGCGGGCGGATCGTCCCGATCCGCGCCAGCCCTGGATCGATGCCGGTCTTCGCCCTGTCCGGCGACGCGTCGATCTTCGGCCCCGCCACGGCGGACGCCACCGCGCAGCACGCCGAAAGCGCCATCGCCCCCAATGTCCTTCCCTGTCTCTTCATCGCATTCCCTTTCTCGATGTGGTTTCAGATACGGCCCTCAAAAATAGCCGCCCTTCTCCGCGATCTTCTGGATCGACTGCCCCTCGGCGACCCAGCCGAAGATCTTCTTCTCGTTCGCGCGGATCTCCTCGGCGCGCACCAGCACGTCGAACGCGATGTCCCTCGGCACGCAGACCACGCCATCGATGTCCGCAAAGACCACGTCCCCCGGCCGGATCACGACATCGCCGATCTTGATCGGCACCTGATAGTGCGTGATCAGGCAACGCCCCAGGCTCCCATTGGGGATGCGGTGCTTGTAATACACCGGAAACGGCTTCTCCAGAATCTGCTTGGTGTCCCGGATCCCGCCATCGATGCAGGCGGCCTTGACCCCCTTGCCGAAGGCCGTCGCCGTCATCACCCCGCCCCAGAGCGTCGCCCTCTCGTCATTCGATGTGTCCCAGACCACGAAATGCCCCTCGCCCATCGCGTCCAGCATCTCGGCCCGGAATGTCATCTCCCCACGGATCATGACGTTCGGCGCGCTCTTCACGGTAAACGCGATCCCGGCGACGACGTCGCTGTCGCGCAGGGGCCGGAGGTGCCCCGGCAACGACTGGTCCAATAGGCAGAACTCCCGCAGCACGTCGCTGATCGCCCCCGTGTACAGTTGCTCGTATCGGCCCAATAGCTCCTTCACCGGCACGGGAAACGGCTTGTCCGGGATCCGCTCCCGCTCCGCGATGAGCTTCTCGAGCCGCATCATCCGGGCTTCTCTCTGTAACTGGTTTTCTTCACTCATAATATCTGTCCTTGGCATGTCCCGCGCCGGGCTCGGGGTTGGTTTCATCCCAAAAATCGGATCTCGTGCCGCCGCGTGCCGGGCACCAACGTTGCGGAAAATCGTAGGCTGCGCCTTGGCGCACGCTGCCGAATCGAACGTCCGCGCGCGCCAAGGCGCAGCCTACATCGCGACCCAATTCTCAAGCTAGTCCGCACGACAGTCTCCAGAAATCTCAAACGCCAAGCGCTTGGCGCACGACCCCCATCGTCTCGCGCTGCCGCTGCCGCACGAGCTCCAGCGCCTTGGCCGCCCTGGCCTTGGACCCCTCGGGATCCTTCGCCATCGCAAGCACCGTCGGCGCCACCCGCGGGATCTCCTCCTCGTTGTCGAGATCGAATAGCCACTCCCCGAGCCCGATATCCCGCCACATGATCCCCTTGCTGGTCTGCTCCATGAAACGGCAGACGATGGCGGGCACCCCGTTGCCCACCGCCATGATCGGGCTGTGCATCTCCGAACCGAAGATCCCCGCCGAGCGCACGTAGGTGCTGATGGCCTCGTCGGTCAGCCAATACTTCTCCCGCCAGACCACCCTCCCCTTCACGTCTTCGGGCAATGGGTCGTAGAGCATCTCCTTGCCGACCGCCATCTGGGTCGCGTCCTCCGGACAGAGCAGCACCTTCATCGGCGTCTCGCGCACGACGGAGATGATCGCCTCCCGTATCGGCGCGTGGTCGTGCTCTTTCATCGCCTCGTTGCGCGCGTGCTTCTTCTCGTCGAATGCCACGTTCGGCTTGACCTTCCAGTAGGGCGTGTACCGGAGGCGCGAGAGACAGCAGAGGAACTTGCCCTCCTCCAGCCCATTCGCTTTGAGGTAGGTCTCGGCCGCGGCGTCGTTGCGCAGGTCCACGGCAAATGCCCCATCCGGCCCGAATTCCATCACCGGGCTGCGGACGCCCGCCTCCTTCGCCGCCCCCAGCGAGACCGAATCCCGGAAAAATACGAACTTCGCCGCGCTCATCAGATCGATGGTGGCCTGGCCGGGCTTGCCCAAGGTGATCCCGTAGATGCCGAAGGGCTTGCCCGTCCGCTCGCGCCACTTCGCCACGTCCTTCTCCGCCACGAACGACGGCCCCGACCCGTGCAGCAGAAAGTCGCACTCATCGAACGCCGCACGGATCGCCTCGGCCCCCTCGACGATCGGCACCTTCGGGAATCGCCGGCGCAGCATCTCGTCCACGCCATTGTCCACATGGCTGGGCCACAGCCGCACCTCGGCCTCCGGCAAATGCTTCTCCAACAGCGCGAGCACGCCCGGGGTGTGGCCGATGTCGCCGATGTTCACCGTCTGCCAGGAGGAGCGAAGCACGATGCGCGGGGACCGCCCGCTCGCGGCGCGCGACGAGGAAGCCAGCGCGGCGACGAGCGCGTTGGTGATGAATGCTCTTCGGTTCATGGCTCGACTCCTTTCTCCTAACGGTGCCGGATCTCCACGCGATCCAACTCCAACGGCCCTCTCCAGATCAGCTTGAGGAACGGGTTGCCCGGCGGGACAACGCAATCGTACTCGATCATCGTGCGGTTCTGTCCCTTGGCCGCTCCGCCGGGCGGCGCGGGAAGCAGGCGGTCCGCGCGCTTGGCCTCAAGCGCAACGTACTCTTTACCATCGGGGGAGACCCGCAGCTCCAGATCGGCCCTCTCTTTCCCGTGGAAGGCCACCGCGCTGACCGAATCGATGGTCCCACCGGCGCGATAGCTCACCCAGTCGTTGGTGTCACCCTTCGCGCGGAAAAGATATTCCGCGTACATCGCGTTGTATTCGTTATTCAATCTCAGGCCCTCGGACTTGGCCAGGGCGCGGGAGAAATCCTGCAATTCGTCCACGAGGCAGACCTGCGTCACCCGTACCGGCCCGACGGCGTTGGATGGCCTCGACGCGCCAGAGGCATTCCGCGCGATGGCGCGATAGAACCACGCCTCCCCGACCTTGGCCCCGGTGTCACTGAAAAGGGGCCGGTAGGCGATATCGGCATCGCTGACGTCGGTCGCGATCGCAACCCAGGGGCCATCCGCCCTCGGGGCCCGCTCGATATCGTAGCCGCTCGCGCCCGCCGAGCCTCGCCACGCCAGCAGAGGCACGCCGCCGGACACGGGCAGCATCTCCGGCGCATCCGGCACCGGCACCGGCGGGACATCCTTCCCTTGGATCTTGAACCCCGCCTCCCGCATCGCGGCCATGATCCCGATCTCCCGCTGCGCGTCGGCGCTGGGGAAGCCCGGCCAATGATACGACCACACCGCCGGATACGTCATGATCTGGTGCCAGTAGAACCCGCCGTCCCGATGGTGGAAATACATGCTCCAGATCAGGGCGCCCGGGATCCCCGGCTCCGTGCGCACGTATTCGAGAAACTTTCTCGTCTCGCCCACCACGTTGTCGCGCGTGAACATCTTGCCGTCGATGTACGGGCCGAACTCGCCGATGAACAGGGGCCTCTGCCCCTTGAGCGCATCCATTTCTTTGCGGATGGCCCCGATCCAGCCTCCCTCGACGCCCCCGTAGTTGGAGTACAGGTGCCGCGTGACCAGATCGATGTTCGGGTCCACGAGCAGCGGTTGCCCCGGACGATGCCGCGTCTCCGCGACGAGGTGATTCGGGTCCAGGGATTTCATGTACGCCGCCATCTCGGAGAGCCACGCGTCGGGCGCGCCGTGCATCTCGTTGCCGAACTGCCACGCCAGCACCGCCCTGTCATCGCGGTAGGCGACGCCGTTCACGGAGTTTGTCCTCCCCAGCACATACCGGACCGTCGCCCTGTAGTCTTCCTTGAGCTGCGGGTCGGTGTAGAACTCGGCCCTCTTCTTTCCCCGGTGGGCCGCGTAGGTCCCGATCCCCCCGAGGTAGTCCCCGGATTCGGCGCAGAGATCGAGCATAACGCGCACGCCGTACTTGTTCGCCAGCGCGAGCATGTGGTCGATGGTCCGGAACGCCTCGGCGTTGAACTCGCCCGGACCATAGACGTAATGCCATGATTTCCTCTCCTCGTCCGGTTTCCGGATCGGCAGATTCCACGTCCTCACGACCCGCAGATTCATCTGGTCGAGGGTCTTGAACGCGTCCTCCTGCTCCCAGGGGGTCGGCAGGTGGAGCCGCTCGGGCAGATACAGCGTCCAGTCATACGGCAACACCAGCCCAGGCATGTTCGCGCCGGCGAAGCGGAATTCCTTCTCGCCGTCGTACAGCCGGTCGCCTTTGCGGGTGACGAAATGCTCAAACGCGCCGGCTGACGCGATCGACGACATCGCCAGCGCAGCGGCCATGACTCCGATCTTCACGTGGCTTCTCATGGTTCGGCTCCCTTTCACGCTCATTGCTCACACTCCCGACGAGGCCAGGAATCCCCCATCGACCGGCACGGTGATGCCGGTCACGAACTCCGCCTGCCCGCCGTCCAGCAACCAGCAGACCGCGCCGAGCAAATCCTTCGCGTCGCCGAATCGCTTCATCGGCGTATGGCCCATGACATTCTGACCCCGCGCGGTCAGCCCGCCATCCTTCGTCATCAGTATCTTCCGGCTGCGCTCGTTCGCGAAGAATCCCGGCGCGACCGCGTTGACCCGTATCCCGGCGGGCGCGAGATACGCCGCCAGCCATTGGGTCAGGTTCGTCACGCCGGCCTTGGAGAGCGAATAGGCGAGGTTGCGCGACAGCGGCCGATAGCTGTTCATCGAGGCGAAGTTCACGATGGCGCCAGATCCCCGCCCCGCCATCACGCGACCAAAAACCTGGCACGGGATGATCGTCCCGATGGTATTCAGCTCGATGACCTCGAGCATGCGCTCGGGATCGAGATTGAAGAACCCGCGCATGCCCCCGGGGCGCGCGTCAGCGATCTCGGGCGGCTCGAACTCCGTCGTGGTCGTCACCGCGTCGTTGCGGTTCCCTCCCGCGCCGTTCACCAGAAGCTCGCAGGGCCCCAGCCGTTCGGTGATGCCCCGGCAGGCCGCCTCGACCGCAGGGGCATCGGTGACGTCCACGCCCAGCGGAAGAGCGGTCCCCCCGGCACCGGAGATCGCCGCCGCGACCGGCTCCATCTTCTCCATCGTGCGCCCGAGCAGCGCCACCCTGGCGCCGCGACGCGCGAGTTCGACGGCCACCGCCGAGCACAGCGTGCCCCCCGCCCCCGTCACAACCGCGACCTTTTCCTCAAAAAACGAATCGCTCATTCCTTCACTCCTCCCGCTTGTCTCCCCCGCCGCGCGCCCCACTAACGTGCCCCACGAAGAACACCAGCGTCAGGCACGCCAGCAGCGGGATGATGCCGATGGCCCAGAAGACCGGCGCGTAGCCGGCCCTGTCCACGATCAGTCCCGCGGCGAACGTGAAGGCCGCGCCGCCAAGGCTCGAGCCCATGCCGGTGAACCCGACCGCCGTCGCCAGCGATCCCGCCGGAAAAATGTCCGCGTGCAGCGCGTAGATATTCGCGCTCCACATGCCGAATCCGAATGTCGCCACGCACACCCACGCGATCGCCGCCGCCGGCGTCGGAGCGCCCACGACCAGCAACCCCGCGGTCATCAGCAGCCCGCCGATCACCATGGCGACCTTCCGCGCCGCCGTATCCCGCAAGCCGCCCGCCAGGAGCCGGTCGGAGAGAACGCCGCCGGACACCTTGCCGAAATCCACCGTCAGGTACGGGATCCATCCGTAAAAACCGATCTCCATGAGCGAGAAGCCGCGCGCCTGCCCCAGGTAGTCCGGCAACCAGAAGACGTAGAACCACCAGACGGGCGTGGCCAGCATCCGCGTCACCAGCATCCCCCAGGTCGCGCCCGCCCCGATGATCGCGCGCAACCCGCCCCCGGAATCCCGGCCCCGCGAAGGCGCCGGACCCACCTCCCCCAGCACCGCGGCGCGATCTTCCGCGGTCAGCCACGCGTGCTGCTCCGGCTCCCTATAGATCTTCAGCCAGCCGGCCAGCCACACGAAACCCAGCACCGCGGTGCCCGCGAAGGCGGCGCGCCAGCCGAATTGCATCGCCAGGAGCGCGACGAGCGGCGGCGCCAGCACGGCGCCGATGGCCGCCCCGCTATCGAATACCGCCATCGCCATCCCGCGGCGCTTCGGGGGAAACCATCGGGCGACGACCTTGGCCCCCGCCGGCCAGTTGCCGGCCTCGCTCAAGGCCAGGCAGCAGCGGAACACGCCCAGGCTCACCGCGCCGCGCGCGAAGGCGTGCGCCATCGCCGACAGCGACCACGCCACCACAAAGATGATGAAGCTCGCCCGCGTCCCGATCTTGTCCACCACCATGCCCGCGCCGAGTTGGGCGACGGTATACGCCAGCATGAATACCATCGTGATCGTGCCGTAATCCACGCTGCTCAGGCCCAGGTCCGTGCGCAGCGTGGGCAGCAGCACCGACAGGGCCTGCCGATCGAGATAGTTGATGACCGTCGCGAAGAACAGCAGCCCCAGGATGAGCCAGCGCAGTCGCTCCAGCGGCATGCCACCCGATGCGGGACCCGCGTTCTCGGGGCGCGCCATCCTATTTCTCCTCCAGCGGGGCTAGCCCGGCCCAGCGTTCCGCGAGCCGGACCGTGTCCTCGCGCAAGGCCGGCAGGTTCATGCGCCAGTCGCCACGGTACCAATCGGCCCACGGCCCCCACTCCGCGCGTTTCCGGTATTCCAGCACACCGCCCAGCGCATCCGCGGCGCCGCGCGCCTTCTCCGCCGCCCCGCCGACCTCGAGGGAGGCGAACGCGCGCACGCCACCGCAGAGCTCTTCCAGCCAACGGCTGAGACCGGCCATCGTCTCGGCCTGCACCAGCAGGTTGTCTACGAAGAACGCCCGCCTCTCCGGCGCGATCCGTCCCATGACCCCGTTCGCGCCGTCCGCCACCTTCCGGAAGTTGTGCGCCGAGGTTCTGGCGAGCGGTTCGTAGCGGTCCAGCAATTTATAGGTCTCCGCCCGGCCTGCGTATGCGGGATACGTATCGCGATCGAGCGCGGCGTCGAGCAGCGACTTCCCGGCAAAGCGCACCACGCCGTCCAGCATCAGCGCTCCCTTCTGGGACAGCGGCACAAAGGCGGCGAAGAACGCGCCGTAGGCGCGCGCCGCCTCTTCGGCGGCCGGCTCGCCAAACTCCCGGGCGCACCAGCGCCGCAGGAACGCCTCGGCCGAAAGGCCCGGATCGCCCCATGTCAGCTCGGCCACCGCCTCGGTCTGCAGGATCACCTCGCGTATGCTGCCGACGTTCAGGACGCTCAGATAGGTATCGCCCTTTCGGGCGATCTCCGAGTAGTTGCGCGCCATCCTCTCGAGCGGCACACCCTGAACCAGCCGCGGCCCCGCCCCCCAGAATGCAGCGTGGTAGTACACGCCGTAGTCGCGGCCAGGCTCGCGATCGATCTGGCGAAAGTCGTCCTGCATCTCTTGGGTCGCGCCCTCGTCCGAAAACACCACCGTCACGCCGTCGGGAAATCTCAGGTGGCCCTTGGCGTGCAGGCCCGAGCCCTCGGCCCAGAGGGTTGCGGTTGCCGGCGGCGCCGCGCCTGTCGCCTCCCGCGCCAACTCCCACTGCCGGCCTATGGCTCGCGACACAAGGGCCCCCCGTTCCTGATCCGTCTTGGGGGCGCTCGGGTCCGTGCTCCAAAAGGCCCGATCGGCCGCGCCCCGCAGGCCCAGTTGCCAGATCACATTCGGGTACTTCGCCCAGAGCCTGGCGTAGTGCCCCCACACGATCTCCATCTCCCGGGGGTTCTTCGTGTACGAGAATTCGAGTTTCTTCCCGCGATCGCGCCAGTAGTTTCGGAAACAGAACGCGCTGACGCCCAAAGGCTGCGTGTGGTGCTGCGACACGAATAGCCCGCGGCGGCACGCCGCCTCCACGATGCGCCGGTCGCAGGCCGACTCCAGATCGATGTAGGAACCCGGGATGATCAGGTTGCAGCGCAACCGCAGCGCCGTCTCGAACACCTTCTCGTAGACCTCGTCGGCGATGGGACGATGGAAATAGAAATGCACCAGCCTCCGCCGCTCGTCGCTCAACTTCCATCCCGTGATCAGATCCTCGTCATTGAGAAACCATCCGCGGAACCGGAACACCGGTCCAGTCGGCCGCGCATCGCCGCCGTCCACCACGACGCGATCGCGCCTCGCGGGGGGCAGCCCGGTCCAGTTGCCGATGGGATCGATGCCGAGATGTTTCGCGGCAAAGTCGTAGATCCCGAAGATGGTGCCCCGCGCATCGCTGCCGGCGATGACCATCACCCGGGCGCCGCCGTCGAGGCGCCCCACGGGCCAGTTCCTAAAAGTCTCCCATCTGCCGACCAGATCATCGGCCGGCACCCCAACCGAGGCCAGCAGCGCCTTGCCCGCCGCGCAGTCGGCGCTGCCGACCACGATCAGCCTCCCCTTGGCCCCTTCCAGCGAATGGGCGATGCTCGGCGCGACGCCCGTCACGCGCTCGATGTCGCGCACGAGATCCTTGGCCGCCAGAAGGACGCAACCCTGCTCGCTCCCCGCAAGCACGATGCGCGCCGCCTCTTCGCCGGCGGCCAACTCGAACCGCGCCGCGGCGGGCGGATCCGCGCGGAGCGGCGCGAGGGCCGATAGTGCCAGAAGGCTTGCCGCTTTCATCGTGAGACGGGCCTCATGGCAACCCCATGCCGCCATCCACGCTGAGGTCTACGCCGGTGATGTAACGGCCCGCGTCCGAGCACAGCAGCAGCGCCGCGCCCACGCAATCCCCGGCCTCGCCGAACGCCCGCAAAGGGATCATCTCCCGCACCCGGGCCGCATACGCCTCGTCGGCCAGCGCCCCGGTGTTCCTGTCCGTCAGGATCACCCCAGGCGCCAGGTTGTTCACGGTGATCCCGTCCGGCCCAAGCTGCTTGGCCAAATTGCGCGCCATGTTCTCCTGCGCCGCCTTGCTCGCGGCATAGGCGACCATGTCCGGGTGCGGGCGCCGCTGCTGCACGCTGCCGATCATCAGGACCCGGCCCCACCTCCGCTCGCGCATGCCCGGCACCGCGGCCCGCACCATCTCCAGCGCCGCGTGGAAATTCACCCGCATCTGCAGCTCCGACTCCTCGCGCGTCACCTCGGCCCAAGGCTTCCGGATCTGCAACGACGCGTTCAGCACCAGGATGTCCAACCTCCCCAGCGCGCCGATCGCCTCCGCCACGACCCGCCCCGGCACGCCGATCTCCCCCAGATCGCCGGCCACCGCCACGCCCCGCGCCGAAAGCGCGCGAACCTCGCCCAGCGCGGCATCGAGCGCCACGCCCGGCCTCGTCCCGTGCACCGCCACCGCCGCCCCGCATTCCGCCAGCCCCAGGGCGATCGCCCGACCGATGCCCCGCGACGAGCCCGTCACCAGCGCCGCGCGGCCGCCGAGGTCGAAATATTCCCGCGCGCCCATGCGCTCAACGCCCCCCTCCCCGGGAAATCTCGCACGCCCGCACGCGCCCGCACGCCTCGCCACACAGACCGCCCATGGCCCAGAGGATGCCTCCCGCGCCGCCCAAGTCAATTCTTTCCAGAATTTTCATAGTTCAATAGTGAACTCCTATCGCGCGTCGTCGCACACGAGATCCTTCGGGAAGCACGTCTTCGTGGCGACGAACACCAGCGCCGCCCCCGCCAGATAAACGAACGCCAGCGAGGCCAGGCCGACGCCCAGGCTGATATGCTGTTTGACATAGCCGAGCAGGACCGGCGAGGTTGCGCCCACCGTGAATGCGCAGCAGAGCATGAGGCCGGTGGCCGACGACCGGTACCGCGGCGGGATCACGTCGAACAGGGCGGCAAAGAGATTCGAATCGTATATCCCGCGGAAGAATCCGAAGCCCGCGAGCGCGACGTAGACCATCCCCAGGCTCCCGGATGTCCCCATCACCCAGATGAACGGCGCGCCCAGCAGCAGGCCGAGGTATTCCATCTCCATCCGGATCGCCGGCCTGCGCGCCGCGAGGCGATCCGAGACCCGCCCCCCGACCATCACGCCGATGAAGGCGAAGATGTAGTGATACAGCATGGAGTTCAGCGCCGCGTCTTTCACCGAGAGATGAAATTTCTCGTAGAGGAAGGTCGGCATCCACGTCATGTACCCGACGCCCGCGAACACCATCCCGCCGAACGCCAGGCTCAGGAAATAGAGAGTGCGCGTGCGAAGGACGGCCCGCAGCACTTCCGCGAGGCGGACATCCCTGCCCTCCGCAGGGAGCATCGTGGCGCAGACATTCTTGCCTGCGTCGCCGGCCGGGGAACCGCAGGCAGGAATGCCCGCGTCATGGTGCTCGTTCCTGAGCCGCATCGCGACGACCGCGGCCATCAGCAGACCGAAGGAGCCAAAGGTGTAGAACGTGGCGCGCCAGCCATGGCTCTCGCCGACCCACCCCGCGATCCAGCTGCTCGCCACGATGCCCACATACAGGGAGCTCTGGTGCACGGCCATCGCCTGCGCCCGGGTCTTGTGGTGGTACTGGCCTATGAGCGAATTGGCCGCGGGGTAGTAGAAGGCTTCGCCGACACCGGTGGCCACGCTCCGGAACAGGACGAGCGCCAGTATCCCCCCGCTCAAGCCGGTGCAGAGCGTGCCGGCGCTGAACGTCAGCAGGCTCAGGCAGACGATCCACTTCTTGGTGACAAAATCCCCGAGGCAGCCCGCGATCGGAACGAAGGCGCCATAGAGCAGGGTGAATGCCGTCGCCACCAGGCCGAGCTGCACGTCGCTGAGGCCCAGGTCGGCCTTGATCAGCGGCAGCACCGCGTTGTAGATCTGCCGGTCCCCCTGGTTCAGGAAGTATGCCACCCAGAGGATAGCGAGCAGTTCCCATTTGTAAGTGCGGGGTGCGCCTCTCATAATTTTCGTCAGGCCTCCGTCTTCTGCGCGCGGCGGGGGCGGCGACCCGCCCTCACCGCTCCTCCACCCGGTCGCCCCGGATATGAAAGATGCCCGTGTGACGCCCCTCCAAGGTCAGGCGCATCGACCGCTCCCCGCACCGGACCTTGGCGACCGTCTTCTCCCGATCCCCCTGCCACGGGTTGACCGCCATCACGATCCACTCATCGGGCGCGACCCTCATCTTGCGCACCAGCGGGCGCCTCTCCTTCCAGAGCACGTGCGCGGGCTCGTCAATCACGAGGCTCGCCCGAGAGAGCTTCTCCGAGAGGTCCGCGACGCGGCCCAGGCTCTCCGCGAAAGCCGGCAGCATCCTATAGGGTTGGCCCGCCTGCCCCGGCTCCCATCCCCACAGCACCAGCCCGCGCGCGCCGCTGAAGAACGGCAACACCGCCATCGCCTCGACCAGATACGGCGCAAGTTCCTGGCCCTCGAGCTCCTTGTTGCTGCTGTGATACCGCAGCCACTCGTAGGCGTACACCGGCTTGTTGCCAAAGCCGCGCGTCCGTTGCCAGTTCTCCTCGACATTCGACGCCATATAATAGATCGAGTCGGGAGACTCGTAGAACACGTAGATGCTCGCCACGTAAAAGTCCACGTGTGGGTCGATGTGCGGCCATAGCAGCATGTCGGTTCGGTGGGTCCCGTCGATCTGTTGCGCGGACTTTCCGGCGATGCCCCAGTAATCGCGCCGAAAGGGCTGCACGCCATAGATGCCCACCGGCTGGCCGGGGTGCCGCTGTTTCGCCCACTGGCACGGGAGCGAATACCATGTCGCCCATTCCCGGAAGTAGGCTTCGGCAAAGGACGCGGCGTCCCTCGCCCCGGACGCGGCTCGCGCGTCGGCCTCCGCCCACGCCTTGGCGGCGTCCTGCTCGAAGTCGAATTCGATGTCGTGGACGAAGATGGCCCCCCGGCCCCCCATCGTGTCGATGTTTCGCCTGATGATCCGCTCGAAGAAATCGGGCTTCCGCCAGGGATTGATGCCGCCCCCCTTGAGGTAGTCGTCGATGTTCTCCTTCTGCTTGCCCGGATAGTCGGAATAGGTCCCCAGCAGGTCCACCGGAAGGAACCCCCGAGCGGCCGCCTGGGCGGCGCTCTCCTCCGCGGCCCCGCACACGTTCCAGAAGACCCGCAGATCCCCAGCCATCGGCACGGCCCGCACCTTCTCCCAGGATGGGAGGACTGACTCCGATCCAACGGCGCCGGCGCCCGCCGTCGCCACGACCACCAGGAACGCGATCGATAACCCCGCGATCATTTTCATCACCTCAACCCCCTCAACGTGGTTTCGCATTCCTCGGCGAGGCCATGGGCCCGCCTCTCACATCCCCCCCACGACAGGAAACCACTCCGGGCGGCGCGGGTCCTGGTGGAATCGCGCGTAGTAGTCGCCCTTCTCGGCGTAGCAACGCTCGTATTTCACCATCTTGTCCTCGTCCAACTCGACGCCAAGCCCGGGGCCCGTCGGCACCCGCAGGCAGCCGCCCTCGTACCGCATCTTGCCACCGGCGATGATGTCATCGGTCAGGTGATTGTAGACGGCGTCCCCGGCAAAATGCATCTCGGGGATCGTGCATGCGGTGTGGAGCATCGCCGCCATCTCCACGCCGAATTCCGCGCCGCTGTGCATCCCGACGCCCAGGTTGAACGTCCGCAGCACGGCGCAGAGATCCTTTACCCCGCGCGGGCCCTCCCAGTAATGCAGGTCCGTCAGCACGACATCCGCCGCGCCCAGGCGTATCGCGGGACCAAGGTCGTCGAATTTCGCCGGATACATGTTCGTCGCGATGGGTATCCTCACCTGGCGCCTCACGGCCGCGAGCCCCTCGATGCCCCAGGCGGGATCCTCGAGGTACTCCAGGCCGATCGGCTCCAGCCGCCGCCCGACGCGCACCGCCGTCGCCACCGACCAAACGCCATTGGCGTCCACGCGCAGATTGAAACCCGGCCCGAATCGCTCGCGGCACAGCTCCATCACCCGCACCTCTTCATCCGGGTCCACCACGCCCCCCTTCATCTTGAACGTCCGCACGCCCAGCGTCTCGTGCAGTTCCTCGGCCTGCCGGACGAGGTCTTCGGCGCACGCGTCGTCGCCGCCGCCGGGGCGATCGTACCGCCAGCTCAACTCGCCCATCATAGGCACCCGGTCCCGGACCGGCCCCCCGAGCAGGTCGCACACCGGCCGCCCGAGCACCTTCCCCTGGATGTCGAGACAGGCGATCTCGATCGCCCCATAGAGCCGGGCGTTGGATAAATAATAGATGCTGCGCAGCACCTTCAGCTTGATCGTCTCAAGATGAAATGGGTCCAGGCCCACGACGCGCGGCCTGAGCTTCAGCAGCGCTGCCCGCTGGTCGCCCCCGCCGACTTCCCCGAGCCCCACGACGCCATCGTCCGTGATCAGCTCCAGCACCGTCCGCAGAAAATACCCGGGATGGACTCCCGTGTTGTGCCGCAGCTGGCAATCCAGCGGGATCGCCACGCACCGAACTTTCATGTCGACAATTTTCATGCCACGTCGCCCGCGGAATCCGGCCTCACCACTTCGAGAACGCTTCGACGAACGCCAGCACGCCCGCCACGATACCCTCGAAGAACCGCTTTCCCTTGGCCGCCGTCGCCAGCCGCGGGTCACCGATGACGCCGCTCTCCGACATCTCGTGAAATTCCTCCACGAAATAGGCGGGCCGCGCGTGCTGCATATCAACCAGCCGATACGGATCGCGGCGCCTTGGGCCGTCGCGCTTCGCGAGCGCCATGTCCACGCGATCTGGGCGCAGGTGCAACATGAGCGAGGTCTCCATCTCGCAGGCGTGGCCAATGCCCCCGGGCCCCGACTCGCGCACCGCCTTGATGGCCTCGGCCGCCAGGGACCAGTACGACGCGAAAACAAAACGCACCCCGGGGAATCGGCTCTTGAGTTCCCGGAGGGCCGCGCGCGCGGGCACGTCATTCCCGCCGTGCCCATTCAGGAGGAATACCTTCCTCGCCCCCATGCCAGCGACGCAGCCGCACAGTTCCACGAGGAGCTGGATGTACGGCATCTGGTGAGCGCTCAGCGTGCCCGGATAGGCCAGGTGGTGCGTCGAGTGCCCCACCCACAACGTCGGCAACAGCAGGATCTTTTCCGGGCGTTTCCTCTCCAGCGCCCGCGCGATCCCCGTCACGATGTCCGCATCTGTCGTGAACGGCAGGTGGGGGCCGTGCTGCTCGAACGAGCCCAGTGGCAAGACCACGACCTTTCGCGCGATCTTCGCCCCCTTCACATTGGGCCAATTCATTTCATCCAACCGCATGCATCCTCCTCCGTGTCGCGATCAGTCCGTCTCCGCGGGTTGTTCGAAAGCGTTCCAGCCGGCCCTATCGAATATTCCCCCGGCGGGCACGAGCCTGCGAAGGATGGTGGCCGTCGCCGCGCGCATGAGCGACCAATCGCACTGCCGCATGCCGATCGCGGCCTGGTCCCGAGACCACGTGCAGTTGGCGGCGTACGCGAGGGTCGGGATGCTCTGCGCGAGGTGGTGCCACGTGGTCATGAGCAGGCCGGCACTGCCGCTCGACGCGGCCGCCCCGGCCAGCGTCCGGATGTTGCCCGCCGAATTCCACGGGCACGCCAGCGTCTCGAACCCGCGCTCGCGGAAGTGCGCGAGAGTGGGCACGTCACCCTTGGTCACGTCGTAGTGCCAATCGGCGATCAGGATCTTGCGCGAGATGCTGTCCAGCGACAGGTGGGTCGGCAGATCGGGGGAGCCGTTGGCCGAGAAACCCGCGGGCCACTTCGACCGCTCCAGCAGCGCGTCGCCCCACATGATGGCGCGCCGGCCCCGGGCCTCGACGTGCGCCGCCAGGCCATTGACATGGTCGGCGAAGAGCTTCACCCGATCCGTCGCCCGACACCGATCGCAGGTGGCATGCGAGTAGGCCTCGTCGCAACCGATGTGAAAATATCCCCCGGGCCCCGCGAACCGCATCAGTTCGTCGCACACGGCGCGGATGAGCGCCTGCGCCCGCGGATTCGTGAGGCACCAGGTCCAGCCATCCGGCTCGAAGAGTGGCGCGAGCCGGGGGTTCTGATCCAGCACCACGTGCCGCCCGTGCCTGATGCGGGACGCCGCCGCGTGGCCCCAACAGTTGAACATCGGGATCACCTCCAGCCCCATGCCCCGGGCGATTTCCACCAGCCTGCCAGCCTCCTCCTTGCCCCAGGCCTGCGGCCACGACAATTCCTTGAGCGCGTCGAGCCGCAGCATGCCCCAGAACTCCAGCACGACGTGCGTGAATTTGAAGAAGGCGGCCAGCCTGATGGCCTTTTCGATCATCAGCGGCCTCGTTTCCGGAAAGATGCAGAGGTGCAGGCCGCGGAATCTCAGCGCGGGCCAATCATGGATATCGACGTGCGGCAGCGTGAACCCGAGGCTCCCGTCGGCGGCGTCATCCGCGTCCATCAACTGCAGTAGCGTGAACCACGCGTGGCGGGCGCCCCATGCATCGGTCGCGTCCGCCGACGCGCCGGCCGCATCCACCCGCAGGACGTATTCGTCCCCCTGCGACAATTCCGGCGGCTTGGCCCCCGCCAGCGAAAACGCGCAGCCCTCGAGCGCCGCGTCCCCGGTCACGGCGAGCTCCACGGCCCCCAGGGTGAATCGGCCCCACGTTTCCTTCATCATCTCGACCAACCCCCCGCCGAGATCGACCCCCACCGAAAGCGACGCGCGCCGGGCCAACCGCAACGTGCCCTCTCCCCACGCGACGGCGTTGGGGTACGGGTGGATGCTCCGGGGCAAGACACCGGTCTCGGCCCGGGGCGCCGCCTGCGCGCGCGCCCTCCCGGCGATCGATATCCCGCCCGCGATCGAGGCCATCGCGGCGAGGAAGTCGCGGCGCGAGGCCGCGCCGGGTCGTGCAGGCAGTCTCATTTTCATCGGTCTCCTGTCATCTCGCATCCCGCGGCCATCAGACAAAGCTCGCCAAGACCTCCAGGATCCCACGCTCCACCGACCCGAACCGGCAGACGAGATCCCTCCGGATCGCCTCGACCTCGGGCGCCGGGGCATAATCGCTCACGTCCCGGTACCAGCCCGTCCTCCTGCCCACGATGAACGCTTCCCGATCCCGCGGATCCATGTCCAAAAAGCGATCGATCCGCTCCAGGATGACGGCCTTGTCCCCGGGCAGCCGTCCGGCGACGCCCTCGAGGAGATTCATGATGTGATCGCTCTGGACCGTGCTGCTGATGCCGTCGAGGCCCCCGACGAAGGCCCTGATCTCGCGGACCTTCTCTTCCTCGGTGAGCGGCACCCATCGCCCTCCCGCCATCATCTGATGCAGGGGCGTGCGCGGGATCGGCACGGTGCTCCGGAGCCGTATGAAGGTGGGGTCCACCGCGTTGAGGACCGCCGCCGATTCCAGGGCGTGCTCCGCGGACAGCGCGCGCCCCCCGAGCCCGGGCATGAAGTACTCCGAGAGCTCGATCCCCGCAGCCATCACACGGCGGCCCGCCAGGATCTGCTCCTCTCGCGTCACGCCCTTGCACACAAGGGAGAGGACCGCGTCGGATCCCGACTCCATCCCGATGTGAACCCTGTTCAGGCCGGCGGCCCGCAGCGCCACCAGCTCCTCCGGGGACTTGCGCGCCACGGTCTTGGCCCGCGCGTAGGTCGTGATTCGCCCGATGGTCGGAAATGCCGCCCTCGCGTGCCGCAGCACCGCGATGAGGTCATGCGTCCGCCACACCAGCGCATCCCCATCCTGCAGGAACAGGCTCCGCATCCCGCGCGACAGCCAGAACCCCACCTGCCGCACGCACTCGCGATCCGCGAGGCCCGGGCCATCCAGCCCCCGAACGGCCTCGATAATGGGGCCGCGCCCGCCCGATCCCCCCGATGGGCCGCGGATCTTGTCCGCGATGGCGGCCATCGCGTCGATGTCCCTCTTGACCTCGTCCACCTTGCGCACCGAGAACCGCTGCCCCTTGTAAGCCGGGCAGAACGCGCACCGGTTCCAGTGGCAGTTGCGCGTCAGCCGCAGCAGGACGCTGCCCGCCTCGCTCGGTGGCCGGATCGGCCCGGTCTCGAAACAGTTCATTGTTGCGACCCCAGCAATGCCCCGACCACCTCACGGGTCCGGTCGAGCGTCTCGCGCATGCCCTCCGCCGAGCGCGGCCTCGCGGGCGCCATGGCGTCAAGCGACGTTGCGTAGAAGCGATCCTGGATCGCCTTCCGCTTTTCGTCGAACGCGGCCGGGCGCGCCCAGGGCCCCTTCTCCCCCGCACGCAATCGGCCATCGACCCACTTCCAGTACTCCTCCAGTTCGGCCTGATACACGTGCCGCACCAGCTCGTACTGGTGGGCCCGGCAGTAGCTGTTCTCGGAATTGCCCTTCAGGGTCAGCTCGCTGTGCGGATTCATGCGCGGCGCCACGCCGCCCAATTCTCGCGCGCGCGACAATCGCCCCATCGCCGCGCGCAGCGAGTAGTCGTCGCTGAGTTCCAGGAGGTCGGCGAGCTGCCGCATGAGGCCCTGGCTCGCGGCCTCCATCGCCCGGATAGCTCGCTCGTCGCCGCGCCCCGAGCGCCATGCCTCCATCGCCACGCATCCGCGCAAGAGCGCCGCCTTGACGGCCCGGCTGAGAATCGTCCGCGCGATGTCGATCGCATCGCGCCGCCACAGCTCGTTGTCCCACCCCGCCGGCGCCAGCTCCGCCAGACCGGCCAGGATCCCGGGCGCCCTGCCGAGCGGGGCCACCAGCCGCAGGCGCTCCGCCTCGAACGCCGCGGCCCGCTGCTCGCCGATGTTCGTGTACTCCGTGCTGGTCAGCATCCGGAACTGCGGATCGAACTGCACGGCCGGGCCCGATGGCTTCCGGCCCACGCCGACATGCGTCCAGTGGTGCGTGGCCGCGATGGGCAACAGCCCCCGCCAGGCGTCCTCCATTCCGGCGGCGAGGGCCCCCGGATAGCGCCCCGCGCAAAAGCGGCCGACGAACGCGCCCGAATCCAGTTTCCCCGGCCCCCAGCCGTTCGCCGCGATATACTCCAGCAGAAGCGTGTTGCCGTGAGAGATCTCGGGCCACAGGACCAGGCCGAGGCACTGCGCGTCTTGCGCCGCCTCGCCGATGCGCTCCCGGAGTATCCCGAAGTCCCCGCGGATCTCGCTGTCCGAGGCGAACGCCTGGAAGACCCCGAAGATCCACGGGAATCTCCCGTACGCCCCCCAGTCGCGGTAGGTCTTGCGATCCAACAGATCGGCGGTGTAGTCGAGCAGGATCGTGCGCCGCGGGTCGAACTCGCCGAGGAGGCCACGCGCGTCCTCGTCCTTCCACTTGAACATCAGGTCCCAGCTCGCGATCAGCAATGGGGCATCGGGATGCCGGCGCCACAGCACATCCTGGATCTTCCGGTACGCGTGCAGCTTGCGCTGGAGATTCTCGCGCTCGTCCGCGCCGAACGTCCTCTCGGCCAGGCCGATGGTGTGAAACATCCGCGGCTCGCCAAACTCGCGGATGTGCGTCTCGGTCAATTTCCAATACGCATCCCATGCGCGCTCGTCGCCGATGTCCCAGATCGCGGCCGAGGCGAGCCTGTAGCCGGTCTTCTGGTCGCGCGTCACCGGGAAGTCCGGGTGCTTGTCGTAGAATGAGCGCGGCGTGTGCGAGTACCAGTGCGTGATGGTGCCGGTGTCCTCCGGGTGCAGGAGGCCGCGCTCTCGGGCGTATGCCAGCACCCGCTTGCGAAGCTCCCCGCGATACCTCAGAGGCCAAAAAGAGGTCCGGTCGTTGTAAGAGCGCGGCTCGGCGTCGGGGTCCGCGCCATCCTCGGGCGGATAGGGCAGATCGAACGCGCGCTGGAACAGGTCGTCGATCCCCGTGCGAAGCATGAAGAGGTTCATGCGCTTCTTGAGGATCCAGTCGATCTCCCGCTTCCAATCGTCAAGGTCCCACATCTCCGCATGAAACCGGTGCGGCCCGCGATGCGCGAAATACCGGATGCCGCGATACCGGAAGTGCGGGCGCTCGGTGATGTCGCAATGGGCCAGATCGATGCTCGCGCGACGCGGGATCACATCGCCGTCCCAGAAGTATTCGGCGCCCGCCCGGCGGCGAAAGAAATCGTAGGCCGCATAGATCGTCGATCGGCCCGTCCCGCCGGCCAGCACCAGCAGCGTGCGCCCACCCTCCGGGACCGACAGGATCCGGTAGTCATCGGTGCCGTACCGGATGCCCAGGCCCCCGATGCGCCCCCGCATGATGAGGCGGTGGACAACGGGGTTCACCGCATCGGAACCGATGAGGACGATGTCCCCGCCCGGCATCGCCCCGTCGTCGGGAGTGGCGCACGCGATGACCGGGGGCCTCGCGCCAGTGGCCTTCTGCCACGTGTCGCCAAAGACCCCCGCGGCGACGCCGTACGCCGGTTCGCCAGCTTCGGCAACCATCACGCTCGGCACGGCGGGCCTGCCCGTCGCCGCGCCCGCAAGGATGATGCCCGCCGTCAGGTGCAACGCGCGAATACCCATCGCCTCACCGCTCCGCCCCGCGGCCCCTCTGCAGCAGCGCCGTCGTGTAGAACTCATACGATGCCTCCCTGTCGGGGACATCCACCACGTGGACCGTGAACCTCGCAGGCAGCCCGTGCTCCGGCAGGCGCTCCCGGAAATACGCGGCGTACGCCCGTCCGTATGCCGCTCGCAGCCGCTCGACCTCCGCGGCATAGCCCGCCGGATCCGCCATGGGGTTGGGCGCCTTCGGCTGGCAGCCAAAGGCGTGCATCTCGATGAAATCCAACTCCGCGATCGACTGGCACACGCCCGCCTCCCTGAGCCAGGCCTCCCAGGTCTGGAACACCCGCGGGATCTCCCGCCCGGGATCCATCGTCGCCGTGTCCGACAGCCCGAGATTGCGCGTAGCCGATTCCCCGCCCGTGAGCCCCGCCAGGTAGACGCGGAGATCGCCGTCGGGCAGCGCCTCGGTGACGACGTGTGAAAACACGGGCCTCTCCGCGCGGTAGTAGTACGTCAGCTTTCCGCGTCGCCTGATGTCGAACGCCATGCGGGCCTCCTTCGGGATATCATTTCAACAGCATGCCCCCGTCCACGTATACGGTGGTCCCGGTGATGTAATCCGAGGCGGGCGATGCCAGCAGCAACACCGCCCCCACCACGTCCTCCGGCTCGCCGACGCGGCGGCTGGGAATCTTCGCGAGCACGTTGTCCCGATGCCCAGCGTCGGCAAGCCGGTCGCGGGTCTCGTCGGTGAGGATGGCGCCGGGCGAAACGCAGTTCACCTGGATCCCCTTCTCGGCAAGTTCCAGGGCGAGCGACTTCGTCAGCATGACCAGACCGGCCTTCGTGATGTTGTAGACCGAGTTGTCGGCCATCGGCCGATCGTCATGCACGCTGGATATATTGATGATCTTGCCCGAGCGCTGCGCCCCCATCACGCGCGCGGTCGCCTGGGACAGAAAATAGACTCCCTTGAGATTCACGTCCACGGTCCTGCCCCACGCCTCGGGTGTCGCATCCAAGAAAGGCTCGCGCTTCGTCACCGCCGCGTTGTTGACCAGGATGTCGATCCGCCCGAAGGCCCCGCGGGCCGCCCCGACGATGCGCCCGTGCTGCGCCAGGTCCCCCACGTCGGCCCGCATCTCGATCGCCCGCCCACCCGCGGCGGAGATCTCGCCCACGACCTTGGCGGCCGCCGCCCGATTCGCGGCATAGTTCACCACGACGGCGGCCCCGGCGCGAGCCAGGCCCAGCGCGATGGCGCCACCGATGCCGCGCGACCCGCCCGTCACGATCGCGACGCGACCCTTGAGATCAAACGGAGCCTCTTTGCTCATGGCCAAGGAATCGGGCCGCCGGACACTCCGGACTCCCGCCTCGCGTCGCGCCGCCCGTCATCCTGCGCGCGCCATGTCTTCCGCGGTATCACGTGCCACCGACAATCGGGTACCACTCCGGTCGCCGCGGGTCCTGGTGGAACCTCGCGTAGTAATCACCCTTCTCCTCGAAGTACTTCTCGTACCGCCGCATCTTCTCCTCATCCAGCGTCACCCCGAGACCGGGCCCCGTCGGCACCGCGATCTTCCCGTCCGCGTACCCCATCAACCCGCCCTCGATGATGTCATCGGTGAGAAAATGGTAGTGCGCGTCGCCGGCGAAATGCATCTCGGGGATGGTCGCCGCGGTGTGCAGCATCGCGGCCAATTCGATGCCGAACTCCGCGCCGCTGTGCATGGCGACCCCGAGGTTGAAGGTGCGGCAGACGGCGGCGAGATCCTTCACGCCGCGCGGGCCCTCCCAATAATGGATATCCGTCAGCACGATATCCACCGCGCCCAGCCGTATCGCCGGGCCGAGGTCATCAAACTTGTTCGGGTACATGTTGGTCGCGATGGGGATGCGAACCGCCTTGCGGACCGCGGCATTGCCCTCCAGCCCCCAGGCGGGATCCTCGAAATACTCCAGCCCCAGCGGCTCCAGCCGGCGCCCGATCCGCGACGCCGTCGCCACCGACCACGTCCCGTTCGGGTCGATCCGCAGACCGAAATCTGGGCCCAATCGCTCGCGGCACAGTTCCAGGACGCGCGCCTCCTCGTCGGGCGGCATCACCCCCGCCTTCAGCTTCATGGATTTCACGCCCAGCGTCTCGTGCAACTCCTCGCAGAGATCGGCCATGTCCTCCGCCCGCTCGTCGTCCCCGCCGCCCGGCCGATCATAGCGCCAGAAGAGGTACGCGATCATCGGCACCGCGTCCCGCACCCTCCCCCCGAGCAGGTCGGACAGCGACCGCCCGCAGGCCTTGCCCTGGATGTCCAGGCAGGCCATCTCGATCGCCGCATAGAGCCGGGCGTTGGACAGGTAATATATGCTCCTCAGGGTCTTGAGCTTGATCTCCTCGAGCCGGAACGGGTCCATCCCGACGATCCGAGGCTTCAGCTTCAAGATGGCCCCGCGCTGGTCCCCGCCGCCGACCTCCCCGAGACCCACGATCCCCTCGTCGGTGATCATCTCGATGACCGTCCGCAGAAAATACCCCGGGTGCACCCCGGTGTTGTGCCGCAGTTGCGCGTTGAGCGGTATGGCCACCGTCCGCGCCTTGACGTCCACGATCTTCATGATCCGCTTCCCTTTCCTTTCCGCCTCCCCGCCGTCGCCGGACTCGGTGCGGCATCCGCCGCCTTCAAGCGCCGCCGGAGCGGGGACAGGGCCCGTTCCAGCGCGCGGGCCAACCCGGGCAGATTCTGCCTCGTGACCTCCTGCGGGAAGCCCACCAGCGTCACCGCCCCGCAGACCAGACCGGACGCATCCACCACCGGCGCCGAAACCCCATGGCAGTTGCTCCGGTAACCGCCAAAATCCCACGAGAACCCCTTCGCCCTCACCTGCCGGATCCGTTTCCACACGTCCTCCGGACGCTGGTGCTCCCAGCACTCCGACGGCGTTCGCCCCAGCACCTCCTCGATCTCCCCCCGCCCCAGCGCCGAAAGCAACACCGCGCCCGATGACCCCAGCGCCAGATGGAACGCCGCGCCGATCCGCACCGCGATGTGCGCCGCCTGCGGCGACTCCTGCCGCGCCACCGTCACCGCGTGATCCCCGCGACGCACCGACAGCTTCGCCGTCAGCCCCGTCCCCGCCGCCAGTGCCTCCAGCGCCGGGCGCACCGCCTCCACCAGCCCCTCCACCGAACGCAACGGCGCCACCAGCGGCAGCAGGCCCAGCGACACCTCGTGCCCCCCATCCTCCAGCGGCCGCACCAGATCCCGCGCGATCAGGGAACGCAGTACCCGGTAGCAGCTCGTCCTCGGGATCCCCAGCGACCCCGCCAGACCCCGCACCGTCGTGTCCACCCCCTCCCCGGCGATCAGCGCCAGCATGTCCGCCGCCTTCAAAACCGCCGGCACCGTGTGCCGCATCGGGGAATCCGCCGTGTCCACGCGGCCACCATGCCGCCAGCCACGCGCCAACGTCAACCCTAATTTTGAATTCCATTTTTTCAAATCTGAACCATCACCCCACCGCGCGAGCGGGGTTTGCGCTCGGCGCGATGCTCGCTTATAAAGGGCGCCTATGGGAAAACGCCGCGTCCCCCGATCGGCGCCCGGGCCACCCGTCCCGCGCCCGGGCCCCGCCAAGCTCCTGGCGGCAAACCGGAGCGAGATCGCCATCCGGATCTTCCGGGCCGCGGCCGAGCTGGGGCTGAGGACCGTCGCGATCTACGCGCAGGAGGACCGGTTCTCGGTGCACCGCTTCAAGGCCGACGAGGCGTATCTCGTGGGCAGGGGCCAGGGTCCGGTCGGGGCCTATCTGGACATCCCCGGCATCGTGACGCTTGCCAAGGAAAAGGGCATCGGGCTGATCCATCCCGGATATGGCTTCCTGTCGGAGAACGCCGCCTTCGCCCGCGCGTGCGCCGACGCGGGCATCACCTTCGTCGGGCCGCGGCCGGAGTTGCTGGAACTCATGGGCGACAAGGTCGCCGCTCGCGCCGTCGCGCAAAAGATCGGCATCCCGACCCTCACCGGCACCGATGGGCCGATCGCGGAGCGCGCCGACGCGCTGCGCGTCGCGAAATCCATCGGCTTCCCCCTCATCATCAAGGCCGCCTTCGGCGGCGGCGGCCGCGGCATGCGGGTCGTGGAGCGGGAGACGGACCTGCCGCGCCTGCTGGACGAGGCCCGCGGCGAGGCCGGCCGCGCCTTCGGCAACCCCGCCGTATTCCTCGAGAAGTACATCCGCCGCGCGAAGCACCTCGAGGTGCAGGTGATCGGCGACCGGCACGGCAACGTGCTCCACCTCCACGAGCGCGACTGCTCGGTGCAGCGCCGCCACCAGAAGGTCGTCGAGTTCGCCCCGTCGGTGGGCATCCCGGCCCCCGTCATCGGCGAATTGTGCGACGCCTCGGCGCGGCTGGCGCGCGAGGTGCGCTACGACAACGCGGGCACCGTCGAGTTCCTCATCGACGTGGATCGCAACGAGTGGTTCTTCATCGAGATGAACCCCCGCATCCAGGTCGAGCACACCGTCACCGAGCAGATCACCGGCGTCGACCTCGTCCGCTCGCAGATCCTCGTCGCGCAGGGCCACTCCCTGCACGGCGCCGGGGTCGGCCTGCCGCGGCAGGCCGCGATCCCGCGCAACGGCTTCGCCGTGCAGTCCCGCGTGACCACCGAGGATCCCGCGAATCGCTTCACCCCCGACTACGGCAAGATCGTCGCCTACCGCTCTCCCGCCGGCCTCGGCATCCGCCTCGACGGCGGCATGGGCGACACCGGCAGCGTGATCACCCCCTTCTTCGACTCGCTCCTCGTCAAGCTGACGGCCTTCGGCCCCACGCTCGACAGCGCCCTGCACCGCATGGACCGGGCCCTGCGCGAGTTCCGCATCCGCGGCGTCAAGACGAACATCCCCTTCCTCGAGAACGTCATCGCCCATCCCGAGTTCCGCTCGGGCAAGGCCACCACCACCCTGATCGACACGACCCCCGAACTGTTCGAGTTCAGGCCCCGCCGCGACCGCGCGACGAAATTGCTCTCGTTCCTCGGAGACGTGATCGTCAATGGCAACCCTCACGCCAAGGGGCACCGCCCCGCCGAGCCCTTCCCGCCGGCGCGCGTCCCCGCCTACGACCACCGCCAGGAGCCCCCGCCCGGCACCCGCCAGCGGCTGCTGGAACTCGGACCCCAGAAGTTTGCGGAATGGGCTCTCGAGCAGCGCCGGCTGCTGGTGACCGACACGACGCTCCGCGACGCGCACCAGTCCCTGCTCGCGACCCGGGTGCGGAGCTACGACATGCTCGCCGCCGCCGGCGCGGTCTCCCGCCGCCTGCCCGGACTGTTCAGCCTGGAGATGTGGGGCGGCGCGACCTTCGACACCGCGATGCGGTTCCTGCGCGAGGACCCCTGGCAGCGCCTCCGCCAACTGCGCCAGGCCGCGCCCAACATCTGCTTCCAGATGCTGCTGCGCGGCGCCAACGCCGTCGGCTACACGAACTATCCCGACAACGTCGTGAAGGGCTTCGTGCGCCACGCCGCCGCCACGGGCATCGACATCTTCCGGGTCTTCGACTCGCTGAATTATCTCCCCAACCTCCGCCCCGCCATGGAAGCCGCGCGCTCCACGCACGCGATCTGCGAGGCGGCGATCTGTTACACGGGAGATATCCTCGACCCCTCGCGCGATAAATATTCCCTGAAGCACTACGTCAAGCTCGCGCGGGAACTGGAGCGCATGGGGGCACACTTCCTCGCGATCAAAGACATGGCCGGGTTGTGCAAGCCCTACGCCGCGAGGGCCCTCGTCCGGGCGCTCAAGGGCGAGATCGGCATGCCCGTGCATTTCCATACCCATGACACCAGCGGCGTGAACGCCGCCTCCGTGCTGCAGGCCGCCGACGCCGGGGCCGACGTCGTCGATCTCGCGATCGCGTCGCTCTCGGGTTCCACCAGCCAGCCCAACCTCAATTCGGCGGTCGCCGCGCTCCGGCACACGCCGCGCGACACGCGCCTCGACCTCCCCGCCCTCAACGAGCTGTCCGACTACTGGGAGGACGTCCGCGATTTCTACGCCCCTTTCGACACCGCCCCCGCGACCGGCAGCGCCGAGGTCTACGACCACGAGATGCCCGGCGGCCAGTTCACGAACCTGAAGGAACAGGCCGCCAGCATGGGCCTGGCCAACCACTGGCCAGAGATCGCCCGCACCTACGCCGAGGTCAACTCCCTCTTCGGCGACATCGTCAAGGTCACCCCCTCGTCCAAGGTCGTCGGCGATATGACCATGTTCCTCGTCACCCGCGGCATCAGGCCCGCTGACGTCCTCAACCTCGAGCCGGGCGCCACGCCATTCCCCGAATCGGTCGTCGACATGCTCGCCGGCGGCCTCGGCATCCCCATGGGCGGTTGGCCCAAGAAACTCCAGCGCGTCGTGCTCGGCAACCGCAAGCCCATCCGCGGCCGCCCCGGCGCCAGCCTCAAACCCCTCGATCTCGCCAAGTCCCGCCGCGAGCTGTCCTCCCAGATCCGCCACCCGGCCACCGACGACGACCTCTTTTCCCACCTGATGTACCCGACGGTCTTTTCCGACTTCGCGCGCTCCGCCAGGGATTACGGCGATGTCTCCGTCCTGCCCACCCCCGCTTTCTTCTACGGCCTGAAACAGGGCGAGGAAATCTCGGTCGACATCGAGGAGGGCAAGACGCTGTTCATCAAGCTCATCAACGTCGGCCCGCCCGACAAGGATGGCCACCGCATCGTCGGATTCGAGCTCAACGGCGTGCCCCGCGAGATCTCGATCACCGACAGGGCGGTACAGCCCACCACCAGGGCGCGCCGCAAGGCCGAACCCGCCGATCCCCTCCAGGTCGGCGCCCCCATCCCCGGCATGGTCAGCGCCATCGCCGTCTCGGTCGGCCACCGCATCGCCCGGGGCGACAAACTCCTCACCATCGAGGCCATGAAGATGGCCACCAACATCCAGGCCCCGACAGACGGCATCGTCGAGGAGATCGCCGTCGCCGTCGGCGATACCGTCGAAAGCAAGGACCTCCTCCTTCGCCTGCGCCAGAGCTGACTCGAAAATTCCGGGTGTAGCCACGGTCGTCAGACCGTGGACCTCAGACCGTGGATCTTCCCACGCGTGGCCCATCTGTTACCAGATGGGCTACATTTTCCTCCCCGGTGGTGCCGCCCGCGGGCACCATGGGATCCGGAAAATCCCTCTGCCCGCAAGGTCCGGCCCCGGGGTCGTCCCGCGCCCCAGAGACCTGCGGCCGAAACACCCGGGTCCAGGATTGCAAACCCCAGACTTGAAATTGCCGGCCCGGGCCCCATGCTTCCCATCCGCGCGCGCGTGGCGGAATTGGCAGACGCGCTAGATTCAGGTTCTAGTGGGTAACACCGTGGAGGTTCGAGTCCTCTCGCGCGCAGAATCCCCTCGGCCCCTGACGCGGCAAGGCGCGCCCCCAGGCCCCGGCCCGAAACTTCGTTGGGCGTCTTCGCCCGCGTCTGTAATTTCTTGGGCACGGGTCGGACCCGTGTAATTCACTGGGTTTTAGTTTGTTGCGGATAATTAATACGAATTATATGACTTTAGACCCTAATTTTTGGCTTCGAAACATCGCTTCTAAGCGTTAGGATGGGCGGGATGCCACGAGCGAATCGTTACCATGTGGGTGGGTGTGTCTGGCATATCACGCATCGCTGTCACAAGCGGGAGTTTCTGTTGAAATTCGCGCGGGACCGAGGGCGGTGGGAGGCGTGGCTGTTTGAGGCGCGGAAGCGCCACGGGTTGAAGGTGCTCAACTACATGGTGACCTCCAATCACATTCATCTCATTGTCGTGGATGCCGAAGGTGAACCCAGCATTGCACCCGCCATGCAACTGGTGGCCGGGCGGACGGCACAGGAGTACAACCTACGGAAGAAAAGGCGGGGTGCCTTCTGGGAGGATCGCTACCATGCCACGGCCGTGCAAAGCGGCGAGCACCTGGCCCGGTGTATGGCCTACATCGACATGAACATGGTGCGAGCCGGAGTGGTTAGACATCCTGGTGAATGGAGATGGTGTGGTTACGAAGCCATTCAAAACCCACCGCGGCGTTACCGGCTCGTGGATGTCGAGCGTGCCGCGGAGCTGCTGGGTTGCGGGAGCGCTGAGGCGTTGGCGGCGGCACAGCGAGGCTGGGTCGAAGCGGCCCTGCACGAGCCGCGCGGCCGCGAACCCAAGTGGAGCGAGAGCCTGGCTGTTGGCAGCGAGGCCTTCACCCAAAGGCTCCGCGAGCGTTTGGGTGGCGACGCGCGTTTCCGGGATGTTGAGCCGGCGGGCCAAGACTTTGTTCTTCGGGAGGCGAGATCCACTTAAGGGGCCAATTCCGCGATCAAAAACCAAGTTTTAAGCCCGGATAATTCGCCTCATTTTGAGATAATTAATTTATCGAGAAAAACTTAGATAGGTCCGACCCCGAGCAACCTCTCCTATCCCGTGGCGCGGACCACGACCAGGGTCACGTCATCGTCCTGATCGGCGGGACCCCGGAAATCCAAGAGGGACCCGAGCAACGCATCGCACGCGGCCTGCGCCGGGCGACCGATTGAAGCGGCGAAGGCCCCGCGCACGCGATCGCGCCCGAAACTCACCCCCCGCACGTTGCGGCAATCGCACATCCCGTCGGTGTAGAGCAGCAGGGAGTCGCCGGGGGCCAGCGTCACGGACTGTTCGTCGAGCCGGAAATCCGGGGCCACGCCGATCGGCATCCCGTGCCCATGGGGGAGTTCATCGACCCGCGCGTCCCCGCCCGCCCGCAGCGGGATCTCGTGCCCGGCCCGGGCAAAAACGAATTCCCCGCTGCGGCGATCGAGGATGCCGTAGATGACGGTGACGAACAGATCGATCTGGTCGAGCCGCGTCAGGTAGCGATTGACGTGGCGCAGGACCGCGCCAGGCGGCCCGCCGGACAACGCCTCCGCCGTGATAAGCGCGTGTGCCCGGGCCATGAAGATCGCCGACGGCATGCCCTTGCCGGCCACGTCGCCGATCAACACGCCGACGCGGGCATCGTCCAGCGGCAGCACATCGTAGAAATCCCCGCCAACCGCGCGCGCCGAGTGGATCCGCGCGCCGAATTCAAAACCCGCGACCTCAGGCAACGCATGGGGCAGGATCGATACCTGGATCCCTGCGGCGACCTGAAGCTCCCGCTCGAGACGCTCCTTTTCGATGATCTGCGCCTGGGCGGCCTTTAGCTCGTCATAGGCCCGCTGCAGCTGGCGATTCTTCTCCACCAGATCCCGGAACGCGAACGCGTCCGTCGCGGCGAGCCGCTCGCTCAACACCTTGACCATGTTGTAGGCCAGGAGCGGCTGGCGGAGCAGCAGCCCGTCGAAATCCGCGCGCGTCATCACCCATAGCCGGCAACGATCCTTCGCCCTCGCGCCGGCGGATCGCACCCCGTGCGGCATCAGGAGGCTCATCTCGCCCAGGCACTCGCCCGGGCCGATCGTGTTCAGTATCTTCTCCTCGGGCGACTCCATCCCCTTGGCCACGTCCATGTGACCGGACGCCAGCACGAAGAGCTCGTTCCCGGCATCCCCCTCGCGGAAGAGCACCGCGCCCGGCGGCACCTCGCGCACGCGCAGCGTCTCGGCGAGCCGCTTCAGCTCGTCCGGCGGCAGCCCACTGAAGAGCGGGACATTGAGCAGCAATTCCACGTTCATGACCCGGCTCCCCTCAGCGACGGATGGCGATCGTGAGCCGATTGCGCCCATCGCGTCGCTCGTAGCGCATGTCCTCGGCGAGATTCCGGACCAGGTGGATGCCGAGCCCACCGGGCGCACGCAGGTCCGGCGGAAGGTGGACCGGCGGCGCCGGGGCCTTCAGCGGATCGAATTCGCGCCCGTCGTCCTCGATGATCACGAGCAGCCGCCCGGGCAGGATCTCCACGCGAAGGAGTATCTCGTGGACGCCCGAATCGCCGTAGCCGAACTTCAAAATGTTGGTCCCCATCTCCTCGATCGCGAGATTGGCGGCATAACTCGCATCAGCGCCGATGCCGCGATCCCCGATAAAACGCATCGCCTCCCCGGTGGCGCGCGCGAGATCATCCAGGGAATTCTGGAATCGTCTCTCGAAGCAACTCGGCGATTCTGGGCTCATGGAGATCCGAGCCTATGGCGAGGCTCCAAACAAATGATGCTTGAGGGTGTCGGCGATGGGGGGAACATTAGCACACTTATCAACCGTTGGAATCTAGGAATCCCCCGATGGACCGACAACCGAAAAGGACCCGACCGATGCCGCGCGGCGCGGCGGAACGCGGCGCGGGCCGGGGCCCGCACCCCGCATCACCCCGGCGGCCCCGGATCGCGAGACGGGACCCCGCGATGCCCCTCCCATGAGACAACTCTTCAGCCGCGTTTTCCTGTCGCTTGCGCTGCTGGCCGCGGCGGCGCTGACGCTGCTGCTCTCGGACCTCCGCTCGCGCAACGGCGCCCGCGAAGACGCGGCGCGGGCCGGGGCCCCGGTCCCCGTGGCCATCCTGAAACACGCCTCCAACGCGCTGCTGGATGATGCGGAGCGCGGCGTCCTGGAGAAGCTCGCGGCCGACGGCTACCGGGACGGCGGGCGCATCGCGCTCCAGCGATTCAGCGCCGAGGGCGACCTCCCCACGGCCAACGCCATCGCCAAGCGGGTCACCGACGGCAGCTTCAAGATGGTCATCAGCATCAGCACCCTCTCCCTCCAGTGCGTCGCCAACGCGAACCGCGACGGCCGCACCATCCACGTCTTCGGCGGCGTGACCGATCCCGCCGGCGCTGGCGTCGGCATCCGGGAGATGAACTCCACCAACAAGCCTCCGTGGATGGCCGGCATCGGGACGTTCCAGCCGGTGGAGGAGATCTTCCGCGCGGCGAAGCGGCTCTGGCCCGACCTGAAGGTGGTGGGCGTGGTGTGGAACCCCACCGAAAGAAACTCGGAGACTTGCACGATCAAGGCCCGGGAGATGTGCCGGGAACTCGGCATGCGGTTGCTCGAGGCCCACGTGGAACAGAGCAAGGACGTGCGCGAGGCCGCCGATTCGCTGGTCGCGCGCGGCGCGCAGGCGTTCTGGACCGGCGCCGATGTCACGGTAATCAATGCCATCGGAGCGCTCTGCGATGCCGCCCACAGGGCTAGGATCCCGGTCTTCTCCAACACCGCCGGCCACGTCCGCGAGGGGTCGCTCTTCGATCTCGGCGCCGACTACCTCGAGGTCGGCCAACGGATTGGCAATATCGCCGCCTCGATCCTGGGCGGCGCCGATCCCGCCACGACGACCGTCGTCAACTTCATGCCCGAGCACGTCATGCTGAATCGGGAGGTCTTGAAGAATCTGCGAGACCCGTGGCGGTTTCCCGATGACCTCGTCGCGCGCGCGTCGCTGATCATCGGCGAGAACGGCGCGGTCGAGAGGGACGCCGCGGCCACAGCATCCCGCGAGGCAAGCCGCGGGCCGAGCACCCCGGTCTCCAAGACCGGACGGCCATTCAAGATAGGAATCGCCTATTTCGGGCCCGAGGAGGGCACCGCCAGCGCCATCGCCGGACTCGTCGATGGGCTCAAGGGACTCGGCCTCGACGCGGGGCGCAACCTCGTGGTGGAAAAGGTCCACGCCAACGGCGAGATCAGCGGAATCCCGGCGATGATCCAGTCATTGGACGCGGGCGACGCCGACGTCATCGTCCCGTTTTCGACTCCGGTGCTAACGGCGGCTTGCGCCATCGTGCGCCGCAAACCGGTCGTGTTCACGTATTGCTCCGATCCGGTCGCCGCCGGCGCGGGCAAGAGCTTTGAGGACCATCTGCCGTTCGTCACCGGCATCGGCTCGTTCCCGCCCGTCGAAGACGCGGTCCGGATGCTGAGGCTAACGTTCCCGAAAATGAAGCGGCTCGGCACGTTGTACAACAACGCGGAGGCCAATTCGGTGAAGGTGGTTTCGGTCCTGCGCGATTTGTGCGCCCGATCCGGCCTTGAGCTGGTGGAGGCGATCGCAAACAACACGAGCGAGGTGGTGCAGGCGGCGCAATCGCTCGGTGCCCGCGGCGTGGGCGCGGTATATCTCCCGGGAGACAATACCGCCTATCAGGCGTTCGACGGTCTCGTCGGCCAACTCGCCGCCGCGCACGTCCCGCTGGTGATCGACTCCCCGGAGTTCTCGGAGCGAGGCGCGCTGGCGGTCGTGGGCGTCGGTTACTACCAGAGCGGTTTCGCCGCCGCCGAACCGCTGGCGCGCGTCCTCGGCGGCGAGAAACCCGCGGCGATTCCCATGCGCAACGTCACGGAGAAGAAGGTGATCCTGAACCAGGAGGTGGCGCGGAAACTCGGCATCGAGTTTCCACCGGAAGTGCTCGCCATGCGAACCACCGGGGGCTTGGCCGCGCCGCCAGCGGGGTCGCCGCCCACGAGGCGGTGGCGGATCCAACAGGTCTCCTACATCGAGTCCATCATGGTCGAGGACGCCATGCGCGGGCTGTTGGACGGATTAAAGGAGGAGGGGCTGGCGGATGGCGGGGACTTCACGATGCGGTCGCTATGCGCGCAGGGCGACATGGCCACGCTCGGTTCACTCTTCGATTCCGCCGAGACCGCGGGCGTTGACCTCTACGTGGTGTACAGCACGCCCACGCTCCAGACCGCGCTCCGCAAGGTGCGCTCCAAGCCGGTGGCGTTCACCGTCGTGGCCGACCCCTTCGTGGCGGGCGTCGGGAAGACGGACGAGGACCATCTCCCGAACGTCACCGGAGTCTACACGATGGGGGCCTACCGCGAGATGGCCGAGTTGATCCAAGAGCATTTCCCGAAGATCCGGCGCGTCGGGACCATCTTCTGCCCCGCCGAGGCCAACTCGGTCGCGAACAAGGACCTGTTCGTGGCAGAGGCCGCGCGCCGCGGACTGACCGTGGAGACGGTCCCGGCCAATTCCGCCAGCGAACTCGCCGATGCGACGCTGGCGCTCTGCGGCCGACGCCTCGACGCGGTCACGCAGATCCTCGACAACATCTGCGTCGCCGGCTTTCCCACGATCGCGCGCGCGACCGCCCAGGCGCGGCTGCCGCTCTTCGCGTGCTTCGGCCCGGCGGTCGAACAGGGAGCCTCCGTCGCCCTCGCCCGAGACTACTACGATTCCGGGCGCGAGACCGCCGTCAAGGTCGCCCGCATCATGCGCGGCGAAAACCCGGCGCGAATCCCGCTCTCGCCGCCCCGCAAGGTCCAGATCCTCGTCAATCCCGAGAATGCCCGCGCCGCGCACCTGGACATCCCCGACGCGCTGATGCGCCAGGCACGGCGGGTGAACGCCGCCAAACCCTGAACCCAACGCCCATGGAAATCCTCCGCACGCCGCGAGCCGAAGCCTTCGAGATCAAGCTGAAGGGCCGGATGGATGCGGTCTGGAGCGATCAGGTGGCGAACGCGCTGACCGAATGCGTGCGCGCCGGCCACCACGTGATCGCCGTGGACATGGCCGAGGTGGATTACATCAGCTCCGCGGGAATCCGCATCCTGGTGATCCACTCGCGGCAACTCCAGGCGATACAGGGGCGGCTCGCCGTCACCAACGCGTCCGGCCCCGTCCGGGAAGTCCTGCGGTTGGCGGGACTCCACATGCTGCTGCATCTCGACGAGGCCGCGCCGGCGATGGCGAAGGGGGCGGGCGAGGCCCCCTCGCGGGGGATCGCGCTGCCGCAGGCTGGCGCGTCGGCGCAGGTCTTCGATCTGGCACCGGGAGGAACGCTGCGCGTCGAATGGCCCGGCGACCCGACACCGTGGCTCGAGGGGGCGCCACCGGCGGCGCCCCAGCGCATCGAGTTCGCCGCAGATGCGATCGGCCTAGGGCTCGGCGCCTTCGGCTCCGGCGACAGCGCTGGAGGCGGGGGCCTGGGCGAATTTCTCGCCGCGGGAGGCGCGGCGGTCTGCCAGCCCGCCGATGGCCTCAATCGGCCAGACTATATATTACTCCAGAGTGCCCTGACCCCGGCGGTCCGGGTGGCCTACGGCATCGTGGGCCGTGGCGCCCTGGCGCGCCTGTTGCGGTTCGACAAGGGCGCAGAACAACCCGGCCTTCCGTTCAGCGCGGTGGCGCGCGCGTGCCTCGACGCCGTCGCAAGCGATGCCGCAGGCATCGTGATGGTGGCCGAGACTGCGTCGCTGGTGGGCGCCTCCCTGCAAAGATCGCCAGCGGTTACGGCAGAGAGACCCGCCTCGCGGGACATTTTTGCGTTCCCGGACGTCCGCGACTGGGTCAGCTTCACCGCCGAACCCGCATTTGCCAATTCCATCAGCCTGATCGTCGGCTTCGCGTCGCGAGGTCCCCGTGCCCCGAATCCCCTCCTGCTCAAACCGCTGGTCCGTTCGGGCGAACTGTGCGGCCATTTCCACGCGGCGGCGTTCCCCTACCGCCCCATCCGCAAGGGCCGGGTGGATCTGACCGAATCGGTCCAGGCGCTGTTCGAGAGCGAACGCGTGCTGGGCGTGCTGCATCTATTGAACGACTGGCGCGACGCCAGTGGCGCCGGCGAGAGCCAACTCCTCCGCGGCGCCTGCTGGTGCGCGCCGCTGGTGACCTGACCCGCCTATGACCCTCTTGCTCGGAGCACTGACAATCGGCCTGATCCTGTCGCTACTGGCGCTCGGGATCTACATCAGCTACCGGGTCTTTGACATCGCCGACATCACCGTGGACGGCTCCATCACCTTGGGCGCCGCCATCTGCGCGGTGCTGCTGGTGAACGGCGTCGATCCCTGGCTCGCAACGCTCGCGGGCTCCTGCGGTGGCCTGGCGGCCGGCACGGTGACCGGCCTGCTGCAGACGCGGTTCAAGATCAACCCCCTGCTATCCGGCATCCTGGTCATGACGGGCCTGTATTCTGTGAACTTGCACATCATGGGCAAGAGCAACGTGCCACTGCTCGGGGCCGATAGCTTCACCACCCGCATCGAGCGGCTGGCGCAGGCGTGGTTCGCCGCCCCGGAGGTCAGCTTGCTGGGATGGCACGTGAGCGCGCGCGACCTGGCCACGCTGCTTGCGGTGCTCGGCGTGATCGTCGCCGCCTGCCTGATCCTATATTGGTTTTTCCGCACCGAACTGGGGACCGCGATGCGCGCGTCCGGCGACAACCCGCAGATGGTCCGGGCGCTCGGCGTCAACGTCGAGCGCTACCGCGTCTGGGGACTGGCGCTGTCCAACGGGCTCGTCGCGCTCTCCGGCGCGCTGCTGGCACAGTATCAGGGCTTCGCCGATGCGCAGATGGGCATCGGCATGATCGTCTGGGGTCTCGCCAGCGTCATCATCGGGGAATCGCTCACGGGATCGCGCAGCCTGGGCCTGGCAATCTATGGTGCCGTAGCGGGATCGGTGCTGTTCCGATTGCTGGTGGCCATCGCGCTGAGATGGGGCTTGAACCCGAACGACCTGAAATTGGTCACTGCGCTATTTGTTTTCGCCGCGCTGGTGCTGCCGCAGTTGCTGCCGCGGCGCAGGCGCACCGCCGGAACCGCGGGGCCATCGGCCCCGCCTTAAGGAAGCGTCATGCTCGCCGTCACCAACATCGGAAAGACTTTCAACGCCGGCACCGCCAATGAAGTCCGCGCGCTCCGCGGCGTGAGCGTCCGCGTCCCGGAGGGCGGTTTCTTGGTCATCCTCGGCGGCAACGGCTCCGGCAAGTCCACGCTGCTCAACGCCATCGCGGGCTCCTTCCATCCCGATGCCGGCGAGATCCAACTCGCCGGAGAGAACATCACCCGCTGGCCAGAACATCGGCGTGCGCGGCTGATCGGACGCGTGTTCCAGAACCCGTTCACCGGCACCGCGCCAAACATGTCGGTCGCCGAGAACTTCGCCCTCGCCGCCCGGCGTGGCCGCGGGCGCGGCCTGGGATGGGCGCTCTCAAAGAGCCTCAAGGACGAACTCCGCGACCGGATCCGGGAGTTGCGGATGGGCCTTGAGGATCGGCTCGGCAACGCCATCGGCAGCCTATCCGGGGGCCAGCGTCAGGCCCTCACCCTGCTGATGGCCACGTGGCTCAAACCGTCCCTCCTGCTGCTGGATGAGCACACCGCCGCCCTCGACCCGAAGAGCGCCGACCTCGTCATCCGCGCCACGTCGGAGATCGTCGGCCGCCAAAGGCTCACGACCCTCATGGTCACCCACTCCATGCAGCAGGCTGTCAACCTCGGCGACCGCATCGTCATTATGCATCGCGGCGCGGTGGCCTGCCAATTCGAGGGCGCAGACAAGAAGCGGCTGGGCGCCCAGGACCTGTTGGCGCGGTTCGAGGACCTGCGCCGTCGAGAAATGCTGGACGAGAGCGCAGCCGACTTGCTAAGGAAAACCTACGTGTGAGAGGGACCCCGCGCCGGGCCAGGCCGGCCGGCACGCCACCAAAAGGAGAGACGCCATGCTGGAAATCACCGTCGAGAACCAATCCGAGGGCCGCTTCCGCGTCTGCCTGACCGGACGACTGGATACGACAACGCACGCCCAGTGCGAGGAGAGCCTCCGCCCGGTGCTGGTGCCCGAGACCCGCGTCCTCATCCTCGATATGGCCGGCCTCGAATACCTCAGTAGCATGGGCCTCCGCGTCCTCATGCGCACCAACAGGTTGCTCTCCGGCCAAGGCGCCCAGTGCCTCTTCGTGAACCTCCAGCCACCCATCCGCGCCGTCATTGACATCGCCAACGCCCTGCCCGACGAGACCGTCTTCGCCAGCGTCGAGGAGGCCGACCACTACCTCGACCTCATGCAGCGCCGCGCCCGAGAAACCGCCCCCAAGCCCAAGGACCGCCCGCGGTAATCGTCCGATCCCGGCCCGGCAACGGCCCCCTTCGATCTCGATAGCGTCGGAAACGCCTACAGAGTTTGTGAGAACGCCCTAGCCATAAGTTCCGTTGCCGGGATTTTTTGACTGACTCTGAAATTTCCATTTTTCCGCATAAAGCGGCCCGGGGACGGTCCGCACTCCAAAGGCCTTCTGCCGAAATCCGGCGACAGCCTTGGACAGTGTCAACGCTCCCTGAGCGCGACCCATTTCGCGCGCAGCGCTTTGGAGTGCGGTGCGTCCCCGCACCGCTTTGCACTGGGGGAGAAGCTGGGATCTTCACCCCCGGTGGTCCGGCGGTTGCCGGATGGGATCTGGTTTGATCAAAATTCCCGTAGCCGAACGCCCCAAGGCATTTGGCCCGCACCACTTGGACCCACGCGCCCATCGCCTTGGGGCGATCGGCTACATTTTCCGCGCCGGTGGCGCCCCGACGCGGGGCATGCAGTCTGACCCCTACCTCCGAATCACGCGAACGCCGACGGGGCCGAGGAGGCCGGAAGGCTGAAGCGGGGAATCGGCGGTGTAATCCCTCGCCGTGGTGAAGGTAAAGCGTCCCGCGGGATGCGGCCTTTCACCGAGCATGCCGGACTCCCAGCGCAGTTGGCGCACGTCTTTGTTCCCCGTTTGCTGGTCGCCGATCAGCCGGTTGACCCACGTGTTCGCGACGACGATTTCCAGCGCGTTGTCGCCGTGGCGCAACTTGCCGGTGACATCCACCCGGAACGGGGGCGTCCAGACGACGCCCATGTCCTCGCCGTTCAACGTCACCCTCGCGATCTTGTGGACGGAACCGAGGTCGAGGACGAGCGTGATCCGCGTTCCGTTTTCCGTGTTCCGGCTTTCGTTTTCGCTCTTCCGTCCTGCCTCGCCGAAAACCGAAAGCGGAACACGGAACACTTTCCGATACGTTGCCGTACCGCTGTAGTATTTGATGCCGGGATCGGAATGGTCCTTCCAGTCGGAGAGCCGGTCGAAGGTCACCGGCGTCCCGGGACCGCCCCACGCCGGGTCGAAGGCGACATCGAAAGGCCCATCGATCCCGACGACCGTCTCTTCGTCGGCGAAATTCTTGCCGCCGGGGGCGGCCGCATCGCGGTTGGCCGGGCGATCGAAGACCACGAAGTAACCCTCATGGGCAGCGAAACGCAGGGGCACCTCCACCGTTTCGCCCCGGCGCGCGAATTCTGGCAACCGCCGGCGTTCGCCATTGACCGGATCCCATAACTCGGGCGCGCCGCCATCGGTGCGGAATGCACATGCCGTCTCGACGGGTTTCGGCTCGCGGTTGGAGACGAAGAAGATATCCCGCGCTTCCGTGCGGCGCTGGTGGTAACGCACGGGGCCATCGGAGGCAAACACGGGGCCGATCCCCTGCCGCTCCAGATAGGCGACGGCCGATGCGTACGAGGGGTACAGCATGTCGGCGCTGGCCGGGGCGGTGCTCTCCCCTCCCCACACGATGCGGCCCTTGCCGACTGGGCGTTCGGCAACCTGCCCGGGCGCTTGCGCCCCACCCCAGATCTCCCGCGCCAGCGACGCCACTTGCTCGTCGCAGCCCGGAAAACCCGAGAGGCTCGGCGATTTCACGGGGGGAGTCCCGATGGCGGTGATGCCATCGCGGAGCAGTTGGCCGATCTTCGCCAGCAGTTCTGGGGTCGTGGTCGCGCCCGCCGGCAAGACCAACACGCGATACGAGCTTCCCTCGGGAAAAGCGATGCGGCCACCCTCGGCCTTGGCGCGCGCCATGAGGATCCCCGGGCTGACGGCATCGAAGCCGTGACCCTTCTTCTCGCGGAAAAGCCCTTCGCCGAGCATCGCGTCCTCGGGCGGCATGAAGATATGCGGCGCGCCCTCGGGCGCGAGGTACAGGATGTCGGCAACGGACACCCCCTGCCGCAGCAGGTGCCCGCAGCGCGCGATGTAGTCGTGGTACGGGCCGACCATCGGCCAGAAGGGTTGGTTGCGGTGCCAGTGGATGCCGTGCGGTCCCATCGCCATGCCGGGTTTGGGGCCATCCAATCCGAGCGGCTGGTGCTGGTAGGTGTGGAAGATGAAATCGTTGATGCCGATCGCCAGCGCCCAGTCGGTCTGGTTCTTCATGTCGGCGGGGTTGTCACCGTAGCCGTGCTTAGGGTTGGAGGTGAAGGCCTCGGCCCGGACGACGGGGCGGCCCATCGTGTGCGCCACCGCCGCCGCCTCGACGCAACTGTACACGGTGTCGTTTTTCCCGGACCAGAACTCGCACGAGGGGATGTCCGCCACCGCGCCGAGATCCAGATCCCCGGCGGGGTTCATGTCGTAGAACTGGCTCGTGTAATAGAAACCATTCTCGTGGGCCATGCGCCGGATGGCCCCCGCGTGATTCTCGACCACCAGCTCCTGCGCGGTCTTGCGCAGATCCCACAGGAAGCGCTCGGTCTTCTCACGCGACCCGACGATGAGCCCGGCATAGGCGGGAAAGTAAGGTTGGGGATCATAGCCCCGGCGCCGACGGAACTCCTCGCGGAAGGCCCCCGACCAGTTCTGCGAGCTCGATTCCCAGCTATCTAAATGCAACGCGGTCCACCCCCGCCCCGGCTGCCGGGGACCGACCCTGTCCATGAGCCTCCGATGGAACTGACCGAAGTGATAGGCGAATGCCTCCGCGTTGAACTTGTCGGCCTCGAACCCGTGCCCCGGTTCGGGGGCGGGTCGGGAGGTCACCCCCGTGCTGCGCGCCGCGAAACGCATGACGGTCCACTGGCCCGGCGGCACCTCCCAGTCGAGCGAACCATCCGGCCGGAGGCGCGAGGTCAGATCCACGATCTTGGCCGGGTCGATGATCGCGCCGCCTGGCGGCTCGGGGTATTCGGCCTGCGTCGCGATGAAACGAGGAACGTGCTTCCAGATGGAATAGGGCTGGGTCTCATTCAAGACCTTCACGTCCAAAAGATCGGGCGGGGCGGCCTTGGCCGGTGTGGGGAAAGCCAGCACGCTCACATCCGCATGCCAGGCCGCGCGCCGCTCGGCCAGCTTTGGCGACAGCCCCGCGAATCGCGACGGCTCGCGCAACGCCGGCACCGGCAGCTTGGCCGTGAATGGCCCCGGCCCCGCGGCGGCGACCGAACTCGCGCGAAGATGCTGCATGGATTGAGCCGGCTCGATCCATGGCCCCCCGGCCCCGCACCAGCCCGGCCCAGTGCCCAAGATGATCTCGATCCCCAGCCGCTCGGCGACCCGCACCGCATGGGCGAAGTTCTCCTGCCATGCCTCGCTCATGAAATCCACCGGCCCGCGCGGCACCCCGATGTTCACCTCCAGGAATAGCGCCTTCCGAATCCCCGCGCCACGCATCGCCTCCAGATCCGCCACCATCGCCTCGCGGTCCTGGTTCCCATCCATGAAATACCAGTAGACCCCGGGCCGAGAGGCATCCGGCGGTTCCACGAATTCCGACGCCAATCCCGCCGTGGCCCCGGGGCCTCCCGCCGCCCCGAACGCGGGCATCGCGAGCGCGGCCAGCGGCCCAAACACGTCCCACCTGAGGCGACTGCGCCGCCGGCGCGCGACTCCCGACAATCCATGCCCCATGGTCTCTGGCATACACCCAATGACTACCGCCGGCAGACCCTCGCATCCACCACGAACACCCCTCGATTTGCGCCACACGCTCGCACAAAACCGTGCGAGTCAGCAGCCTGTCGGACGCGGCATGGGCCAACGGGCCGCTGGCCAGAAACTTCGCCCCCGGCGGCATCTCACCGAGACGCCCTACAATTTTTGTAGGCCGCCTGTGCCAGGCGGCAGCGGGAGTGTAGTTTCCCCCTTGAATGATCCGGCGCGCTCGCGCGCCGCGGGTGGGGCTGACCTGAAACTCCAAAGCTCGGACAGGGCCAAGCGCACGAAGGATCCTATGACACGCAGGCTGTTGCGCGGATCAATCGGAGGGCCGATGTGGACTGCGGCGTGGTAGCGCCGCTTTGGATGGGCGCGTCGGGCCCTGTTGGAGAGTCTCGCGCCGGGCGCACCCGGACCCTCCGGGGCGATCCAAAGCGGCGCTACCACGCCGTAGTCCAAAATAGGGCCGGCGGGGGCGAAGTTTCTGGCTATCCCCGGCGCGCCGCGTCCGCCTTGGCGGCAAGGATGAAATCGCTCTCGGTGAGGCCATTGATCTTGTGCGTCCAGATCCTCAATTCCACCCTGCCCCATGTCAGCAAGATGTCGGGATGGTGGCCCTGCTCCTCCGCGATCTCACCGACCCGATTCACAAAATCGAGCGCGCGCCGGAAATTCTCGAACTCGTACGCCTTCTTGAGATGGTGCCCGCCCTCGACAGCCCAACCCTCCTCGAGCTGTCCCGCCAACCGGTTGAGCGCGTCTCCCTCCAGCGGTTTGGCGTCACCGGCGCACGGTTTACATCTCCTGTCGGATAGTCTGTCGGGCATGGCATCCTCTTTCTCGTTCCGTCTGGTGAAACCATGGACCCGTCTCACCGGCACCGCAACCCGACGGGAGTCCTGTATCTTCAGGGGGAAACTTCTCCTTGTGGCGCAGGCATTCCCGCCCGCCATCATCGCCCCGCGGCCCGCAGGACCACGACCGCATCCGTGGTCTGCGCGGTCACGAAAAGAAATCCATCGCGATAGACGAGGTCGTGGAGATCGTCGGCGCCGCCCGGCAGGATCCATCCCAGGGACGCCCGCGCCGTCTCGCGGGGTTTGTCAGGGTCGGACACATCGATGGCCTGGACGGTCTGCCCACCGGACGCGTAGACCGTGGCGCCGGCCAGCTCTAGACCGTTGGGCCCGCGCGCGTCAGGGAACGCCAGCACGCCACGCAGCCTTGGCGCCGATGGATCGGACAGGTCCACCACGCTGGCATTCGCCACGAGTCGCCCATCTTTCGGTGCCTTGGGTGAGAGCGCCGAGCCGACGTAGGCGAAATGTCCCCCCACCATCACGCGGTTCGCCCCCGCGAGTCGTGGGTCCTCCAGCTTGCCGACGAGTTGCCACTGTTCCGGGGGCAACACGGCGCCCGACCCCGCCTCGCGAACCCGGTAGATCGCGAGCCGCCCCGGCCTGCCGCTTTCGCCGAAACCATTTGGATCCACAGCGACCAGCAGGTCGCCGCACAGGGCCACGTCGTGTGGCGAGGTGAGACCATCGAGGCCTTTGGCATCGCGGGCACCCGCGGCCCTAACCGCGGGCGGATCGGCTTCGATCCCGGCGGCCACGATGAAGCCCTGCTTGTTGGAGCCCAGCACCGTGTCGCCGAGACGGACCAGGCCGTTGATCTTATCCACGCGGGGGCGGTCGGCGATGGCCGCCAATTGCCGCGGCGCGCCGGGATTTCTCACATCGAACAGAAACAGGTCGCGCGCGCCGAGGAGCAGTCGCCCATCCCCGAGCGGCAAGACCGTCTCCGCGTCCTCGTACGCCCTCGGGTCGCGCACGGACCACAGGCACTTCGGTGCCGCCGGTCGGCTAAAATCCACGATGGCGAGCGAGCCGCCCTTGCCCGCGACATACCCGATTCCATCCCGAACCTCGATGTCATGCGCGCCATCGAGCGCCAACGCATCGCGCAGCATGGCCGCAACCACGAGTCGTCCCCCGCCCGCCCATTCCGGCGTCCCGAACCAGTCGTGCATCTCCTTCTCGAAGGACGCGACCACCTCGGGGGGCTCGGGCCATTGCCCGCGATCGCCGGTCTCGACGATCCAGGTGTCCAGGGCGGCCCGCAGGCGCATTGCCGCCTCCCGGTGCGCGGGGTCCGGGGAGTCGATGAGGTTGCGGATCTCGTGGGGGTCCGCGTCAGTGTCATACAATTCCTCCGAGGGGCCGCCCATCGCCATCAGGGCCGCGGGCGGTCCGTCGAGTCTTCCCTGCGCCTGCAGTTCGCGCATCAGCGGGATGACGAGGAAACACTTCTCCTTGTATCGGTTCAGGGAGGCGAACGTCGGGCCCGGGGTGAAGTTCCGGATGTAGCGGAAGCGCGCGTCCCGCACCGTTCGGATGCGCTGGATGGTCTCGTCGATCCGATCGCGCGCGGAGAAGGCATACTGCCTCGGCGGGTCGGGGCGGTCGCCGAGGAACACCCGCCCCTGCATCAGGGGTGGCCGCGGCTCGCCCGCGATCGCCAGCGTCGTCGCGGTGACGTCGATCAGGCTGATGACGCGGTCGTCCACCGAACCTGATTCAAACTTCGCAGGCGCGGGTATGCGTTTCGGCCACCGGACGATCATCGGCACGTGCAACCCGCTGTCGTAGCACCAGTGGATCCCGCGCGGCTCGAGGCGCCCGTTGTCGCCGAAGAAGATGACGACGGTATCCTCCTCCAGCCCATCCTCGCGCAGGCGGTCCAAGACCCAGCCGATACGGCGGTCCATGCTCGAGACCGAATTGAGGAATCGCGCCCACTCCTCGCGCGCGATGGGATGGTCGGGGTAGTACGGCGGCGGCGTCACGTTCTCGGGCGTCGCCACCTTGGGATGCTCGCGCTCCCCCACCCACTCCACGCGCTCCTTCTTCGCGCTCTTCCGATCATAGATGTCGTATTCCATCTCGTGCGAGTTCACCACCGCGAAGAAGGGCTGGCGCGACTTGAGCGCCGACCAGTCGTCCGACATGTAGATCGGGCCCTCGTTGACGAAATTCAGATCCAGCTTCCCGGTGCCGACGGACCGATCGCCGATGGCCTTGATGTTCGCGGTGAAATAGCCCGCGTCGCGCAGGCGGTGCGTGATGGGGCGGACGCCCTCGGGCAATCGGAAATCGTCGTCGCGATGCGACCGCATGGGATGCGTGTCGGTAGTCGTCTGGTACATCCCGGTGAAAAATGCCGACCGGCTCGGCGCGCAGGCCGGGTTGGTCGAGAAAACGCGGGTGTAGCGGACGCCCTCCGCGGCCAACCTGTCCAGATTTGGCGTCGCGACCTGTTTCGCGCCGTAGCAGCCCAGGTCGTGGCAGAGGTTCTCCCCGATCAGCCAGAGGATGTTGGGACGGCGCGCCGCATCGGCCGCAGGGCAACCGGCGGCCAAGGCGATGCATAGCGTAGCCCATCTGGTCACGGATGGGCTGCGGCGCCAGAGCGGAAACGATCGGCAGAAAATCGTAGCCCATCTGGTGACAGATGGGCCCGGGCGCTCGCCAGGCGCGTCCACGGTCTCACGACCGTGGCTACGGGCGGGAGTTTTCAAGTCAGATTCCATTCCCCGCCCGCGGGCCACCACCGGGGCGGAAAATGGTAGGCTGCGCCTTGGCGCACGCTGCCGAATCCAC
>CAZYWZ010000022.1:0-76467 GCA_964651705.1 uncultured Verrucomicrobiales bacterium
AGTGGCTGGTTTTGATGTGACCGGTCCTGGCTGGTTTTGAGTGACCGGCGACACCGCAGGGGAATCGCGTGTTTACCGACCTGACCGTCCGGGAAAACCTCGAAGTCGGTGGCACCACCTTGCCGAACAAGGCAGCACGACTCGAAGGCATCGAGCGGGCACTGGCCACCTTCCCCGCACTCCGTGATCGCCTGAAGCAGCGCGCCGGCACCCTCTCCGGCGGCGAAAAACAAATGCTCGCCCTAGCCAACGCCCTGGTCCTCTCTCCCCGGCTCCTCCTCCTCGACGAACCCTCCCTCGGCTTGGCCCCGGCCCTCATCGGCGAAGCGCTTGGACGCATCCAGCAACTCAACCGCGACAACGGCGTCGCCGTCCTCATCGTCGAGCAGAAGGTCCGCGAGGTCCTTGCTCTCTGCCACCGCGTGTACTGCCTCAAGGTCGGCGCCGTCACCTACGCCGGCGATCCGGACACCCTTAAAACCGACACCGCCAAGCTCAAAGCCGTATTTCTTTAATCCAAGTTGTTTTTCCATATCCATTCACCCTGAAGCGCTTCCTTCACACGCCAGTCATACGCGCCTCTAGAAACTTCAGCGCTTCGGAATGCATAAGATCCATGCGCCCCTGAAGTCTTACGACCCGAGGCGCATGCTCCCTAAAGTAGTATCTGTCGCACGGATCACTACTTGCGAACCGCATGATATACGCCGTCGCCAGAAACAGAGCCAGCTTTGCGGGTCTATTCGCCACAAGCCGCTCATAACCCCTTAGAACTTCCTCAAATTCCGCCTCAGTGTTCACGTCAGATCGAACCGAGACATCAACGCCTGACTCTTTTAGGGCATCGCGCAAGGTGAAGTAATCCTGATAGGCTTCAGGGAAGGCAGCAGCAAGCCTCATCTCGCACTTGTCGACAGGCTGCGGCAAGCCAGCCTTCTGCGCAACTTCCGCCACATGCACGCGCACCGCCGCCTCCAGCGCGCTTCGATTCAACTTCAAAAGGCGGATCGTTGAATCGATTGAACTAAAAAAGGAGCCGTGGACCTGCATCTTTCGATATCCCGCCATGCGATCCATCTCGCTCCAGAAGAACTGCCCAAGCAGCTGAAATTTCGTCGGGAATGGCGGCAAGGTTCGCCGAAATTCCAGCGCTCGGCTTCCCCACACTTTTCCCAATCGGTCATGCTGCGCTTGGAACGTCGCAAACCGCCGCTCGTTGCTCGCGTTCTCCGATAGCACTGCGATCGGAAGAAGAAAAACAGTGGGCGGCAGGATCTTGTGTAGCAGTTTGCACAGTCCAAAAAAATTGGCACCTGTCACCCACTCATCGAAATAGATCACCACGTCGTTTTTCATCAAACCCGCGCCCCGCAGCTTGTCGGCCAACAGGTCCCGACGCGTCACACCGAGACTGTTTGAGTCGTTTCGCGACAGCGCCGCCTGAATCACCTCCACCGACACCGATTTTCTTAACGCTCTGAAGAGCAATTCCACGATCAGCGAGTTTCCAATCGGCAGTTCGACAAGGAATACCCGTGATCCTCCCAATGAAAGACTGCTGACGAAATCGCCGATCTCCTTGATGTACCGACACAAAGGCTGGATCTGGCAATCACAGTAGGTCAAAAATTGGTTGAGGGCGCCACGGTGAAGCTCCTCAAAGGCTGAGAGCCTGTGTTCGGGCGAATTGGCTTCCGCGTGCCCCAGCAAAAGCAGGTATGAAAGCGATGCTGCCGTGTGGCTCAACGTGAACGCATCCATTGGACATCCAGCGGATCGAGACCGGAGGAAATCCCATGCGACCCGTTCGATCGCCTTGCACAGCGGCAGGTCGCTTTTCATGACCTCGATGTGCCGCAGGTGGTTGTCTTTCAGATCCTTTAGGATTGCACCCGCACCATCAAATGGCAGAGACTCGAGGAATCGAACCAGGCTGTGCCAAGCCGCTTCGGCACGTTTGCCGTCCTCGGAATCCAGCCATTCCCCAGCATTTGCCGGCGCAGAATTCACCCACGAAGATTACACCGCGCGACGCTCGCATACGAGCACAGAAGGCGCATGGCACTCACACTGCTTTCGCTCTCTGCCTTCGTGGTTTGCGATGATCCATGAGATTTCCTCCCGACCCGCTGCCTGAGGCTCACCTGACCGTCTTGCAACGGTGCGAAGGCACCACAATCCAGCCCGTTCGGCTAGTGGACTCGCCCAGACGACCAGGCTTAACCTGTCAAAACGAATCGACTGTCACAGGAAGATTATTCGAGCCATTGGACAGGAACGAGCTTGAGACCGCCACGCCATTCCTCGACGAGGTGGATCCCTTCGATTCCACCCCAAACAGTTTCGGCGGCATGGTCCAGCACAATAATCTGAAGCCGCCCTTTAGAATCGACAACGTCCTGCGCCATTACCTCGAACGCCCTGCGAACGGCTTCCACGTCCTCGTCATTCGTGAGTTGTGGATCTTGTTCCTCTTCGTCGGGCCGTGTGGCCAGTCGCTTGGGGAAATAGACCTGGCTTGGCTGATCGAACAGGAGCAGACCCGGCACCGGGCTGTGCTTGAGGCCGAGGAAGAACTCCTGCAAGCCAACCATGACAGCAAGATGATAGGCGAGCCAGTTTGAGCCACTACCGATTTCCCACAGGTAATCTGCGCGCTGGTGTCTCTCCACTTGAATGGTTAGGTCTTGAATCGACAACGAAATCGGATCGTCAGGGCGTTCGACGTCCAGTCTGGGAAGCCGCCTGGCAGCGTTCGCGTTCACTCTTGCCAAAGCCCGACGCTTTCGGCCCTCGATGTCACTCGAGCTGATTTCTTGACGAAGCGCGGCCACTCGTTCCTTGAGCGCCGCCACTTCCGCGACGAGTTTGCTGTCCTGCCCGAGCCTATCATAGATCTCGAGCGCATTCTCAAGGCTGCCCACAAACCGTGAGGCACGAGAAGCTTTGAATTGGCGATCTCTCACCTCTGCCGATGTTCGCTCCAGCGCTTGGCGGCGAATCTGAACTGCCTCGAGCTTCTCCGCCATCTCGCGCGCTTCGGTTTGCACGCGTTGATATTCCTTGTCGAAGGCGGCCGGAATTTCCTGTGTGACCCCGGCGGTCTTTTCGATTTCGCCAAGCGCGCAGACCAGTTGTTTCAGATTGTTTCCGGATTCGCCGAGGTCACCGCCACACACCGGGCACTCCGCGTTGCCTGTATGCTGAGTTGCGAGCCAATCGGCGACTTTGAGGCGATCTCGCTGGATTTGCAGCGCCTCGTGGTACGCACTGGCGGTCTCGCGTAACCGCTTCATTTCACTGAGGCGGCGACGAAGGCTGCCCAGACTTCGCGAGGTCTCCGCTTCCTCCTTTTCCAACTTCATCAGCTCGTTCAGCGCCTCGGAGATGGTCGTCGCACTCACTTGGAGGCTCACGTCGGTGCGTTTCACGATCCCACGCAACAGGTCCAGCAGCTCTTCAAGCGCCAAGTTGGATTGAGCCGAACTAGGGAGCAATCCGAGCTCGCGCGCCTCTGTGACCTTGGACTGAATCTCGGCGACCCATTGTGCGGAGACCTCCTGGGCATCCTTCAGTTCCCTATCCTTCCGGCGCAGTTCCCGCTCCAACTGTTGGAGTTCGTGCTGCTTGGCGAGCAGTTCCGGTGTGATGGCGCCGAGAACATATGGGAAGATCGTTCGGAGCTTCTCGCGGTGTTCGTGGGTGTCAGCCTTGTAGAACAGAATGTCGCGATTTGCGATAATGTTCTGCGGCTGAAACACAAATGCCCCGAGATCCCGAAAACTGGGACGCCCAGAATAGCCGCTTGGCGTCGTGCCCGCACTGAAGTCGAGATTCGTCAGACCGCACAGTTCGTCCAACATGCGTCGGACTTGGTCGGCGTTCGTGTTCTTTGCCGGAATCTCCCGTGGAACCTCGACGTTGGCCGCTTCCAGAAGAAACATGTCTTCCGTGGTCCGCTGCAGTCCCGGCTCTCTCCTGGCGATAAGCTTCTCGCCATGTGCCGTCCTGATGACAACGCCGAACCACGCGCACGCATCGCGAATCGTCTGCACGGGAATGGCGCATGTATGCGCTCCCAGGCAGTAGTCGATTATCGGCGTGACTGCCGACTTGCCGGTGCGCGAAGCGCCTGTGACGACGTTCACCTTGCCGGCCTCGAACGGCAACCGCCGTGGTTCGAAACCCTGCTTTCGAGGCCACAACACGAGTTCTTTGATTTGAAAGTACATGGCTAGAAACGCAGTCGCAGGAGGTTAGACAGTTCGTGCAATGTAAGCTGCCCGCACCAGCAGCCCAGCTTTTCGCTCGCGCGATGAAGCTTCCGAATCGTGGGCGGAATCCCGGAAATGGGCTCCGTTTGCGAAAGCGGCAACACGGTTCCTTCGAGAGTCAAGTGCAGAAGACGAGCGGCAAGCGCCATCCGGAGTGACTCAAGTGAAAGGTCTCGCCACTGCCGGACCCGATCATGAATCGCGAGAAGCACGTCCTGCTTGGCTGAGGCCGATTCGCCGAACTTTGCAACACACGCGCGCAGACCCGACGCTCGCTGTGTGCCCGCGATGAAGCTCAGCGTTGCCTCGTGGAGGACAATCGGGACAACGAGGAAGAGGAGAGGAAGGGGAGTGTGGGCGGCTGTCGGGTGCGACCCGCCGTAGCCACAGGCAAACCGCCATTGGAGGGAGGCACCCAACGCGGGATTTTGCGTGAATCGAACTTCTCGCGAGAGCACGCTCATGGGGTTGTCCTTGCGACCTTGTTGGGGAGTTCAGCGACGTAGTTGGGGTGCCATCCGACCTCCAGGTCGTCGGCGAGCAGATGAAAGCAGCCTGGAATGAAATGCGGCGGGGTCTCGGCTCCTTCCAGCATGTCCTTGTGAAGCATGCACTCGGAAAACAAGAGTTGACCTTTGTCGGTATCGGTCTTGTCGGCCGCCTGAATGAAGGATTTCCGCCTGTGGTTCTTCCAGGTCTGAAAGAGCCGGCTGTCCAAGTCGTCTAGCGAAGAGGGATGGACTTCGCCGCTCTCGCCCCATTTTGCACGGTCAAGTGATGCCTTGAAGAAATGGCTGACCGCTTCGAGACGCTCGGCGAATTCCAGTTCGATGAGTTCCATTTGCCTAACGAAAAGTCTTGGAAGGAGTTCCGTTTGTTCGGTTGGAGTTGGCTCGGGCGCAAAGCTCTGAAGGATGTCACGCTCGGCAACTTTGCGAATGAATGTCGTCATCTCCTGGTGGAAATCTTCCCACGCGATGACCGCAGGACGTCGCTGTTCCAAGAGCTTGTCCACCTGACGTTTCACCCAACCGGCAGCGTAGTTGGCCACGGTCTCGACACGATTGCGCGGGACGTAATGCTTGTCGAGGATCTCAGCGAAGTCTGTTTGGGGCCTTCCAGAGCCTCGTTCAATTGTGAACGCCTTAATGACCGAAACCAGGATTTCTTCCGGCGCGGAAAACGCGCGTTCCACTTCAACCGCCAGCTTGGTGGACAAGGGCCTTTGCGATCCGGATTTCGCCTTTGATCCCCAGAAGAGCTTCTTCGCTTCGGCCAAAGCAGCCTTGGCTTCCGCGACAGACTTCGCGGCGTGAAATTTGTCCGCGAGGTTTCCGGTCGTTGGTCGGGACACGTAAATCTTGAACCTGAGTCTATCGGCACTTCTCGGCTCGCTCTTGATCGCATCTACCCAATTCCCGATTGTCTTCCACAAGTCGACCGAGCGGTCACCGAGAGGATTGCTCGTGAGGGCGCTTTTGGATTGCTCGAATGTGCGTATGCCTTCGCGCGAATCCTCACCGACGTCCTCGAAAGCCTCAAAACTGACGAGACTGCCTGGTCCCGACTCGAAGAGCATTGCCGCCATGCGCGTGAACTGGAGTGAATAGCCGAGGGCTTGGCCCGGAACACTGGAGCTCTTGCGGGATCTCTTCGTAGTTGGTCCGTTCCTACTCATTCGATGCTTGAATCGCCGAGTTTCAGTCGAGGGGTCGTCCTACAGCGCCTCCTGCAGCTTCTTGTGCAAGATGAAGTTCACGCTCGGCCCTTCAAATCCGATGGATGGGAAATCGCCTGCGTCACCCTTGCAGGCGAATGCCGTCTCGCCAGGCCGCAGGAAGGTCCGGTGACCCGGATGAACCGCTTCGACCATCAAAAGTAGGATAGCAGCGTGGCCAGCGGGAGTCGAGCGGGCAGACCGCCGATGCCAACTGCTGTCCGGGTTCGTATGGCTGTGCCTTGTCCATGTCCGTCCAGCCGCCGCGTTGCGCGATCACTCGGTCCAGGAACTCTGCCTCGGCCGGGAAGCTGCCGCCTTCGAACAAGGGACCGCAGAAACACCCGACCGGGCCTTCCCACCGCAGCGCGCCGCCTCTAGGATCTCTCGGAGGCCTTGTTCGCCTTGGAGGAGCCGGCGATTGAACTCGACAATGTCGTGGCCCGCGAAAATGACGGCACGGCGTGTGCGCTGCCGGGGACGCAGCCACCCAAGAATCACGGCGCCCTTTGCGATGTTGACCCCTCCGACCCATGCCCCGAGGTCTTTCTCACGCACGACCGCCCAAGGGGACAAAAGGCCGTGCTGGGGCATGATGTGTCCCTCGTGAACGGGCTCGGGTTTCACGGAATCGATTTCCGCGAGCCACGCCTGAACCCGGGGTCCGTAGCATCCGCCCGCCCCCGGAGTGGCTTGTCCCGCTCGCCGACTTCTCACCTCACAGCCTCCAACGCCCCGTTCTCTTATTAAGAATTCTGCCAGTCGTCAGTTGCGATTCTTTCGGATGGGCGCACTCAAGCCCCGATCTCTGGCGAGGCCAGGCACCAAAATACGTCCTCCAGAGACCGGCACCGTCGCCGGGGGTTTCCAATGCGGCGGGCGGCTAACGCTGCGATCCGCGCGGGCCTGATCGGCGTGTCCGATGGTTCGCCCGCACGAGCAACCTGGCTGACGGGTCCCCTCAATGGGATTCACGCCCAGCTTGGTCCACCCGATGTCGAATTGAAAGCGCGGGTGCGGCATGGTGGCAGCGCCCGTCAGCCAGTTCTCGGCATAGCCGGCGACCAGGCTGCCCGCGAGGCTTGTGAGGTAGCCGACGGTCAACTCCGCGGGCGGCGCACCGCCCCAGTATTGGGCGCCGTCGACGCCCCGCTCGACAGCCAACGCGGCCGCTTCCTGCCGCCATTTGCGTTCTCCATCGGTCATCAACTCGTAGGCCAGGGCGTTCTGGTCAATGCGTCCTAGGCAGAACGGACACGGGAGGTCGGGAGTGTGTTTGCAGACTTCGACCAGTTGTGCCTGGAGCGTGTCGTGTTTGGCCCGCATTGCGACACCCACATCGATGGACGGAAGCAGATAATGCGAGGCAAGATCGCCCAGAGCCGCGCGGCCATGCTGCGTGTCCATGCAGCCCAACACGAGGTCACAGTCGAGCAGGGCATCCGACACGATCTCGTCGAGAACGTTCCCCCGAATGGCCGTGACGTTCGCGTGCGGGTTAATTTCGTGGATGAGGCGTGCCAGGATTGCGACCTTGCTGGCCGGTGAATGCATCAAAGCGTCAGCGAAACGGCTGCCGTGCATCCGTTCGAGGTTCGATGGGGCAAATTCCTGCGGGTCGACCAGGACGAAATCCTGGACACCCGCGCGGGCCAACAGATGCGCTGCGGGCGACCCTGTCCCGCTGCAACCGATCACGCCCACCTTGGCCGAAGCGAGCCGTTCCGAGGCTGCCCGCCCCAGCAGAGTCTCGATCCGGGCCGTCGGGCTCTCGATGAGTTCCGGATCCTCGCCCAATGGCTGGTCTACGTGCGGCGACATCGACTCGCTTCGGGCGCGGAGCAACGCTTCGCCCACCGTCAGCAGGTCGGTGACCGGATACCACTCACCGTGGTCAAAGACACGACCGGTGAATCGGAACGCGCCATCCGAATCGCGGGAAAAGATCAGGCTGACGTACGGCTTGCCCCTTCCGTAGTGGTCGAATTCCGCGCCGAAGTAGCCGTCCATGTCATCGTCGGTTTTGCTCGGGAACGTCCGGCTCCCCTCCGGGTGGGAATGGATCACCCCTGCGGCGAACGGCCCGTCCTCGACGATGTGGTGCGCCCGCAAGATGTACTTGGAGCGGAACACCGTCACCGGGCTGGACCGGTCAAGGTCTCCCGGCTCGGGGCGTTCCGCTCCGACAAAGCAGGCTGCCAGGCCCCACGTGGTCCGTCGAAACCCGAACCGGAAGAAGGTTCCCCATTCGCGATCCGGATACCGTTGGAAGATGAGGCGTTCGAGCATCGTCCGGTCCGAGTCCCGGATGCGGAAGACGCACCGTTTCTGAATTCTTCGGATCATTGGAAGCCCTCATTGCTTAGCGCGATGCACCCAACTCAGCAGTTCGTCCACGTAGGTGTGGAATCCGTGCTTGTCCTTGTTCCAGGGAGGTGCTCCGCCACCGGCGTGGGGATGGTAGCTCACCAATTGCCACGTCCGGTCCAAGGCTTGGACGGTCTGGCCCTGAGGCGCTCCTGCCACCTTACCGAGGAGCGGGGATCCTTGAGGTAGGAACGCGCCGTCCAAGGGCTGGCCAGGGTATCCGCCCGGCACCGTCACCAGAACGTCTGTCGCCTCCAGATGGGGGTATCCTTTTCGCGCCGGAATGTCGTGGTACACGACGGCAGGCACCTCTGGCACAAACGTGACCTTCGCGCCGCCCTCCCGCAGTTTCTCCAACTCGCGGTCGAGGCGGGTCGATTCGTAGCCACCCGTCACGATCTTCCTCACGACCTTGAAACGATCACAATTCTGAATCTTGATCTTCTGATCCAGTTGGATCGATTCCTCGGTCGGCAGCTTGATCACGTCGAACTGCTTGGGATCATCGGCGACCAAACCCGCGATCTCCTCGCCGGTCATGGCGCCTTTGACACCATCGGAATCCGTGAACGGTTTGTCGTTCACGAAGATCGTCAGGGTCGCGTGCTTCCGTCTGGTGTAGAACACGGGCCCGTCGGCAAACCGAACGACTTCACCGGGTCCGATTTCCTGGTCGATGGGACTCTCATAGTCGCGGAAGAGCGGGGCGCCCTCTGCGAGCCCGAAGAGATCCCGAAGGGTCCGGTCGGTCTGATCGGGACGCAAGGTCTCCTCCGGATGGTCGTCCACGAAGAACGCCAGCTTCGCGGGTTTCGTGCACCCGTTGCCTTTGGGCGCCTCGGATGCGGGCACGGTGTAGAACACATTGCCCAGCGCCAAGTCGATGCTTTGATGGTCCTCAAGGGCAACGTCATGCTCGCCGCCGTGGTCGCGAACAAGGACACAGGCTGGAGCAACGCCAGCCTGATCCTTGAGGACCATGGCCTTGACCTGACGCCGAGAAGCCGGGATGACCCGGTCCTCGACCTTGGCGGCCCACTTGGCCTCGCGCTCGCATGCCCGTTGGGCGGGTTGCGCCGCATCCCTCTTCATCTCATTTTCCGTCGTTGTGTTTGTGTTCATGGCAGTAATGACATTGCGCTTCGCGCCTCCTCGGAGGAGGAAGACCACGCCAGACATGTCGTGCATTTTCCCTTGCACTTGCCGATGGCGTGCAGTACGTTCTGACGAATTCGTCAACATCGAGTTCAAAGAACGGCGCCTGCTGCTGGCATACGCCTTCGTCACTTAAAACTATACGATAACGTCAAGACCTGTCAAGGGCGATAATGAGCAATGTCTTTTCGGAGCGATTGAAAGCGGCGCGCGAACGCAGGGGACTCAGCCAGAGCGAGTTAGCCTCACGAAGTGGCTTGCAGCCCTCCGCGATTTCCCACTTCGAGACCGGCAACCGCTCCCCCTCTTTTGAAAATCTGAAAAAGCTTTCGGATGCCCTGAACGTGACCACGGATTACCTGCTCGGCAGAGCGGAACAGCCCGAAAGTTCGGGTCCGACCGCGAGCAAACTTTTTCGTCACGCCGAAAACATCTCGGCTGAAGACCTCGAGACACTTCAGCAGATAGCAGAGAAGTTTGCCCAAAAGAACCGCGGAAAGATCCAGCAATGATTTCGAGGGTGCGGAAGCAAGAAATTATGTCCGCCGCCGAACGGGAGGTGGAAAACGCGACATCCCTTCCGATCAGCCCCATCCAGATTGCGCAGAGCCACGACATTGCGGTCGAATCATGGGAACCCAAGGACCGTGGCGTCTCCGGTTTTCTGATGAAGCAGGGGGACGTGTTCGGCATCGGCTATTCGACAAAGCTGAAGAACCGGGGTTTTGAGAATTTCACCGTCGGGCATGAACTCGGCCACTATTTCATCCCAGGACACCCGGCAAAGCTCTTCCCAGACGGTTCCGGCCGCCACCTCTCCAAGAGCGGCTTCATCTCCGATGAGCCGTGCGAGCGGGAGGCGGACCTGTTTGCCGCCAGGCTGCTCATGCCGGAACGGCTATTCCGCCAAGAGCTGGCCCGATCCGGTGAGGGATTTGCTGCCATCGAACGGCTGGCGGCGGGATGCCAGACTTCCCTGACGTCCACGGCCATCCGTTTTGCGGAGTGTTCCGAGGATCCCGTCGCGGTCATCGTGAGCAGCGACGACGCTGTCGAGTTCTGTTTCCTTTCGCCTCCTCTTCAGGAGCTTCCCGCGATCACATGGCCGAAGAGGGGAACTCCAATCCCCAGGGGCACGGCGACCGCGAGATTCAAACTCGACCCACGCAAGATCCAGAATTCGTGTCGGGAAGAGAGCTGCTCGATGCTCGACGACTGGATGGAAGGTGCCCCGCGTGTCGAGGTCAAAGAGGATGTCGTTGGTCTCGGCCAATACGGCAAGGTTCTCACTGTCCTCTTCACCGATGAGCCCATTGAGCCTGAAGACACCGACGAGTCCGACGATGCCTTTGACCACATGACCCGCTGGGGGTGAAATCCCGCATCGCTTCCCCCGGAGCGCCTCACCGAACGATGCGCGCCAGCCGTTCCCTGAGGAATGGCAGTCGTGCCTGGCTGCCCGGATCTGGAGCAAGGTGGCCCGGAAGGGAACCGGGATCCGCGACGTCAATCGCCATCCGGCACCTCCAGCCGCCCCCGGACGAGTTGCGCTGCGCGGCTGCGCTCGCGCGCGCGCCCCGATCGCAGGGCGTCGGCGAGGGCCATCCACTCGTACAGTTTCGCGTCGCGGAGGCAGGCCGCCGGCACCGAGCGGCACAGGGGCTTCAGTTCGACGCCCCGCACGCGCCCTTCGGGCACCGCCCAGACCGGCGTCTCCTCTTCCAACCCCACGAACTCCGCGGCCAGCGGCGGCGCGGACGCACCGGTCGGCATCCCGCGGGTGAGCGCCCCGCGGTCCGCCGGAAATACGTACTTGAGCGCGTGGATGAGGAACTCCGCCAATGCCCTCCGATTCACGCCCCAATGGTCCGGCGCCACCAGGCCCGCCACGACCAGCCGTCGCACCGCGGCATGCGCCTCCGATGCACTCAGCCCCACCGATTCCGCCAGTTCGGCATACGGACATCGTCGTCCCAACAGCACCAAACGGCACGCCACCAACACATCCTGTGGCCTCATAATGAGGGATATACGCTATTCGCGAATCGCGTATATGTCAACATCGACCGGGGGCACCATGACTCCCACGAACCAGACCGCCCACCTGCCATCAACGCGAGCCCGCCGCTTCCTTCGCCACCATGATGTGAGACCAGGCGCCGCCCAAGCGGTCGCACCTACACGAGGTCGACCGACACTTCCGCCGAATTCGGACCTGGGCGCACGGTCTCCGGCGGCTTTTCCTTTCTCTTGATGTCCTCGATCCGCTGCCGCTCCTCGAGTTCCTGAAGGCGCCGGTCCAGTTCTCGAACACGCTGCATCTCCGTCTGGATGTCCTCAAGTTCGGTACGCACCCCGGCCACCCAGCGGGCGTCCCGCCGACCCCTTGACTTGAACATCCCCGTGAGGTCTTCCGTGGAAATCAGCATGTCATCGAGCATAACCGAAAGGGCGACACGTTCTTCCACGAGGCGCTCCGCCACCTCAGTCTCACCACTCTCCTTCGCCTCCGCCCTCTTGGATGCCTCCAATGCCTCCAAACGGCGCTGTGCCGCCAAGGCATGCTGCATTTCCATCCGAGCTTTCTCGATTCCCCGCCGGACATCAACCACGCACCCGTCCTTGCGCCGACCGCCCGACACGAGCCCTCCCAACAGGCGGTCAAGAGAAGTCACCAAGTCATTCGTGATCAACGTGACGGCATCCAGATCCTTCAGCAGCCGCATCATCTCGTCACTTTCAGTATCATCAGAATTGCCCTTGTTGCTCTCCATGTGCTCTTCCAATGCCTTCTTCATGGAGGCAGCTTTCTCTAATGCTGCTCCTCGGACAAATTTTGAGAAGCACCGTGTCGATTTCTTTCCATTGTCGTCGGATTTACTTTTATCACCTTTATGCCTCTTCGAATCCAAGAATGCCTTGGTCTTAGCCGCGGCAGCTATGATCTTCTTATCAGATTCCGAGCAACGGAAACTGATCGGGTCCCCTACCTTCTCCCAAGCCATAAAGTGCGTCCTCTCCGTTCGTTCTCGCGATGACATCTCTTGAGCGTCTTGAGCCTCTCTCACTTGATCCACGACGGCTGTATTTCTCCATTGAACCAAAGAGAGGATATACTCTGAACTGATAAACGTATACGCCGCTAGGTTGCCCAGTCAAGTCGAAAACCATTAGTGTTGCCCTCGGCGGCGGACGATTGTTGACGCTGGTCCGCCATGCTGTCGTGGGGTCCGCGGTAAGTCTACGGAGCTGCCTAGTACACTGTCTCAGATGAATCTGAACAGCAGATCAAGGCGGCAGCATCTTTCTCGCTTTGGCGATGCACGGCACACGACCTGGCTGTATCAAAACCAAAAGAGACAGTGCACTAGTTAACACCCGATCAATTTGGTTTGTCCGGTTTCCGGATGCAGGGCGCTTTCGCTTAGGGGTGGCGCAGTGCATTCCGCAATAGTCGCGCGCCCGCGACCAATCCCATTCATGCTGGCGCTCCTTTGCGACGCAAATGTGTGCTTCAAGGCATCGTAGGCGCGAGCATCATTTGTGCCAGTCACTACGGGAAAATGTATTACACGGGCCGTATTATGTAGTACATCTTATAGGCCGTGTAATACATGGCCTTCGTTGCGTCTCTCTCGTTTTACAACGAACGTGGAGCGTGGACATGAGTCAACCTCAACCGATTCGGCGTCGCCGCAACGCGCGGCAGCCATCGATACTGTGTTCTGCAGTGACGACGGCGAGTCATGTCGTCGGGCCCCCGACCGTGGCGGACGTGTCATGCGACCCAGAGTTCGTCGATGCGAAAGGGGCGAGAAGCCGCTTCGGTTTGACCAAATCATATCTCTACATCTTGAAGGATGAGGGTCTGATAACCTCGGTCTCCTGGCGTCGTCGGGGCGCTACGCGGGGGCGGCGCCTGTTCTCCTGTGATTCGATTCGCGAATTTCTCTGGGCCCACGTGGACCCTCCCAAAAAGCGGGATTGTGCGGCTAAGGGCGTCGCGTCCAAGCGGAGGAAGAAGTGAGTTCTGGGACGATCAGGCAAGTCGAGCCCTCGCATCGGGACGAAGGGCCGCAGTCCATACCGGGCACTGGGGGAGTCCACACATTCGAACTGGGTTCCGAGATGGAAGCATCCTGCAAACATAAACAGCATGGATGCCAACTACCTTACGAAGCGGGAGGCAGCAAATCGAGTGCGGGTCTCGGTGGACACAATCGAGCGGTGGATTCGACGGCGAGGTATGCCGTGGATTCGGGTCGGCGCACGATGTGTGCGTATTCCGGAGCCCGACTTCTTGCTCTGGTTGGAGAATCAGGGACGTGGGCGGGCACGTCGTCGTCCCTTTTCGTCCTGACCAGTCTTGACGCCGTTTTGCGGCAAACTGCGGCGTCGTGCGGCAACAGGGGCGTGTCGGGACCCACGGGTCACACGCAATTTCCGCTTGTAACCCTTTGCATCCCATTTGCTTCTGAAGCGATGCCACCTGAGTTGCGAGCTTCCTCGGGGCGCTCGATGGAGGTGCCCCGTTCCCTCGGCATCCTCCTGCCTTTGAAAGACTTCCGAAACACAAAAAGCAGCCAATTACGATTCCTGACGGATTCCTGATGAGAACGGCTTCTACCAGCGCTGGGAACGAGGATGCACCCGACATCGTCATTGGGTCGTTTGTAATCCACACCTACCGCAGCACCTCAAAGCGCGGGTACCAGACCCTTGAGGCCAGAATTCCAACCGGGCGTGGCGTTCCGCCCGTCCGCTTGACCGCCTCCACATTGCCGCGCCTCGAGAAGAAGGTACGCGAAAAGCTCCAGACGCTCATGCCAACGGCCGAACCGGGGAATTCCTCTACGATTCAAAACGACCTAATCACCAAGGCGGTGCTCAAAACCTCAGCTCAACACAACATAAACCCTCACGTCCTAGTCGAGATTATGGACGACGCGCTGGATCGAGCCAAAGCCCACGGCGTCGCCTTCACCACCGTCTACCAAACCGGCCTTGCCGCGCTCACCAAGTTCAAGCCAGTCCAGTCGTCAAAGGCCATCGATGCAGTTCTGGCCCGCATAGGTCAGACCGTAATGAACCCCGGACAGCGCGTCGCCGAGGAAACTCGTGTGATATCGCCCAAGTATTACAATAGTCTCTGTGCTACCGGGCACCGCCTCACGAGCTACCTTGGAAATCGCTACCTGCACCTGATCACGCTCGACGACCTCGAAATGTGGAGGGACAAGCACCTGGTCCTGGAGCACTCAACCACCCATAAACGCCGCGGTGACAAACTCGCATCCTGTACAATGGAGGTCGAATGTACGCGCGCTGTCTACTTACTTCGCCAGTGCAGGAAGACCTTCGGTCCGAGAGACTGGACAGCACCAGACGAGCTGATGCTTCCCACCGGCGTCCCAGCCCCAAACGATCTCTGGGAACCTCACGAGATCATTGCGATCATCGATGGGTTGCTCGCAAAACACCCGCCCTTCGGTCTCGCCTTTGCCCTGCTCTGCCTCAGCGGATTACGGGCGGTCGAGCTCCATTTTGTACGATGGTGGCAACTTCGACTGGACCATCGGCATGATGACGGCAGCCCAGCGCCATACCTTCACTTAGAATGGGACGAGACAAAAACGTTCCGCAATCGTAACGCGCCGCTCTTTGAGCGTCTGCACGACATTCTCATCAATTGCAAAGGCACATCCACCCCCGACGACTATGTCTGTTCACTGTCACAACGGGACATTCATGTCAGGTTGCCAAATATGATTCGCAATCTCGGATTCCGGTACATCCGGAACGGACATCGTCACAACTATACAGCCTGCGTCAACGGACTATATGGACCGCTGCGAGCAGCAAAATGGTCTGGCCACACGGTGCAGGTGCAGGAGGAGAGCTATGCACGTCGGACCCACGAACCCACAATCGCCTCATTGATCCTGAGGGGTGATAAGCCGCGCTTCTGGGTTCCCCCGACCGAGAGGCAGGTCCGTGTGTCCGGTCTGGACGATATCGATGGTCTCTCTCCGCGCCTTCCCAGAATCCAAACGGCAACAGCAACGGAGGGCGCCGCTCAGGAACCCGAACAGCCAAAGATGCCTTGAAGCACGTACGATAATACAAAAGGATCCGCTCACATGAAGCACACACAGAACCTCGTGTTCCCGTCGATGGCGTTCTGCACTTTCGCAGAGGCCGAACACCTCACTTCGGCGCTACGTTCAGTGAATCCACAGGCCGCACTCGAATTCGAGCTGTCGGCGCTATCTGGACTCCGTCCCACTGAAGCATCAAGGCTCCTCTGGGGCAATCTCAACCTGCGCGCAAGGGCGCCTTCGGGCAAGCTCGCTCCATACGTCCATATTCCGGCATCGGCGTCTAAATCCGGCGTGCCTCACAACGCGCCTATATTTGAACGGGCGTACCCGCTTCTGATCCAATTAGAGGGTCCACCGAACAAACCCATATGTGCCATTGGTAGGTCGACACCTATCATTAAAGAAGTGTCTCTGGCGTTGAACTTGCCCTGGGATTGGCGCGACGGTCGCAAGATCTTCGCCTGTGCCTCGGCTGCGGCGTATGGCGTTGCCAGGACCTCCGCTTGGATGGGGAAGAAACAGAACCGATTCGTGGAGCGTTGCTTCAGTCCCTTCACGGCTTCGGCCTCACTCCAGTTCTTGCGCGGCCCCAAGGCGGGATGGCGCTTCGAAATAGTCTGACCGCGGAGGCAAGCTGTTAACGCCTGCAGGTAGCATAGGATTCCCGTGACTAAACTCTTGGACGTCTGTGTTGGATTCGATCCCGCGCGCAACGACCACGGGTCCGGCAGGGATGTGCTTCTGCAAGCTTACGCAGGGTGGCTTCAGGCTGTGCGGTCGACTCGAAGGGCAGAGGCGATGAAAGGTGACAGGAGCATTAAGTAACGGCGAACATCGGGTCGCATAAATTGGAGAGACATATGAAAATGAAGTGCACGCAAAACCATAACAGCCGGAATTGGATTCATGCTGCCTGGGAATGGGTTGTCAGCACGTACAAACAGACAACTCTCGCCCTGAGGCCGCCACACCTGCGCGGCGCAAACGCAACACGACTGGCGGGTGGCGTGATGGAGCAGATGAGGCGCGCGGTGGCCCCCGGCAACCGTTTATCCTTCCTTTTCGGATGCATCTTGGGCGGCGTGGTGCCCCTGATCACGTGGCATACGGCGCACTTTGAAACACATGGGCTGAATCCGTTTGAGCCGGCCGCAGGATTTCGTTGGGTGTGCGCATGGCTTATCATCGGAGCCGGATTTGTCGTTTCCGGCATCACGGTGTGGCAGTGGGCATATAGGGCTTTCGGTGGGCCCTTGAAATCCACCGCTTTTGTCGTCCTCTTCGAACTGGGCATGTTGACAAGCCAGTACTGGTACATTCACGCTCCCTTGCTCTGTTTGCTGATTCTAATCAACGGATTCGGAACGGGTGCGAGTCTTGCGCTCGACACCCAAGAGGTGCGCGACCAGCTGCGGAACGAACATCGCGCACGGATGAGGGGGCTTGGACACACCTTCGCCGCAGCGGGTAGATCGCATACGACGGGCGACAACGGAGCCCACCCTCCGGAAAGCACGATCCAATCAACTTCCCCGGTGCCCTCCGAGGAAGAAGCGTTCGCTGCGCTCCAAGCCGATCTGGGTTCAGTAGCACAGGAATATTGAGATACATGTAATGAGTTGACCATCTTATGAAAAAGAAGAAGAACTCCAACAAACAGAAGAGGACACCGGCGTCCAGCCCGGAGGCAATTCCGAAGCTCCGCGATGAGCTGTCGCGGATGTCGCCACGCTCGGTGCGGGCCATCAGGCTGGCGTTGTTTGCCGGCGTGCGGCCCGCCGAGATCGCCGCTTGCAGGTGGAACTCCGTGTATTTGGGACCCGACGACAACAGCGAGGAGTTCCCATCGACCGGACAGGTGTGAGCCGGAAGGTCGGCCGCACGCTGCTGTTCTGTGGCGAAGTGTAGGGCACATGGCGGGTCCGCCAAGGGTGTGCGGTAGGTGCCGGTCCCCGCCGGACCCAGACGACTGTCAGGCTGACGATGTGCGTGTATTTGCTTGCCGCAGATTCCTGTTTGATCAGGGCCATGCCGCATGCCACGATTACGAACGAGATGAGTCTTGTTTCGGATCCTGCCGTTGGCGCTTTGGCGGAGGTGTTCCTTCCGCGGCGCTCGGCAGGGCGGAGAACTTCCAAATCGAGCGGCATCAGGAGGGCATTGTGAAGGACGGCGAACCAGCACCGAAGGGCCAACCGAATGTGCCTGTCACCAAGGGTCCGGCCAAACCCCCATCCGAGGTTGTAGGGGCACCGCCGAATCTCGGGTCCAGGCATCCGAGTCCAACAACGGAGATCCTTCCTGGAATCGGCATTTTCGGATTGCACGCGGACAAGCGTCACAGGGTGTACATCCGGATTGCTCCATCAGATTGGACGCTTTACAGGCGACGAATTGACATTCATGTGCGTGCCGGAATGACCATTGTCGCTCCGGACGGAGAGCCGACGCACACGCTCGGCATGGGCACCGACACACAGAATGGGTGGTACATCCTCCCGGCAGGGCAGGACGCCTCCTATTTCCTAAGCGGCCTTTGGTTTCATGAGGGCTGGTGGCGGCCTGGAGCCATCGCGGTTTCTACGGATGTTTGCGAGCACGGCGTTCGCTATGACATCTCTTGGGCTCATGCCGGCCATCAGGTTGAAGAATTCAAACAGTTTAAGGTTCAAGTCATCGTCCACAGGGGCGAGTGACAACAGTGATGTTGGATTGGCGGTTCTTTCGCCAGAGGAGTCCGTTCTCCCAACCACCGGGCATTCCGTTCACCGTCGAAGGGCGCAGCCGCAACAAGCCACAAGACCGTCCGGCCAATGACCCCGACGCCGCGTTGCCCGAGCTTCGCGCGCCCCCTCGATCTCCCGCGACTTACTCGGCCCCGCCGTCATCATGCCCGCCGCGCGGTGACTGACAGAGCGATGCGAGGTCCGGCAGGCCCTGCTCCAGCGGCAGGCCGATGGCGACACTGACGGTGGCGGCGCGCCGTGTGATCCGGGCCAGCCGATCCGGCAAGCCCCGCCCGAGAAAATTGGCAACCGCCGGTTCGTTCGGCGCCAGCTCTGGCAGGCACTGGGTGGCATCGAGGCGGAATCTCTCGACCAGTTCGAGACCCCGGTGGCTGTCGGCCAGATCCAGCACCCGATTGGCGAGGGTCACCACCCCCCTGCCGTTGCCGGGCACCCTGTTCGATTGCCGGAGGTAGGCGCGCGTCGCGAACGCCGCAATCCAGAGGTGGCCCAAGTCATTCCGCCCGCCCTGGTCGAGCTCCAGGACGTTGGCGGCCTTGGACTCCAACAGCAGGACGGGATTGATGACGCGAAAGCGCGCGCCAGGCCCGGCCTCTTCGGTCAGTGCGGTGCGCAGGATCTCCTGCTCCCTGACGCCCCGGACGTGTCCGAGGACTTCCACCGTGTGCCGCGGAACGGCGCCGGTGTCGAATCTCGCCAGCGACAAGGCGAGCATCCCGCCCTTCCGCGGCGCGATCTGCGGTTCGACCCCGAGTCGCTCGCGCAGGAGAGCGAAGTGCTCCCGGCGTCCGAGGAAGTCGCTGTCCACCGACGTCATCGCCTCAAGCTTCGCGAGAACCGGCTCCTCCCGGCGGTACTTGCCCGCAAGATAGAGGGCCGCCTGTCCCCCGACCAAAACCAGGTCATCCGGGAGGCCGCCCTCCATCAGCCTTGCGACATCGGGGTGGATTGGCATCAGTCCAGACCCAGTTCGAGGCAGCCAAGATCCCGCGGACCATCGATGGTCCGGCACGTCGCCGGATCCGGCCAGGCGTAATTGGCCGCGTTGATTTCGGCGGCTGTCGCCTCGCCGCTGGCGACGCGGCGCAGGTCCGCGATGCGGCGCGCCCGCAACTCCGCCTCGGTCCTCTCCCATGCTTCCGTGGGCTCGGGAACGGAAGCGCCATGGTTCGCCAGCCTCATGCCCAAACTGTATCCGAGGCTCTCCGCTGATTCAATGCCAGTCAAAACCACCCGGAAACATAAAAAATCATGAACGACAGCCGCAACTTTGACGACGACGCCCACAACGGCGGCACAACAGCAGTGACCATGCAACCCGGCGCACCAGGCCGGGAGCACCGGACCGCCGAACCTAGCGGGGCGGGTGACATCTCATTCCCAGTGCCCGCGTCCCCGCGGGTGCCGCTATCGCGCACCACGAACTCGAACCTCTCAGAACGCACCGCTTGGCCGCCCACGCGGCCAACTCGCAAACCGAAACCCCAAACAGAAAGGAAATACCATGCCCACACGCACACGACTGACCAAAGACCAAGAATGCGCAATCGCCGAGGCCCTTAATGGCTGCGACGCCTTCGTCTGGACGCATCCCTACTACCTCGACCTCATTGCCGGCGTAAATGCCGCCGTCCCCTGCACCTCCGGTCTGGAACTCGATGTCCAGGCGGCCATCGCAACCCACCGCCCTATAAAGTGCCCCACGCAGTAAGCCGTCAAAACAAGAAACCATGAAGAAAAGCATAGAACACTTGACGCTAAACACGGGACACTCCGTGCCCAGCCCAAGGTCGGAAGTGTCGGACGAAATCATTGCGCTCGTGCAGCGGGAGCTGCTTCCGCGGAGCGAATCTGCGATACCTGGGGTTGGCGCTGGATGGAAAGTGCAACTTAGTCGACTAGGCACGGCGCAAATGTTCGACATCCATTACTTCGGCACGCCCGTTGTCAGCTGTGGGTTGGCTATAGATACAGAGGCAGCCGACTTGGTTTGGCCTCATCTCAGAAATCTTCATTCGCATGCCAGGGGCTGCCTCGAAACGATCTCAAGAGAGTGGCCGTTTGAGCCCGTGAAACCGCGCAGTGTGCCCTGGCTCGGGGTTGTTCTGCTCCCGACTGTGGTCATGGTTCCACCTGAGGATCTGGACTGGCTTGGCGATTTCGAGCGCTGCCTTGCGTGGGGGAGTCTCGAGAAGACGCTGAACGAGATGGGTAGGAATTGAGATGGGGCCGGCGGACGATTAAGACGCACGGAAATCAGACCGAGAGGCTATGGAAGCTCGCACCCGCGGTCAACGGGCGGCGTCCAGGGCTTTCCGGATCGCGCTTCGCTGGCGGTGGAAGCAGGCTGGAACTCATGTCCACTGCGCCCATTGCCACCAGACGAGGCACGGCCCCAGGAGGCCGGGATCCGGTCATGTTCGAGAGCGGCTCCCGAAAACACAAGACCATGGCAAGACGAAAACGGAGGACACCGGAAGAGATGAAGACCCTCAATGTGGCGCGCCGTTACATCGAAATGCGCAGGCAAGTTGACGGTGCCCTGCGCCGCATCGCGGCCCTTTCCGGGGTGCTTCGGGCCCTGGAGGATGCCAACCCCCCGCAGGTGCGCGTGGATGACATCGCGTTCGTCGCCGGGATGATCCAGGTGGATGCGTACGACATCCTCGAAAATCTCGACAACTTTGCGGCCCCGGCGGATCTACAAGAGGAATCGGAACCGGAGTAGGGAGCGACCACCAGCGCGGCGCCCTTTGACCCCGCGTCGGGAATCCGCCGCACAATCTCACGCCCGAGGCGCCAGCCCCCGGTGCTGGCTCGCCAATTGGCCCATCGAGCAGCGTGGCTTGACTCGCGGGCAATCGGGGATCGCGATCTCATTCCCCCTCCAAACAAAAATGCATGGCGAAGAAACGGAAGTCTCCGGCGGACCGGGGGCCGATCATCCTCACAATCGATTTTCGCGACCAGATCGACATCTGGATTGGCAGCGCGACACGGCGCCAGTTCCAGCTCCTCGTCGCGCACGGAATCTCGTGTTTTTCGAAAGGGGACGCGTTCGACCAAGGGAAGCCCGAGCGCACACGGAGACGGGAGGCCTTTCTCAAGACTTTGGAGCATTTGGACGCGCTCACCGCATCGCCCGACATCGGGCACGTCCGCCTCACGAACTGGCAGGCCAAGCAGGCGATGGATCTCATCGTCACAACTGCGCTGCGGGCGACAGAGAAGACCCACCCCCAAGTGCGCGCCGCTGTCGGGGACTTGCTCGAACTCATCGCCGAGTCCCTGACTATATATTTCCGCACGCCGCCTCTCCCCGAACTGTCGGAGCTTCTGCTGGCAACCTCTGCCGCAGACGAAGCTGCGAATTACGAACGCCTCCGGACCACTGCGTCGCATGCGCGCTGTCCTGTCGGCTACGGGGCGGTCATCCGCCTCGCGCACTGGGTCTCCCGTCTCAGCGCCCAGGTTTGGGAAGTCCGAATATTCGCGGCCCAGCTCCGCCAGATCGCCCGCCCGTATTTCGAGGCGTATTGGCACCTCCACGAGATATCGAAGAAACCCCGGAAACAAAAAAGAGATGAACAAAAATCCTAATCTGATCGGAGTCGACCGCGGGGACATCGACTCAGACAACATCATCCCCATCACGAAAGACGACCGCAACGACTTGCTGCTGCTCCTCCACCACGCGGCCCAGGAGATCCCGCACATCCGGGTGAAGAACGACTCGGTGGTGGACCGGCGCCGCATCAGGCGACGGATGAGGACCGGACTCACACTCTTGCTCCACCGAGTCGCTCCGGAAGATTGCGTCCAGATCGTTCTGAGCGACGTGGAGATGATCCACGCGTTCGAGTTTATCGTGTTGCTCGGGGTGGGGTTGATCCGGGAAGGCAATCCGCACTTGACCGAGATCTGGCAGCGCTGGCTCGACGCGCTGTCGGAGGCCGTTCCAATCCAAATCCTCGCTACTCCGCTGCCGATCCTCACCGAGTGCCAGGCAAGCACGGCCGATGCCGCGACCCTGGCAGCGTATGAAGCAATCCGGCGCTGTCCGTCCGGTCAGTCCTGTACGCTCTCGTACGCCGACGTCACGCGCCTCGAAGTGTGGCTCCGGTATCTGTCAACAGGCGACCTGCAGGTTCAGGCAATGATCGCCGTCCTCGAAGGCATCACCGTGCCGATGCACTGCATCATCGCGGGGCTCGCCGACTGAATCAACAACACAAACAGAAAGGAAACAAGAACATGAGCACGTCACTCTTTGATACCCTGTGCAGCTGGTCGTTCACGCGCGACCGGATGTTGCGCGAGTGCCCGCGCAGATTTCATTTCCACTATATTGCCGCGCGTGGCGGCCACCGCCCGGGAGGACCGCCAGGCTCGCGCGACGCCTGGCTCGCCAAGGCATTCACGACGGTCCCCATCGAGGTCGGTTCGCTCGTGCACAAGGCCATCTCGAACATCTGGTGGCACCGGGTGGGCGGTCAGGAAGCCGACATCGGGGCCGAGACAGAGTCCGCGCAACTCGCATTCATCGAATCGCTCATGGCTAGCGGCAAGACCACTCCTGAGAACGGCACGAAGCACTTCATCGCTGACATTTTCGGGCCGCCGCCGGAGTTTGCGGATATGGAGGCCGCGACTCACTCAATCGGACAGATGATGAGCGCATTCTCGGAATTCCCATTCGTCAAGGCGCTCCTGGCGAATCCCTCCCCGATCAAGATCCGTTACCTCGACTGCGACCGGCCGGAAATCTCGACCTGCTTGGGTTTCCCGGCTTGGCTCAAAACGGACCTGGTTGTGCACCAAGCGTCGGGTTGGGATATCGTGGAATGGAAAACCGGCCGCCCGAGTCCGGCGCACGCAACGCAGGCGGAGGTGTATGACATCTACCTGCGCAAGGCCGAACTGCTGCCCGACTCGACCCCCACACACGTCCACATCGTCTACCTCAAAACCGGTCACATCGACACCCGCCAGTTCACCGCGGCCGAGCGCGCGCTCGCGCTCCGCCGCTTGGAAGAGAGCTACGAGCGCATCGCGGCCCTGTTTGCAGATCGGACCGCCGCCAGTCTGAGCCCGGATCGGTTTCCACCTCAACCGGGACGGCACTGCTTCGGCTGCAACTTCCAGGGCCTCTGCACCCAATCGGCAACCAGAGCGAGCGCACCCGTACCCGCAACACCCGTTCTCATCGAGGACGATTTCTGATCCGAGGAAGGGGATGCAACATGGCAAGCGACCAGACGCCCTCCGCGGACGCTAGCTCCGCGAACTCGCCGCCGAGTCCACCGGCCCCGGATTTGAACCTCCCGCCGCTCGCGCCGGTGCTACTGGCACCCTCCCAGGAGACCGCCTTTGCGCGGCTGCGTTCGATTGCGGCCGTCTACTTCAGCACCGCGTGGCATCGTCTCCCCATCTGTCCCCGGCTTTCGCCGCTGCTGGTGGCCCCCTCGGGGGCGGGGAAGACTTTCCTAGCACAGTTTCTCGCGCGCACGTTCTCGGCGTCGTTCCTCCGCCTCAGCTATGGGGAATGGCAGCCGATGGGGGCCCGCTCATCCGGCCACACGCATGCGTTTGATCGGATCCACCGTCTTCTGTCTGAGGCGCACCGCGCGGTGATCCTGATCGACGAGCTGGAAAAGATGCGCGTGGAGGGTGGCCTCGAATGGTCTCACTGCATCATGCAGGAACTGCTGGTCCTCCTCGACAGGAACCCGTCGATCACGAGTCATTCCTCATCCTGGCAGCCGGCGGCACTGGAGACCCTGCGCCGGCGCACCATGATCATCGGCGCGGGCACGTGGCAAACGCTCTGGGCTGCTCCCCGCCGCGCCGGCTTCAATGACGAACCTCATGAGAACCCGATCGACGAGGTGTCTCGCCGCATCGAGGTCTCGGCCCGGATTCCCGAGGAACTTTTGATGCGCTTTGATGGCCGGTTTGTCACCATCAGCCCGTACACCGCCGAGGATTTCCGGTGCCTCGTCGAAGAGCACAACCGGCACGTCCCCTCCCAGCTCAGAATCGACCTCAACCCGGAACTCCTCGGCCAACTGGTGGCCAGTCGACGCAACATGCGCGCCATGCAGGAACTCGTCAGCCAGCGACTCCTCCAAATGGCGGCAGAATCGCCCGACGAAATCGAATACGACATCCCATTCTGAGTATGAAATTGCGCGAAACAGCCGCCCAAGACCCACGGTCGCGCCTCTTGAACGCCGGGGCCGCCGCGCTCAACGATGCGGAGCTGGTCGGCGTCCTGGTGGGATGCCTGGAGATAGCGAACGATCTCCTCGCGCGCTTCGCTGGGCTCGAGACCCTCGCCAGGGCAACGCCGCCCGAACTGGTCGCCATCCGCGGGATCGGGCCCGCGGGGGCGGCACGCCTGCTCGCGGCGGTCGGGCTTGCCGCCCGCCTATACCGTCGCCGGGCAGCCGCGGCAAAACTCGATGAGGCATCAAGGATCGCGGATCTGCTCACCCCGAAAGTGCGTTTGCTGCCACAGGAGACCACGCACGCGGCCCTACGTCACGAACTCTCGCGTGACCTCCACAAGAGGACAAATATCACATCGAGCCGCCTATGGATCAGTGGTTTCCCCCGCTCCTTCGATCATCTGCATCCAAGCATGTTTAAAATCATCAATACCATACACGCTCACCACTAACGCCAAAAGCGTCACACCAATCAGAACCATGTTGAGGATCCTCCGCTTCGACTTGGAAAACCATGTCGCGATCCCCACGCAAAGAAAACAAATGCCGGAGGTCGAGAGCACCTCCGAGGCTAAATCAAATCCCGAAAAAGGATAAACGTATTGTGTGATCAATCTCGCGACAATCACTACCATCGCCCAAAAAGCGCACATACTGGCGAAAGCCGCACCCCAGGACAGACGATGCCGACGCGGTGCAACAAGGGCTGCCCCTACGGACCAAGCCATTGTCAAAACGAGAAAAGTCTTTAGTACATTGCCCCCATTCACCTCGGTTATTCCAAACATCGTGATGCTGACAGTTATAAAACTAGCCAACGTCGCAATAATGCCGAGAGTTACACGTTTCGATTCTGATGGCACGCGTCTGGTCCTCTCAGGCATCGGATCGAGCAAGAGTATGTTGAAAAAGTGTTCGATGAGGTCCGCCATAATTCTCATCTCCTTCTCAAAGAGGACACCACGTCTGCGATGGTCTATTCGACCACAATCACATGGAAATGATGTAGCTGTCTTCCAGAGGCCACGCGTCCGCTATAAGCGCACCAAATGTGCAATTCGGCCGGGGACATCACCGCGGTTGTGATCGGAATCCAGCTTATCTCGTTATTTGCCCTTCGGGCATTCACGCGAAGCAAGCGGTCTGTTCCTACGTTCTTGAACTCATCGCCCATGGATACCGAAATTGAATTGACCCAGTCTTCCAATCTCACATTAATTCCCAGAAACGAACCATCGAGCCATTGTCTAACCTTACGTGTTGGGATATCGGTGGACTCTTTCGGGAAGAACCTAATGAAATTATCCCGTTCCTTTGGCGTGAGGTCCCAAGAGCGGTTTATGGTCCTGAAAAGTCGAACGCCTGGCTGTATTGGCTCGTAATGCGTTCGGGCCCACACCATTTGGCTTTCTTTCGGATCGCTTTCAGCCGCGCGGACGCCATAGAAGAAAAGCAGCTCAGGGACTCTATTTCGAATGCGGTATCCCCGATTTTCGTTGGGTGAGATGTATATCCAGGATGTCTTTCCTTCCACTCGATCAAGCAAGGCGAGGTGGAATAGGTTCGTGAATTGTCGATTGTCGGGCGGCCCCATTGTTCCCTGGGCAATCGCGTTGCTTGATCCTCCGAACAAACCGACGGCAACGGTGGTCAACGCGAGGAATTTTTTCATATCTTACTCTATGCATAGCACTGTCGGTTCAACAAGGACTTCCTCAGGACGCCGCTTGATTTTGCCACCCTGGCTGCACGCGACAGGCCAGTAGGCCGGCCCAGGTGGAAGCCGGAAGCCTTTCTGATGAGCGCCGCCATCGATTAAGGCGCGGCACCAGTCCCATTCCTCGGGGGTGGCGCATCCCCACTCGTCCACTGGTGGAGGGTGAATGCGCGCCCCGGGGCCTTCGTGGGATGCAGGAGCCAATCGCGATGTCAATAGCTGCATATTCATGAGCATTTCACAAAGACAAGATCAGATTTTCCCCGGAGACGTTGTTCGCTGCGCCGGTCTGCTTCCGTGCTGACATCCATACTCCCCCCGAATGCTCCCCGCAAGCCATCTTTCCCACCGCGGCTCGCGAGCTAGCCTCGCATCATTGCGACAGGCTGGAGCTGCCCGCGAACATATATTCGCGCCGCGCAGACCAATGCCTTCTTGAGTCCAAGCTGCGTGATGACGACGGGATCCTTTGATGGCTCGATGACATTTTGAATGGCGAACAAGAACGTGCGAGGGCCGGGCTTCGCAGACGTCCTTTGAAGGCGCTCAAAACAGCAATGGTTAAATGTGGCGCCGTTGTAATCCACACCGGCCAGAGCCGTAGCGATCTTGTCAAAATCCTCCTCACTATTGATCGCTGTTTGCAGTTCGTCGAGGGTGCGGGTGGGTTCCAATCTGAAGGATATCTCACTCATGGTTTCTGTGCCTCCGGCGGGTTCATCTGGTTCTCTTTCATCAACCGCAGAAGCTTGGCCTTGTTTTCGGAGCCGGCCGCATAGATTCGCTCCAGAAGCGCGGCAACCGCCGCATCTTCCGTTCCCTGAAAGCTGTCGTAAGCCTTCAATACGGCCAGCGCCTTACGCCTGACCTCGGGATCATCGGCAGCCTGCTTTGTCTTCAACCAGTGGTAGCGGTCCAGTAGTTCCTTTTGCGCGCCGGTATCCGTGGGCGTCAAGAGTTCGCCGAACCGCTTGGTGATGGCTTCGCTAACGGCCTGTTCCGCATCGTCCCGTTTCTTGCCGGACTCCGCGGTGATGTCTTCCATTGCGGACTTCAAGGTTCCCGCTTGGTAGTATTGGGTCAAGTCGCGCTCCGCCTCCTCCAGCGAGTAGTCGTTAATATCCGCGGCGACCTTTTTCTCAATCACGGCCAGCCGCTTCGCACGGACGGCGTTCATCCGGCTCAGAAGCAGTCCAGTGCCTTGCTCCGCAAAGAAGTTCTTCTTAATCGAAGCGTCGGTCCCAGCGATCCCGGCCGCCGTGGCAGCGAGAATCGACTTGATGGAGGCTGTGCCCATCAGGCTTCCGGCGGTTCCAAGCCCGATCTGCGCGACCTCGCCCAACGTCTGCGCGGTTGCCCTGTCCGCATAGAGGGCATCGGTGAACCTGGCATAATTCGCGTCGATTTCTCGAAGCATTCGGAAAATGATCTGATCGCGATACGCTCTCCGTTCGTCCTTGCTGTTCCCGCGGTCGTAATATCCCGCCCGGTCGTATTCGTACTGCTGCAGGGTGTACCGGCTGTCCTCCCACGGTTCGGGCAATCTGGGCGAGACGATGGCACATCCTGTCAAAAGCAGCAGTGTGACGCAGCCATAGTGGAATGCTCTCGTTTTCATTTATCGCTTCTCCTCCTGCAATCGGCCAGTTCGCGTCAGCGGCCCTTCGTTCTTCCCCATGGCCCGATTACCGAAGAGGTCGGACGTCAACCCGTGCGCCGCGCCAGACGCACCCCGCGAGGGCATCCACGGCCAGCGGCAAGAACGCGCCGGATTCGGGAATGCCTGCCACCAGCGCACCCAAGAGAGTTCCCCGCATAAGACTCCTCCTTGTCCCAGCTCAAGACGTCTATAGGTTGCGCCCCCCCGCGTCAACGGGAATCTTCCCGAACGACCACACCTTCGGTCCGATCTTGGGTGCATCGAGAGATTATCCTCTTTTCGGAAGAGGCCCATGGGGGCTGGCTCGGCGAACCAGTCGTGAGCGTTTGGACCTATGCCCCTCCGTGATCTGTGCGCCCTCCGCGCGGGGCGGCTTTTCGTCCGCCGCGATTTGACAGCCGGCATGGGCATGCACAATTTGACGCATGGCCGGGAACGGCCGGGGACTACCGACGGAACCCAGCGGAATGGGCGTGCCAATGGGACGGAAAGTGAGGGACGCGCCATGAACCTCCGCTGCATCTTCCTTGCTGAAAACGTCGGAAATGTCGCTGGAGATCACCTGTTGTTTCCTGGAGCAACTAGCGAATAATCATCGAAAAATTCCAGGCATTTGTGCGCGCCTATTTCTCAAAGACGCCCAGGTCTTTTCCCAAAGATACCCTGCAAGGGCCGGGCCCTGCGGCTTGTGTGATCGGTGATTCTCTGCTGTTGAAAGAGTAGAAGGAGAAGACGATGATGATGCAAATGAATGTCAAGAGTGTGCTCCTTGGGCTGGCTATTGGGGTCTGCTGCATGCTCGCCATGGCTCAGACGACAAACCCAACCGGCTGGGAGTATCATATTCTGCGGGGCGGTCAGGATTTGTCTGCATTGGCAAGCGTTCTTGACAGTTCTGGCCGCCAAGGCTGGGAGGCTGTCGCTGCCGGTGAAGACGGCGGCCGGTCGTGGGTGTTGCTCAAACGCGCCCGGTGAGACACCCCCCGGTGCGGATGGGTCTCGCGAGTGGCAGGATGTCCGTCTTGCCTCCCTCGCGCGCCGCCCAGACATCGGTCATCTGGGTTTTCGCGTTACGTTATCGGGCAGCGTGGAACCTCACTGGCGCGTTTCGCTGCGGTCCTTTGCGGCGCCGAAGTAGAAACCGATGACAACCAGGGCCACGTCTTTCAGGACGACGAAGACTTGGTTCGCCACGTTCATGAGCGCGGCGGCGCAGAATGTGAACACGATGGCGAGCGCGACGATGGTGCGCTCGCTCCAGACGTTTTTCGGGAGCACGGATTTCAACTCTAACCACCACAGCAAGGCCCCGAGGATCACCGCGATGGCGGCAAGCCGGACCACGGGCGCCCAGACCTCCCGCTCCCAGCCGCGCCACGGTGCTTCCTCGGTGCTGGACTCGGATGGCGCCCCGACCGACGCCGAAACACGGGCCGCGTCCCCCGGGCGAGCGTTATCCAAAGCCGGTTGAGCGAGAACGCTCGCGATCCCGAGGTTCAGGGTGAGTGCGGCAACGCCAAAGGCGATCCTGAGGTGCATGGCAGTCTCCCCAGAATCTTGAATCTCAACCTTGCCGCCGGCGCCAGATGCACAGCCCCATCGCCGCGATCAACACCACACCCACGCATCCAGGTTCGGGGATCGCTGCGACACGAAAACCGACACCGAGATTGTAGCTCTCGTTCGTGGGCGTGGTGCTGGCCCGGACCGGCGACGGCAAGTTGCCCACGGAGCTGTTCCAAGCGCCGCCCCGCAGACCCCGATCCGAGCCGCTGATAATCGTCTCGTCCCACTCCCAGACGTTGCCTCCCTGGTCGAAAGTCCCGTAATAGCTGTCGGCCACCGTGTAGCCACCCACGGCGGTCAGGTAGTTCGTGGCGCTGTTGAACGACGTGCTCCCGGTCTTCGCAAAGCCATCGTTGAGGAAATCGTCCGGCGAACCGTCGTCGCGGTAGAAGTTGCCGCTGTTGGCGTCGCTGCCGTTGGGCGGGCGGCTGTTGGGGATCGAGTCGCTCTGGGTCGGATACAGCCAGTAGTTCGTCGTCCCGCTGGCGGTCGGGTCGTAGTACGCCGCCTTGTACCACTCGTTCTCCGTCGGAATCACCCACGTCGCGTTGGCCCCGCGGGCGCTGACGTTCGTGGTGCTCGAACCGCTCGTGAACAGCGTGTAGCTCCCTGTCTCGGTGGTGCCTGCGCCCTGGGCACCGGTGGGTTGGTCGTTCTCGAGCCAGTTGGCGAACCGCACCGCGTCGTAGAACGAGACGTAAACAACGGGCATGTTCTCGTAGCCGGATTTCACCGAATACGTGTAGCTCCCGCTGGAACCCGACTGCACAATCCCCCCGCGGGCATCCGAATTCATGCTGCTGCTGTACAGCCCGTACGTGTCGGTATCGGCGACGGCGTTGAGGAACTCCACGTATTCCGAATTTCGAACTTCGAATTTTCCAATCTGGTACGTGTACGTTACGCTCCCGATGCCAGGCACCGTGTTGGTATTCAGCGGGTCGGGGGCGTTGCCGGGGTCGCCGACGGTGACGAGGTCGATGGTCACCGCACCTGCCGCCAGCGGCAGCAGGACTGCCGCCAGAGCACCCAAGAATGTTCCGCGCATAAGACTCCTCCTTGTCTCGGCTTGAATCGCTTATAGATTGCCTCCCCCCCCCCCCCCCGCGTCAACGGGAATTTTCCTCGGACGGGGCCGACCGGGGTCCGATCTCGGCTACGGCGGGCGATAAGCCTCTTTTCAAAAAGGAACAATGGAGCCTGTCCCGGCGAACCAGTCATGATCGCCGGGCCCCGTCACCCCTCCATGTTCTACGCGCCCTTTGCACGAGACGGCTTTTCAGCCGCCTCAATTTGACAGCCGCCATAGGCATGCACAAGTTGATGCGTGGTTCGGGATCATCGACGGAACCCTGCGGAGTTGGCTTGCCCGTGGGGATGGGCAATGAGAGAGATGCCATGATCCTGCACGACGTCTTCATTGCCGGCGACCTGGGCATGTCGCCCGAGGTCATCGAGGCGGTCTCCTGGGCATATCGGGAGGGGATCGTCTACGGGGCCTCGGACCCCTGGGACTCGTTTCCGGTTTTCACGATGACGGCACACGGAATCCGACCTCGACCGGAACATGCCTTCTGGGTCCATGTGTGACTAAGCATCCCCAACCCATCCAACCACCATCCAAAAAACTCCACCCCAGAATCACTATGACTGCCAAGAAACGCACGACCAACAAGACAATCACCTCGAAGAACATGGCCGCAAGCATTAGGAGCCTCGCCGCAGGAAGCGCCCGAACGGTCATCTACTGTCATGGCATCGGCAACAAACCGCCCGAATCGAAACTGCGTTCCGACTGGGACCGAGCCTTGTTCGGATTCGACCAGGGTGAACGCACACGGATGGCCTACTGGGTGGACCGTGAACGCTACCCAAAACCCGAGGGGGTCGGCACACGTGCGCTCTCGGTGGAAAACGAATTGGGCCCGGCCCCAAGCGCTGACTTGGTGGTGCGGTCGGTCAAAGGCAGCGACAATCCCAAGAAATCCGCGGCGCTGGTCGCAGCCCTTGAGAAATCCATGAGGATGGCCGCTCAACAATCAGCCCAAGTCGCCGCGAAATCCGGTTCGCCCCGGGTAAAGGCCATTGGGACCAAAGGCATCTTCAGCCCGGTTGTCGACGCCATAACAAAGGTGTTTTTGGCCGACGTTAACGACTTCCTCTTCAACAAGGTCAAACGCGACCGGATGGTCAAGACCGTCAAGGATCGCATGACCACTGGCGGCGATCCCTTTGTCGTAATCGGCCACAGCCAGGGCACCATGGTCACCTATCAGGCGTTGATGGAACTCAAGAACACCGTTCAGGTCGATCTATTCGTCACTTTGGGATCCCCGCTCGGTCTGCCACCGGTGACCGAGGAACTGAAGAAGTGGCACGGTTCCAAACTGCCCATCCCGTCGTGCGTTAAACGCTGGGTCAACGTGGCCCGGGACGGCGACATCGTATGCGCCGATCAAGAACTTCTCGATGATTACTGCACAGCAGGCAAGTCCGTGGTGGATTTCAGAATCGCCGATTTCGATTGGATGCCTGCCGCGCACAACATCGGCACTTATCTTGCCTACGATGAGACGAAAAAGGCTGTCGTGGCTTCCGTGGACAGGGCCCGTTTCCAGCAGATCAGCTCGGTCACCATCGCACGGGGGCTCGCTTCCACGCTCGATGACGATGCCTTCGGGCGCGTCCCGGTCCTCATCGAGCTCGTTGATCGCAAACCCGGCGCGAAGGTGGGGGGCAGCGCCTCCCATCTTGCCGACGCACGGAGCTCGGTGCTCGAATGGATCAACACGAACATCGGATCAACCACCACGATCCACGATGAGATCCAATTGGAAGACAGTCTCGACCGCTACGTGGCCGCTCGCCTCACTCGCAGTGAAGCCGAGATGTTGGCGGGAAGCCTTGGCTGGTTTTTCGGCGGCAAGTCTCCCGCCGTCTATCGCATGTTTTCTAATTCCCGAAAGCGGGCGCTCATCAGAAGCTCCGTCAGCACCATCCAGGCGCGCACCGCGCGTCTCGGCTTCAAGGCGGACGGCCACGACATCACTTGGGCCATTCTCGACACCGGTATAGACGGGAAACACCGCCATTTCCACAATGGGGATTTCGTGACCGATGGAAACATCCTCGACTCTTGGGACTGCACCAAGCGTGGCTCCGTTCGTGCGGGCGGTGACAGCGATGTCAACGGCCATGGGACCCATGTGGCCGGCATCATCGCCGGAGGTTTGAAGATCCACGAGAAGGGCGAAGAGATCGAGATGTATTCCGCCGCGCCGCGCGCAAGCCTGGTCAGTTACAAGGTCTTGGACGATGACGGCTCGGGCAATGACGCTTGGATCATCAAGGCTATCGATCACGTGTGGGCGCAGAACGAGCAGGCCCGAGGACTCGTCGTTCACGGCGTCAACCTCAGCCTCGGCGGACCCTTCGATGCCACAAGTTTCGGTTGCGGCGACTCGCCGCTGTGCGCCTCGCTCCTGCGACTCGTACGCCAGGGGGTAATCGTCGTTCTCGCGGCAGGAAATGAAGGCTACGGCGAAATCGTCGTTGATGGCTACGCCTCGAACCTCTCTCTCGATCTTTCCATTGGCGATCCCGCCAATCTCGAGGAGGCGGTGGCGGTTGGTTCCGTCCATCCCACACTACCGCACCGCTACGGCACATCCTTTTTCTCGTCCCGCGGACCCACCGCCGACGGTCGCTTGAAGCCCGACGTTGTCGCCCCGGGGGAGAAGATACTCTCCTGCCGCAGCGGAGGGCAGGGCAAGACGCTCGATGATCTCTATATCGAACTTTCCGGAACGAGTATGGCGGCTCCCCACGTTTCAGGCCTGCTCGCCGCCTTCCTTTCCGCACGGACCGAGTTCATCGGCTATCCCGACCGCGTGAAGGAAATCCTGCTCGCGAATTGCACTGACCTAAAACGCGACCGCTACCACCAGGGAGCAGGCCTGCCCAACCTCTCCAAGATGCTGCTCAACACATGAAACCGAACACCACACTCTTCACAGGTGCCGGGGCATCCAAAGCCATTGGGTATCCGGTCACCAGTGATCTCCTGCCGTTGATCCGAACCGGATTGAAGTCAGGCGACTTGTTCGACGGATTCAACGACAAGGCGGCCGATGGCAAGCGCGCCAAAATGCTGTTGGGGTATCTCAATCAACTGCTCCCAGGATTCCGCGCAGCCGAGGATTCCGATCTGCCGTTGATCACCGACGTGCTCTCTCTCGTCGAACACGCGCTCGTTTCGGGCGAAGCCTTGCCGGTCGGAGGTCCTGATGAGTTGCGGCGCTTCAGGGATTTGCTCAAGCAGGCGATTGTGAGTGTATTGCTTGAAGTCCATCTGGCCGCATGGAACCCCGAGGATCGCGATGACACGCGGCAGAAGGGCGTTCTAACCGTGTTCCGCAAGTGGGTGGAAGGCCGCGCGGACGGTTTGGGTATTGTGACCACCAACTATGACATCGGCCTAGACGGCGAGTTGTACAATAAGGGGCGATTTTCGCCATTGCAGCAACACCTCGACCTCGGATTTGACTGGCGATTGGTGGAAAACTCCGGGCGGATTGTCCCGCGCCCGGCGAAGCCGTCGCTGCGGATCTTCAAGCTCCATGGCTCCTTGGACCTGCTCCGTTGTTCGCTTTGCGGTCACGCCTATTTCAATCCAGATGGATCCATCATTCACCAGGCTTTCCGCGACAAGCTCGATGAGCACAACACCTGTCACTGCAATGGCCTTGTCAGACTGGAAAGCCACATCGTCGCGCCATCGCTGGTCCGCGATATCCGGGATGCGAATATCCTGAGCGTATGGCGAAGCGCCTTTGAGTGGATGCGGAACTGCCGTCGCTGGGTCATCGTCGGCTACTCCCTGCCGCCGGAGGATCTGGCGATCCGGTCCCTGTTGATCCGCGCCTATGCCGTGGCCCAGGAGAAACCAAAGATCGTCGTGGTCCAGCGATCGAAAGACCAGGAAGCCCGCTACAGGGTCTTGTTTCCCGATTGCGACTACCGCAGCGACGGCCTCGATGCCTTCCTGCAAAGCGAAAAGTAAGACTTCGGTTTAGTACCCCGGCGTCTCGAAAGTGTGGCAACCAACGGTGCGTTCCCTCCGCGGACACGACATGGAAACGCCGAGTGTAGAGACAGGGGTCGAAGATCTGAGATGTCACATGCTGGCGAGCTGCGCGGACAGGTAATGGAGGCAGCCCGACGGAGTATTCTGCAGGCCGCCAGACGGGTTCGATGGATTTCGGCAGGTTGCCTCGTCATGCTGGCACCACCCGCCCTTGGTGGGGCGGTTCCCGCGCTCGAGGTCGAACGCTGCAATCTGGAAGACTTGGGGGGGCCGGAGGGCATCGCTGTCTGGCGTGATCATATTTTCGTGTCCGAGGTCGGCGGGCGGCGCATCGTGGTTCTTGATCAGGAGGGGAAGGTGCATGACGTCGCGAAGCTCTTGGGCTCGGGTTCAAAGGGATGTGTCCTCGGACTGGCTTTTGACGGCGATGGAACCCTTTACGCCGCCGTCACGCGGATCGGCGGGGGCACCGTCTTCAAGCTCCCTCCCGGACCGACGCTCACCTCGCTGCGGGCGCCCGTTGCCTGTCGGACGCATGTGGGCGACCCGAACGGTATCGCCATCGACCCGATGCGCCGGCGACTCTATGTGTCTGATTCCGGCAGCCTGATGCTGTTCGGCATGGATCGCGGGCGGGTCTTTCAGTTCGACCTCGATGACCGTTCCAAGGCCGGATGCTCGGCAGTGGAGAGAGAAGTGATCGCTGAAATGACCATGCCCAATGGGCTGGCCCTGTCACCGGACGGCAGGACCCTGTACGTTGCCCAAACGCGGAGGAATCCCTTCAGCGCTTGGGGCCAGGTCGTAGCGCTGCGCACCGACACACTTTCACCGAAGCCGGAGATCGTCGCCGAGTACCGGAACTGGCCGGACGGATTGGCTCTTGACGAGCGGTCGGGACGCCTGCTGCTCTGCCTCCAGAAGAGTTCACGGATCATGACGCTCGATCCCAGGCTGGCCGCAACGCACCAGCCTTCCGAAGATGCCGCTCCTCGCCTGATTCTGGAAGAGCGACGATGCAAACCCGCTTCCGTCGCCGTGCTCCCCAACGGGAAGGTCGCCTTTACCGACTTCTGGGAACCGACTCTCCTCCGCTTGCTGACCGGCACCCAATACCACCACGCGGTCTGTGTCGTCGAACTGGACGCGCTTCGTTGACTGCGCCGCAAGCGGCGGCGGGAACCTTTGACCCTCTTGCTTGGGAACCTCGGAGAACCCGACTGGGGCGAGCACAATGGTTGCGGGAGTCAGGGGCCTTGCCGATTGATCTTCCGTTCGAGCGCCTCCAGCGATTGGACAACATCATTCCATGGGGGAGGCGCGGCAAAGAACATCTCGCGCATGCTGGCGTAATCCCGTGCGAGGGCATCGAGCCTTTGGGCGTCGGGGAGCAATCGAAAAGTCCCGGGAACCGCCGTTTCGTAATGTGCCCACCCCGAGGCGAAGAACGCCTGCTTGTGCGCCACAACGCGAGCCCGCAAGTCGTCCCGCGCAAGTGCTCTCGTCGCGACCGTGTGACCGGCCATTGCGGCCAGGTCAGAATAGTGCCTTGAGAATCGTGCCGGTGCTCGTGCCGCGTCGGGCCGATGGGCTTCGGCATGCAGGATGGTCGCCTTCTCCCAAAACGTCCGTTCGATCCCGAGCACGGGCAACTCCACCGCTGCATCGCGGATCCGATCCGGAAACGCTTCGGCCACGTATGGCATCACCTTCGCCGTCTCCATCGGCCATCGATCCGACCGGGCTCCGCACTCGATCCTGACCATCGGACGGATGTAGGCCATCAACGGGGCATCATCCAGCGCCGTGGGGTAGGCGAGAAGCAGCGTTTGTGGATCGTCGGCATCGATCTCCAGAGTCCAACCCTTCGGACCGAGGACTTTCGCCATCGCATCGCGCAACGCGGGCGCGACTTCGCTCTTGAGCCTGCACGCGCAAGCTTTCGCGAGTTCATCGAGCAACCGCCGCCGCTGTTTCCCGCTGGATGCTCCCTCCGGATCGCGTTGCCCTTGGAATCCCAGCCACTCCCGGCTCAGCGACACATCGATGTCCTCGGAAAAACGATGGATCACCCGCCACACTTTCGAAAGCGAAGTTCCGCCCTTGAAAATGAAGTGGTCCCGCGCACCGGCGAGAGCAAACATCTGCGCCAGGGTCCAGCAGACCCAGAAGTCTTTTTCGATCATCGCCGGTGGAAGCGTGCCCAGGCTCTGCACTGCCCGGTCCCAGAGCTGCCGCCGCTCGTCACGGTCCAGTTGTGCCACTGCGTTCATGGCTTGGATTTCGCGGGCGCCGCAATCCTGGCAACCAAGGGCTGCATCCATTGCGGGAAGTCGGAGGCCATTCTTGCCAGGTCGCGTTTGGTTGCGGAGTCCAGCTTGTCACGCAAATGGCGGATATGGGAATCGGTGACGTTCTCCGGTCCCAAATGACGCAATGCCTGGAACACAAGGCCGGACGGGCGCCCCGCGCCGAGGAGGTAGCGCGGGGCCGCGCGACGGAATTCCAACGTCATCTTGCCGAGGAGCACCTTGCGGGGAACTCCGTCGGTCAGAATAGCGGTCTTCGCCGGCACCTGCTCCGAGAGGCCGAGCCGGTTGGCCGCATAGGCCCCCGATACCTGCCACCTTGCCGAACTGCCCTTCATCAACGCTCGAATCACGGCCATCGTATCCGGCCCAGTCGTTCCAATGATCGAATGCGGCCGGGGAAGGAAGTAGAGCCCTCGCCGGGCGCGCCCGAGGGCCCCCTTCTTCACGAGCCGTCGCAGGGCCTGCCGCACGGCGGTCGGGGTGCCAAGGTGCTTAAAGTCCTTCGCCGAGAAGACCTTGGCACTTCCACCCGCTCGAATCGCGGTAAGTATCTTGCTTTCAATCGCCTGTCGGGTGCCTGACATGCTGCACTGTCTCAAAAAGTAGCCAGAGTTTGTGACAAATGCAAGCACCGACAGGGTTCAACAGCGCCGGAAGATCGTTTCGGAATTGGTTCGGGGTGTAATGGATGCGGCGTCGGGGGGGAGTTCTCTTGAGGCGAGCAGGGGCGCACGAGACCCTCGCGACCGCCGCTACGATAAGAATTTCCTTCACACGAAGATCGCGAAGGCCGCGAAGGCGTCCCTCACGCCCCAGCGCGCAAACCTTCCTCACGAGCGCCGGAGCCGGTCGAGCCGCCAGCGCCGGTTGGCGGGCCCCGGACGAAAATCGGTCTCCGATGGGAGGCGGACGACGCGCCGTTCATTCAAGGCGACCAACTCCTTCTCGCCCTGCGACCGTTGCGCATGCAGCACCGGGGAAACCTGCCATCGGTCATCGAGATCCAGGGCGATCAGCCCGTTGTCCATCGCCCAGGGCTTACGCAGAAATCAAACCATGCGCGACCGTGACGGCGTCCTCGGCAAGGATGCTGCGACGAGCCTCCAAATCGTCACCCGTGGCGACGGGAACCCCTTCAAGGCAGAAGGCGGCGTAGTCGTTGGGGCCCTTGGCGGCCTTGTCTGCGAAGCGTTCGCGCAAGATCCGTTCGGCAAGGGGAAACGCAAGGTTGATGCCTTGCTCCTGTCGGAACAACCGGACCGCCGCCTCCGGACTGCGGTCATAGGCCTGCACGGCATAGACGACATCGAACACGTCTTTCCGCTCGGCCCGCAAGGCGTAGGCTTGGAGCTTGAGGCAAAGGAAGGGCCCGATCTCGCAGACCTTCACCTCTTCCCGAACGCTTCCGCGGGCAAGATCGTGGCCTTCGATGCGTACCCGTCGATGGTTTGCGAGCGCCCGGTCGACGCCAAGCAGTGCTGTCGTTGGCACGTCATCCACCACCACCGACTTTGGGGAGTCCGCGGTTGGACGCTCGGTCAAGAAGTCGATGAATAGCGTGCCTGTGCCGACGGCTTTCTCGAAGCGACCGTTCTTCAACTCGAATCCATCGCTTTCCAGCCGGCGGGAGAGTGGCTCGTAGAGACCGCCGCCCGCCGCCAACGCGATCCCGAGATCCACGTCGAGCGTGCGCGGTTCCAGGTCTTCACGGCGCGGCTTGCAAAGGTAGCGCGGCACCAGGCCACCGATGAGCACGATGTCTTCGTGAAAGTCCGCCAGTTTGGGCCAGACGGTGAGCAGCGCTGACTCGGCCAGCAGGGTGTCTTCGCGCCGGTATTCGTGAAATGCTCCCCGCTTCATTGACGAAATCCCTCCCATTCCCGCAGCGCCTTCGCCGCATCCGGCCCGCGCAGCCCCACCTGCAGCAGGTCCAGATAGATCTGGACGTCGCACACCAGGGGGAAGCCCTCGTCGGTTTTTCGTATCGCCTGAAAGACCCCTTTGTCCCGCGGCACGATCACCCAAAGTCGCCCGCCCTGCCCCACTTCGCGGAAGCCCAGCGCCTCGCTCTCCTCGGGGCGCAGGAACTGCGTGCGGTACACCGACACAACATCCAACTCGGTGTACGGAAATCGCCGGGCCGCCGCGAACCACTGGGTGAACGCCACCGGACCGGAGGTGTGATCCAGAATCGCACGGGCCAGCCGATTCGGATTCCGGTCAAGGGCGGAATACTGCCGGACCGATGCGTGTCTCTTCCACGAGTCAGCCGCAGCCCAGGCGTCCAGCAACGCATCGGGCTTTGTTAGAGTCCAGTCACCCCACTTGCCTTCGACCCATCCCAAGCGGGCGTATTCGCGGACGAGCCGGGAAATCAGCGCCGTGCTGCATTCCGTAAAACCCGCGAGATCCGCCTGTTTCCAAGCCCGGCTTGGGAAGCTGAGCAGTGCCCGAGCGAGGCGGGAGCTCTTTCCCGAGAACAGCTCGCGTTCGGGATCAGCCGAGCGGAACCGCTTGGTCGTGGGCTGCCGATCCACCAGCAGCCCGGGCTGTCGCAGGAAGAGACGCCCGTTCAGATCGAGGCAACTGATCCCCGTCTCGCGGCACCGTTCGACCAGTGGTTCCGGCAGATGCGGTGCCGCGAGCAGCGGCGGAAGCGCCGAATCCCGCTCCTTCAACGCCCGCAAGTCGTTGGCCGCCGGACGCACCTTGCACTCGACGGCGAACCGGACTTGGCGGCCATCGAGATCAACGTCGAACAGGAGATCCGGATGTTCGTGGGGTCCGGCCGATTCAGCGACACTCAGCCGACACCCAGGCACTCGGGTCGCCCGGATGTACTCCCGAACAGCGTCCCGGAGCTCAACCTCGGTGGCGATGGTCGTTTGAGCACTCATAATGCAAAAGATGCTGAAGAGTGGAACTTGATTCCAGAGTGGATATACACCGAAATATCGACAGCGCAACATCAAACTTTACTTTATACGAGATATTCACTCGAAAGTGCATCTGGCAGAAACAGTGGAACATATTGCAGTTACGCGACTTGTATCTGCCGCTCTTCCCCAGCCTGCCGACGCTTTCCGCCATCCCTTGGAACCACCGCGATCTGGGCCGCATTCACGCTGGGACCCTCGGTACCGTGTTCACGCCCGAAAGGTCTGTTTCATCGGTCAACCCGGCTGGCCGGATTCCAAGTCATACAGCATGCGCCAGATGCGGTCCGCTTCTCCGCGTTCGACGACCTGAAGCGGGGTCGAGCCCTCAAAGGCGGAATTGGGTGCCTTGAGCCAGTGCCCGATCTGTTCAGCCTTCATCACACGAGACAGGCCATCGAGCAGGCGGTCCATCTCGACCAGGGCCTTTTCCTGCTTGGAGGATGGCGGCACGCCCTCGCTCCATTTGGCGACGGACCGCGGCGAGAAACCCGTCATCCGAACAACCATGGGCTGCGGCATCTTGAAGGTCGTGCGGTAATGTCGGAGCAGCCCGGCATAGTCCCTGGCGCCCCGGTGGGCAAATCGGAATCGGTTGAGCGCCGAATGCGCGCCCCTGGATTTCTTGGTGATTGTTGGCATGTTTCTATGCACGCACAATAACGTGCATTATTGCAGCTGTCAAGCCTTTGTGCGAGATGCGAGCCTCTGCAATCTGTGCCCCTCCACGACCTTGAGACGGTCCGCGGTGCAGACACCGGGAAAGACCACGACATTGACCCCACCCCGCACGGCAGCGGACCGGGCCAGGATTCCGCTGCCGCCGGCCTCTGCCACGGCACGACCGAGCGTCTGTGTGAAGCTCTCCTTGCCCGCCTCCTGGAGTTTTCGCCAATCCTCCGCCGCCAGTTCCTGCAACGTGACACCAATCTTCCGGCGGACGCCCGCATCCGTCAGATCGAGCACGCAAGCCAAGCGGGCCTCGACGGCAACCAACAGGCGCGGGCCCTTCGTCTCGATCCCATAATAGCGGTCATTCGCCTTGCACTCTTCGAGTGCGGTACCGTCGGAGGTGCTGCCGTAGACCGCGGGCAAGCCGGGTGGATTCCAACGTCCGCCGCGCCGCTCCGCGCCAATGCCGCTCAAAATCTCCGTTGGCGAGGGAAACTCCACGGTCTGAAAACGAAACAAGGTGCCCTTCCACGGGGCGAACCACACGGGATGCCCGCGAAACTCGTCGCACAACTCGGCAAACCGTGGATGCCGATGAAGCGGGGCGCTCATGCCTTGCCTTCGATAATGGAAACGGTCCTGCTTGTCAGGAGCTTTTCACACCAAAATCATCCAAGGAGTGTGACCTCATGCGAAACACCGGATCTCACTGGGCTGCCGTGCTTCCCTGAAGAACTGTCCCGCGCTCAAGGCAACTGCATTGCCTTCAGGCGCAAGAAGCGCCGGGTTGACCCGTCCAACGGAAGCGCCAGCCGGATGGTGACCTCCTCCGTCAGCCCATCACCCGTTGGCGTCGGCAGGCCCACCTGTTCGATTTCCTCCTCGGAATAATCCCAGTCCACCAAGTTGCTGGACACTCCCACCGAGTAGATAAGATTCCCCGGCGCCATGAGCTGGCGATACTTCAGCGTGAGAGACCTCTCTCCGCCGAACTCCTGAATCGCCGCTTGAGGAACCCCTTGCGGGTCTGGGCGTTCCGGATCCAAACCAAACGCGAACTTCAGGAAGTCCGGTATTCCACTTGCGCGATAGTCCGTCCCCACCCCAGCCGTTTGGAGGCCACCGAAATGCGCCTCTTCCCACGCATCCGCAATGCCATCGCCGTCCGCATCGAAAGGCGTGTACGTGACCGAAATGGTGTCCTCGGACGTCCTGCCGGACACGTCCTCCGCCTTGACCGTGATGGCGTTGACCCCTGGCTGCAACGTGATGCCATTCACATACCACTGGGAAATGCCGCTCACATCGCCCGATCCACCGCGGCTGTTCCGCCAAGTGATTCGTGCGATCCCACGATCATCGGACGCCTCGCCCGAAATATTCAATTGCGCCTCCGCGGTCTGGAACTCGGCGCCCTCGGTTGGGAAGAGCACCGCAACCGACGGATCGCGCATGTCGGGCTCCAACCGGAGGATCGTGACGGCATCCGATCCACTGTTTCCCGCGCCGTCGGTTGCCGTCACGGTGATCCTGTTCGCCCCGGCCGCCAGAGCCAATTCAGAAATGCTCCATGCACCGCCATCCACTTGGGCAACGCCAGCGCGTCCCGTCGCATCTGTCCAAGTCACCCCGGTGACGCCAACGTCATCCGCGCACGTCCCCGAGAGCACGATTGTCTCGGTCTCGACACTGACCTCGTCGTCCGGGCTCGGCCCGGTGACCAAGACCGATGGACTCGCCACATCCGGCAGAGTCGCAACCACCGTGATGGAATCCTCGACCAGGTTCCCGGACGTATCCTCTCCCGTGATCGTGATGACATTCGCCCCGGAAGCCAGCGCGATATTCGGGATCGTCCATGCCGATGTCCCTGTCGCCTCGCCGGCGCCGCCACGGTCATTGCGCCATGTCACTCGAACGATACCCCCCCCGTCGGATGCTGTCCCGGCAAGCTCAATTGCCGAAGCGCTCACCTCAAACGTCGAGTTCCGACTCGGTCCAGTGATCTCGATCACCGGTTGCCTGACGTCGCCCAATTCTATAATCAGCACCCCGCCATCGCCATCGGCGACGTAGACCGTGTTCCCCGATACTCTTATGACGTTCGCCCAGCCAGGGTTGTCATACGATGCCGCCAGTCTTGGGTGCGTCGGATCGCCACAATCCAAGACATTCACCTGAAAGAAGTCTGCAAAGAACACAAGGTTCCCGGCTACTGCCACACCGGGAGCCGTTGACAGCGAGGGCACCCGCGAATACGTCGCAGCCAATGCGGGCGCCCAACGATCCGTGCAGTCGAACACCAATAACCCGTTCCCATCGGAAGCATATACGAACCTTCCGTCCGGCGAAACCGCTGCCTGTTCCACGGTGCCCGACATCGGCAATGTGCCCTGAACTTGAGGTGCCTGGGGGTTAGCACAATTCACAACCTTCAGTCCCTCGCCGGAGACGAATGCGAACACCGTATTACTGAATGTCGCGATTGCAGTGGTCAGACCAAACCCAGAGGTCAAACTTAGGCTAGACGTCGGCGTTCCTGTCTGAAACCCACTTGGCGCATATAGCGCCAAGAATCCGCGATCACTTGCATCGATCCCTCCAACAGCCAAGTATCCGTTAACCAGCCCAATCGAATATGCGTCAAAACCCGGCTTGACCGACGAAGTCTGCGTCGGTGCCGTCGGATTAGCGATAGAGAAACTGCACAAACCCCGCCATGCTGCAGAATACACTGTGCTACCGGTCTTCACCATCTCGACCACACCATAATTCGACATCACGGTTCCTTGCCTTTGCGGATGTCGTGCATCCGAAACGTCAACCACGGTCAAAACAGGGAATTGTGTGACTGAATAGGACCACCCCCCATCAATGGCCGTGTGCACCTTCCCGTCGCCCACGGCAATATCAAGAGCCTCGAAGCCCGAGTTCAGCGTCGATTTAATACTCGGACTCGCCACATTGGCCACATTGACTGCGAACAGTCCCCCACTCCCGTTTGCAAGAAACAGATTGTTACCTGAGATGGCCATCCCGGCGGTTCTGCCTTCAAGCTGTGTGTACGAGTAACGTGATGGCTTAGGCAACACGGCAAGATTGAATACTTCGAGGTCGCGCTCGGAAGCAAATAGGCAGCCGTTTGTAACTATTCCGATGTCGGACGAAAAGCTGAAGCCTTGGCCGATCTTGAGAGGGCTAGCCGGGCTGGATATGTCATAAAGCTTCCCCTCGATATTCGTTGGATTTCCTTCTCTTCCTCCAGAAAACACCAAGGTCGTACCACTGGCTGATATTGTTCGGAGCGCCATGATCCCCGTTTCGATCTCGGTCAGCAGGCTCAAGTTGGTCGGCTCGGTCACATCAAACAATAGCGCACCGCGCGGAGGCCTGCCCGCCACACAGGCAATTGTTTGGGTACCTACAGTCGTAATGGCGACATCCCAGACAGCAAGTGCATTGTATTGGGCGATTCGCCGAGGCGCCGCAGGGTTGGAGAAATCAACGACTTGAAGCCCTCCGGAATCATCGGCGATAAACGCGGCTGACCCCGAAACACCGAGGCGCCTCGCGGTGCCTGGAGTATCGTAATATCCCACGAGCCGAAGATTCATCGGATCCGAGACGTCGACGATCTGGAGACCGAAATCCCCATTTGCCACCAATGCGTGGTTTCCGACAATGCGTATGTCGCGCACCATGCCTGGAAGCGGCAAGCGCCCTCGAATGACGGGCGCGCTTGGATTCATGTAGTCGGCCGATACGATGCTGCTTCCCTCGCCAAAGTATACCATATTCTCCGATGCGGCCACAGCACCCACGGTGCCGCCGATTTGTGAGACCAGCGTCATGTTGTTTCCCAATGGGATGCTATAGCTGAAACCAGCGACTTTCGTCCCTGTCTCCGATCCAACCGAAACTGCCACGTCCACAGTCCCGTAGCGAACGCCGGGAGGGACGGAGGCAGTGAGCCGCGCACTGGATTCGACAGTGACAATTGTCGCCGCCGTGCCTCCAAATGTGACGCCAGCCCCCGGACCGAAGTTCGCGCCTTCAATCGTCACCGTATAGCCGCCGTCAAGGCCGCCGGAATTCGGAATCACTGCGGTAATTATCGGCAGTCCCGGGGGCGGCTCGTAGGGCGCCGTGATGACGGTCGGCAAACCCCGCGCGACCGTGACACTGTGCGACGACGGCGCGGTCCACCCACCCTCGGACAAAAACTCCACCGTGTGATCTCCTGTGGACACGTTCTGCACGGTCGTTCCACTCTCGTGCCAGTCCCCACCGTCCAGTCTCCATCGGGCTCCGGCCGAGGCTGCGCCGCCGGGGGAAAGGGTCACCTGGAGGGACCCGAGGATCTCACGATAGGCCGCATCCACGACGATGGTCTGTCCCCCCACAACGTCGGCACGGACCGAATCGGGCGTCACCCACCCAGGAATGTCTTTGAAATAGACGTAGCCCTTCCCAGGGGGGATCCCGTCAAGGGTGTTCCCGCTGACGCGCCACTCTGTATAGTTTCGATATTTCCATCTCGCTCCCTCCGTCGCGGCCAGGGCTGGCAAGAGGTTTACCCGGATGTTTCCGATACTTGGATCCACCGCAAAATGCGCTGTGACGGACCGATTCCCATCCATGCGGATGGTGATGTCGTCCTCGGTCCCGGAGGCATCCCCACTCCAGTGCGAAAAGATGTAGCCGTCATCCGCATTCGCATGCAAGGAAACCACGGTCCCCGCGGCATAGCTGCTGGCCTTCGGACTGTACCCGATGGAGCCGCCGCTCGTGCTGTTCCGCGTCAACACGTAGGTCGTTGTGGTCGCAGTGTTTCGGATGGTCACCGGCAGGCTTGCGACCTGCAACACGCCATCCAGCAGATACGAGGTGCTCACGGAGATCGACCGATCACTGCTGACTGCGCCAGCGTCCAATCGGCCCGAATTCGAGATCGTCGCATAATCCGAAGGCACCACAGCCCAAACAATCGGGGTGACAACCATCGAAGATCCATCGCTGAAATAGGCCCTCGCCGTGTATTGTTCAGAAGTCTTTTCCGCGACGCTCGAAGGCCCGCTTATCGTCAGTCCGGTCAATGTCCGCGTCGTGCCAGACGTTCCATAAACCGCAGTCATTGTGTGGTTCGCATCCATTGCCACATAAACGACCGGTTCAGAGCTGCAGTCCACACCATCCTTCTGCCACTTCTTGAATGCCCTTCCGCTCACATTGGCTGTTGCCACTAGCGTCACTGAGACGCCATTGTTGTAGGTTCTTTCTGTCAGTGGTGTCACACCATCTGCCGCGCCATTCAGATCATTTGGCCCAACATAGATATACGCGCCACTTGCAGGATTGACAGAGCCGATGGTGAGTCTGCGCGTGGCACTGTCGACGCTTCGAGTGCTCGCACTGGCGACATTCGAGTAGTCCGAATCGCCTGATGAATTGTACGCCTTCACACGGTATGAATATGTCGTACCCACCGCTAATCCGGCATCACTATAACTAGTGAACCCGCTTAATCGTGTTGCGACCTGCACCCACGTTCCAGAAGCCCCCACGCGGCGTTCAATCTTGAAGCCCGCCTCATTTGAAGCGGGGTCGCTCCATAGCAAGTTAATCTGGCTTGATGATGCCGCCAGAGCGGTCAGCGTAGTCGGAGCAGCCGGAACACTGCCAACCGTCACGCCGCTTACCGTCAACGTGGCCTCATGACTCGTCGCGGACTGCCCTTGATACGTCGCGACAACGCGGTACTTATTTCCCGTGTGGCCAGCTGTCACACCCGGAACATCGAGCGTACTCGTGCCGTTCCCGGTGTTAATCCAAGACGATCCTGGCAATTTGACCTGCCACTGAAGCGCAATGCCTGGTGTAGAAGAGTTCGGGAATCCGTGAAGCACCGCAGTCACTGTAAAGTGAGCGCTGCCTCCCGCGGTGACCGTCTGGCTCTCCGGATGCGTCGTAAACCATGGCGCGTATGCTTCCGCAAAGGCAATGCTGCACTGCCAGCCTCCGACATACCCATCGTCGGTCCACGTTTCCGCTCCTTCTATCGAGTCAGCGTAGTACTGTATAGGACCTGAATGACCATGCCACTCCCAGCGCCAAAAGAAGTCTCCTGTATTAACATCCTCGACGAGTTCTCTGTCGCCGAACAGGAACTCGTTAGCAGTGCCTAGTGTTTCAGTATCTACCCAATGGTCCGAGTAGTAGTTGTCTAAACAAAATATGCTTTGGTAGTTTACAAAAGCGCTGACGCCGTTCATCTCCTGAACCCCTAGATTGCTATCGATCCCTGAAACCTCCGCTGGAACAAAGGCGTCCAATAGCGTCATTTGGCACGAGGTGCTGGGATGCACATCCAGAACATACTGCAGACACGACCGCGCCGCCCACGATCCCGCGCTGTGCGCGATCAAATGCAGCTTCTCGATCTGTGGGCACTGATCGAGAATCAACTTGGCCATGTGATACCCGTGCTGGCGCGCAATCTCGGCCGCCTCTGTCCCGTTTATAGCGGCATCTACCGATTTGGGCCCCGTATCCGTGTCGGCTTCCATCCTGTACTTCAAGAGCTGCCAGTCGCTACCGTTGTGCGCGACTAGCCAACTATTTATGTTCTGTTCCAGCGCCTGCCACTCGTCTCCGTCATAGTTATTATCCTTGCTGTGCGGGTTCCATCCGTGAATCAGAACGATATACTTCTTCGTGGTGCTTTTGATCCCTGGAAGTTGCATATCACTCATTTCAAAGAAGCGGCACAGTGCTCTCGAAAAGGCGCTGCTGTCGGTATCGACGCTGCCTGGTGAGCTGCCGGAAGGACTGATCCATTTGTCGGCGTGCATCTCTGAAAATGTGAATCTTCGAGCTTCCAGATCCCAGCCCCAGATGAAGAGGCCTCCCCCGTGGGCCGAGTCCATGCCAACCGATGTGAAGCTGCCTTTGGTAAGCGAATTGAAGTGGTACGTTTCGCGGCCATACAGCCCGTCATTCATGGCGATATAGTTGCCAAACCTGCACAGGCCGTACGCGCCCGGATCAAACTCATTCACGTATTGGTCGGTCGTGTCCCATCCGGGGAGATCGTAGGTGCAGTATGTACTCCCGATCCAACGCGGCGGGTGCTCTACGGGGAACGCAACGCAGTGCAATAGCAGTCCCGACAGAGCTGCGAGGATGATCTTTTTGGGGTGGTTTGGAATCCTGTTCATGGTGGTCCGAGAGCTATGACGTGGGCCTCCGCAAGCACGGGCACAGGGATCGGAAGGCGACGGTCACTGATCGTGCGCAGAGCGGCAACGATTGCATCACTGCCACCGTTCCCTCCGGCCATGCGGCACACTTCCAGATACGTTGCCAGGGTCTGTTGGACTTCGGTCAGGCTGGGTGACGCGGCACCAACGAGCTCGGCCAGTTCCGTCTCGATCGCGCGGATTTCCGAGCGCAGCGCCTCCCGCGACGGCAGGGCCGCTGCGACTGCCTGCGGGGCGCTCGTTCCGAGTGTTTCGATCAACGCGGTCCGGCCCCGCGTATCTGCTTCGGACATCGACGCCGCAATCCGAGCCGCAGCGACTGAGCGAATAGCCAGTGGCTGCTCCACCCCGAGGAGCGCTCGCAATCGAGCAGGATAGTCGCTCGGTTGAGCGAGGGTATAGGCGTTCAGGAGTCGCTTCTTCCCGTCAATTGGAAGGTTCGCATCGGCCATTGAGTCTACCAGAGCCGCGAGCACCACATCCGAGCTCATCGCCATAAGCGCGACGTATGGCAAGAGGCTCTGCCCGAGGCCCAGCCGATGCATCGCCACCGGCACTTCTGGTGCCGGTTCGGACGCCAAGAGGAGGATGAGGCTCTGCGCTTGTTCCTTGGACGCCGCCCGCGCGGCATCGTCTCGAACGGCCTGAATATCGGCGCTCTGTCCGGCGATCAGGAGGCGCGCCACGATTTCGGCGCGCACGTACGGGGAGGGATCCTTGATCGCCAGAGCGCGCAGCTCTGCCGTGAGGCCTGAACCTGCGAGAAGGGCGGCGCTGGCGAGGATTCGCTCGGTGACGTTGCTGGAGGCGAGCAATGGTCGAATTGCTGCGTCGCGGTCGGCGGAGGTCACCATGGTCGCAAAGAGGCGATCGGCCTGCGGTGGCGTCATTCTCCCCAGAGGGGTATTGAGCGCCTTGTCGACGAGAGTGCGGGCGGGGAGGGAGGAAAGTTCATTCGTGGAAGGCGGCACTGGAACGTGTTTGGCCGAGAGCGTGGACCGCTTCCCGTTCCTGGCGCTTGGGGGCGGCGGTGCTTGCGTGGCGGACGGAGCTTGCGGGCCGCTCTTGGATGCGAGATCGGATGACCCTCCTAGTTTCGAATCTCTTCGGATAGCGAACAAAGTGAGGAGCGTCGCGGCTGCCAAAGCAGCCGCGAAGATCGCTATCCACGGATTCCGTCTCACGCCATAGCCCAGTTTACGCAAAGGACGGTCGACCCAACTTCTTTCACTCCGCCCCTCGCATTTCTCGCGAGCGCGCGGTCCGGGTCCGCACAACCACTGCCCCGCCTCGCACACTCTGGCGCAGGCAATTGCAGCCCAAGCATTCGCTCACTGCACGCTGACTAATCGTATACGAATCAATATGCAACATCATTTGGGATTAGTTGGCTTGTCTTGCTTGTAGCTTCTCTAATTCTTTGGCGTTGCCAAATCGGCTGGACCTGCCTTGCAACTCGCCTCATCCGTCCGGCGTCGCCGTCGGGACGGATGTCGCGGACACGACCGTCACGACTGTGGGATCCGAGCGCCTCGAACGACTCCTTTAACGGTCGGTGGCTGGCCCAAACCTGGCCAAAACGGGTTCGTTCAAACCATTCTGGGCTTCGATGCCCCGCGGCAAGAGCCACGCCGTCACGCGCCGGAAGGTCAGGCCTGCCGGACGAAACTCGGCCCATGCCACCAAGTTTTGTGGAAGCCTAGACAATGCGCAATTGAATTGAGGATGTCCCACCACACCCCAAGATGGTGTGATGAATTTCGAGTTGATCGATTCGGGGTAGGACAGGCAAATCGACGCGGCTCTGGCAGCTGACCGGTCGGAACTCCGCATCATCTGCCCGTTCATCAAAGCTGGTGCAGCGCGCCGGCTGCTTGCGCGTGGGAATCCCAAGGCGATCCGGGTCATCACCCGGTTCAATCTTGCGGATTTCTGCGAGGGTGTGAGCGACACTGGGGCACTGAGGCTCTTCCTGGAAGGGGGCGCGGAAATTCGCGGAATCCGGAACCTCCACGCAAAGCTCTACTTGTTCGGCAACAGCAGGGTCATCGTCACATCCGCCAACTTGACCGAAGCCGCCCTGGCGAGGAATCACGAGCTCGGCTTCCGTTCGGATGATGCTGGGATCATCCAGCGCTGCCGCGCGTATTTCGACCTACTTTGGGAGCGAGCGGGAAAGAGCCTTGATCCGGGACGCCTGGCCAACTGGGAGGCACGAATTTCGGCCGTCAACCAGTCCGGCGCACGACGCACAGTTGCGGCAGGGTTGACCGACGAGGGTGTGCAGGTGGGATTTGAACCGCTGCCCCCCGAACCACCTCGGATCATCGAGCCCGGTGCGCAGGCGTTTGTGAAGTTCTTCGGCGAGGGCCACAGCCGGGCGACCCGCGATTTGCCGGTGATCGAGGAAGTCAACCGTTCCGGTTCCCATTGGGCCTGCACGTATCCGAGAGACAGGCGACCCACAGGCAAGGAGGACGGCGCAGTTATGTTCCTTGCGCGCCTGGTCAGGGAACCGAATGATATCGTCGTCTACGGCCGGGCGACAGCGTTGGCACACGTGAAAGGGCGGGATGACGCGACGCCTGCAGACATCGAGCGGCGGACGTGGAAGGAAAGGTGGCCCCATTACATCCGAATCCACCACGCCGAGTTCGTGGCCGGAACACTGCAAAACGGCATTTCGCTCAACGCTATGATGTCGGCCCTCGCGGCCCAGTCGTTCGCATCGACCAAGCGGAATTCGGCGGCCGGCGAGGGAAACATGAATCCCCGCAAGGCAATTCGGCAACAGGCGGATGTGAAACTGTCAGAGGAAGGCTTTCATTGGTTGAATGCGCGCCTCGCCCAGGCGTTTGCTACCCACGGTCGCTTGGCATCGGCGGAGCTTGAGACGCTTGAGTGGCCAGAGATGCCTTGAATGTCCTTGACGAAGTTTTTGCAGGGAACCACGGGACCATGCGCGCCTTCCTCAATCGGAGGGCCACGGGGCAGAAGGCGTCACACGCGCGATTTGGCTTGTCGCCGGCAACCTGCCTTCATTGCCCCACGGATTCTCGCAACACAATTCTCAGGGGTGCGTAGCTCATGTTCCCAAATCCGAACGACATGCCAGCCAGCGTTCCTCAGGGCTCGGTTGACTCGTCGGTCCCTCGCCTTGTTTGTCGCCAATTTCTCCAGCCAGAATTTTCGACGAGTCACGGGAAATGTCGCGTGTTTCGGACAGCCGTGCCAGAAGCAGCCATCCACAAAGACCGCAAGGCGATGTGCGCGGAACGCAAAGTCGGGTCGCCCCGGTAGGGGCACATGGCGGCGCCAACCGGTGATGCCGGATCGACGAAACAGTCTGGCGAGGGCGATTTCCGTGCGCAAGTTCCCATGGCTTCGGACGCGCGACATCACTTCGGAGCGTTTTGCTCGGGTGAAGATGTCAGCCATGTCGGCACATTCCGTTCAATCGGAGGCAGCCAAGGCCACTTCAAGGTCGGCAAGCGCGACCAATTGCGGTTTCGCACGTTCCCGCCTGAGTGCCTTCAACTGGGCACGGTAACTGGGTCGCCGACGGTTGCGATATCGGATCAGCGCGTTCTCGATGAGGCGCCCATCCCAGTTGAGCGATGCAAATGCCAGATCCCGTTCGACCTCGAACACCGCGAAGATGTCATCCTGGTCCTTTGCGGGATTCGATGGAAAGCCGGCATTCTGAACTTCGGTGCGCGTCCAGACTTCACCGGCGCCTGACCCAATTCTGAGCAATCCGGGAACCGTGGCATAATTGCGGCCGTGAAGGAGAATGTGGCTTGCGGTTGCCAACGACCGGATAAGCGGAAGAGATCCCCGGCGATTCCCGAGCCGGACAACGACTCTTTCGTTGTTGAGCATCCAGTCCTTGGCAACAGCGCTCTCAAACCACGCGATAAGGACCGTTATCTCGGTGGCAGCTGGGACACGGAGATTGTCGGCGTCGAGCTCGGGAACGTCCTGGAGAATGAGGTTCCCAGAGTCCGTGGGTTCTCCAGCGGAGCGGAGGGCACGCCGCTCGCGCAGTGCCTCGTAGAGCGATGAACTTCGTTCTTCGCGGAGACTGGCACGACTGCAGAGGTTCTCCAAGACGTCTCTGAGGAACGCCTTTAGTTGGCCTGGGCCATCTATGCCCTTCGGCTTGCCGGTTCCGTCTGGGGCGATGGCAAACGCACCGAGACCTGGGAGGATTTCGTGGAAGCCGCGCATGGTCTGGCGCCAGCGTTCCGGTCCAGCGGCCTTCGAATCAAGCTGCACGAATCGGGACCGGTCGTTCCCGGGGTAGAGGATGTAGGCCCCCTCCGAGCGCTTTATGGCGTCACGGTAGGCGTGCATCTTCAGCAGATCCTGGCGCTTGTAGTTGCCAGGGCTGGCCGGGTCTTCCTCGTCAGCATCTCCGCTGCCGCGCCCACCAAACAGGGCCTTCAGGCTGGATACGCGGTACTTGGCGTCGAAGTGGATGTGAACCAAGAGTTCCTGCTCCTCGGCGAGCTTGGCGGCTTCCTCTGGTGTCGCTCCATCCAAGACCGGCCAGAAGGTCAGTGTGTAATCCGGATGCATCATGCGGGACCAACTACCGCCTTCCGACCGGTTTTCGGTGACTTTAAACTCGCGGTTATAGGAAAAGGAGGCGTAGACGCTGCGGCGCACACCGACGAACTCTCCCGCGAAGGGACCGAGTGGCAAGCGCTTCCTGAGTCGAAGGTTTGGGTAGTCGCCATCGAGGCCTTCCACAAGCTGGTCGAGAAGCGGGGGCTCGCCGTCACGGTTAAATGTCTGGCAGAACCAGTCGAGAAGGACGAAGAAAAGCCAGTACTCATACAGGTCCGAAACGCTCCGCTGGCCGGCGCGGAAGAGGTCTTCCCCCCCGCGCCATGATAGCTCGGCGGCAGTGCGGAACCGCAGCCACCAGCGTAGAAGCTCTCGATACCCGGCTTTGCGTTGGAGCACGGGACTGCCGAACGGAACAACGTCGAGCCGACCTACCTCTTTGAAGAACGGGCGGGAAAGCCACTGCTCGAGATTGAGAGACAGTCGGCGGGCAAGGCCAGCAGCGGCTGACCAGTTGCCGCTCGCGCTGTCGAAGAGCCGCTGGGCCCGAGTGAGAAACGCGTGGAAGTCTCGCAGGGCGTGCTTGACGAATCGGTTTTCCGCCGTGTCTGTCGTGGGAGTTGAGCGGACTATGGGGACGTGTGCTGCAATCGAGTCCAGGCGGGTGAGGTGCCGTAGTTGGTGGGTGGCGGGCAGCGCGCGGCGGACTGGCGAGTTGATGAGGGATCTAATGGCACCTGGAGTCCATTTGAGCGGGCGCTCGGTGGGGACAAACTCCAGCTCCTGCTCAAGCCGCTCGTGTGGATAGGAGATGATTCTGTGGAGCGCGGCTGCGAAATCCGCACTTTCGAGGACTTCCCGAAGGAGTTCGAGCTGGACATGGAACCAGCCATTATCGTCACGCTCGTCGAAGTTGGAACGGAAGGACGCTTTGGTTGACGAGCGAGCGTCAGCGACGAGATCGGCCATGCGGCCGGCGAGATCGCGGAGCATTCCGCGGTATTCCGAACGGTAGTCGAGCTTGATGGACCGGACATCTAACAGGGTGGATGCGAGCGCGGGCTTGGCTTGATCAGCAACGTCGCCATCGACAATTTCCAGAAGCAGCGTCCCGCAGAAATTGCCGGTTTCGATTCGGCCCGCGTCGGGTGCGGTTCCCGCGAGGTTCCGGCGGCGACGGGCGAGGTGGCATCGCAGCCGGAGGTCTGACGGAGCGCCCGGCTCGCTTTGAAGGTCGTAGTAGTAACGGCCATTTTCACGCAGTTGAAACTCCGTCTCGCCGTTTTCGAGTGCCTCCTCAGGCGTGACCGAGAGGATCGGCGCGAGTTCAACGCGATCCTCGTCAGCCATGTCAGGGGTAATTAATAGGGTGGCCAGACAGGTACCGTCTTGGGCTTGGCAGGGAATCTCGGCGACGTCGATGGCGTTCATCGCCCAGGTGCTTTAGTTTTCAGGGAAGGACGTAAACCCGTTCTCGTTTAGTTGTCGCCACATTCGCGCGACCTTCTCTGCGGTCACAGGGTAACGAGCGTCCTTAGGCACGTCGCGGGACGGTTCTTTCAATTGAGCTGCAGCTTTCGGATCGTTCAGGCTGGCCGCAATGGGATTGCAGTCGCGCGCAGCATCGGCGTGCGGTGGCAGGCATGCCCCATAGATCTTGCGAAGCAAAGGCCCCAGTTTGGCTTTCGAACCGTGGAGTTTCGGGAGGAATTTCTGGATGACGACTGCATCGAGTGCGTGATCGAGCCAGTCGCGGCCTTTCGAGTCCCCATCCACCCATCCCTCAGTGACTTCGGGTGCGCCGGCCTGTTCGTCTTGCCAGCATTTGGCTTGGCTAAGCAGTTTGTAAAAGTGGAGGAAGCGTGCGCTCTCGTGTGCGACACGATACCCGAACTCGGCGCCGTGTTCACGCAAGATTGCGAAGAACAAGTTCATCTCGGCCGTGTACCGCGTCCCCTCGTTCGCTGTCAGGGCGGTGGGCTCTTGTTCAACAGCCGTGACAAACTGGGGCGCAAATGGGAGGCCTTTGGCGTCCAGCATGTCGAGGTTAGGGGCGGTGGGAGCTTTGAGAAACGCGTGCATTTCATCCGGCGTGACTCGAAACTCGATCACATTGGCCCGGTCGAGGACTTTCGGAGAAAACATGTACGTGGTTTCGTCCACGTTCACCGTACCAATTATGAATAGATTGACGGGTAGTGTGAGGACCGGATCCAAACCGCGCGTCTTCTTCGGGCTACCGTCTGGTTCCTTGTCATCGCAGTAGAGGGTTATGCCCATGTGCGACTCAATCATTGAGAGCATGTCGGCGAAGTAGCGTTCAACATGCGATAGGTTCATCTCGTCGAGGATGAGGAGATGGGGAACGTCTTTGTGGCTCAACGCGTGGGTGATCAAGTCGAGCGCTGGCTTGGTGAGGTAGACGCCGTCGTTGTTCGCCCCTCCCGCCGTTATGGTGGGCGGTCTCAGACCGTCGGGGTAGCCCAAGATGTTCTCATTGCCTGTCCAGTCCGGTCCGACTGGAACCAAAGCGAAGAAGGGGTTCAAGTTCTTGCCTTTAGACGGGTCCCTGGGGTCAAGGGGTCCGGGGTCGGGTGTGAGCCAGTGTGCAACCGCCTGGGCCAGCTTTGTTTTTCCTGAGCCAGCCAAGCCCGTAAGAATCAGGAAGCGTTTCGAGAGGAGGGATGCAATAAAGCGAAGAAGTTGGGGAGACGAAAAACGGAGGCCCGTCGGAGCCAAGTCTCTTACGAGCCCGCCAACGATTTCCGTAATTGGGCGGCCAGTTACGGTGACGGTTTGGCCAGAAAGAAAGCGGTACCACTCGTCCTTCGAGTTGAACGGGCGGTAGGGCGGAGGCCCTTTCGAGACCCAGTCGTGAACGAGTTCCCTGAACTCGGGGCGGATTGACCAGTAGCCGTTGCCTCCAGCGCCCGGGGAAGAAAGGAGGTACTCACCTAGGCTTGCGCGCTTGAACCAAGGCGTGGTCCGTTGATCGCGGACTTGGCCTTCGCCAGTCCGGCCCTCTGGGGGCGCATCGTTGTCGTAGCAGCGTTCGGATAAGCGAGCCGCTGGAGTGCCTCCAGCAAGGGGATCGTAGGCAGGTTGGGCGCGAGCTTCACGAATACGGGCGATTGCACTGTCGAGGTCCGCGTGGCGCAGGACGCGCATTATTTCGCGATTCAATTCATCCCAGTGGAGCTTTCCATCGAGTTCATCGCAGGCTCGCCAAATGGCCCAATAGGGGTGGATATCACATTCCGGAGGATATGTTTCGCCTTCTTCGTCCACCGGGTTCTTCAGCTGATAACGCGAAAGGGTAACAAGTGCTTTCTTTGCCAAGTCAAGCCGCGGGTCGGACTGGCTGAATCGGAGGAGCTCTTTCCCGAGGTCGGTGAGGTGGGTCTGATCATTTATACGATACAGCAGCCCCATTCGCTCGAACATGAGGTGCCATCGACGCGGGCGGCTCACGTCTTGGCCGGTTCGCAGTCTTACCGCGTCTTCACTGTAGCCGTCGTAACCCTCCATGCTCAAGAGCGCCTCGAGCTGGTCGGTCATTCCAAAACTGTAATCGAATTCGATCGACGGCGAGTCTCTGTCAGGTGCTTGCCATTTGTCGAACATAAGTTGGTTAGGTTACATGGTGGATAGTTCGAATTGGATGTTGGGCCGACGGTCCACCGCCGCCTTTCCAGAGTTTGTTTTGATGATTTGCTCGCCGATTATTCGGGCCATTTCGGGAGGCACTGCATTCCCGATTTGGCGTGCGCACTCCTCCCGATTGCCGCTGAAAACGAAATCGTCAGGGAAAGTCTGGATGCGGGCGCCTTCCCGAAGCGTGATTGTTCTGTGTTCGGCGGGATGGCCAAAGCGTCCCCTGGTGAAACTGTCGAAACGTGCCGTGATCGTCACCGAGGGCTCGTCAAATGCCAGCCGCCCATAGGTGTCAACGTGGCGAACGCCGAGATTTCGCTCATGACACGGCAATGCAAGGCGCCGAGGCAAGAATTCGCGCCCCCCGCCTTCTGGGATGTGGCGAATTCGTTCGAGGTTCAGCTTGGAGAGGCGAGCCTCGCCGTAATGGTTCGGAATTGATGGATGAGGTGATCCGTCCGTCGGCGGTGAAGGGAGGCCCGCGAGTGCGTGGCGGACCGTTCTGAATTGATGCGGGCGATGGGTTGGCCCCGGGAAGCAAAATTTCGGCTTCGATGTCGTGCATTCACCAACCAGAATGGTGCGTGTGCGCGTTTGTGGAACGCCGTATTGAACCATATCAATTTGGGCCAAGTGCGGCACATATCCGAGCTGCTGAATCGATGCAATGAGTTTATCAAGGTGCATCTTGCCCCGCTTCGACGTCAACCCTGTTACATTCTCAACGAGGAAAAAAGCCGGCCGCAGATATCTCAGAAAGCGTACAAATTCAAGAACGAGGTCGTTGCGCGGATCGATGTCAGATCCACGCCGTTTGACCGAGAAGCCTTGGCAAGGAGGTCCGCCAGCGAGCAGTGTGAGTGTGCCGGGCTGTATGGCAAAATGCTTTGCCAGTTCTTTTGGCTCCAGGAAGCGGATATCCTTGCACAGGATGTGGTTTCCCAAATTGCGGCGATAGGTTTCTGTGGATGCGGGATCGTTGTCGACTGCTCCCACGACCTTAAATCCAGCCCACTTCAAACCGAGTGAGAGGCCACCGGCGCCACTGAACAAATCCAATGCGGTAAATCTGTCCAGGGAGTTTGACGCAGGCAAACTCTTTCTTTGCCTCTTGAAGCCATTGATTTGAATTGCGAAGCCTGCGCCGACCGGCGCGGACAACCCATCCAAGAACGCATCCTGATTGGTTTCTCGATGAGCTGTGTAGCCAAAGCAATAGCGGGCCATGTGTTCGGCGAAACATTTTGCCACCACTGGCGGGACGGCGTTTCCAATTTGTTGGTAGCGGGCGTCGAAGTTGCCCTCAAATTGGAAATCGGACGGGAACCCCTGTAGTAGCGCCGCCTCACGTATCGACAGGCCGCGATTCTGCTCCGGATGCCCGTAGCGACCCGCTGAGGGAGTGCGGCATTTCCCAGTTAACGTGACTGCTGGTTTGTCCCAAGAAAGGCGCCCGTATACGTCTGTGAATCCACCGTGAGCTTCGCGAGCTCGGTCGAGGCATTTTGGGCCAACGCCTCTTGGCCTATTTCCGCCATCCTTTGGAATCTGTCTGAGGATTCGCAATGTTGATTCGCGGTGGGCGCTCACCCAATGCATAGGGTCGGTACTTGACTGGCCCCCTGCATGGAGGGGCGGGAGATGGCCAATAGCTTGCCTCACCGTTAGAAACTTCGAGGGCTCCAAGGGAGGCTTGGGAAGGCAGGCATTCGTCCGCGAGGCGATCATCACTCCACGGAAGCGTTCCTGGGGGAGACCAAAGCCTGCAAAATTGTACGGGCGCCCTTGGACTGCGTAACCCGCAACCCGGAGTGCCGCCGCCCCGGCTTGGTAAAACGGCCAGTTCCGGGTGGAGAAGAGGTCTGGTACGTTCTCCATAAAGATGGCGTCAGGAGTGAACCGGGGAGCGATTCGGCAGAACATTACGAAGAGATCCTTGCGGAGGTCCTGTTCGGCAACATTCCGCCTGTGGGCTGAGAACCCTTGGCATGGTGCACACCCAATCAGAACAAGCTTGCGGAAGCGTTTTAGGTCGAGTGAGCGTTTGAAGTCCTCGAGAACGTCCGAGTTTTCGTACAGAGCCCGGATATCAAGGTTGTAGGCCGTTGCGCCGACCGATGTCCGAAAGGTCGAGCAGCAAGCCTCATCGAAATCGACACCTGCGACGATTTCAAACTCCACATTGGGGACATCGGCGAGTTGGAATCCCTTGCTGGTTCCTCCGCAACCACAGAAAAAGTCCACCACGGCAATCTTTTCTTTGGCTCGGATGGAGCGTCGGCCTGACAATTTCTTGCGCGATGTCGGGGCAGTGCTCATTGCTTGTGTTGGTCCTTTGCAGACGGGGCTGCCCTGTCAGATGTTGATTCGCCAGTATTTGGGCTGGCCTTCGGGAACAGCGATGGTTGGACGCTTTCGGCACAGAAATCCGCTGCCGTTTTCAGGAACCAATCCTTGAGCGTGCTGCCAGACAGGGCCAGAGCGGAATACAGCCGACGCTTCGCCTCGGGGGTGACTTCGATCACAATGCGACCTGACTCTCCACGCGCCACTGATGTAATGTGACATAGGTGACGTGACATGCAATGCATTTCTCAGTGGAGGGAACCTTGGATTTAGGGATGGCAAGATCAGTCCCGACCGAGGCGAAGATCCGCATCCATTCTTGGCGCCCGAGTGGGAGGTTTAATATCGGGACAGTTGTTCCATGTTGTTCCGATTTTTGTTGACGGGAGATCGGATGTTGGTATTTTGGAACAACAGAGAACAACGAGGTGGCTATGACTGAGCAAAAATACAGAGCAACAGTGAGTGGCGAGGAAGGACGGAGCGGATGGTGTGTGATTTTCCGGCATCCAGTCCGGAAGAACCCTGACGGGACAGCGGTACGCATTCGACGGGGTCTGGGCACGCGCGACCGCCAAGAAGCCGAAAAGCTGGTTGCCCAGTTGAACGAAATCCTCGGAGATCGGGACTACTGGACGCCGGCGGCGAAGGCGAAGGCCGTCGCATCGTTCGATACGAAGGTCGTTAACGCATTTTACGACAACTTCCTGCCCGCGGCCCAGGACGGGTGGGCGGTGCGAGAGGGGATACTTCCCCTGCCTGGACGGGAAGACGGCTACGCGCGCGCCCATCTCCTCGGTACGACTGGATCCGGGAAGACCACCTTGGTCAGGCAGATCATCGGAACCGATCCGGAACAGGAACGGTTTCCTTCGACATCCACGGCCAAGACCACCGTGTGTGACATCGAGCTGGTGCTGGCGGAGGGTCCGTTCAAGGCGGTCGTGACGTTTTTCCCGCGAGACCACGTGCGTCTTCACATCGAAGAATGCGCATTGGCGGCGGCTGGAGCGGTCGTCTTTGAGCAAGGTGGCACAGTCACGGCGACATCGCGCCTCTTGGAGCACAGTGAGCAGCGCTTCCGACTGAACTACATCCTGGGCAATGCGAGTGCGGCAGATGACGAGATTTCGGACGACAGCGACGACGAGGAACCGACCAGCGCCGGACAGAGCCAGGAGGTGACCGACGCTGAACGCAAGGCGATGGCGCGCCGTATTCAGGGCTTCGCACACCGAATCGAACGGTTGGCCGCCGAGACGGCCGCAAAGCTCGAAAGCGAGCTAGGTGTGAAGCTGAGCCGCGTGGAAGGCGAGGACGAGAATGCAATTCAGGAACTATTCGAGGACGCGATGAGGCAGAGGGAAGACTTTCACGCCCTTGTGGACGAGATCATGGACGCGGTAGAGGAACGGTTTGAGCTGCTGGCACCCGAAGGTTTTGTTCGCGACCGAAACGACTGGCCTTTGCTCTGGCAGTTTGAAACGGCGGACCGCGCGGAATTCATCCGCACCGCCAGCCGGTTCTCCAGCAACCACGCGGGAAGCTTCGGACGACTGCTGACCCCGCTGGTCCAGGGATTGCGCGTACGGGGACCGTTCAGACCCGATTGGCACTGCGACGGTGAATGCAAACTTGTGTTGTTGGATGGGGAGGGATTGGGACACACCCCTGACACAAGCGCCAGCATTTCCACCACAATAACGCAGCGGCTAAAGGACATTGACGCCGTGGTGTTGGTGGACAACGCGGAGCAGCCGATGCAGGCGGCCCCGCAGGCCCTGATGCGGACGTTGGCGGCCAGTGGGCATGAGCGGAAGCTGATCGTGTGTTTCACGCACTTCGACCAAGTGAAAGGAGTAAACCTGCCGACGCCTCTGGCTCGGAAAGAACACGTGTTCAGGTCGCTTGAAAACGCAATCAGCGGCGTACGAGATGTTTTGGGACGAAGCGCCGAGAACGCCCTTCGACGGGAAACGACCGGAAAGGCCTTTTTCCTGTCTAACATTCAGAGCCGAATCAAGGACTCAAACCGCCTCACGTTGTCCGAACTCAGGCGCCTAATGCAAACGATCCGCGACAGCATAAAGCCGCGCCCGCCGACACACGTGACGCCGATTTACGATATGGCGAACCTGATCCTGTGCATTCCACAGGCGATGAACGCCTTCCGAGATCCGTGGCGGGGGCGCCTGAACCTGCCTTCGCGGTCAGCCTTGTCGCCAGAGCACTGGACACGAATCAAGGCGTTGGCACGCCGATTTGCGGAACTCGGCACCACGGAATACGACACGTTGCGACCGGTGGCAGACTTCATCGCGCGGCTTATCGAGCACGTCACCGTCGTGCTCTCCGCGCCGCTATTGTGGGAGCCCCAGGACGCGCCCGAAGAAATGAAGAGGCAGGTCGTCGGGGAAATGGCTGCCACGGTTCACGCCAAACTGCATGAGCTAGGCCAGACGCGGCTTTTCCATGAACGGGTCGCAGAATGGAGCACCGCCTACTCCCACCGAGGGAAGGGCTCCTCGCGCGAGCGCGCAAACGACATCGAGGGCATTTACGGGGAGGCTGCCCCCATACCCGGCGAGGTGGCTGATCCCAACGCCACCGCCCTCGTTGCTTGCGTGAAGAGAGTGGTGATGGACGCCGTGCGGGCGGCGGGCGGTCGAATCGAGTGAGGCAAGTTGTGCCTACGGTTGCCCCGGAGCTTCTGTAGAGCCATTCGTGCCACTTCCGACGATTGCGCCAAAGACCGCGTCCGCGATCTTGATGGAGATCGTCTGCGACAATCTGAGGAATGCGCGCACACCGTGCTCTCGCAAAATCAGATTGTGGTTACCCTCCCCAGGCATTTCAAAAAAGTCGCCATGCCATTCGTTTTGACGGAGAATCTCAACCTCCGAATCATCGGCGTCAATAAAGAGCCCTTGATGCACCAGCAGGTTTCTGACTTTCGCGAACGCGACTATCACCGAGTCTTCTACATCCGGCAAAATTCTCGTCGCGAGCACTCCGTCGATCCCCCTGACGTTGGCGTGCAATTTGGATTCCCTGTTGCCCTTCTTTGGGAAGGCCAGACCAAGATGCTTCTTCAGGATGCCGACAGCTCGAGTTGATATTGTTTCGACGGTCGAGTAGCCTTGGATAACCAACCCTCCCAGCTGGCTTTCAAGGCCAACGCCCTCGAAGAACGCCCCAGTCCGGTTCTCTGAGTCGAACGCTTCCACGGCTTCTTCCGTTACCGTGCCAGCCTTCGCAATGATTTCTTCCTGCCTTCGGACGGATTCGCACGAAGCGATGTGAAACGCCTTTATCAACAAATCCATTGAACGCAGGCAAAAACCAGCGGCGAATGTCGCCGTCTCCCTGAATCCAGTAGCTGCGACGTGAGCATCATTGTCAAGATGAACGCATGGGAGCTCATCAAGGGATTTCTCCTTCGAGGTGTCGTCGACTGCCGTGTCAATCATCTTCGGAGTCCCATATCGCGGCTACTGGGGTCGGGTCAAACGGATAGCGCGCAGTAGTTGGAGTAGATCATGTGGACGCCGCCGACGGCGTGGCCGGCGAGTTTCGTGCGGATGTCGGGGGCGATCCCGGCGTTGGCGAGGTGATTTCGATGCGGAAGTCCGTGGGGTGGCGACGAGCCTCAAGGAGTTCCGCGCGAGGATATTCCGATTCTGCTATCTCCATGATCTCCTTCTTTGCATCGTCTGATGCGCGACATCCAATGATAATCTCTCGGACCGCATCCTTGGCAAACGGGAGAAAAAACATTTCTCTGCCTGACGTGTGGCGCTTGTCGCAAGCCGCCCAAGCAACGATCACTCTGTACTCATCTTCATATGCCCAATCCAGAGACTTCGTCCGGATGATTCTACGGTAGAGGTCATCGGGCTCCGCATTGAAGAGCGGGTGATATTCTGCTCGCTCTGTGGTGTATATTACGCGGTATAGGAGAGCCCTGAACTCCGAAGCATCAAACCCTATCGCGACGCCTCGGTGGTGGTCTGCGTAATGCGCCCACAACAGCAGGTTTTCCCTAGACCCGCAGAAGCAACAGACGCCGACACGGTCGCCTGCAAGCTGGCAGAATCGTTCATTGTCTGTCGGATCTCCTCCTGTGTAAAACTTAAACAGTTTATCTATCCAGTGTGGGTGCGTGACGCCAAAGTTACCATGGGTCAGGCGACCATCCTGGGTCGAGCCTGCCAGTCGGGGTCGAAGTGGTTGCCCAGCAGGGCGGTTCGGAGTGTCAGGACGTTCTGGGCGCCTTGGAGAGACCAGAACATGCCGGAATTCTTGAGCCGCTTGGCCACCACGGTCTTGCATCCGGCCTCCACGACGCCGGAACCGATGAAGTAGCCGCGGGAACGGAAAGTGGCGTAGAGCATGCGGTGGCGGTTTTTGCGCAGATAGGCCAATTCCTTCTCCGCGATTTCTCGGCGTGCCGGTTCGGGGGGCAACGCGGATTGGGCTTTTGCAATGACGTTGTCGATGCGGTCGGCCTTGAGCAGGGCGCGCCATCGGCGGCTGCGGCTGGCGGCTTTGGCCGTGCCTTCTCCGTAGAGGGCATCGGCCAGGGTGCCGAGGTGCTCGGCGGCGTGGTAGAAGTCCAGGACGCAGGTGGCGCCGGGGAAGTTGACCCGCGCCAGTTCCCAGACCCAGGCGGCCCCGTCGCCGATAAAGACCATTTCTGCGGCGGCGGCCATTCCCCTGGCGAAGGCCTCCCGGCGCAGCCGGATGCCGAAGTCCTCTGCGGGCTGGAAGCTGGCCACGTAGGTGGTGGAGGCCTCGTCCCTGAGGGGATTGCCCCCGGTGTCGAGCGCGTGTTGGGTGAAGACGCAGCCGAGCTTGATCTCGCGGGTCTTGGGCTCATCGCCCTCTTTGGCCTTCCTGCCAACCACCTCGCTCTTCTTGACCGGCACCCCGGTGCCGTCGGCCTGCACGTACATGACCGGAACCCGCGGGGGATCATCGGGGAGGCCGCGGCCCTGGCGGGCCCTCTCCATCTGCGGCCCCAGCAGGTTGACCATGCGTGCGATGGCTCGGGCATCGAGTTGGACCCCGGCGTAGGCGCGCAGGTCCTCGGCGGCGATCTGGTAGCTCTGCTCCGCGCCGATGCGGCACATGATCCGGGCCAGCCCCGGGGAATATCCCTCGATGAGCCCGAGCCGTTCGTCGGCCGGGGCGCGCCCCCCGCCGCTGCGGCCCGCCCAAAGGTAGTCCCGCCGCAGCGTGATCGGACCCAGCAGGGTCTCGACGACCTTGGCCCGCCCGCCGTAACACTTCTCCCCCGGCCTGGCCGCCTCGGCCCCATGGCCGCCGAGGGCCCCGTTGAGCAGTGCCTCCAGCAGCCCGGCCCCGTCTTTGAGCAATGCCGCGCGCAGGCCGGTCTCGATCGCCTCCAGGGCCGGCAAGCGGCCAGCAGCCAGGGCGGCGCGGACCTCGCTCAGGAAGCTTTCGGTCTCGCCGAACCGCGCCTGCCCGACCTCTTCCTGGAGTTTTTTTTACCCTCTTGGGCCGCTTCCAGCCGCGTGGCGGCCACGGTCAGATCGACGAATTGCTCGGCGAGCCGCTCGAAGCGCTCGCGGCCCTCGATGGCCTCCTGGAGCGCCCCGGCTCGCTCGCCGGCGACGTAGCTGGAATGGTTCTTTCCCCCCTGCCAGAATTGGTGGTTCAGATAGACCCGTTGGCCGGGACCCGCCGGCCCCCTGCGCATCTGGCAAATCCTGCCCCGCTCCATCGTCTCGATCTCGCCCATGCGCCGAAGCACCTCGGCGCGCCGGTGTTGTGTGGTTGCGTCCATGCCGGAATATATAGTATCCTATACATTCGCGCAAGCAAAACACCTCCCAAATCCGCAGCCGGTAACTTTGGCGTCACGCACCCTCCAGTGTTCTTCATCTTGTCTAATAAGTTTCATGAAATTCTGAAAGTCCAGATCGCAGCCTCGCGCTTGTTGCTGTGCGTGGAAATTTCTTAGAAACAATGGGTTGTGTAGCTTAATCCGAGCGTGCTCGCGCGTGACATCGGCAGTTCGCGGATAGAACTCGAAGCGATCGCTGAACTCCGACGGATGGGAAATTTTCAACGCATGATCCGAAAGGATCTTTGCACCGAATTTTCCAGAGTATTTGTAGATGTTCACGGAAATCCCTATTCTTGCCTCATTCGCCGATCTGGGTATCGGAGGATTCCGACGGGGAGGTCATCAACGCGCGTAATGTCGTCGGGCGTATTCGGCGAGGTCGGGGATGCGCACCGGCAATGTCCTGGGAACCAGTGAGTTCTCCTCCTGGATCTCATCGGCGGTGGCGAGGTCCGCGGCGAGCCTGCGGGCCTCCTCGGCACGTTCCTGCCGATGCGCCCGGTCAAGCTGCTCCAGCGTGATCGTGCTCGCTTCCATCCGCCCTTACAATAGGCCCGGCTGAGAGGGGTCGTCAAGTTGCCGGAGCCCCTTGTCCGTTGAGTCTGGTGACAGATGTCACTTGATCGATGGGATCGCCCCGACCGCACCGCGGAGGATGTCGATATCGTGGTGGGAGTAGATCAGGTGGACGTCGTCGCCGGCGTGGCCGGCGAGCTTCTTCCTGATGTCGGGGGCGATGCCGGCGTTGGCGAGGTGGGTGACGAAGGAGTGGCGAAGGCTGTGGAAGGAGAGGTCGAACCGCTGGCGGCCCGCCTCGCCGCTGCGGGGCGTGGCTTTCGCTACGATCCCGGCCTTGTCCAGCAGTTTTCGGAATTGGAGCGAGAGTCCGCCCGCCCCGTTGATGCGGCACTTGGCCAGTGTCGGGAAGACGAATGCGAGCCCGATCCCCCGGCGGTGCTTCCTCAGCCGCGCCAGGAAATCGGGATGGATCGGCACGGTCACCGGGGTGTCGGTCTTTTCCGTCTGCAAACGGATGAGCGCCGCGTCGAGATCGACGGATTCCCAGCGCAGGCCCGCGAGGTCCCCGAGCCGCAGGCCGGTGAAGTAGCCGCCGTACACGAGGCCCTCCCAGTCCGTGCCCTTCGCCGCGCGCAGCAGAGCGGCGATCTGCGCTGGCGCGAAGGGCTGCCGCTTCACGCCCTTTTCCTTTGTCAGGCTCTCCACCCCAGCCACGGGATTGACCGTGATGTAGCCGAGCCGCAGGGCCTTGGCGAAGGGCACGTTGAGCACCTTCTTGATGACGTTGTTCACGGTGGCCGCGGTGCGGCCTCCCGTCTTCAGGACATCGCGGAACGCCCGCACGTCGGCGGGCGAGACCGCCGCGACGGTCAGGTCGGCGCGCTCGCCGAGATGCTCGAGAAAATCCCGCACCACTTGGCGGTATCGGGTCATCGTGGCCCCGCCCGCTGTGCCCTCCCGGTCCTTGAGCCACTCCTCCAGCCACCCGCGCGCCGTGTAGAATTGCGGCCGCTCGCCGGTGGCGTTTTCGAGGATATCGGAGCACACCCGCCGGATCTGCGCCTCGGTCAGGGTCCCCTCCCGCCCGGACAGGGCCGCCTTCTCCCAGCCCAGGCAGATCTTGAGCGCTTGGGCGTGCTTGCGGTGCTTCGTGCTGCGGAAGGCCCGCCGGCCGTCCGGGAGGTAGAAGGCGCAGTACCAGAAGGGCGATTTTCCGCGGGGATCCTTGTGCAGAGAGGCCATTTCGAGTCATAACGTAGTCATAACGTCCACCCGCGTCAAGGGGGTCCACAGACGTTATGACTACCTATGAGAAAAGTTCTAGTCTCGGTGGTGTTTCGTATCGCGAGTTCGAGTCTCGTCACCCGCTCTCTCCTCTCCTGACCACGCCCCGCCGATACCCCCTTTTTTTATAGGTACAAGTGGTATCTTTTGGTATCCGCGCATCGACAGATGCTGTCCCACCCTAGAAAGAAGTTCACCTTGGGGGTCGGGGCGATGTCCTATTCCCCGCGATATCGGTCGCCGAGGAGGTCGGCGTCTTCGCCCAAATCTCGGGCCTGCTGGTGGCCTGCGCCATCCTCGAGACCTTCGCCGAGCGCGCCAAGGCCGCCACGAGGGAGGACTGAGCCATGACGCCGGGACCCTCCAACATCCGCGAGTGCCCCGCCTGCGAAAAGCCGGTGGAGCAGCCAACCCTGGGATCGGGCAACACCTTCGGCGCGGTCCAGTGGAGCGACGGCTTCCTGGATGCCCGGATGCTGCCGGAGTTCCCGCGGCTCGGGCGATGCCCCCACTGCGCCACGCTGTTCTGGGTCCCGGAGGCCAGGGAGGTGGGGGCCCGACGGCCGAGGAATTCCTCATGGCGATCCCCCTGTGCGGGGGCGATGCCCAAAAGGAACTCTTCGTCCGCCTGCGGTCCTGGTGGCGATCCAACGACCGGTTCCGCAAGGGCGGGGCCGGCGTGCCGCGCGATCACGCAAGCGGTTCGGCCGGGGCGACGCCCGGCGCCCCCTTTCGCTGGACTTTTTGCACACGTCGGTCCAGCGGCATCATGCCCCGCTCGGCTTTTTCCCGCCCTTGCCCGATCCGGTCGGCGTCTCGCCGGGGGCGGGCTTCGCCTCGGGGGGCCGCTGGGGGAGTTCGCTAACCCGGTAATACGAGGACGGTTTGCTCGCGCGATGGTATCGGGCGGAGGCGTGCTTGCGCTGCGAGATATCCCAGTGCTCCATGCGCGCGAGGAATTCCTCCAGCAGCGCGACTCCCCCGGCAACGCTCTCGGGCCTGCCGTAGCGCCGGAGGCCCTCGAGGGCCCTGGTCACCTTCTCGCGCACGCTCCCGAACCGCCCGCCATCCATGTCCGGGATGGCCTGCCGCAGGGTCTGGCCCGCCTGCTGGAGCGCGACCCACGAGAGCACGGCATCATTGACGACGACCTGGGCGGGATCCTGGACCGCCTTGACCCGCAGCGTGATCCGCTCGACCCGCGCCCGGATCTCCGCCTCGGTGATCTCGTCCCACGCCACCTCGATGTCCGCCAGCGCCTCGCCCTCCAGATTCAACCCCGCCGCCTTCGGCAGGGGCAGCACCTCGAGCCCGAACACCAGCGCCCGCTCCTCGAGGCTGACCAGGTCGCCCACCGCGATCTCCAGGCCGCCGTCCGGCAGGGGCGTGAGCGGGTAGTCCGCCATGACGAGCACCCCGGTGCAGTAGTGGAGCTTGCGCACCCGGACCCGCACGTTCTGGGCGCTGATGTTCTGGAGGCTCTCCAGCTCCTTGCGGAAGATATCCGGGAAGCTCTCCGGCGAAGTCGCGTCGTGGAATGCCCCGCCGGTGACCCTGGCCATCTCGCCCATGAGGTCCTCGTTGTAGTGGTCCCCGAAACCCAGGCACGAGGTCCGGGCCCCGTCCCTCTCGAGGCCCCGCGCGGCCAGCCCGGCGACCTGCTTGGGGTCGACGATGCCGACGTTGAGCAGGCCATCGCTCAAGAGCAGGATGCGGCGGCCCATCCCCTCCGGGGCGCGGCGCAGCTCGTCGAGGCCGAGCATCCAGCCCCCGGCCAGATTGGTCGAGCCCGCCGACCGGATGGCCGCGATACGGCGGGCGGCATCCGCCCGATTGCCGACCTTGCCAAAAGGCACGACCACGTGGGCGGCGTCGGAGAAGACCACGACCCCGAAATGATCCTCCGGCTGGAGGTGTCGCACGACCGCCTGCGCCGCCTCCCGCGCCAATTCCAGCGGCCTGCCCTCCATGGACCCGCTGTGGTCCAGCACGACCTCGAAGGCGCCGGCTCGCGCGCGCCCCCCGGGTCGCGCGGCGCCGGTCAGGGTCAGCGCCGCGTGAATGAGTGTGTCCTGCCCCTGAAGGATGGCGGGATAATCCAAAGCGGTTTCGATCTTCATGCACCCAACATAATACACGGGGTGGGACACCGGCAGTCCCTGGCCGCAAGAATCGACCATTCTATTGAAAACCACGAATGCACGCGGATGGCCGCCGCCTTGGCACAGGTTCTCCCTCTCGTCCCTCACCGCTCGTCCCTCGGCGCTCGGCGTTCTTGGAGGTTGGACATCGAATGTGGGTTATTGAATGTTGCCCTCGCCCGCCACGGTTCGACCACTCCCAACTCTCGCTCGCTCTGTGGGATATCGCGATATTGACACTGACCCATAAAACCGTATTGTAACCCATATGAAGACGACTCTCGATCTTCCGGACGATCTCTTGATCGAGGCCAAGACCCTGGCCACCCGTCGAAAGACCACCCTCAGGGCGATCGTGGAGAGCGCGCTCCGTCGCGAGATCCGGCCTGCCGCCGAGATGGAAAATCCCGACCCGGAAAAATTCGATGTCGATCCCCTCGGATTCCTCGTGCTGAAGCGCAAGCCGGGCGAGACCATCACCCTGGAACAAATTCAAGCGATCCAGCAGGCACTGGACGATGAGGAGTTTCGGCGCGCCATCCACCCCCGTCGGCCATGATCCATTTGCTCGACATCAATGTGCTCATCGCACTCTGCGACCCGGCCCACCCCCACAGACCCGCCGCCCGCAGGTTCCTGACCTCCGGCCTCACCCGCGACGGCTGGGCCACCTGCCCGCTGGTTGAAAACGGCTTCCTCCGGATCTTCGGCGCGCGCCAGTATCCGGGTGGTCCCGGCTCCCTTCAGGCAGCCCGGCCGGTTCTGGCGCGGCTCCTCGCCACCGGAGGCCACCAGTTTTGGCCCGAAGACCTGTCACTAACCGACGCGCGCACATTCCCCGGCCTGCCAGTGTCCGAGGACCTCACCGACCTCTACCTCCTCGCGCTCGCGGTCAAGCACGGCGCCCGCTTCGCCACCTTCGACGCGGGCCTCGATGCCTCTCTCATCCCCGGTGGCCCGGCCGCTTACTGTCTCATCCAAGATGTGGGATGAATGTTGGTCGTTGAGGGTCCCCCTTGGAGGGTGGACGTCGAATGTTGGTTGTTGAATGTCGCTTTTAACGTGAATGACCAACTCTCGACACGCCAGCTCTGCCAAGCGTCGAGCGTTGGCCCCGGTTGCACGACGGGTTTCGGTTCTGAGCCGCAACGGGGTCTTGCACGTGGGAGACCCGGCGATGTCAGGGCATCACCATCAAACCTTCGGCTTTCGCGAGTGCCGCTTGATCCGCGTCGAAGGTCAGGAACCGATCCGCCCCCGCTTCCACGGCGATGGCAACATGCAGGATGTCAACTCTCTTCCCCGATGGCACTGGGTACCTTTCCGAGTTTCCGCCGATTGCCCCTCGACTCCCGATGGGGACGCCCGCACATTCGCCGGATGGCTGACGCAGTTCATGTTCGCGGCTTCCCCTGGGGGAACCCGATCCGTTTGGCGATGGTCTCGATGGTCGCCGCGACCGCTGTCTCGGCGGCTCCGGTTTCTTGCGCGACGATCACCAACGCCCACGCAGATCCCCGCTACGGCCAGCCGATTCCGTTTCGCAAGATTCCGGGGACCGCGGGCACGATGGCGCTCGAGATTTCGGGGGGAAGGCTTTACGCGCTCGAGGGTGACGGTCTCACGATTTTTGACTTGGCCGATCCGAGGAACCCCAGACGGCTCGGGCACGTGGGCGGCATGGGCAACGTGCGCCAACTGCGGGTCAGCGGCAGGACGGCGTTTCTGTCGGCGCGCCAGTGCGGCCTCTGGTCCGTCGACGTGTCCGATGGCGAGCATCCCAGGATCATTTCAAACTTCGACGGCGTCGAGATGGCGACGGGGCTGGACGTGGCCGGGGAAGTCGCGTTCCTGGGCCACCGGGTGTACGGCATCCAGTGCGTGGACGTCTCCGATCCGGCGAGGATGAAGCACCTCTCGTCGCTCAGGACCGACGAGTCGCAGTCCGTCTACTACCGCGACGGGATGCTCTTCAGCGGAGACTGGGCGGGTGGCCAGATCACCGCCATAGACGTCTCCGACCTTCTCGCCCCGAAAGAGGTCTCGAGGATCCAGCTCGACGGCTATGGCGACGGCATCGCGATGCGCGGGAACATTCTCTTCGCCTCCACGGGGCAGCACAAGAAGAGCGGCCCGCCCGAATTGCGCCATGGTTCGGGCCATGGCCTCGACATATTCGACGTATCGGATGTCGCCAGGCCCGTGAAGCTGTCGCGAATCTCCTTTCCCGACATCTATTTCGGGCCATGCGACTATTGGACCCCGCGGATCTCCGGCGACTACTGCTTCGCCTCCGATACCGTCAACGGCCTGTTCCTACTGGATGTCTCCGACCTGAAGCGCCCGAAGATCCTCGGCAACCTCATCCTGCCAAAGACGGACCCCGAGAATCCAAAGATCGGCGTCCCGTTCAAGCAGATCGCGGATCCCGGCATCCCGCAGGGTGACCCCGTCTCCTCCATCGCGGTGGGCGATGGCACGCTATACGTCTCGGGCAACTACACGGGCATCTACATCGCCGAATTTCCCGGGATCGCGAAACCCGAGAAGCGCGACGCCGGCCCCTCCCCCGCGCTTCCCGAGACGCGGTTCAACTCGGACGAGCAGGGCTTCTACTCCTCGGGGCCCGAGCTCACCAACCCGACGCGGGCGGTCGCGATCGACGGCGACATCGCGTATACCGCAAACGTGTGGGACGGCTTGAAAATCTACCGCCTGTCCGAAAGCGGCATAACGCGCATCGGCGCGGCGAATCTCGGATACGCGGCCGACGTGAAGCGATCGGGAGACAGGCTGTACGTCGCCGAGGGGCGCAACGGCATTGGGGTGTATCGCATCCTCCCGGGCGGACAACTCGAGGAGATCGGCCGCCTGGAGGCACTCGAGAAGGGCTTGAATTTCGTGCAGTTCCTTTGGGCGTTCCAGGGCTCGGATATCGTCGCCGCGACCTGCGCCGCGACGCGCATTCACTTCGTGGACTTCTCGGACCCCGCGCGACCGAGGGTTGCCCTTAGCGAGTCGGGCAACGGGCTCCTCTACGGCAATTACGGGGCGCAAAATCTCGTGAATGGGCGATATTTTGCGCTTTCGCGCACGTTCGGGGGACTCATGGTCTTCGACCTGAAGGACAACTCGCCGAAAATGATATGGCACGACCCCTTCCCCCTGTGCTCCCAGACGGGAAACGTCGCGGCGCTGGGTCCCGAATTCCTAGTCATGCGCGCATGCGGTTACGCGCGCTTCGATCCCGAGAACCCCGTCCCCACGCGCGAATTGAATCGGCGGGCGTTCCCCGGACAGGGCGCGCTTCCGCCCGATATCGCTGACGATTCCGCCATCAGCCGTTCCATGTTCCCGAAGTCCGAGTGGGAGGGGCTCGCGAACGCCGACAGATCGACGGGAAAGATCGCAATCGCCAACAGGATGTTCAAGAACTGCCACACCTACGACTTTTCCGATCTGGGCAACCCGCGCCTCCTAAAGAAGATCGCGCTCAACGCCAATCCGTTCGTCCCGGCCTTCTGGAAGGGACGCGTCGTGCTGCCGTGCGGCTATTCGGGGCTCCTCTTGGAAAGATAGGTGGCTCACAGGATGAAAACACACATTGGTTGCGTGCTGGCGCTGGTCGCCGGCGCGGGTCTGGCGCGGGCCGAGCGCACGGCCCCCGCCACGTTCTATGTGGACAGCGAGGCGGGCGACGACGCCGCGATCGGCACCGCCGAATCCGCGGCGTGGAAGAGCCTGGACAAGGTCAATGCCGCCGAACTGATCCCCGGCGACCGGGTCCTCTTCAAGCGCGGCGGCCTGTGGCGCGGCCAATTCCTTCCCCAGAGCGGCTCGAATGGCGCGCCCATCGTCTATGGCGCCTACGGCAACGGCGCCAAGCCGATCCTCCAGGGTTCTGTCGCCCGCGACCGCCCGGAGGAGTGGGCGGAGGTGGAACCCGGCATCTGGGCCACCCGAAAATCTGAACCCAAACTGCTGACCCAGCTGGCCGATCTGACCGGTTCGTCGTGGGCGATCCACTCCGAGGCCGGCGCCAAGGTCACGCTGACCCGAGAGCAGGAGGACGGCCGCGGTTTCGTCCGCATCGCCTGCGCGGTGGCGGGGAAAGCAAGCAACCACATTCAGCTCTGGGGTCCTGCCCTGACGAACGCTGCGCCCTACATCGTCTTCCGCGCTCGCGTCCGATCCACCATCCCCTGTGATTTTGCCAACGTTTCGGCCATGCTCAACCGCTCCCCTTACAGCCGCGCATTCTCAGAGACGATCGGCAAGAAGAAGATCGGCCCCACGTGGCAGACGGTCGACGTGCCGATGATCCGGGAAAAGGAATTGGATGGCGCGCACCTGCACATCAACTTCGGCGATACACTGCCCGCCGGCGCGGTCTTCGACATCGATCCCATTGGCCTCTGGGCCGCGCATCTCGAGCCCGACGCATCGACCTCGTGCGACGTGGGCATCGTCATCTTGAACCATGGCGAGAAGTGGGGCGTGAAGAAGTGGGCTCTCGCGGACCTCAAGGTCCCGCTCGATTACTGGTATGACGAGGACGATAGGCGCGTCTTCCTGGCCTGCGACGCCAATCCGGCCGTGAAATTCCGGAGCGTCGAACTCGCGCTCACGCGGCACGTCGTCAACGAGGGCGGCAGGCATGACGTGGTCTACGACGGCCTCGCGGTGCGCTATGGCGGCGCGCACGGGTTCGGCGGCGGCGGCACCGCACGCATCGTCATCCGCAACTGCGACATCTGCTGGATCGGCGGCGGGCTGCAGTACTGGAAGAAACGCGCCGATGGGACCCCATATCCCGTGCGCTTCGGCAACGGCATCGAGTTCTGGGGCGATGCGGACGACAACCTCGTCGAGCGCAACCGCCTCTGGCAGATCTACGACGCCGCCCTCACCAACCAGGGAAGGGATGACGACGAGACCAACATCACCTACCGCGACAACGTGATCTGGCAGGCCGAATACTCCTTCGAATACTGGAACGCCGGGCGCACGGCGAACATCCTCTTCGAGCACAACACCTGCGTGGATGCGGGCGACTGCTGGTCCCACGGCCAAAGGCCAGATCCAAACGGCGGACACCTGATGTTCTACCGCAACCTCGCGGCCACGACGAACTTCGTCGTGCGCAACAATATCTTCGCCGTCTCCTCCGAGGTCTGCGTCCGCATGGAGAACGACTGGCGCGCGGGCCTCGCCATGCACAACAACCTGTACCATCAGGCCGGGGAACCGATCTTCCGCTGGCTCGGCAAAACGTATTTCGCCGCCGACGAGTTCGCGCGCTACCAGCGCGAACTCGGCATGGACGCGAACTCGCTCTTTGCCGCGCCCCAGTTCGTCGACCCCACAGCCCGCGACTACCGCCTGAAGCCCGGCACCCCCGGCACGGCGCTCGCCACCGACGGCGGACCCGTCGGCGCACGCTTCAGCCTCCTATCAGGCAACCCCGAGGATTGACACGCACCCGAATCATCGGCCGTGAGGCCGTGGACCGCCACCGCGCGGCCCCTCCGTGACCGGAGGGGCTACATTTTCACCCACGGTGATGCCCAACCTGCGGGGCATGACGTCTGACCTGAAACTCCCCCCCCGGTGGCGTCTGCAGAGACGCCCTACAAATTTGTAGGCCGCCTGTGCCAGGCGGCAGCGGGAATGAAGTTTCTCCCTTCAACGACCTCACGGCCACGGTGCCTCGGCGTTATAGACCTTGATGTCGTCGAAGAGGCCGTCCTTGCCGGCGACCCCGAGCTCAATCTTGGACTTGGTGGGGTGCCCGATGCCTGAGGATTTGAGGTAGGCGGCGGGTTTGCCGTCGAGGGTGACGCGCATGGCGTCGCCGAAGGTTTCCACCACGAGGTTGTACCATTTTCCCGGCTTGAGCTTGGCGGGATAGGTGACGCTGCGGCCGACGAGGAGCTTGGCGACCTCGGCCTTCTTCGCGGGGTCGTCCCTCATCTCGCGGATGTCGTTGCGCATGCCGCCATCGCGCTCGTCGATGATCGTGATCCCATCGAGACGGACCTGGGCGCGGCAGATGTGGCCATAGTGCGAGCCGGTGTATTTGCGATCGTCGAATTCGACATCGATCATGGTGGCGCCCTGGAAGCAGATTTTCGCCTCGACGACGCTGTTGGTCGTGGGGATCTCGAGGCCGTGGACGGCGGCGTGCGCTTTGACCGCGGGCTGGCCGTCCGCGGCCGGGATGTCCTTGTCCCGGGTCTGGGAACCCTTGAGCACACCGTCTTCGACGACGAAGGTCGGAACGACCTTGTGCCAGACCTGTGCCGGCTCGCCACCGCGGAAGTCATCGGAGAACAGAAGTTCCTTCTTTTTCGCGATGGGCGCGGAGGGAACCTTTGGCAGCGGGGCCGCGGGGACGGTCGAAGCGATAAGGACCGCAACGGATATCAGATGGCGAGCATTCATGGGTGCATCGGTCTTTTACCCCGGCCCCCGGGCAGGATTCAAGTGTCAAGCGTCTCCCGAAATCGTAATTCTCCTGCGGCACGGTAGCCGCTATAAGGGACGATGGCGTGGTCGCGACACCGGCTGTACCGGCTCAGCGTGGTTTTGCTGGCGGTGGTGTTGGCGGGCGTCGCCGCGGACTGGCTGCGGGTGTGGTGGCCGGTGCTGACGGATCCGGGGCTGCAGATCGACGACGCCCGGACGCATCTGGTGGGGTACCACCGTTTCGCGAGGGATCCGCTGCTGACGGGGGACCCGGTGACGGGGGCCTGCCTGGCGATGCAACCGTGGCTGGCGCGACTGTTCTACATGGCGGCGACCCCGGCGGTGGGACTTCACGCGGCGGCCAAGGTCGCGCAGGCGCTCTGCGTGGCGATCGGGGTGATGGCCGCGGTGCTGCTGGCGCGTTCCCGGCGCTGGGGGCTGGCGGCCGGCGCGATCTTGGGCATGGCGTCGCTGATATTCCCCTGGTGGATCGGGGGCACGCCGCGACAGTTTGGGCCACCGCTGCTGGCGCTGTACATCGCCGGCGCGCTGGCGCGGCGGATGCGGGTGAGATTCGGCGCGGCTGTGATCGCCGCGGGCATCTACCCCAGCGCGACCATCCTGATGCTGGTGACCGAGGGCCTGCTGACCCTGTGGCGATTCCGGAGAACGCCCCGGAGCCGTTGGCCGCGCCTGGCCGCGCCCGCCGTGGCGATGGCCGCCGCCTGCGCCGCGCTCGCCCTCCTGCCCAAACCCGGCCGGGAGGCCCTCGGCCCCGTGGTGACTCTCGCCGAGGCCAAGACCAATCCCGACTACCGCGATGGCGCACGGCGCCTGATCCTGGACATCTCGCCCAACCCCATTTCGAAAAGCATCCTGGAGGTCGTCTACGAGATCGGCCTGTTGCCCGTGAATCCCGACGATGGGGAACGCAGGGCCCTGCCGCATCTCGTCGGCGCGTGGCTCGGCGTCGCCATGCTGGCTTGGCTGGTCGCCACCCGGCGGATACGGGTTCCGGCGGCGGCACCGGCTTTCTGGATCGCGGGCGCGGCGCTCTACTGGCTGGCGTGCGTGGTGGCATTCCGGCTGTATCTGCCACAGCGCTATTCCGAGTACGGGATCGGGACCGGCGGCATCGCCTGCCTGATCGGACTCCTCACCCAGACTCGTATCCCGAAACGCCCGGCATACATCCACCGATCCGTCGCCAACTTTCTCGTCGCGGCATGCCTGGCGGGCCTCTGGATCGCCTGGGGCCGCACCGATCGCTTTGGCGATATCGCCAATACCGCCCGCGCCCCGCACGCCGCGCTGTACGACTTAGCGGCATCGCTTCCCGAAGACGCGCGCTTCGCCAGCCACCCCTACGACGGCGACGACATCCCCTTCTGGTCGGGAAGGGCGAGCCTCTGCGGCTACGAGCTGGACCAGCCTTTCTTCACCAGCGCATGGCGCGCCTCGGTCGAACGGACCCGCGCCACATTTGCCGCGCTCTATGCCACCGATCGCGCGGAGGTGCTGGCATTCTGCGCGCGCTGGAACGTCACGCACCTGCTGCTCCGCCCCGACCGATATCGCGACGACTTCCGCAAGCGCGCGAAATATTGTGACCCCTTTGACGCGGAGAATAAGGCGCTCCTGCGAGAGATAGATCGCGAACGGCTCGCCCTCCTCGATCCGCCGGGGGAGGCGATCATCTTCCGCGACCACAAGTTCCTCGTGGTCGACGTCGCCGCCCTGCGGGCGGCCTGGGCCGCGCGCTGACTCGAAAATTGGCCACGGGATCGGCCTGTAGGGCGCGGATTCCCATCC
>CAZYWZ010000023.1:0-76219 GCA_964651705.1 uncultured Verrucomicrobiales bacterium
ACCCCCGCCGCGCGGCCCCTCCGTGACCGGAGGGGCTACATTTTCACCCCCGGTGCCGCAGAGACGCCATCTACAAATTCTCTAGGCCGCCTATGCCAGGCGGCAGCTGGAATGAAGTTTCCCCATGAATGATGCGGTGCGTCCCCGCGCCGGGGGCGGGGCTGACCTGAAACCGAGGAAGACCGGGATGAGGGCGATAATCCGTTAAATCCTCGTTCGCTGTGAATCCGATGGTAGCCACCGAGAGCCTGCCCTCCCACGTGGCGGGTCAAGAGGCGCCTCATTCTATGGACTGCGGTGGCAGAGCGTAGCGGCGACACCGCTTTGGCTCCCGGCGGAGCCGGGATCCGCGCGTCAGGGCCAACGCCCGCGCTCCGATCGCCAGAGGCGATCCGGCGCGATTCTAAAGCGGTGCCGCCTCAATGCACCTCTGGCGCCAGCACACCGAGCTTTCCCCTCTGGACGCTGAACGTCACCGGCGTGTATCCCAACAATTCGCCATCGACCTCCACGGGGACGCGATCTGGCGATTCCACCGTGACCCGCCTCGCGCGCAGCGTCTTCACGTCCGGCATCCTGTCGTGTGCCAGGAACATCATCCCCTGAATGTAACGGATCATGTCGAAATGGCTCATCCGCTGGAACACGTACACGTCCAGCATCCCATCATCGAGCCTCCCGCCTTTGAAGATCTCATACGGACCTCCGTAGTATCGGCCGTTGCCCACCAGCACGAAGCAGCCCTCGATCGGCTTCTGCCGCGCCGCCCTCACCGTCAGCCGCGGCGGTTTCCGCCCGGCGACCAGCGCGGCCGTCAGCAGATAGCTCAGCGGGCCGAGATTCTTCCTGACCTCGCGGTCGGTCTCCTCGACGATCTGCGCGTCGAAGCCCACCCCGGCCAACTGGACCCAGTAATGGTCATTGGCCCTCGCCAGATCGATGCGGCGGACGTGACCCCGCCGGATCACCTCCCACGCCTTGCGCAAATCCATGGGGATCCCCAACTCCAACGCGAAGACGTTGATCGTCCCGACCGGCAAAACCCCCAACGTCACCTCAGACCCCGCTATCCCATTGACCACCTCGTTCACGGTCCCGTCGCCGCCCGCGGCCACCACGACCTCGTATCCCTGCTCGACCGCCCTCTCCGCCAGCGCCTCGGCATCGCCCGGCGCCGACGTCTGCCGCACCACCACGTCGCCGGCCAACCGCTCGATCCGACCACGCAGACGCTCGGCCTTGCTCCCCTTCGCCGCCGGGTTAAAGATTATGCAGGTCGCTCGCTTCACCAGGACTCTTTGAATGCCAGATAAACGCCACTTTTCCAGCACTTGCCGACGGGGGCGCCCATGCGCGTGACCGGCGGCGCCGCCGCCAGGCTTCTGCTCTCGGTCCCCAGGGGTCCAGACATCCGCCCCACGCAGGACCGGGTCAGAGAATCCCTCTTCGCAATGCTGGCCCCCCGGTTGCCCGGCGCCCGCGTCCTGGATCTCTACGCCGGCACCGGTGCCCTAGCCATCGAGGCACTGAGCCGCGGCGCGGCCAGCGCCACCCTCATCGATAACAATCGCGATTGCCTCGCCGCCATCCGAAAAAATCTGGAACACACGCACTTTGCCCAGTGCGCCAGGGTCGTCCCGCGCGATGCCATCGAATTCCTCCGGGCCTGCCGCGAAACCTATGATCTCATCCTGGCCGATCCCCCCTATCAAAAATCCCCGTCCGGCGGCGCGCCCCACGGGGCCCTGATCGCCGCGGCCGCGCCCCGCCTCTCAGACCATGGCCTCTTCGTTCTGGAATTCTTCGCCCCAAGGCCACCCCGCGCGCCCGAGCCCCTCGCCCTCGCTCGCGAGCGGCGCTACGGCAACACCGGGATCTGGCTGCTCGTTAAACCGGCGCCCGCGACCACCACCGACGGGATCTAACCTGAAACCTCAAACCACGGATGACGGGCCGCGGATAATTCTCTATAATTGCTGCATTTGCGAATTCGGGGCCAGCCGCCGAGAGCCTGCCCGCCCGCATGGCGGGCGAGGAGGCGGCCCGATTATGGACTGCGGCGTGGCAGCGCCGCTTTGGATGGGCGCGTCGGGCCCTGTTGGAGAGTCTGGCGGCGGGAACACACCGGGCCGTTCGGGGCAATCCAAAGCGGCGCTGCCACGCCGCAGTCCACATTGGCCCTCCAATTGATCCGTAGTTTCCCCATGCATGATGCCGCGCCCTCAGCCGGTGCCGCGCCTCTCGGCCTCGCGACTGTCGGCCTCGCGACTTGGCAAACCCCATCCCGCTGGTATCGTTCCCTCTACAAAAGAGACACCCCCATGAGACACATCCTCCCAGCCCTTGCCGCCAGCCTCCCGGCCCTGGTGGTGGTCCTCACGTCTACCGCGGGTACCCGCGCCCTCGCCGCCGATCCCCCCAAGGGACTCGTGCTCCACTGGAACATGGACAAGGCGGACACGGCCGGCGCCATCGCGGACTCCAGTGGCCAGAATAACTCCGGAAAAGCCAGCGATGCGTCCTGGACCGGCACCGGCAAGAAGGGCGGGGGCTACGACCTGACGCCCGACAAGAGCTCCATCCGGGTGGCCGGCAGCCCATCCCTGACCCTCAAGCAGGCCACCTTCTCGATCTGGTTTAAGGTCAACAAGTCTGACCCGAATCCGCGACGCCTGCTGAACCGCGGCAAGGATGGGTCGTTCTCGTTGCGCGTCGGCGGTGATCCCAAGGACGCGGCGTCCCAGGGCAAATTGGTCGCCTGGGTCGATAACCGTCCGGCCTGCGTGAGCGACAAGTCCGTTGCCGACGGCCTCTGGCACAACGCCACGGTCGTCTGTGACGGCAAGGAACTTAGGCTCTACGTCGATGGCGAACCCCAGAAACAGGTGGTTCCCTGCGCGGGCAGCTCCGTGCCCGGGACGGGTGACTTGACCATCGGCCTGGCGAAGGCGGGCGCCCCCGCCGCACCCGGAGAACAGGCGATCCAGGGTTCCGTGGATGAGATCATGGCCTTCAACCGCCCTCTCGATGCCGCGGAAATCAAATCCATGGTCACGGCGATCGACCCCAATCCCGGCAAACCCAAATTCACCAAGTCCCAGGTCGCCGGCCGACTCCGGCAGCTGAAACTGCTCTACGAGGAAGGCCTCCTCACCGACGAATTTTACGAGGAGAAGGTAAAGGAGTGTGAGGTCGCCGAGTGACGCGCCACCCCGCGCGGGACATAACCGGTGCTGAAAATGTAGCCCATCTGGTCACAGATGGGCCGTGCGCTGGAACATCCACGGCATGACGACCGTGCCTACGTCCTGATTTCTCGCGACCACCCCGTCCACGGTTCGAGCGCGTCCACCGTCCGTCGCGTCGCGCCCAGATGACCCTCGAATAGCGCCATGGCGCGCGATGCCATCGCCGCCGCCCGCCCCGGCTCCCGCAGAAGCGTCCCCGCGGCTTCCAGCAACCCCGCCTCGTCGCGCACCCCCATGACCGCGCCCGCCGCCATGAATTCCTCTGCCATGGCGCGAAAGTTCTCCATGTGCGGGCCAAAGACCACGGGCGTCCCCGCCTGCACCGGCTCGAGGAAATTCTGCCCCCCCTTCCCGATCAGGCTCTTGCCGATGAAGGTGACCCCCGCCAGCGCATAGAAGTGCATCAGTTCCCCGGTCGAATCCAGGACCAGCGCGTCCGGCGCGGCCGAACCATCGCCAGCCGCTTCGCTCCGCCTGACACAGTCGATGCCCATTGCCCGGAGGTCTCGCAAAACCTCCCCGCCACGCTCCATGTGCCGCGGCGCCACCAGCAGGAACAGGTCGGGTCGCTCCTCGCGCAGGCGCAGGAAAACTCTCCCCGCGATCGCCTCCTCGCCACGATGGGTGCTCGCGGCAAGAAACACCGGCCGCCCCGCCGACCACCCGGCGCGCGCCAAGACCGCCGCCGGGTCGAATTCCCCTTTCCGGAAGATCCGCGACACGTCGAACTTCATGCTGCCCGTGTTCACGATCCGCGAGGGCTCCACGCCAAGCCCCAGGAATCGCCCGCCGTCCCCGTCATTCTGGACACAGATCCGCGCCATCTGCCGCAGCAACGGGCGCGCGAACCACGCCAGCCTGTGGTACCTCATCTCCGTCCGTCGCGAGAGCCTCGCGTTCGCCATCACGATCGGCACGCCCCGCGCCCGGGCCTCCCAGAAATAATTCGGCCACACCTCCGCCTCCACCAGCACGAGGACGCTGGGCCGCAGCGCATCAAACGTCGCCCTGACGCATGGGAAGAAATCGATCGGGTTGAAAAGGATCGGCACCTCGTTGCCCATCTCAGCCTGCGCCACCGACTGGCCGGTCGGCGTCGTCGTGGAAAGCACGATCTTCGCCCCAGGATCCCGCCGGCGCCACTCCCGCACCAAGAGCGCCGCCAGCCGCACCTCCCCCACGCTAACCGCATGGATCCAGATCCCGCCCCGCGCTCTTCCGATCGCTTCCCGCGTCCGCTTCCCGAATATCCCAAACCTCTGCCCGAAACCGCGGCCCGACCGACTCCGCCGCAGCATCTTGTACCCGTAGTGCGGCGCCAGGGCCAAGAAGACGAAGGGAAACAGCAGATTGTATAGGATCCTGACCATGGCCATTGGAGTCAGCCGGCGCGGCCCGCGCGGGGATGCGCCTCACCGTGGACACGCTTCAATCTCTCGAGGGTCACGTGCGTATACACCTGCGTTGTCGAAAGCGATGCGTGCCCGAGCATCTCTTGCACGCTCCTGAGGTCCGCGCCACGCTCCACCAGATGCGTCGCGAAACTGTGCCTCAATTTGTGGGGGGTGAGGTTGGCATCCAGGCCGCTGAACGCCAAATACTTTTTCAGCAGTTGCCCGATGGCCGCGACGCTGAGTCGCCCCTTCCGGGCCTTGTTCAGGAATAGTGGCCCGGCACCCGGGTGACCGGATTCGCGGAGGTACCGCGCCAGGGCCTCCGACGCCGGTTCCCCGATCGGGCACAGGCGCGTCTTTCCACCCTTCCCCCGAACTCGAAATATCCCCGCCCCACCGTCCCAGTCCTCGACATTCAACCCGGCCAGCTCGCTGACGCGCAATCCCGCCCCGTACGCCGTCTCCAGCAATGCCGCGTCACGATAGGCGGTCCACGCCGGCGCCTGCTTGGCCCGCGGCATCCGCATCGGCGCACCCAATAGCGCCTCCACCTGCCCCACCGTCAAAAATTTCGGCAACCTCCTCCCCAGTTTCGGCAGCGCCACTCCCTCCATAGGGTTTTCCCCGACCATCCCCTCCCGCAGCAGGAACCGGTAAAATGACCGCAGCGCCGAAAGGTGCTGCCTGACATGCGAGCGCGCATATCCCCTGCGCGAGAGATCAAACAGCAGCCGCCTCACATCCTCGCGCCCGACCGACCCCCAACCCGAGCCGAAAAAATGCCCCGCCTCGCAGAGGATATCCTCATACGCCCGCAGCGTCAGAGTCGCGCGCCCGCGCACGCCACCCAGATAGTCGAGGAAGGCGCGCACCGCGGGATCGCCAACCGCGCGCTTGGCGCGACCGCGTCTTCCGGAGTCGCCCGCCCTCCTCACGCCGCCCGCTTCGCCGACACCCGGGCCGCCTTCCGCCCCTTCGTCGCCCCCGCCTTGGGTGCCGCCTTCTTCCGGGCCCGTGGCTTCGTCGCCGCCTTCCGTTTTGTCGCCGGCTCCGGCGCCTTCGCCGCGGCCGGCGCCTCGGCGAGCTTGTCCCCCCCATCCCCCTCCGGCCTCTTGTACTTCGACGCCTTACCGCCCTTGCCCACGCGGGGCGGAAAACCAAAACCGATCTTCCCCTCCGGCGATAGCGCCAGCCACGCCGAGAACGGCCGCCGCGTGCGCCGCGACCAGAACTTCTCCAAAAGGTCCGTCTTGCCCTCCGCCAGGAGCTTCGCTGCCTGCTCTCGATCGATGTCTCTCCCCAGGATCTTCTTGCTGATCCGGATGGTGCACTTCGCCTCGCCTTCCGTGGCCGGGCCCACCGCCCGCTCGCAGATGAACGCCATCGGCGTCTCAAAAACCCCGCCGCCGCAAATCGGGCATTTGCCGACCGGTTCCTGCCCGGAGAAATCGGCCGGACCGCCGCCAAGGCCATCCAGATCCAGCTCCACCTTCCACTCGTCCGTCAGCCTCAGGCCCGCAGAAAATGTCTTCCCGGCCTTCGACCGGAAACCATCCAGCGGCCCCACTTTCCGCTGCGTGATGAGCTCCTCCGCCTCCTCCCGCTCCAGGCGCCGTCCCGCGATCGTCTTCCAGATCGTAAAGTTATCGTTGACCGATTTGTATGCCTTGAAGGTCTCGATCATGTCGGCCCCGTCCACCGGGCTCTTGACCGACAGCGGGCTCGCGCCCAGATCCGTCTCCTCGAAGCTCTTCGCGATGCCGACGATCTCGCGCGTCAGATCCGAGATCTCGCGCATGAATTCCGCGCGGCTCATGTGGCCGTTCTCGATCTCGCGCAGCTTGTGCTCCCACTCGCCCGTCAGCGTCGGCGAGACCAGCGCGTCCACCCCGATGGCCCGGAGCAGTTCGATGAGCGAGATCGCCTTCGACGAGGGCACCAGCTCGCGCCCCTCGCGGTGCACGTAATGCTCGTAGATCAGGCCCTCGATGATCGAGGCCCGGGTCGCCGGCGTCCCGAGGCCCCGGTCCTTCATCGCCTCGCGCAGCTCCTCATCCTCGAGCAGCTTCCCCGCGGTTTCCATCGCCGTCAGGATCGTCGCCTCGGTGTAGCGCGCCGGGGGCCTAGTCTCCAACGCCGCCACCTCGACCGCGACGGTATCTGCCCGCTCCCCGGCCGATACCGGCACCACCTTGCCCTCGCCAGCCTCGGCCTCCCGCCCGTACACCGCCAGCCAGCCGGGTTCCCGAAGGATCTTACCCTCGGTCTTGAAGGGCTCGCCCTCCACCCGGGTGATCCGCGTCGTCACCTCGAACCTCGCCGAGGGATAGAATACCGCGATGAACCGCTTCGCGATCAGGTCAAAAAGTTTCGCCTCCGCCTCGTCCAGCCTCGCGTGAATCTGCCCCGTCGGGATGATCGCAAAGTGATCCGACACCTTCGCGTTGTTGAAAATCCTGCGGTTGGATTTCACCCAGTCCGACTCGAGCGCCTTTGCCGCATGGCCCGCGAGCGGCCCGCAGCCGGGGGGCAACTCCGGCGCCTTGGCGATCGCGCCCAGCGCCTCGCGCACCACGGGAAGATAGTCCTCCGGCAGGGCCCGGGAATCGGTGCGCGGGTAGGTGATCATCTTGTGCCGCTCGTACAGGGCCTGCGCCAGCTGCAACGTCCGCCGCGCCGAAAAGCCGAACCTCCCGTTCGCCTCCCGCTGCAGCGTGGTCAGGTCGTATAGCAGCGGCGGCGCCTGCGTCGCCGGCTTGGTCTCTTCGGTGACCTCGCCCGGCCGGCCCTCGCACCGCTCCTTGATCGCTAGGGCGCGCGCCTCTTCCCAGATCCGCTCCGCCCGGAGGTCCGACTCCTCGCCGGAATCCGATGCCCCCTTCTTGAAGGCCTCGTCAAACCACTTGCCCTGGTACTGCCCCGCCGCCACCCCGAAGGTCGCCGTCACCTCCCAGTATGCCCTGGGACGGAACGCCCGTATCCGCTCCTCGCGCTCGACGAGCATCGCCAGCGTCGGTGTCTGCACCCGCCCCACCGTCGCCCGATGCGCGCTCTTCGAACCGTAGATCCTGCGCGTGAAGGCCCGCGTCCCGTTGATGCCGATCAGCCAGTCCGACTCGCTCCGGCAGGTCGCGGCATCCGCGAGGTTATCCAGCTCGTCGCCATCCCGCAGATGGCCAAAGCCGTCCCGGATCGCCGCCGGCGTCATCGACGAGAGCCAGAGCCGCCGCACGCGCTTCTTTACCCCGGCCAGCCGGAGGATGTAGCGGAAGATCAGCTCTCCCTCCCGCCCCGCGTCGCACGCGTTCACGATCTGCCCGACGTCCTTCCGCTTCATGAGACGCACCAGCAGCTCGTAGCGCTCCTGCCCCTTTTCGGTCGGCTGAAGCCGAAACTCCTCCGGGATGATCGGCAGCGCCTCCAGCGTCCAGAAACGCCACTTCTTGTCCAGCTGGTCCGGCTTGCAGAGTTCCACCAGATGGCCGATGGCCGAACTGATCACGTACTCGTCACTCTCGAAATGATCCCCTTTTCGCCCCACCTTGCCCAGCGCGCGCGCGATGTCCGACGCCACGCTCGGCTTCTCTGCAATAACCAACGTCTTCATATTATAAATCTGTGCCGAGGTCCCACCCGCGCCGCACTCGCCCGGCCCTTCAATTCAGCCGAACGAAGTACTTGCCAGGGAGCGGGCGCACGAGGCGCCGAAGCTCAAGTTGCAGCAAGCTAGAGGACACCTTGGCGGGCGGCAACCCGCAAATTCGAATGATCTCATCGATGTGGCGCTCGTCGGAACCCAGCGCGTCCAATATCGCAATTTCCTCGCCCCCAGGAGCTTCTGCCGCCAGCGGGCCCGCGCCATCCGCCTTCGGTGGCGCCACCTTCCCGATGCCGGGCACCAGGAACTCGAACTCGGCCAGCACATCCTCGGCGCCCTCCACGAGCCGCGCGCCGTCCTTGATCAGCTGGTGGCAACCCCGCGAATGCGGCGTGTCCACCCTGCCCGGCACAGCGAAAACCTGCCTCCCCTGATCCAGCGCCATGCGCGCCGTGATCAGGGCCCCGCTGCTCTTCGGCGCCTCCACCACCAGCACCCCCAATGACAATCCCGCCACGACGCGATTCCGGATCGGAAAGGTCTGCTTGTCCGGCTCCGTCCCGAGCGGAAACTCGGAGACCAGCGCTCCCGACTCCGCCACCCGATCCGCCAGCAATCGATTCTCTGGCGGATAGACGCGATCGATGGCAGACCCAAGCACCGCGATGGTCCTCCCCTTGGCCGCGATCGCACCCTCGTGCGCGTGGGTGTCCACCCCGCGCGCCAGACCGCTGATCACCGTCATCCCCGCATAGGCCAACTGGAAACCCAGGCGCCGCGACATCTCGCGCCCATAATACGAGGTCTGCCTCGATCCCACCACCGCCACACCGCGCCGATCCCTTGCCTCGAACCCACCCCGCACGTAGAGGGCCAGCGGCGGATCGTAGATGTTTCTGAGATTCTCCGGATATTCCGCGTCCGCAGGCGTCAGCAGCCGGACCCCCAACGCCTTCGCCCGCGATAGCTCCGAGGCCAGATCCGCGTGCGATTCCCAGCCCGCGATCACCGAGGCCACGTCCTCCCCGATGCCCTCCACCCGCGCCAGCCTGCCACGGCTGCACCCCAGCGCGGCGGCCGCGCCCCCCAGCGCCTCCACCAGTCGCCGCACGCGCCCCGGCCCCACCTTCGGGAGCATGTTCAATGCCACGTACGCCTCGGATTCCGTCATGAACCGACCAGTTTCCAAGACCCCGGTCAAAATGTCCAGACCATGCCGCCGGCCTTGTGGCTGGCCCCCGGATCCGGGCGTGAGGGTCCCGCGAATGATGGCCAACTCTTTTGGAGTGCGGCGTCGGAGCGCCGCTTTGGATTGCCCCGCACGTCCCGGCGTGCGCTCGCCGACTCCTTCGCCGGACGACGCAGGACCGACCCTTACGCGATGATTTCGATTGCCCGGCACCCATCACCACGCACCATGAATCGCACGGGTCCAAACGCATGACACCCAACACATGAAAACCCTCTCGGCCCTCATCTGCGCCTCCGCCCTCCTCCCCCTCGTCGCCACCGGCGCGCCGCACGAGAGTCGCCCCCGGCCCAACGTGCTCTTCATCGCCATCGACGACCAGAACGACTGGATCGGCCACCTCGGCGGTCACCCGCTCGCGAAGACCCCGAACATCGACCGCCTCGCGGCGCGCGGCACGGCATTCCTCAACGCGCACGTGCAAAGCCCCCTCTGCAATCCCTGCCGCACCAGCCTCCTGCTCGGCCTCCGGCCCACGACGACCGGCATCTATGGCCTCGCCCCCTGGTTTCGCACCGTCCCGAAATGGCGGGATCGCGTCACCCTCCCGCAGCATTTTGCCGCACAGGGCTACCGGACGCTCGCCACAGGAAAAATCTACCACGGTGGCGCCGGGGGCGGGGGCGGGGGCGGCGCCGGCAAGGCCAAGCGCAAAACTCAGGGCAAGGCCCCGGACCACGGGGCCCAGGATCCACCGGAATTTCAGGTCACGGGCAAGGCCGGTGGCCTCGGCGCCAAACCCGAAAAGAAACTCATCCCGCCGACCCCGATGGGCAACCATCCGCTCATGGACTGGGGAGTCTTCCCGCACCGCGACGAGGACAAGGGCGACTATCAGGTCGCGAGTTGGACCATCGAGCAGATCCAGAACGCGCCCAAGGATCGCCCCTTCTTCCTGGCGGCCGGTTTCTTCCTCCCGCACGTGCCCTGCTACGCCACGCAGAAATGGTTCGATCTCTACCCCGACGACGACAGCGTGCTCCCCATCGTCAAGGCAGACGACCGCGACGACACGCCGCGCTTCTCCTGGTACCTCCACTGGGAACTGCCCGAGCCCCGGCTGAGATGGGTGACGGAAAACAACCAGTGGCGCAACCTGGTCCGGAGCTACCTCGCCTGCACCAGCTTCGTGGACGCGCAGGTCGGGCGCATCCTCGACGCCCTCGACGCGGCCGGCCTCGCGGAGAACACGATCGTCGTCCTATGGGGCGACCACGGATGGCATCTGGGCGAAAAGGGCATCACGGGGAAAAACACCCTCTGGGACGATGGCACCCGCGTGCCCCTCGTCTTCGCCGGCCCCGGCGTGAAACCGGGCCAGCGGTGTTCCCGTCCCGCCGAATTGCTCGACATCTATCCGACGCTCATCGGCCTCTGCGGCCTCCCCGCGCGCGACGACCTCGAGGGCATCAGCCTCCTACCCCAGCTCGAAGACGCCACCGCGATGCGCGAGCGCCCCGCCATCACCAGCCACAACCAGGGGAACCACGGGATCCGCAGCGAGCGCTGGCGATACATTCGCTACGCCGACGGCAGCGAGGAACTCTACGACATGCACGCCGATCCGAACGAGTGGAACAACCTCGCCGGACAGGCCAAGTACGCCGACGTCATCGCCGAACACAGGCGCTGGCTGCCGAAGATCGACGAGCCCCCCGCCCCGGGCAGCGCCTCGCGCGTCCTGACGTACGATAAAGCCACCGACACCGCCATCTGGGAGGGCAAGACCGTCAGACGCAACGACCCCATCCCGGAATGACGATTTCCGATGGACGATGGCAGTTGGTTGATCCGCATCCCGCGATCTTCCATCGAAAATCGGCAACCTAACGGCGCAGCGGGAGAGAGATAACTCCCCGCGAGGCGCGCCCGCAGGGGCCTCAGGGGCGAATGGAATGGCGCCGGCGATACACATGCGGGCGCACGCCCATGAAACGTCGGAACGTCCGCGAGAAATGGCTATGGTCGAAAAAACCTGTCTCCTGGGCAATGTCGGTGGCCTTTCGGCCCGTCTCGGCCAATAGCCGGCAGGCGGCGTTGATCCGGACCCTCAATAGGTACTCGCGGGGCGAGGTCCCGAAGAGACGATGAAATTGCCGCCCGAACTGGCTGCGAGAAAGCCTCGCGGCTCTCGCCAGTTCCCCGATTCCCAGTGGTTCCCCGAAGCACTCATGCATCATCTCGACCGCTCGCGAGATACCGCTCAACGTCGGCGGCGGCGCGCGCAGGCCGCGTACCTCGCGCCAGATGCCCGCCAGCCCTATGATCTTGCCCCGGCGGTCGCGCAGCGGGAATTTGCTGAATACGATCAGCGCGTTCGAACCCTTCTCTGGCGCCGGGCAGATCGCATTGATGATCGGTCGGCCCGTCACCATCACCTGCCGGTCCTGGTTCAGATACATCGCCATGTGGTTCTCCGAAAAGAACTCGCGCCCCGTTTTCCCGATCGTCTCCTCCTCGCTGGCGACCCCGCAGCATTCCACCGCGCGCACATTGTTCATCACGAAACGGCTCTGCCGATCCTTGACGAAAAATGCCACGTCCGGGAGCAGGTCGAGCAGCCCCTGGAATGCGCCGAAGTCCCCCACGCGCCGCAGAAAAGCCTCTTTGAACCTAGCCGGGCTCATGCGCACTGAATACACAGGAATGTCGCGCCCGTGCAAGCCGTCAGACTCGACCCCGGCCACGCTGGCGGCGATCACATCGCACCGCCGTGAATACCGAGCACCTCTACAGCCAGCGACTGAATCGTTACGTCACCGCCATGCGCAACCAGAGGCCGGACCGTGTCCCGATCCGGCCATTCGTCGCAGAATTCACCGCGCGCTACGCGGGCTACACTTGCCAGCAGGTCGCGCACGACTATCGCAAGGCCTTCGACGCCGCCGCGCGGTGCGCCCGCAATTTCGACTGGGATGCCATCGTCCCCAACATGGTCGCCACCTGGACGGGGATGGCCCAGGCCGCCGGCTTGCGATACTACGGCATCCCCGGCATCGGTCTCCCACATGATTCGGGCTTCAATTACATCGAACCACCCGAGGAGCAGGCGTTCATGCGGGAGGATGAATACGACGCGCTCATCGCCGACCCTACCGATTTCTTGTATAATGTGTGGTTGCCGCGCGTCTCGACCGAGATCCGGAAACCCGGCGAGCCCGCCACGTACCGGGGGACCCTTGCGCTGGTGAAGAGCGCGATGGCCATGCGCCAATATTTCGACGCATTCGGCCCACATGTCGCACGACTGCGCACCGAGTGCGCCATGCCCTGCGCCATCGCGGGCATCTTCAAGGCCCCCTTCGACATCATCGCCGACAAGCTCCGCGGCTACATCGGCCTGACGATGGACATGTTCACGCAGCCCGACAAGGTGCTCCGCGCCTGCGAGGCCCTGATGCCGCACCTCTGCCACGTCGGCCTGACCACCGCCGATCCCGATCGCCTCCTGCCCATCGGTTTCTGGATGCACCGCGGCTGCGTGCCGTTCGTCTCCCCACAGACCTTCGGTTCCCATTACTGGCCCACGCTGAAGCCGATCATCGAGGAGTTCTGGAAAAACGACCACCAGACACTGTTTTATGCCGAGGGAAAGTGGGCGCACCACCTCGACACGTTCCGCGAGCTACCCGATCGCAGCATCGTGTACCACTGCGACCGCGACGACATCTTCGAGGTGCACCGGCGCCTCCACGACAAGTTCGCCATCAGCGGCGGCATCCCGAACGTCATGCTGAGCTTCGGCAAGCCCGGTGAGGTGCGCGACTTCTGCGCCCGAGTCATACGGGAGGTTGCGGCGGACGGCGGCTACATCATGGACGCGGGCGCCATCATGCAAAATGACACCAGCATCGAGAACATGCACGCCATGACGGAGGCCTGCCGCGAGTTCGGCGCCTACGGGGCCGACGATCGCGCCGCCCCGGCGGCCGCGCCGCCGGCCGATGCACCAGGGTCGGCCGCCCGCGCCCGGCCGACCGGTATGGCCGATCGACCCCCTCCATCCATCCCGCCGGGCATCTGCATCCCATGGGAGCGGAAAGCCCGAGAGTTGCCTCCGATCACCGGCGACCCGGACCTCGTGCGGGACATCTGGAACGAGATCGAGGGGCTCGCCAGCACCTACATCTGGCAGTTGCTTCTCGCGTTCTGAGGCTCCGCCGACAATGGCCCGGGCCTGGCACGGACATCAGATGCGCCACCGATACACAGGAAAGCCGCAGAGATGCTCGCCACGCGAACCCGCCCTCGCCCAGAATGGCCCGAAATCACAGGAGGTCCCCATGGTCGATCAGGAATCGTTGCACGAACCCCCCGGCACCGGGCTCCACGCCTCGCGCCGGGACTTCATCCGGGCCGCGCTCGCCGCCGCCGCGCCCGCGATGGCGACGGCGCCCGCAAGGGCACAGGTGCCCAATGCGTCCCCCGCCACCGAGCCGCCCAGACTTTCCAAGAGATTCAAGATCGGCATCATCGGCCTCGGGCACCGCGGCAATCACGTCGCCAAGTTTTTCCTGAAACATGGCGGGTACGAGATCCATGCCGCGGCCGACTATTTCCAGGAGGCGGTCGACCAGTTTGGCGACTTACATGGCGTGGATAGGGCACGCCGCTTTGTCGGCCTGGGTGGCTACAAGAAGCTCATCGATTGCGGCGTGGACATCGTCGCCATCGAGCACATGCCGTATTTCATGCCAGAGCACGCCGCCGCCGCCATCGCTGCCGGCAAGCACATCTACATGGCCAAGCCGGTGGCCGTGGATGTGCCGGGCACACTGAAGATCGGCGAACTGGGCAAGGAGGCCACGCGAAAGAACCTCTGCTTCATGGTGGATTACCAGGCCCCGACCGACCCCTCCAATGCCGAGGTGCGCCAGCGCGTGCTCGACGGCGGCCTCGGCAAACTCGCCTACGTCTGCACGTACGGCAACGCCAAGCGCTGGCGCGAGCCGACGCCGGAGACCCCAAAAGAAGAGTACCTGCGCAACACCCTCTGGCTCCACCATGTCGAACTGGCCGCGGACGCCTGCGTCTCCTACGACATCCACGCCATCGACACCGCCGTGTGGGTGCTCGGGAAGAGGCCCGCGGTCGCCATGGGTTTCGCCGAGACCCGGCGCGCCGACGCGTTCCTCTCGGGCCGCGACTCCGTCCACTGCGTCATGCAGTTCGACGACGGCCTCACCTGGGTCCACCAGCACCAGTCGTTGAAGAACCAGTCCGATCTGACCGGCGGCGCCAGCCTCTGCTGCAAGATCTACGGCACCGATGCCTGCGCCGTCCTGCCCTATGGCGAAAAGGCGTTCGTCCGCGGCGGCCCGAAGCATTTCGTCGGCCCGGTGGACAATCTCTACGCCGAGGGCGTCGCCCGCAACGTCGCCCAATTCTACACCGCCCTGACGGAGGGCCACTTCGAGAATCCCACCGTCGCGCGCTCCGTGGACAGCCACCTCGCCGCCATCCTGATGCGCGAGGCGAGCTATCGCCGGGGGCGTCTCACCATGGACGAGCTGCTGATGGAGTACAAGAGACTCGAGTTCGACGTCACCGGCCTCAAGGCATGAGGGCACGGGTCAAGAATCGTTATCCCAAGGTCAAGAATAGCCATTCCCCGGAGGCCGGAACGGTGACAGCATACGGTCCATGCTCGGTGGAGGGACGAAGGCCGTGAGACAGATCCTCCCAATCGTCGCGGCCATGCCGCTGGCGCCGCTGGCCGCGCTGCACGCCGCGGATGCGCCTGCCGCGAAGCCCAACATCCTGATCGTCCTGACGGACGACCAGGGATACGGGGATTTTTCCTTCTCGGGCAACCCGAGGCTGAAGACGCCCCATCTCGATCGCCTTCACGAGCGCAGCATCCGATTGACCGACTTTCATGTCGCGCCGATGTGTACGCCGACCCGAAGCCAGCTCATGACCGGAGTCGACGCGGCGCGCAACGGGGCGTTCATGGCATGCTCCGGATACTCCTCGATCCGCCCGGGCATCCCGACCCTGCCCGAGATCCTCCGCGCGAACGGCTACCGGACCGGCCTCTTCGGAAAATGGCACCTTGGCGACAACGCGCCGCACCGCCCGATGGACAGGGGCTTCGACCACGCGGTGTGGCACAAGGGGTGGGGCATCTCGTCGGTGCCCGATCGATGGAACAACGACTATTTTGACGACACGTACTGGGTCAATGACGAGACGAAGGCCTTTCGAGGATACTGCACGGATATCTGGTTTGACGAGGCGATGGCCTGGATGGGCGCATGCGGACGGGACCGCGCGCCGTTCTTCGCCTACCTGTCGCTCAACGCCCCTCACGGCCCACTGTTTGTCGCGGACAACTACCGGCAGCCCTATGCCGACCTCCCCCGCCCGCTGGCCACCTTCTTCGGCATGATCGCCAACATCGACGAGAACATGGGGCGGCTGGAGGACATGTTGGAGCGGTCCGGGCTGGACGACAACACCATCCTGATCTTCATGACCGACAACGGCGGGACGGTCGGCGTGCGGTTCTACAACGCGGGCATGCGGGGCGGGAAGATGAGCCTGTACGACGGGGGCCACCGGGTGCCGTGCCTAATCCGCTGGCCGGCCGGGAACCTCGCGCCGCCGGGGGATCGCGGGGGATTGACGCTGGTTCAGGACATCGCGCCCACCCTGTTCGATTTTTGCGGCATCGGGGCGCGGCCCGACGTGGACGGCATCAGTCTCGCGGCGCTGCTCCGGGGGCGGGCGCTTCCCGCGTTGGAGTCGAGGATCGCGGTCGTTCAATACGGAAATCAGCCATGGCACTCGCTGGAACTTCCCGTCCGGCACGATGCCTGTGTGATGTGGCGGTCGTGGCGGCTGGTCAAGGGCGAGGAGCTGTACGACATCGCCTCCGATCCGTCCCAGAAGCGGGACGTCGCGGCGGACCATCCGCCCATCGTCGATCGAATGCGCGCGCACTACGAAACGTGGTGGAGTCAGGTCGAGCCTCGAGTCTACGGGCCGGCGATTCCGATCGGGATCGGCTGCGGTCGCGAGAGGGAAACCCTGCTGACGTCCCACGACTGGATGACGCTGAACACCGCCAACCAGAGCAACGTGCGGGAGGGCGCCAACCGATCGGGCGCTTGGGCCGTCGAGGCGGCGCGGGCCGGAACCTACACGTTCCGGTTGTACCGATGGCCGAAGGAATCCGGATTGGCCATGCGCGAGGCGGCCCCGGAGTATCTGGGCGTCGACGGCGTTTTTCCCGCGGGCGCAGCGCTGCCAATCCGCCGCGCGAATCTAAGGATCGACGCGCAGGAATACACCGCGGAAGTCCGGGAAGGCGATGTGTTCGCCGAATTCGCCGTGCCGCTCCCCGCGGCACCCGTCGTGGTCCAGACCGCGCTCTACGACGACAGGCGGAACCGGCTCTGCGGGGCATATTACGTCTCGGTCGAAGGACCCCGGCCGACTGGGGGCCACGACTGAATGACAGGCCGCCCGAACGACCCAGGGCGAGTTCAAGCAGGACGGGGATGAGAACGTTTCGCGCCTGCCCGCAAACCCAAGAGAACCCGGCGTTCCCGACAACACCCTCATCATCCATACACGAGATGAACCACGCCTATGGTAGTCCCGAAAACGCCGACATCGCGCTGGAGTTGCTGGATGCCCCGCATTACACCGGCAACGATCTCGTGGCGCTGATCAACGGCACCGGCCACAAAGTCACGATCACAAAACCCGACGGCAAACCGCTCGCGGCAGACTTGAAGATCGTCTGCGGCCAGACCCACCGCGCTGACGCGGAGGACGTTGGCAAGACCTTTGCAAAAGGGATCGGCCTCAAACAGATCTTCTCAATTCTTGCCACGCTGACCGTCCTACAAGCCGCTGCCCTCGAGCCACCGCAGTGGGACATTGCCATGCTTTCTAAACCACCGTCGGCAGTCGAGGCGCAGGAAGGCAAGGTTGAAGGCTTGCAGTCTCTCTTCCTCGACGGCCTACCCTACAAGGGACGGCCAACAAAGTTCTATGCGTATCTGGGATTTCCCACCAACGCGACCGGCAAGGTGCCGGCCGTAGTGCTTGTTCACGGCGGCGGCGGCACGGCGACTGCGCCATGGGCGAAGTATTGGGTCGCGAAAGGCTACGCCGCACTTTCGCTCGACACCGAGGGCCATCTGCCGGTGAAAGCCTGCGACCGGAAACCCGGTGATCCCGGCTGGAAGACGATGGACAGTCTGGGTCAGCCGTGGGGTGGGCAACCGCGGCGGCCGAAAGGCTTTGCCGATCCCGCTTTACCACCGGAGGAACAATGGCTGTATCACGCTGTGGCGGACTCGATCTTGTCCATCTCATTTCTAACGTCACGCCCTGAAGTGGACGCAAACCGCATCGGGATCGTTGGCATCTCGATGGGGTCGGTTGTGTGCAGCATCGTGGGCGGTCTCGACCAGCGGTTGGCCTTTGTCGTTCCGCAATACATCGGCGGCAACAACGATCTCGGCAACGTCTGGTATGCCATTATCAAAGAGCACCCCGACGTCATGCGCTTGGACCCCGCGAACTTCTACCGCCAGCCCAAAGGCAAAGCGCACTGGCTCTGGATCAACGGCGACAACGACAAATACGGCCTGCCGCCCATGACCACGAAATCCTGGCGCGAAACGGGCCCAAACTCATGGATGACGCTTCTTCCGACACAAGGCCACGGCGGCGCCTTCGGCGAGACCGGCCCGAACGCCCTGCGCGAAATCTACGCCTTTGCCGACAGTGTCACGCGCGGCATTCCGCCGTTGGCGCGCATCCTCAGCACGGCGCGTGTGAACAACTCTGTCACGCTGATCTGGCGTGAAGCCACACCCGTGACGCGATCTCAGATCATCCACACAACCGAGGCGATCCCTACTGTAGCGATCAGCGGCGACATCCGCAAAGATTGGCCGACGGTGAACTGGCACATGCAGGACATGCCGCTGCCAAAAGTGATCAGGCTGCCCGACGGCGGGCTGCGAGCCGACTTCCCATTGCCCGCTGGCGTGAAAGCCGCCTACATCAACCTGATTGATAAGCGAGGCCTTGCCGTGTCGAGCGATTTCCTTTTCGTCCAGCCCTAATCCACGTTACCACTAATGGAATACACAATCCTTACCGTCCTTACCGCTTTGCTGCTTGCGCCGCTGGCGATGACAATTCCGCTTTACGGCATAAGCGCAAAGGAGATCATGTATGCATCCGGCGTTGCGGGCGGACTGGCTATTCAATTTTCCTTCCGCAACGACACCCTCACCGCCGAACTGCTGGCGAATGATCGCTATGTTGTCAAGGGGCTGGAAGCGGAAAGAAAATGCAAGAGGATGCAGGAAATGCCGGAGCAAGACCAGTCCTTCAATGCAGCGGAAAAGGTAAGTCGCGAGAGTGACGTATGATGACAAGAGCAGTGCGGTGTTTTTGTATGTTGGCATTGGTGGGGCATGCCTCCGGCGGCACGTATCATGTGGCCAAGGATGGCTCCGACAGCAACGATGGATCCGTCAGAAAACCCTTTTTTACGATCCAGCGGGCGGCGGATGTTGCGCAGCCGGGGGACACCATCATCGTCCATGAAGGGGTGTACCGCGAGCGGGTCAACCCGCCGCGCGGGGGGACATCCGATGAGCGGCGCATCACCTATCAGGCTGCGCCTGGCAAAAAGGTGGTGATCACCGGTGCCGAAGTGGTCACCGGCTGGGAAAAGGTGCAGCACGACACCTGGAAGGTGACGCTTCCCAACCGCCTTTTCGGTGACTTTAATCCGTTTGCCGATCTGATTCAGGGTGCTTGGTTCGATCGCAAGGGCAGGGATCACCACACCGGCGCGGTCTATTTGAACGGGCATTGGCTGACCGAAGCGGCTGGTTTAAGTGAGGTCATGCCGTCTGCCGGGACAGCACCGCTCTGGTTCGGACAGGTGGATGAGCAGAACACCACCATCCACGCCCAGTTTCCGGGGGTTGATCCGAATAAGGAATTGGCGGAAGTCAATGCGCGCCAAACCGTATTTTATCCGGATCAGCCGGGCCGTAACTATATTACGGTGCGCGGGTTTACACTGACTCAGGCGGCCACGCCGTGGGCGCCTCCGACGACCGAACAGATCGGCCTGATTGGAACGCACTGGAGTAAAGGATGGATTATCGAGGACAACACCATCAGTTATTCGACCTGCTCCGGAATGACCTTGGGGGCTAAGAATATGGGGAAGTATGCCGGGACCGCTCTCGGATACATAGAACAGATCCAATATGCGACTACGGATGAGGGGGGGTGGACCCGGGATAATATCGGCCATCACATCGTCCGCAGAAACAAGATTATTCATTGCGAAATGGCGGGCATTCACGGCAGTATGGGCGGGGCCTTCAGTCTGATTGAAAACAATGAGATCTCCTATATCTGGGTCCGTCGACAGTTTAGTGGTATGGAGCAGGGAGGGATCAAACTGCTCGGCGGGGTGGATTCGGTGATTCGCAACAATTTGGTTCATAACACAAGGCACGGAATTTGGCTGGATTGGATGGGGCAGGGCTCGGAGGTCAGCGGGAATGTGTGCTTCGCCAATGATTCCGACCTATATCTCGAGGTTAACCACGGGCCGGTGTTGGTTGCGAATAATATATTTTTGTCGCCTATCGCGCACAAGAGTATATCACGGGGAACGGCATATGCGCACAACCTGTTTGCCGGACGTTTCTTCGTGACGGATACGGCGCGGAAGACCCCGTATCTCAAACCCCATTCGACGAGTGTGGCGGGATATCATGCCAATGCTCCGGGGGATGACCATTTTTATAACAACCTCTATTTTGTAAACTCTCCAGTAATTAAAACCTTTTACGTATTTCGCGAATATATTGATCCTGAACTTCCGGTGACAATGCGGGATAATCTCTACATGGGGGTGTTGCCTCATCCCGATGACGTCAGTCCGATGGTGCAAACCAAAGAGGTCCCCATTTTGAAACCGGTGCAGAAGGCGGACGGAATCTATATTGAATGGGCCAGCCGTGCTGAATGGACGAACACGACCCGTCAGGTCGTGACCTCCGACCTGCTCGGCCGTGCCGGCGTGTCCGGTGCGCGTTATGAGCAACCGGACGGATCACCGATTCGGGTGAACCGCGATTATTTTGGACACCCGCGCAACGAAAAGAATCCGCTGCCGGGTCCGTTCGAACTGCCGCCGGGCAAGGTGCTGCTGAAAATCTGGCCCAAAGAGTGACGAATTCTCAGAGGCAATACGTTAATCCAGAGAGTGATCTATGATGACAAGAGCAGGCTGGATAAGATCGGGTAGGCTTTTTTGGAGATTTCACATGGACCTCACCCTACTCGCCGCCCTGCTGCTCACGACGCTCCCGGCGCTGGGTACCGCCGACGCGGCAATCTCGCCGACCAAACCCAACATCGTTTTCATCTTCGCCGATGATTGGGGCTGGGGGGATTTGGGCTGCCACGGGCATCCTTGGCTGAAGACGCCGCACCTTGACCAGCTTGCCAGCGAGGGCACCGACTTCCATCAGTTTAACGTACTCAACCCCGTCTGCTCGCCGAGCCGGGCTGCGGTGATTACGGGCCAATACCCGGCGCGTCGCTGCATCCACCAGCACTTCGCCGCACCGGCATCCAACGCCCAGCGAGGCATGCCGGACTGGCTCGACCCGAAGGCGCCTTCGTTGCCGCGTTTCCTGAAGCAGCTCGGCTATCGCACCGCGCACTTTGGCAAATGGCACCTCACCAACCGTGAGACCCACGGCGCGCCCACGCCGGACGCTTATGGATACGACGAGGCCAAGGTCTTCAACGGCGGTGCCGACTGGCCATCGGCTGATGCGCACGCGGCCGGTGATGACGCTGTCGCGTTCATCAAGGCGAACGCCGGAAAGCCATTCTTTGTCAACGTGTGGATTCACGAAAGCCATACGCCGCATGTGCCGACGAAGCCGTCCATGCAACGGTGGCAACATCTCGACGAGCAAAAGCAGGTCTATGCCGCCGTCATCACCGATGGGGACAACGCGGTTGGGAATATTCTCGCGGCGTTGAAGGATGCGGGTGTGGAGAACAACACGATCGTCATGTTCTCCAGTGACAACGGTCCGGAGGGGACCGGCAAAAACAGAAACTTCGGCGCGAAGGACGCCCACACCAACTCGCAAGGCTACGACACCTATTACAGCGTCGGCTCCACCGGCGGCCTGCGCGGTCGCAAGCGCAGCCTTTTCGAGGGCGGCGTGCGTGTCCCGTTCATCGTGCGCTGGCCCGGCCACGCGCCGGTTGGAGCGCGGAACGACACGACGGTATTCACGGCGGTGGATCTGCTGCCGACTCTCTGCGCCGCGGCGGGTGTTACTCTGCCCGCTGACTACCAAGGAGACGGCGAGAACCTGCTCGATGCTTTTGAGGGCAAGGCCATCACTCGCAATCGTCCCATCTTCTGGGAATGGCAGGGCAACAATGCCGAGCCTGATTGGTGGCCGCGCCTCGCCGTGCGCGAGGGCGATTGGAAACTCGCGCTTACCCATGACGCAAAACGCGTGGAGTTGCACCGCCTCACCGACGACCGCGCCGAGGCCGCCGACGTGGCCAAGGAACATCCCGACGTTGTCGCGCGCCTGACCAGGCTCGCGCTCGATTGGAAATCGACCTTGCCGGAAAAGCCCGACCCCGCCTGCATCGCGCCGATGGCCGCGCGGCACCCCACCGATCCCACGCAAACATTGCGGGGGCCCGTATTCCGGTGGGACACCGTTCCGGTTTTCGCCCACTGCGGCAAACCGGACGGGCCGTTCACCGACGAGGAGGCGAAGGCACTCTCGCGGTTCGCCTACGTTGGGCTGGAGAAGATTCAGGAGATGAAGCTCCGCAAGCCGGCGTTTGAGACCATGCGAGCCGCGGCACTGGCGATCAAGGCGCACAACCCGAGGACCTTTGTGGCCGCCTACTGGAACACGTGCTTGGAGGATTGCGCCAAATTGCACGGGGAAGGCTATGACCAGTTTCTCAGGCACCGCGAAGCGTGGCGACTCCTTGGCAAACACGGTAAACCGGTATTTGTGCGCGATGCCGCCGTGTTCGACCTGACGAAGACGGAGGTGCAGGCCTGGTGGCTGGAGCGCGCGCGCAAGATCGCGTCGGAACCCGCATTTGATGCCATCTTTCTCGACGCCGCCACGCGGGCGCATTGGCTGGTTTCACAGTGCGGCCAGGAGCGGGCAGACGCATACGATCAGGCCATGCGGCAGTTGCTCGGCACACTGAACCGCTCCACGGAGAAGCCGCTCATCTATAACGGCATCAATGTCCGCATGGCGCTCTGGGCGGATGGCGGCAGCCGGTATCTGGACTGGACCGACGGCGCGATGGTGGAGCATTTCCTCGGCCACAGCCAACGCGACGATGACGGCACCTTGCGAAGCGATGAGTTGGTGAAGACTTTCCAGCGCGTTCGCGACCTCAGCCGCACGGGCAAGATCATTCTCGTGAGATCTTGGCCCAAGACGCACGCCGTGTGGGGCAAGCGCCCTGAAGATCAACTCTGGATGAACGAGCCGACAGCTTCGGCGAAGGGTACGTCCGCCGGGAGGCTTCCGCCCCAGCTCACGACACCCCGCGCCGGGAAACTGCGGGAGATCCTTCGCGACGAGCTCGAGTTCTGCCTGGCCTGTTTTCTGATCTGTGCCGGCGAGAACTGCTACTTCAATTATTCCTGGGGCTACGGCGAGTGGGACTGGGGAACCTCCGGCAACTTCGACTGGTATCCGGAGTTTGACCGTCCGCTCGGCCCGCCCAAGGGCGAGTTCAAGCATGACGGCATGATCTTCACGCGCGAGTTCGCCCATGCCGCGGTGCGCGTGGACCTGGAAAATGAACAAGCGCTGATCGATTGGAAGCAGCCATGAACCCCAGGGAGGGCAGGCGCCTCAATCCGGTCTTTCATGCCCACCCTGACACGGCTGGACTGTTGTCGCCACCGCGGCAACCCTGGCCCCATTGACGCATCGCTCTACGGCCCCTCGGTCGCCAAGCGCAACACCCGTCGAAACCTGGGCCAGCCTGTATTCGTGAATCCCGACTTGCCTGGCGACGCCCACGCGGCTGAAATCTACCCGAGAACTCCTCGATCATGAGCACGCATTGCATTCTCTCCGCCGCCGCCGCCCTCTGGCTGGCGATCGCCTGCGCCGCGGCGGCCGCCCCCGCCCCCGCCCGGCCAAACATCCTGTTCGCCATCGCCGACGACTGGGGGCCACACGCCGGGGCCTACGGCACGAGGTGGGTGAAGACGCCCGCCTTCGACCGCCTCGCGCGCGAGGGGCTCCTTTTCCTCAACGCCTACACCCCCATGGCAAAGTGCGCCCCCTCCCGCGCCATCGCACTCACCGGGCGGCACCTCTGGCAACTCGAGGAGGCCGGCAACCACCTGGCCTACTTTCCCGCCAAGTTCAAGAGTTGGCCCGAGGTCCTCACCGAAAAGGGCTGGCACATGGGGATGACCGGCAAGGGATGGGCCCCGGGCATCGCCAACGATGCCAGCGGAAAACCCCGCCTCATCACCGGCAAACCCTTCGCCCGCCGCAAAGCCGAACCGCCCACGAAGGCCATCTCGCCCAACGATTACGCCGCCAACTTCATCGACTTCCTCGATGCCGCACCCGAGGGCGCGCCCTGGTGTTTCTGGTGTGGCACGACCGAGCCGCACCGCGCCTACGAGTTCCAGTCCGGTGCCAATAAGGCCGGCAAACGCACCGCCGACATCGACCGCGTCCCCGCCTATTGGCCAGATATCGACACCGTGCGCCACGACATGCTCGACTACGCGCTCGAGGTCGAACACGTCGACGCGCACCTCGCGCGCATGATCGCCGAGCTGGAGAAACGCGGCGCCCTCGACAATACCCTCATCATCGTCACCAGCGACCACGGCATGCCATTCCCACGCGTCAAGGGCCACGCCTACCACGATTCCAACCATGTCCCCCTCGCCATCCGCTGGGCCCGCGGCATCCAGAACCCGGGTCGCGCGATCGAGGACTTCGTCGATTTCACCGACATCGCCCCGACCCTCCTCGATGTCGCGGGCATCCCACAGGACCAGACCGGCATGAAGCCCATCACCGGCAAAAGCTGGCGCCCCATCTTCGCCAGCGACCGCGCGGGAAGGGTCCTCGCCGAGCGCGATCACGTGCTCGTCGGCAAGGAGCGCACCGACGTCGGCCGACCCCATGACTGGGGCTACCCCATCCGCGGCATCGTCACCCCCGAGCTCCTCTTCCTCAAAAACTACGAGCCCTCCCGGTGGCCCGCCGGCAACCCGGAGACCGGTTACCTGGACACCGATGGCAGCCCCACGAAGACCGCCATCTTGGATTTGGGCCGCAGGGACCGCGGCGACCGATTCTGGCGCCTGAATTTTGGCATGAGGCCCGCAGAGGAGCTCTACGACCTCAGTTCCGACCCAGATTGTGTGACAAACCTCGCGGCCGAACCCGCGCACGCACAGACCGCGAAAGCCATGAGGGAACGCATGGAGTCCCTGCTCTCCGCCCAAGGAGACCCACGCATGTCCGGCAAGGGCCATGTCTTCGACGGATACAAACCCACCAACGGCTCCGGCTTCTACGAGAGTTACATGCGCGGCGAGAACCCCAAGGCCGGATGGGTCGAACCCACGGATTTCGAGAAACAACCCATCAGGCCATAAGATATGCGCCCCACAGTCACCTTCCTTTGTCTGGTCCTGGCGGGTAGCGACACCATGCATGCCGCCCCCGGCGCAACGCGTCCCAACATCCTTTTCCTGTTCGCCGACGACCAGCGTTTCGACACGATGGGTTGCGCCGGGCACCCCATCGTGCGCACCCCGACGATCGACCGGCTGGCGAGGGAAGGCGTGCGTTTCCAGAACGCCTTCGTCACGACATCGGTCTGCTGGGTCAGCCGCGCCGTTGTGCTCACCGGGCAGTGGGCGCGTTCCCACGCGCAACGGGACGCCATACCGACGGTCACCCAGACCGCCATCCAGACCATGTTCCCCGTCGAATTGCGCAAGGCCGGATACCGGACCGGACATTTTGGCAAATGGCACTTCAAGGGGCCGCCGGGCTTTAGGCCCGAAGAGCACTACGAAGAATTCGAGCACATCGGCCGCAACCCGTACTTCAAGACGCTGCCCGATGGCACGCGGCGACACGAGACCGACCTGATCTGCGACCGCGGCATCACGTTCATACGCGCACAGCCAAAAGAAAGGCCATTCTGCCTCAATCTCTGGCTCAACGCCGCCCACGCCGAGGACGGCGACCGCCGCCCAGGCATCGGGCACTACCCGTGGCCGCAATCGGCCGACGGGATGTATGACGGCGTGCCCATCCCCGCGCCGCGCCTCGGCGATCCGGCCATCTATGAGGCGCACCCTCAATTCCTCAAGGACTCCATCAACCGCCAGCGCTTCTTCTGGGGTTATGACACCCCGGAGAAGTACGCCACGAACCTCCGCGCCTACTACCGCATGATCAGCGGCATCGACACCGCCATCGCCCGGGTGCTGGCCGCGCTTCAAGATGCAGGCCTCGCCGGAAATACCATCGTCGTCTACTCCGCCGATAACGGCTACTATCTGGGGGACCGGGGCTTCCAGGGGAAGTGGTCTCACTTCGAGGAATCCCTGCGCGTGCCCCTCGTGGTTTATGATCCGCGCCTGCCCAAGGAAAAGCGCGGGCGCGCCCTCGATCCCATGGCGTTAAACGTGGATCTCCCGGCCACGTTCCTTGACTGGGCCGGGGTACCGAGACCCCAAGCCTACGAGGGTCGCAGCCTCGTCCCCCTCATCGAGGGCCAGCCCGCCCCAGACTGGCGCACCGAATTCTTCTGCGAGCACCTCGATCTCGCGCCAACGCTCACCTGGGAAGGGATCCGCGGCCAGCGCTATGTCTACGCCCGCTACTTCGACCAGCGGCCCCCCTTCGAATTTCTCCACGACCTGAAATCCGATCCCGACGAGCTGAAAAACCTCGCCCCCTATCCCGCCCACGCCGCCGAGCTGGCGGCGATGCGCGCCCTGTGCGATCGCGAGATGAACGCGCGCGGCGGCCCCCTCCTTCCCATGGACCAACGCGGCGCCAGCAAACCCGCCCGTGGCAAGGGCAAAGCCAAGGCGAAAATCGACCTCGCGGACCCGAAAACCCCCTGATGTCGCATCAACCCGCCCGACCATGAGAAACTTTTTCGCGACCGCGCTGACCCTTTCGTCCTTCGGCATCTTCGCCCAATCTTTCGCCGAGCCGTCGCGCCCCAACATCGTCCTCTTCATGGCCGATGACTTTGGCTACGAGTGCGTCACCGCCAACGGGGGCCAGTCCTATCAGACGCCCCACCTCGACCGCCTCGCCACCGGCGGCGTGCGTTTCGAGTCCTGCCACGTGCTCCCGCTCTGCACCCCGACGCGCGTCCAGCTCATGACCGGGCGATTCAACGTCCGCAACTACCTCAACTTCGGCACGCTCCCGAGAACGGAGAGGACCTTCGCCAACCTCCTCGCGGACGCCGGTTATGCCACGGCCATCTGCGGCAAGTGGCAACTTGGAAAGGAATCCGACGCGCCGCAGCACTTCGGTTTCGGGGAAGCCCTTCTCTGGCAGCACACGCGCCGCCCGCCACGCTATGCCAACCCCGGCATCGAGCACAACGGCACCGAAAAGGATTTTAACGGCGGCGAGTACGGGCCGAAGCTGATCAGCGATTTCGCGCTCGATTTTATCGGGCGGCACCGGGACCGCCCCTTCTTCCTCTATTACCCGATGATCCTCACCCACGACCCATTCCAGCCCACCCCCGACAGCCCGGATTGGGACCCCAACGCCATCGGGGAAACCGCGAATAGGGATGTGAGGCATTTCGCCGACATGACCGCCTACATGGACAAGATGATCGGTCGCCTCGACGCCCGGCTCGGCGAACTCGGCATCCGCGACAACACCCTGCTGATGTTCATCGGCGACAACGGCACGCACGGGAGCATCACGACCCGCTTCAACGGCAACGAATACCGAGGCGGCAAGGGCACCACCACCAGGCGCGGCACGCACGTCCCCTTCATCGCGAGCTGGCCCGCCATCATCCGGCAAGGCCGCGTGAACCGCGACCTCATCAGCGCCGCCGATTTCTTGCCCACGATCTGCGCCGCCGCCGGCGTCCCCGTGCCTCCCGGCATCGATGGCGTCAGCTTCCTGCCGCAGCTCCGCGGCGACAGGGGCGCACCTCGGGAGTGGATCTACTGCTGGTATTCGCCGCGCCAGAAGGCCGACATGACGGTGCGCGAGTTCGCATTCGACCATGAACACAAGCTGTATCGCGACGGTCGGTTCTTTGACCTCAGGGCGGATCCGTTCGAGGAGACTCCCCTGCAAACCGCCGCACTCAAGGGCGCCGCAGCCTCCGCGGCCGCCAGGCTGCAAGGCGTCCTCGCCCAGTTCAAGGACGCCCGCCCCCCCGAACTCGACCGGCAGTTCGAGCAATCCCTGGCAGATGAGCCCGCGCCCAAGAAAGAGAAACGGAATAGGAAGAAATAGTCGCCCAACCGAGCACCCCCATGAAAAACATCCTCACCCTCTTAGCCTCGTACTGCCTCCTGGCCCCATTCGCCACGGCATCGCCACCCCCGAACATCGTCGTCTTCCTAGTCGACGACATGGGCGTGATGGATACCTCCGTGCCTTTTCTGACCGGCGCCGACGGCAAGCCGAAACGCTACCCGCTGAATGATCTCTATCGCACGCCGGCCATGGAACGCCTCGCGGGCCGCGGCATCCGCTTCAACAACTTCTGCGCCATGAGCGTGTGCTCCCCCACGCGCATCTCGATCATGACCGGCCAGAACGCGGCCCGGCACCGCACCACGAATTGGATCAACCCCGACAAGGATAACGCCGGCCCCAGCGGACCGCCAGACTGGAACTGGAAGGGCCTCGCGCGCGGCGACGTGACCCTCGCCTCCATGCTCCGCGCCCAGGGCTTCCGGACGATCCACGTCGGCAAGGGCCACTTCGGCCCGCGCGATGCCGAGGGCGGCGACCCGTCCAACATCGGCTTCGAGGTCAACGTCGGCGGCGCGTCCATGGGCGCGCCCGGCAGCTATTACGGGAAGGAGAACTTCGGCCACGGCACCAAGCGCGCCCACAACGCCGTCCCCCACCTCGAGAAATACCATGGCACCGATATCTTCCTCACCGAGGCGCTCACCATCGAGGCCAAGGCACGCGTCTCGGACGCGGTGCGGGATGGGAAACCCTTCTTCCTGTACATGGCCCACTATGCCGTGCACGCGCCGTTCCAGTCCGATCCGCGCTTCGCCGACCATTACATCAACTCCGGCAAACCGAAGGACGCCCAGGCCTTCGCCACACTCATCGAAGGCATGGACAAGTCGCTGGGCGATCTCCTCGACCACCTCGATTCGCTGGGGATCGCCGAGAATACCCTGGTCCTGTTCCTAGGCGACAACGGCAGCGACGCGCCACTGGGCCACCAGCACGAGGTGGCATGCGCCGCACCCCTCCGGGGAAAGAAGGGTGCGCACTACGAGGGTGGCATGCGCGTGCCCTTCATCGCGGCCTGGGCCAATCCCTCCTCCTCCAACACCAACCAACAGCGCCTGCCAATACCCGCCGCCTCCCTCCAGGGCCAGCAGGCCGCCGTCCAAGACATCTTCCCGACCATACTCGACCTCCTGGATGTCCCTCCCCCCAAGGGCCACGTGGTCGATGGCTTCAACCTGGCCACCCTGCTCTCCGGAAAGCCCGATCCCAGTCGGCCCGAGGCATTCCTCATGCACTACCCTCACTCGCCACACCGGAGCGAATACTGGACCAGTCTCCGGGATGGCGCATGGAAAGTCATCTATCACTACTTCCCCTCCGAGGCCTCCGGCGGCTCCCACTACCAGCTCTATAATATCAAGGACGATCCCTTCGAGCAAAACGACCTCGCCACCTCCCGGCCCGATGAACTCCGCCGCATGATGAAGAATCTCGCCGCCGAGCTAGAGCGGCACGACGCCGCCTATCCCATCGACAAGGGCGCACAGACCCCGCTGAAACCACGGTTGCCGTAGCGCCCCCGCTCGTAGTGCCGCGTTCACGCGGCAGCCCGCGCGCCACCGGAGACGCCTGAAGGGCCTGTCGGTCAATTCCAGACCGCGCGGGAGTGCCGTGAGCCGGTATACCATCGCGACGCCATCGTGTGCTCCGATTCCGTCGGGCGGGCCTTTGGACTGCGGTGGCAGAACCCCGAACGGGGTGGCGACACCGCTTTGGATCCGCGGCCGGATCGCCTCGGGCGATCGGAGCGCGGGCGTCGGACCTGTCGCGCAGGTCCCGGCTCCGCCGGACGAAAAAGCGGCGTCGACGCTTCGCTTTGCCGCCGCACTCCACACTCGGCCTCCGCTCCATCGTGATCGTCGAATAAATCGACACGCCATGAAGGCGTCACCACGAACCTCCCCCACTCGCTGTGCCGCGTTCACGCGGCATTCCCGCTGGACCCCCGGTTGCCCGACGATTACCCTGTCGCCGTGATGCGTCCGGTTCGCACAGGGCTGGCTGCCGCAGGAGCTGAGATGCGGGCGGGCTCTTCCCTCGGGACCCGCTCCGCCAGACTCCTGCCCCTCCCGTTCCTATTCGCGTTCTCGCTCTCATTCACCGTCGCCGCCGACCGGCCCAACATCATCCTCATGATGGGCGACGACCACGGATGGGAGGAGACCGGCTACAACGGCCACCCCCATGTGAGGACGCCCGTGCTCGACGAGATCGCCGCCACCGGATTCAAATTCAATCACTTCTACGCCGCCCACCCCTCCTGCTCCCCCACCCGCGCCAGCTTTCTCACCGGCCGCCACCCGAATCGCATGGGCACTTTCGCCCCGGGCTGGTCCTTCCGTCCCGAGGAAATCACGATCGCCCACCTCCTCGCAAGGGCCGGCTACCACTGCGCGCATCTCGGGAAGTGGCACGTCGGCGCGGTCAGGAAGGACTCCCCCGTCAATCCCGGCGCCATGGGTTTCCACGAGTGGCTCTCGCACGACAACTTTTTCGAGATGAATCCATCGCTGTCCCGCGATGGCGCGCCGCCGGAGCCTTTCGAGGGCGAGAGCTCCGACATCCTCGTCGGCGAGGCCATCCGCGTCATCGACCGGGCCCGCGTTGCCGGCAAGCCCTTCTTCCAGGTGATCTGGTTCGGGTCGCCGCACGAGCCCTACAGCGGCCTGCCCGCTGACCTCGCCCTCTACGACGACCTCCCCGCGAAGTACCCGAAGCCCGTGAAGCTCACGTCCAACCAGACCGGCGGCCCCGTCACCCGCCCACAGGGCGAGGTCATCCGCGAGCGCTACGCCGAAATCACCGCGATGGACCGCGCCATCGGCCGCCTCCGCTCGCATCTGGCCAAAGGCGGCCTCCGAGAAAATACGCTCCTGTTCTACTGCGGCGACAACGGCACCTCGCCCGACGCCGCACTCGGCTTCCCCCACCGCGGCACCAAGGGTCAGGTCTACGAGGGAGGCACCTTGGTCCCCGGCCTCATCGAATGGCCCGCCCGCATCCCCGGACCCCGATCCAGTCCCTTCCGCGCCTCCACCAGCGACCTCCTTCCCACCCTAGCCGCCATCACCGGGACGCCATTGCCCGATCGGCCACTCGACGGCATCGACCTCACCGCCGCCCTAGATGGCAAACTCACCACCCGCCCCACCCCACTGCATTTCTGGCAATACCCTAACGGGCGCTTCGCCCGATCAAAAGCCGAACCCTATATCGACCCCAGATTGCAGGAGGGCACCACCCCGCTCGTCAAACTCTCGGGAGGGAAAGCGACGCGCGATTTCCTCAACTATCGGCAGCCCGCGCCCACCGATGCCGATTACCTCGGCCCGCGCTCGATCATCGAGGGCCGCTTCAAGCTCGTCATACATGAGCGGAAGAACGCCGCACCCGCGCGCGAGCTCTTCGACCTCGACGCCGACCCCGGCGAAAATCACGACCTCGCCACAAGCCAACCCGCACTCGCCGAAGATATGCAAACCCGCCTCCGCGCCTGGCAGGATGGCGTCCTGCGCAGCCTCACCGGCGCGGACTACCCGAAATGATATCATGAGAACCGCCATGCTGAACCGGATGATCCCGTCCGCGCTCCTTGCGCTTCTCTGCGGACAGGTCGCGTTGGCTGGCCCGCCGCCCAACATCCTCTTCATCCTCGCCGATGATCTCGGTTATGGGGATCTTGGCTGTTACGCTTGCCCCGACATCCGCACCCCCCGGCTCGACGCACTGGCCGCGCAGGGGATGCGATTCACCGACGCCTACGCGAACGGCCCCACCTGCTCGCCAACCCGCTACGCCTTCATGAGCGGCCGCTACCAGCAGCGCGGCGGCATTGAATACGCGCTCTACTATCAGGAAAAGGGAACGGGTCTTCCGCCGGGCGGTGAGACGCTGGCCACGCGATTGCGCGCGGCCGGATGGCTCACGGCGCTCATCGGCAAGTGGCACCTCGGTTACGACGCGGAACGAGCCCCGAATGCGCAAGGGTTCGATCACTTCTTCGGCCTGCTCGGTGGAAACCACCATTACTTTCGGCACATGGACCGCCTGGGTCATCCCGACCTCTTTATTGGCGCGCAACCCGTCGAGCGCGAGGGCTACTCCACCGACCTTTTCACGCACGATGCCATCCGTTTCCTTCGCGAGCACCGCGAATCGACCGAGACACGCCCCCGGCCCTTCTTCCTCTTCCTCGCCCATCCCGCGCCGCATTTCCCCTACCAAGGGCCGAACGACGCCGGGCGCGAAGTGGAGCCAAAGTCGCCGAGTTGGCAGTCCGGCACCCGCGCCAATTACATCAGCATGGTCGAGCACCTCGATCTCAGCGTGGGCCGCGTCCTCGATGAACTGGACAAGCTCGCTCTCGCGCAGAACACCCTCGTCGTTTTCACCAGCGACAACGGCGGCGATCCGATGGGCCGCAACCTGCCGCTCTCTGGGCACAAGGGTTCGCTCTGGGAGGGCGGCATCCGCGTGCCGTGCCTTGCGCGCTGGCCCGGATCGATTTCGCCGGGAAGCATCCATCGCGCGCCCATCATCACCATGGACTGGACCGCCACTTTCCTGGCGCTAGCTGGAGCAAAGGACACCGGCACGCTCGATGGGGTAAACCTCCTGCCGCTGCTGCGCGGCGAGACCGTCGCCATCGAACGCGCCTTGTTCTGGCGCCGCGTTCCCGAACCCGTCCGCGGCAAGGTCATCCCGCAACGCGCCCTGCGCCTGGGCCGGTGGAAATATCTCGAAGAAAAGGACCATCCGCCACGCCTGTTCGATCTCGATTCCGACATCGCGGAGAAGGCCGACATCTCCTCGCAACGACCGGACTTATGTGCCCGCTTCCGCCATCAGCTCGACGAATGGGAGTCCTCCATGCCCGCCACCAACCCCGGGTTCATACATTTCACAAAAATGTAGCCGCACCAGAACACCGCCCCATGAAGAATCCCGCTCGCTCCACCCGCCTCACCATGAATCCACTAGTCATCCTCTGCACCGCCTTCGCCATTTCTGCCGGCCATCCCTCCTTGGCCCAAACTAAGCCCCATATCATATTCGTCATGGCCGACGACATGGGCTGGGGACAGACCGGTTATCGAAACCACCCCGTCCTCAAGACGCCAAACCTCGACAAGATGGCGGCCAGCGGACTGCGCTTCGAGCGCTTCTACGCCGGCGCGCCCGTGTGCTCGCCCACCCGCGCGAGCGTGCTCACCGGCCGCGCCAATGACCGCGCCGGGGTCTTGAGCCACGGCTATGCGCTCCGCCGCCAGGAAAAGACCATCGCGCAGGCGCTCCGGGGCGCCGGCTACGTCACCGGCCACTTTGGCAAATGGCACCTCGATGGACTCAAAGGCCCCGGCGTGCCCATCCTCCCCAACGACGAATACCATCCCGGGCGATTCGGCTTCGACGAGTGGGTCTCCGTCTCCAATTTCTACGATCTCGACCCGCTCATGAGCCGCGGGGGCAAGATCGAACCGTTCCACGGCGATTCCTCCGAGATCGCCGTCGCCGAGGCGGTGAACTTTTTAAAGCGACATCTCTCCTCGGGAAAGCCGATGTTCGCGGTCGTCTGGTACGGCACCCCCCACAGTCCTTTCAAGGCCCTGCCCTCGGACAAGGCGGCCTTCGCCCACCTTGACGAGGACTCCGCCAATCACTACGGCGAGCTCGTCGCGATGGACCGCAGCATCGGCACCCTGCGGGCCGCGCTCCGCGACCTCGCCATCGCGGATAACACCCTGCTGGTATTCTGCAGTGATAATGGGGGTCTGCCAAAGATCACCCCCGAGACCGTCGGCGGCCTCCGCGGCAACAAAGGTTCCGCATTCGAGGGCGGCCTCCGCGTCCCGGGCATCATCGAGTGGCCCGCGGCCATCAAACCGCGCGTCACCCATTATCCCGCCTGCACCATGGACCTCTTCCCCACAGTCGCCGATATCCTCGGCCTGCCCGCCGATACCATGATCCAGCCCGTCGACGGCATCAGCCTGAAGCCACTCTTCGCCAGCGAATTGGCGCCCCGGGAAAAGCCCATCCCGTTCCGCTTCGGTTCCAAAGCCGCGCTCGTCGACAACCGCCACAAGCTGGTGACCGAAAACCTCAAAGGCGGCAGCTTCCAGCTTTATGACCTCGCGGACGACCCCGCCGAGACACGCGACCTCGCCGCCGCGCAGCCAGGGCGTTTTGAGGAAATGAAGAAGGCGCTCCTCGCCTGGAACGAGAGCGTGGAGGCCAGCTTCTCGGGCAAAGATTACCCGGAGGGCACGCTGAACACCGCCGACCCAGAACCCCAATTCTGGTACGAGTCACCCGCCTATGCCCCCTACCTGCCGCAGTGGAAAGAGAGATGGGAGTTCAAGGGCTACATCGAGGCGCGGGGCAAGGCGCCCAAGGGCGAAAAGAAAAAGACAGCCCCAAAAGGCAAGCCCGGCGCCGGCCAGTGACGCGCGGCTCCGTCCTCGACCGCGCCGCCCGACACGCCCGCGCGTCGGATCGCCGGGGAGGCGACCGGGAACGTCACGACAGACCTCACCCGGACGTGCCGTTCAGAAGACGCAGCGTTATCCGACGCAGGTCCATGACGCTCTTGCCGGGGATCGATGTGGCGCGCAGGACCAGGGGGCCCCGGCCTTTGGGCAGGGTGATTTCACCGAGCCGCAGGGTCTTGAAGGGTTTCATTTGGCTCTCGGCGGGCGGCCTCGGGAGCGTGTCCTGGTTCGTGTTCAGGGGCGGATCCCACGCCGGCCGCACCGGGCCGCTAAGCCGCGCAGAGTCGCCCAGACTCAATTCGATCACCGCGCCGACATCGGCCTCGGGAACGGTGTAATCCACGGTGACCTCGTAACGCCCCGCCGTGACGACCTCCACATTCCAGACGAGGCGATCCTCAAGCGATGTCCAATTCACGAAGTAGGAGCAATTCGGGGCGCTGCTGCTGCGCGCCACGGTGCCCCGCGGTTCGCCATCCCGGGCCGGGAGATCCGTGATGGGAAATTCCGGATAGCCCACCGGGAGCGGACGCGGGTCGACCGCGTTGCGCGCCGCCTTTTTCTCGGGCCTGTGGCCACTCGCCTCGGGACCGTACATCTCCAACCGCCAGCCCTTCAAAGCCGAGGCTAACCGGCCGGCGAGGTCCGGCGCCCCATCGTTAATGGGCGCGGTCTGGCCGGGATCGCCGATCATGTCATAGAGATTGCCGTCTTGATCGAGGCGGTGCGTCTGGGTGCGCAGGCTGGTGCGCCCGTTCCACGCGGAGACAATAAACCGGTCCGGCCATTCCGGGGCGTCACCCGCCAGCAACGGGGAAAGGTCGAGCCCGTCCAGCGGCGCATCGCCGACCCGCTTGATCCCGGCCAGGGAAACTAAGGTGGGCAGCAGGTCGATGGCCCCCGCAATCTGCGACACGACCCGCCCTTGAGGGAGTTTCGCCCGCCAGCGCAGGTAGCCCACCGATCGGACACCCCCTTCGTCTGTCTGCCCTTTCCTCCCCTTCATCCCTCCATTCCACCGCCAGCTGTTGGGGCCGTTGTCGGAAAAATAAAAAATGATCGTATCGTCGCCCAGCCCGAGCGCATCGAGCTCGTCGAGCACGCGCCCCACGTTCCAATCCTGGTTCGCGAGCATTGCGAGCGCGCACCGGGTCTCGTCCGCCTTCTCCAATTCCGGCCGGGTCGCGCCCTGGGCGACGTCCTTGGCCCTGAAACGTTCCCAGTACTCCGCCGGCACGGCCCAGGGAGAATGCGGCGTCGTGAATGGAATGTAGCAGAAGAAGGGCTTCTCCCGATGGCGCTCGATGAAATCCAGCGCGCGGCTGGTGCATGCGTCGACGATGTAGCCCTGGCTGCGCACCATCTTGCCATTGTCGTCCAGCGGCGCGTCAAAGTACTCGCCCCAGTGCCCGGCGGTGTGGCCGAGGTACTCCTCAAACCCACGGCCCCTCGGATGATAGGGATATTGCGTCCCGTTGTGCCACTTCCCGAACGCCCCCGTGGCATAGCCCGCGCCACGGAACGCGTCCGCGATCGTCTTCTCGTCCAGATCCAGCCGCTCCTGGCCCGTGGACACCCCGGTCACGCCCCCCCTCAAATGATAGCGCCCCGTCAAAAATTCCGCCCGCGTCGGGGCGCAGACCGGACAGACGTAGAAGCGGTCGAAAGACGCACCCTCCTTCGCGATCGAGTCGATCCGCGGGGTCTCGGCCGTCAGGTTGCCAGAATGGCCGTAGTCGCCCCACCCCGCATCGTCCGCGAGAAATATGACGACATTGGGCTGCCCTGCCCAGACGCTTCCCTCGCCCAGGGCGAACGCACCGATGCCCATCACCGCCATTCGCGTCGCCACTCCTCGCCATCTCTTCCACATCGTCTGCCTGCCTTTCCAGTTGGGCCGAGTATGGCAAACAGAGGATCAGACACCAGCCCGACATGAAGTCTGTTCGCAGCGGTGCCTTCGGACTAGGACCAGCTGTTACGCGAGGATTTGGTCGGGCCATTTTCCCTTGGCAGATCCTCCCCTGACCCCCAGCCTAAAGGACAGAATCGGCCTTCGGTTCACCAGCAGGAGACCCGCATGACTAAAACCCTCGCCCTTCTCTTTTTGACTGCCATGTCCTGCGCGCCCGTTTTCGCGCAAGGCGCTAGCGCTGCCCGACCCAACGTCCTGTTCGTCATCTCCGACGACCTCAACAACTACCTCGGCTGCTATGGCGATCCCAGGGCGAAGACACCCCACATCGACCGGCTCGCCTCGCGCGGCGTCCGCTTCGAGCGCGCCTATTGCACCTTCCCCCTCTGCGGGCCCAGCCGCAACTCGATGCTCACCGGCCTCTACCCGAATACCTCCGGCATCTTGGCCAACGCACAGATATTTCGCCAGACGATCCCCTCCCACATCAGCCTCCCACAGGCCTTCCGGCAGGCCGGATATTTCGCCGCACGGATCGGTAAACTCTACCACTACAATGTCCCAAAATCGATTGGCACCGATGGCCACGACGACCCCGCCTCCTGGGAACTCGAGTTGAATCCGGCCGGCGTCGACCGCCTCGAGGAAGAGCCCGACATCTTCACCCTGACCCCAGGCCAGTTCGGCGGCACCCTGAGCTGGTACGCATCGCCAAAGGGCGACGCCCACCACACCGATGGCAAGATCGCCGCCGACGCCGAGTGGGTGCTCGAGCGCTGCGCGAAACAGCAGGATCGGCCTTTCTTTCTCGCCGTGGGTTTCTTCCGCCCCCACACCCCCTATGTCGCACCGAAGGACCCCTACTTCGGCCTCTACCCCGAGGCCGCGATGCCCGTCGTGCGAAACGTCGTCGAGGACCAGGCCGACCTGCCCGCCGCCGCGCTCGGCAGCTATAAGAAAGAGCAGGACAAGCTCACCGACGACCTCCGGCGCCAGTGCGTCCAGGCGTACTATGCCAGCATCAGCTTCATGGACGCCCAGGTCGGTCGCGTCATCGCGGCCCTGGACCGGCTCGGCCTGGCGGAGAAGACGATCATCGTCTTCACCAGTGACCACGGTTACCACATGGGCGAGCATGGCCTCTGGCAGAAAATGAGCCTGTTCGAGGGCAGCGCCCGCGTCCCCCTGCTCATCGTCGCACCGGGCGTCGCCAAACCCAACGGGGTCGCCAGATCCCCCGTTAGCCACCTCGACCTATACCCCACCCTCTGCGATTTGGCCGACGTCAAGGCCCCCCCAAGCCTCCAGGGCCAGAGCCTCGTCCCCCTGCTCAAAGACACCGCCGTACCCGGCCGCGGCTGGGCCATCACCCAGGTCACACGCGGCGGCATCCGCAAGCCCGGCGCCAGCGCCCCGCAGGGCGCCGCGGGAAACCGATTCTTCGGCTATACCCTCCGCACACCGCGCTGGCGCTATACCGAATGGGACGAGGGCACACAGGGCCGCGAGCTCTACGACCACGACGCGGACCCCCAGGAACTCACCAACCTCGCCGATAAGCCCGAGCACGCGCACACCATCGCCGAGCTCTCCGAAAAACTCCGCTCCGCCGCCAAGACCACCTTCCCCGCCGATGGCAAAACCCCGGAAATCCTCAAGGAGGGTGGCCTCTGGGCCCCCAACCTGACAGAACCATGAAACAACCCCTCATCCTCACCATAGCCTTCGCCGTCATCGCCGCAGCCGGCCCCTGCCATCGCCTGTCGGCCGAATCACCCCCACCGAATCTCATCGTCATCCTGTGCGATGACGTCGGCTTCTCCGACATCGGATGCTACGGGGGCGAGATCCAGACGCCAAACCTCGACGGCCTGGCCGCCGCCGGCCTCCGATTCACACAATTCTACAACACCGCGCGCTGCTGTCCCACCCGGGCCTCCCTGCTCACCGGCCTCTATGCCCATCAGGCCGGCATCGGCCACATGGTCGATGACTGGAGCACCAAGGTCGGCGAATCCTACGCCGGCGATCTCAGCCGCCGCGCGCTCACCATCGCCGAGGCCCTCCGGCCCGCGGGCTACGCCACCTACATGGCGGGCAAGTGGCACGTGACCAAGAAGACCAATCCCGAGAACGAGGCCGACAAACACAACTGGCCTCTGCAGCGCGGCTTCGACCGCTTCTACGGCACGATTCACGGCGCCGGCAGCTTCTTTGATCCCAACACCCTCGTGCGCGATAACGCATTCATCTCCCCCTACGCCGACCCGGAATACCGGCCCGAGATATTCTATTATACCGATGCCATCAATGATCAGGCGACCCGCTTCGTCTCCGAGCACCACGCGCGCCAACCGGACAAGCCCTTCTTCCTCTACATCGCACACACCGCCGCCCACTGGCCCATGCACGCCAAGGAGGCCGACATCGCAAAATACAAGGGCCGTTACGACGCCGGGTATGACAGCATCCGGAAAGGGCGCATCGAAAAGATGACCCGCTTGGGCCTTCTCGACTCCCGTTGGGATATCTCGCCGCAGGCGGGCGACTGGGGTGCCGTCGAGAACAAGGCCTGGGAGATCCGATGCATGGAAGTCTATGCGGCCATGCTGGATTGCATGGACCAGGGCGTTGGCCGCCTCATCGATGCCCTCAAGAGAAATGGTCAATTCGATAACACGCTCATCCTCTATCTCCAGGACAACGGCGGCTGTGCCGAGGGCATGGGACGCAACGGCCCCTTCAAGCCGCGCGCCGATTCCCCCACTCTCCCACCCCTCGCGAAAGACTACTTCCAGCCCGACATGATCCCCAAGCAGACGCGCGACGGCTACCCGATGCGCCAGGGTGCCGGCGTCATGCCGGGCCCGGCGGACACCTACATCGGCTACGGCAAGGCCTGGGCGAACGTGAGCAATACGCCATTTCGCGAGTACAAGCATTGGGTCCACGAGGGCGGGATCGCCACCCCGCTCATCGCCCATTGGCCCAAGGGCATCGCCGGGGACCGTCGTGGCCAACTCGATCCGCAGCCTTCCCACCTGATCGATATCATGGCCACGTGCGTCGACCTCGCGGGTGCCAAATATCCCGCCGATTTCCAGGGCCGCGCCATCCGGCCCATGGAGGGAGTCAGCCTCGCGCCAGCCTTTTCCGGAAAGCCCCTCGGCCGCCAGCAGCCCATCTTCTGGGAGCATGAGGGCAACCGCGCCATACGCTCTGGCGACTGGAAGCTTGTCTCGAAGCACCCCGGCGACTGGGAACTGTATGACATGACGGCCGACCGCACCGAGATGCGCGACCTCGCCGCCAGCCAACCCGAGAGGGTCAGGGAACTCGTCGGCCTGTGGGATGCCTGGGCCAAACGCGTCGGTGTCATGCCCTGGCCCCTGGACGGCGGAAAACCCAAGCAGGCCAAAGGCAAGAAAAAGGCCAAGTGACGCTCCGCCGCGCCCATCGAGCGCCCCTGCATCCATGACATGAGCCCAGCCCTCCAAGCCGCATTGCTTCTCCTCTGCCTGCCCGAGGCGCACGCCGCGCAGCAACCAAACTTCCTGCTGATCATCGCCGACGATTGCACCTATCGCGACCTGGGCACCTACGGCGGCCAGGCGAAGACCCCGCACCTCGACCGGCTGGCAACCGAGGGCATGACATTCACCCGCTGCTTCCAGGCCGCACCGATGTGCTCCCCCACGCGCCATTGCCTCTATACCGGACTCTACCCGGTCAAGTCCGGCGCCTATCCCAACCACACGATGGCCCACGACTGGGTCAGGAGCATCGCCCATTACCTCCAGGCCGCCGGCTACCGCACCCACCTCTCCGGGAAGACCCACATCAAACCCGAGTCCGTCTTCCCATTCGAGTATTCCGTCCGCGCGGGCGACGGCAATCCCGACCCCGACGCCCTCGCGACGGCCCTGCGCAGCAGCACCGCATCAAACGCCCCTTTCCTCTTCATCGCCGCCTCCCACGAACCACACACCCCCTGGGATAAAGGCGATCCTTCGGCCTATCCCCCGGCCACCTTGAAACTCCCCCCGGTGCTCGTCGATTCCCCCGACACCCGAGAGGGATTCTCCCGCTACCTCGCCGAGATCACCTACTTCGACGCCCAGGTCGGAGAAATCCTCGCCCTCCTCGATAAATACGGCGCCCGTGACACCACCTTCGTCATCGTCTTGAGCGAGCAGGGCAACTCTTTCCCCTTCGCCAAGTGGACGTGTTACGACGCGGGCCTCCAAAGCGCGTGCGTCGTCCGATGGCCCGACAGGGTTAAACCCGCCTCGACCAGCGACGCGCTGGTGGAGTATGCCGACGTCGTCCCCACCTTCCTCGAGGCCGCCGGCATCCCCCGGCCCGACATCCTCGACGGCCGCAGTTTCCTCCCCGTGCTGACCGGCGCCGCCACGGCACACAAGGGCCATGTCTTCGGCCTGCAGACCACCCGCGGCATCAACAACGGCTCCGATCACTACGGCATCCGCAGCGTCCGCGACGCACGCTACCGCTATATATGGAATCTCACGCCCGAGGTCACCTTCGAAAACGCCGCCACCAACGACCCCACCTTCAAGACCTGGAAACAGATGGCCGCCGCCGGCGACGCGCACGCCGCGCGCCTCGTCCACGACTACCAGCATCGGCCCGCCGAGGAACTCTACGATGCCGAGGCCGACCCGTGGAACCGCACCAACCTAATCGCCAATGCGAAATTCGCCCCCGCCCGCGACGCCCTCCGCGGCAGCCTCGACGCCTGGATGAAACAGCAGGGCGACGAGGGCCAGCCCACCGAAATGAAGGCGCTCGAGCGCATGCCCCGCGGCGAGAAACGCCAGGCAAAGTCAAAAAAGAAGAAAGACCGGAAAGCCAAACCATGAGCCGCCACCTCGCCATCGTATGCCTATCCCTCCTGGCCTCCCACTGGACCTCGCCCGCGGCTCCCCCACCGAATATCGTCGTGGTCTTCATCGATGACATGGGATGGGGCGACTTCTCTTGCTTCGGGAACAGGGACGCCAGCACACCGAACGTCGACCGCCTCGCCTCCCAGGGCATTCGCTTCTCGCAGTTCTACGTGAACTCGCCGATCTGCTCCGCCTCGCGCTGCGCCCTGACGACCGGCCAGTACCCTCAGCGCTGGCGCATCACCTCCTTCCTGAACAACCGCGCCGACAACGAGCGCCGCGGCATGGCGCAGTGGCTGGATCCGGCCGCCCCGACGCTCGCCCGATTCCTGAAGGCGGCCGGCTACGCCACCGGCCATTTCGGCAAATGGCATCTCGGCGGCCAGCGCGATGTCGATGACGCCCCGCCGATCACGGCCTACGGTTTCGACGCTTCCCTCACCAACTTCGAGGGCATGGGGCCAAAGCTCCTCCCTCTCACCCTTAAGCCCGGCGACAGAGAACCCGGCCGCATCTGGGCCGACGCCGAACGCCTCGGCAAACCCGTCGCCTGGATGCTCCGCTCGAAGGTCACCACAGGCTTCATCGACGCGGCGCTCGAATTCGTCGCCACCGCGCAGCGCGCCAAGAAGCCCTTCTACATCAATCTCTGGCCCGACGATGTCCATAGCCCATTCTGGCCGCCGGTGGACCGATGGGCGGACGACAAGCGAGGGTTGTATCTCGCCGTGCTCGAGGAGATGGATCGCCAGCTTGGCAAGCTCTTTGACCACATTCGCGACGACGCATCCCTGCGCGACAACACCCTCATCCTCGTCTGCTCCGATAACGGCCCCGAACCCGGCGCCGGTAGCGCAGGAAGCCTCCGCGGCGCCAAGACCACCCTATTCGAGGGCGGCATCCGGTCCCCCCTCGTCGCCTGGGGCCCCGGGATCATAGCGCCCGAACGCGCCGGCGCGCACGATGCGACTTCCGTCTTTGCCGCGTTCGATCTCGTGCCTTCCCTGCTCACCATCGCGGGCGCAAAACGCCCCGCAGGCGTCGCCTTCGACGGCGAGGACATCTCCGCCACCCTGCTCGGCAAGGCCACCACCTCGCGACAGGCTCCCATCCACTGGCGCCGCCCCCCAGACCGAAAATCCTGGCGTCCGATGATTGCCGACACACTTCCCGACCTAGCCGTTCGCGACGGCTCATGGAAACTCCTCTGCGATTACGATGGCTCCCGCCCCCTGCTCTACGATCTCGATAAGGACCCCGAGGAATCCCTAAACTTGGCGGCGAGCCATCAGGACATCGTCGCCCGCCTCACCGCGGCCGCTTTAGCCTGGCACCAGTCGATGCCCGCGGACAATGGCCCCGCGCTCGGAGTGGGGCCCCCGCCACAACCCGGAAAGCAAAAGAAGAAAATGTCCAAGAAATGAGAAAGGGTATTGCCGCCTGCATCCTATTCGGCCCCCTCGCGCTGCCGGCGAGCGCCGCCGATCGTCCCAACATCCTTTGGCTGACCGCCGAGGACCTGAGCCCGCACCTCGGTTGCTATGGCGATGCGGACGCGACGACGCCCCGCCTCGATGCCTTCGCGCGCCAGTCCTTGAGATTCGACCGCGCCTTCGCCACGGCGCCCGTCTGTTCCCCTGCCCGGTCGTGCCTCATCACGGGCATGTTCGCCACCTCGCTCGGCACCCAGCGCCTCCGGTCGAAATTCCCGGTCCCCGGGGAGGTCATCCCCTTCCCGGCCCTCCTGCGACAGGCGGGGTGGTACTGCTCGAACAACGTCAAGACCGACTATAACGTGCGGGACGAGGCCGCCTTCATCCGCGCCGCATGGGACGACTGCTCCTCCAAGGCCCACTGGCGCCCCCGGCGCAAAGACCAACCCTTTTTCTCGGTGTTCAATTTCATGACCACCCACCAGAGCCGCACCAGCGTGTGGCCACACGAGGAATTCGAACGGGAGATCCGCTCCAAACTCGACCCCGCCGAGCGCCATGACCCGGCCCGCGTCACACTCCCCCCCTATTACCCCGATACCGCCGAGGCACGCCGCGCCTGGGCCCGCTACCACGATTGCATCACCCTCATGGACAGGCAGGCCGGCGAGATCTTGGACCAGCTCGAGGCGGATGGCCTCGCCGAAGACACCATCGTATTCTTCTTCGGAGACCACGGCATGGGCATGCCACGCGGCAAGCGATGCCTCCACGATTCCGGCATGCGCGTGCCACTCCTCGTGCGCATCCCAAAGCAATGGGCGCATCTCGCGCCATCGCCGCCCGGCTCCACCACGGATCGCCTCGTGAGCTTTGTCGACTTCGCGCCCACCGTCCTGAGCCTTTTCGGGATCCCTGCCCCGGCACATCTCCAGGGAAGTGCCTTCCTCGGCACGCATGCCGCCGCGCCGCGCGAGTTCATCCATGGCGCCCGCGACCGCGTTGACGAGGCCTTCGACGTCTCCCGGAGCGTCCGCGACGCACGATGGCTCTACATCCGCAACTTCATGCCACACCTCCCCTGGATGCAGCCGGAATCTTTCTCGGATGGCTCCACGTTCCGGAGGGAACTCAAGCGCCTCGCCGCGGATGATGCGCTTCCACCCGCCGCCCGGCCCTATGCCACCGCGCCGCGGCCACTCGAGGAACTCTACGACACCGCGGCGGACCCCCACCAGATCCATAACCTCGCCTCCGATGCCGCGCACATCGATCGATGCGAGCGCATGCGCGCCGAACTCCGCCGCTGGCAACTCGAGACCCGCGATGCCGGCTTTTTCACCGAACCCGACCTCTGGTCCACCCTGAAGCCCGGCGAGACGCCTCGCGCCACCACTGCCGATCCCGCGCGCTACCCGCTGGAACGGCTCCTCGATGTCGCCGGCGAGGTCGGTCGCCAGGACGCCGCGCCAAAGCAGCGCGGATGGCTGCACGATCCCGATCCCTCCGTCCGCTACTGGGCCGCCGTCGGACTCCACGCCAATGCCTCTCCCAAAGAGGCAGACCGAGCCGCCCTCCGCCAAACCCTCGCCGATGCCTCGCCCGCCGCGCGCATCGAGGCCGCCGCCGCACTGGCACGCCATGGCGACGCCGCGCCCGCCATGCCGGTCCTCGCAGCCGCCCTCCACCACGAAACCCGCGAGGTCGTGCTCCACGCCGCCCGCGCCCTCGAACTCCTCGGGCCCATCGCCAAACCCCTCCATCCGGAAATGCGCGACGCGCTCGCCATCGCCAGCGAGGCCGAAAAGACCGGTGACGATATCGCCATGTTCGTCCGATTCAGCCTGGAGGCCGCACTGAATCCATGAGCCTTGATCGCCCCATGAACCTCACCTCGCATGCCAACCACCGGATCCGCGCGGGTGCGCGGCATCTCATCCTCCCACTGCTGCTGGCGTCCCGGATCGCGTCGGCGGACGAACGTCCCAATATCCTCTGGATCACCAGCGAGGACAACAGCCCCTACCTTGGATGCTATGGCGATCCGCTCGCGCAGACGCCGAACCTCGACCGCCTCGCCCGCGAGGGCCTCCGCTATCGCAACGCATTCGCCAACGCGCCCGTCTGCTCCAGCGCGCGCACCACCCTCATCACCGGCATGTACGCCTGTTCCCTCGGCGCCCACAACCACCGCAGCAAGGTCGCCATCCCCGATGGATTTCCGCTCTACCCCCAGGTCTTGCGCGCGTCCGGCTACTACTGCTCGAATAATTCCAAGACCGACTACAACCTTTCCGACAGGCGCGACGTCTGGGACGAGAGCAGCAAAAAGGCCCACTACAAGAATCGCGCGCCGGGACAGCCGTTTTTCGCCGTATTCAACTTCACCACCAGCCACGAGAGCCAGGTGGCGCCGAAGCCGGGCAAGACCGCGTTTCGCGTCCCGCCGGAAAAAGTCCCGCTCCCGCCGTATCACCCCGACACGCCGGAGATCCGGCGCGATTGGGCCAACTACTATGACCAGATGACCCTGTTGGATGCCCAGGTCGGCGAAGTCTTGGACGAGCTCGCCGGCGCCGGTCTCGACGACGACACCATCGTATTCTACTACGGCGATCACGGCGGCGCCCTGCCCCGCGGAAAACGCAACATCCACGACTCGGGCACCCGCGTCCCCCTGATCATCCGCATCCCCAAGAAGTGGTCCCACCTCTCCCCCGCCGCTCCAGGCGAATGGGCCGATGACCTCGTCAGTTTCGTCGACTTCCCCGCGACCGTCCTCAGCCTCTGCGGGGTGCCCGTCCCGCCGAATTACGAGGGCCGCGCCTTCCTCGGAGCCGCCAAGGCCCCTCCCCGGACACGCGTCTTCCTGTTCCGGGGCCGCATGGACGAGCGCTACGATATGGTCAGGGCCATACGGGACAAAGACGCCCGATACGTGCGCAACTATTCGCCCCATCGGCCCTGGGGCCAGCACTACAGCTATCCCTTCGAGGTGCTCCCCAGCATGCGGTCCTGGTCGGAGACCTTCACCGCGGGGAAATGCAACGAGACGCAGGCGCGATATTGGCGACCCAAGCCCGGAGAGGAATTCTATCAGATCGCCGCGGACCCGTTCGAGATCCGCAATCTGGCCCATGACCCCGGATGCGCCGCCCGGATCGAGACACTCCGCGCCGCCCTGCGCGACGAGATCCTCAAGACGCGCGACGTCGGATTCATCCCCGAGGGAATGTTCCCGCGACTGGCCGGCGACAAGACCATCTACGACTATGCCCGGGGCGACGCCTATCCCATCCGCAAGATCCTCGACCTCGCCGACCGCGCCAGCGACAGCGATCCCAGGCACCTCAAGGACTTCATCGCCGCCCTCGATGACCCCCATCCGGTCGTCCGCTATTGGGCCGCGACCGGATGCCTCGTGCTCAAGGCCGATGCCGCGCCCGCGAAAGACAAACTCCGGGCCGGGCTCTCCGACGAGTGGGCCGACGTCCGCGTCGCCGCCGCCGAATCTATCGCCTACCTCGGCGAACCAAAGTCCGCCCTCGATGCCATCGCCGCGGTGCTTCGCGAGGGCAACCTCCACGAGGCGCTCGCCGCCCAGAATGCCCTCGACTTCATGTGGCAGGCAGGCCACGTGACCCTCGCCGACGCGCGGGCCCTCGTCAGGGACATGGACCTCCCCGAACCCGGGAACCGCATCCCGCGATACCTCCTGAATACCTCAGAATCCACGAAGCCATGCGACCCATTCCCCTAACCGCCTGTCTGCTGGCGGTCGCCGTCACCCACGTCGTCGCCGATGCGCCAAAACCCAACGTCATCGTCATACTGTCCGATGACCAGGGCTCCGTAGACCTCGGCTGCTATGGCGCAAAGGACCTGCACACCCCGAACACCGACGCCCTCGCGGCCCGCGGCATCCGCTTCACCCAATTCTATTCCGCGGCGCCCGTGTGCTCCCCCTCGCGCGCCGGCCTGCTCACCGGACGCTGGCCCGTCCGCGCCGGCGTGCCCAACAATTGCGCCTCGCAGCAGGGGGGCAAAGGCGCGCTGCCTCCCGAAGAGATCACGATGGCGGAGGTCTTCAAGGCCGCAGGATACGCCACCGCCCACATCGGGAAGTGGCACGTCGGCTATACGCCCGAGACCTCGCCGCTATCCCAGGGTTTCGATCAGAGCTTTGGCCACATGGGTGGTTGCATCGACAACTATTCGCACTTCTTCTACTGGAGCGGCCCCAATATCCACGACCTCTGGCGCAACGGCGCGGAGGTCTTCCGCGATGGGGCCTACTTCCCCGATCTCATGGTCGCGGAGGCCGCACGCTTCATCGCCGAGAATCGGCACCGTCCCTTCTTTATCTACTACGCGATAAACACACCCCACTATCCCTATCAGGGCGACAAGAAATGGCTCGATCACTTCAAGCATCTCCCGCACCCGCGCAACCTCTACGCCGCCTTCCTTGCCGCGCAGGATGAGCGCCTCGGCGCCCTCTTCGCGAAGGTCGAAGCACTCGGGCTGGCGGAGCGCACCATCATCGTCTTCCAGAGCGACAACGGGCATTCCACGGAGGAACGCGCGCATTTCGGCGGCGGGAGCGCGGGCCCCTACCGCGGCGCGAAGTTCAGCCTCTTCGAGGGTGGGATACGCCTCCCCGCCATTATCTCTTGGCCCGGCACCCTGCCCCAAAACGAGGTCCGCGATCACGTGGCGCACGCCTGCGACTGGTTGCCCACCCTCGCGGCACTCGCCGGGGTCCAGCCGCCCGACACGCGCCTCGACGGCCGCAACCTCGTCCCCATCCTCCGCGACCCCAAGGCGCCCGGCCCGCACACCGCGCACGCGCTCCACTGGCAAGTAGGAGACGGCCCAAATGCCGACTGGGCCGTGCGCGACGGCGAATGGAAACTGCTCGGCAATGCCCGCGATACCGGCGGCGGCATCGCCTGGGGACCCGGCGCAACCAAGAAGGGCGGCGACCGCATACCCCTCTTCCTCGCCAATATCACGGACGACCCCGCCGAAACAACCAATCTCGCCGACCGCCACCCCGACATCGTCGCCCGCCTCAGGCAATTGCACGAAGACCACCTCCGCTGATTGCCCCGCGCTGCAACTCTTCGACCTCGATGCCGACCCCGGCGAATCGAGACCCGCCCGCGACGCCCAAGTCATCCGAAAACTCCGCGGGATGGCCGTCATGTTCCAGGAGGAGATGACCGCGCCACCCGCGCGCGCCGGCGGATCCTAAAATCCCGCGCCCCACCCTTTATGGGAATGCCGTGACCTCGCCGGCAAGATCTACTGGTTCCCAGGCCAGAGGCACGCTGGATCGCCGCGAGACATCACCACGCAATCCGACCCGATCATCGCAGAACTTTGCCATGAGCTTCGCACCCGTCATGGCGGCCAGACGGCCATCCTGTATGGGTCGTGAGCCGGTGGTGACGCAGAACCGGACAGCGACTCTGACATCGCGGATTTCGGCCCCGTTTCGACCTGAGGTTCCTTTGCTTCCTCGGCCCCAAGCAAAGCCTCGAATGGCTCCGGGAGCACGACAAGGGCGCCCATGCCGCCTTCGAAAAGGCCCTTCGGCAGGGAGTCGGCCTGGACGCGATCCGCCAACCTGTGGAAGCAGTGGTGGGCGCTGAGAGCCAATCGGGCGGGTTCTGGGAACAGCAGTAGTCGGCTCAGGTCCGGCCCTACTTGAGCCGCCGCTTCCGGAGAATCGCACCGACGCCCAGCAGCAGCCATGCCCATGCCGCCGGCTCGGGCACCGGGATGAGCCAGCCACCGCCGGCCAAGGCGTGGATCTCGTCGTTCAACTCGGGGTTGAGCGAAGGGGCGTAGTAGATGTTGAATGCCGAGGTGACCTGTTGTGTGTCGGCATTGAACCGGAGCACGTAGAGCGCCGTGCCATCATTGCCAGTATTGCCGTCTTCGATCGTCACGGTGCCGCCTGGCGCGATCTCCAGTTCCCCGATCGCAAAGTTGTTGCTGTAGCCGCTCCAGTCGAGGCCGAGATCGGCGCCTGCAAATTCGAAAGTGTGGCTGCCGATCCCGAAACCGAGCGCCGAGCCCGCGAGGTCGAACGTGAACGCGTTGGTGCTGGCGTTGAGCAAATTGCCCTGGATGACGAATTCATCGCCGGGCCCGCCGTTCAGCGCGCCGCTCGCGCCAACCTGGAGGGTGGTGAAGAAGTTGGTGCCCGAGTCGCTGATGTATTTGCCATTGTTCACGAAGACATCCAGGAACGTGATCTGGCCACCGGTGTTCTTGAAGACCCCGCCGAGTTCGTTGGTCACGACGCTGGCGACGCTTCCCACGTCCCCGGCCGCGTCGAGTTGCGCCCCCGGCCGCACCAGCACGACGCCGCCGGTGCCCGTGACCGCCCCGCCCTCCAACCGCATGACGCCGTTGGACGCCGACAACACGCCGTAGTTGGCGATAGCGGCGGAAACCGTCCCCCAACCGCTGACGGTGGCGTTGGTGTTGATGACCAGGCCGTCGCTGAAGCCGTGGGCTCCGCCGAGAAGGTTCATCGTGGCTCCCTGTGCACCATCGCCGATGGTGAAGGCGAAGGTATTGGCGAGGGCGCTGCCACGGGCGCTCAACGTGCCGGCGTTGAAACTCATCTGCCCGCCAGCGTTGGTCAAGATGAGTTGATCGGTCGCAACGCTGCCGCCGTTGAGGCTCAGCAAGCCGTGGCGCACTTCCAGCGAGCCGCTGCCGGCCGGCCCAACTGCTTGCAGATTGCCGCCGATGACGGCCACCAAGCTGCCCGTGGCCGCGGAAACCCTTCCGACCACAACGCCCGAGGCAACAACGGAGCCGCCGTCAGCGATACTCAATTGGTTGTCCGGACCCTCATGACCCACATAGAGGTTGTTGCGGTTAGTCCAGAGCGAATCGGCGCCGATGACAAGCACCGCGTTGCTCCTCGCCAGGCCGCCATAGCCCACGAACCCGTTGTCATCCGCCACGGCGCCGCCGTTGCTGATGATCAACCCGTTGCACGAACCTTGATTGCCCACCCGTAACCATGAGCCGTTATCCCAGAGCGAATCGGCGCCGGTGACAAGCACCACGTTGTTGCTCGCGTAATGTGTGTCGCCCAGGTAGCAACCGTTGTTCGCCACCGTGCCGCCGCCGCTGATGGTCAGCCGGTTGCCCGAACCGTAGTCGCCCACGCTTAGATACGACCTGTTGGTCCAGAGCGAATTGGCGCCGGTCACCATCACCACGTTGTTGCTCGCGCTCTTCTCATCGCCCACACAGCCGTAAGAGTCCGCCACCGTGCCGCCGTCGCTGATCGTCAACCGGTTGCCCGACCCGTAGTCGCCCACGGTTAAAGAGGTGTTGGTCCAGAGCGAGCCGGCGCCGGTGACCAGCACCGCGTTGTCGCTCGCGTTGCTGCCGCAGCCCACATAGCCGTTCTCGCTCTTCACCATGCCGCCGTTGGTGATGGTCAATCGATTGCCCGAACCGAAGCAGCCCACATGGAGGTCATTGCGGTTGGTCCAGAGCGAGCTGGCGCCGGTGACCAGTACCGCGTTGTTGCTGGCGCGGCTGTCTTGTCCTACATAGGCGTTCCCGCTGGCCACCGTGGCGCCGTCGCTGATGGTCAGCCGGTTGCACGACCCCGAATCGCCTACGCTAAGGTTGGTCCGGTTGTTCCAGAGCGAATCGGCGCCGGTGACAAGCACCGCGTTGCTGCTCGCCAGGCCGCCATAGCCCACGAACCCGCTGTCATTTGCCACGGCGCCGCCGTTGCTGATGGTCAACCGGTTGCACGAACCCTGATTGCCCACCCGCAACCATGAGCCGTTATGCCAGAGCGAATCGGCGCCGGCGACCAGCACCACGTTGTTGCTCGCGTAATGTGTGTCGCCCAGGTAGCAGCCGTTGTTCACCACCGTGCCGCCGTCGCTGATGGTCAACCGGTTGTCCGAACCGTAGTCGCCCACGCTTAAATAGAACCTGTTGGTCCAGAGCGAATTGGCGCCGCTGACCAGCACCACGTTGTTGCTCGCGCTCTTCCCGTCGCCCACACCGCCGTAAGAGTCCGCCACCGTGCCGCCGTCGCTGATGGTCAGGCCGTTGAAGGAGCCTGAATTGCCAATGGTCAGATCGTTGCTGTTGTTCCAGATAGACCCACTGCCTGTGATCAAGGCGGAATTGTGGTCGGCGCCGGCGAGATCGCCCACAATGCCCGCTGTCGAATTCAGGTCGGCGTTGTTTGTGACGATCAGGGCATTCAGCGGTCCATTGCTGCCGACCAGGTACGTTCCGGCATAGTTGACGGAAATGCCGTTGATGACGTTCGTTTGGCGGGTCTCGGCGCTGGCCGGGCCGCAAAATACAACCCCCAAGCAGGCCCATGTCGCGGCAACCCTCCACAGTCGAATCCTTGGAAGTCGCCTCATAAGCCTTCCGCAATCCTCATGGCCGGGGGCACCTCAATCCGACCATCGGGCGATCGTCTTTCGCCCGGTGACCGGCCACCACGCCGAGATCTTGCCCGCCAGTCGCTCGACCACCTCCGGATTCCCGGCGGCAACGTTCCTCTCCTCGCCCGGATCGGCGAGCAGGTCGAAGAGCTGTGGGCGCCTCTCGGTCCGGGGGTGCGAGCTGGCGTAACGGCCCAGCGCGCCGTCATAGGTCAAAAGGAGCTTCCATTTGCCCTCGATGGCCCAGCGGTACAACAGGGAATCCTCCGGCCTGTCGATGTCCGCGATGTCATGGGCGAACCCCTCGCCAAAAATCGTGTCCCGACCCAAGGGCACACCATCGCGGACCAATGGCAGGAGGTCCAGGCCGGGAAGGTTCCCGGAGATGGTGGCGCCGGCGGCACTCAGCATCGTGGGCACCAGATCGATGCTGCTGACCGGTTCATCGCGCTTGCCGGTCCGGATTACGCCGGGCCAGCTCAACAGGATGGGCTGGCGCACGCCGCCCTCGTTGGGCGACTGCTTCGATTTCGGCGCGTAGCCCTGGCTGGCGGGATCCTGGATCCAGCCATTGTCGGCGATATAGGCATAGAGCGTGTTCGCGTTGAGCCCCTTCCCATCGAGGAAATCGATCAGTTGCCCGCATGTTTCATCGAACCACTCGCACATGGCGTAGTACTTCGCGACGTGGAGGGATTCGACCTTGTCCCGGTACTTTGCCAGCAACCGGTCGGGCGGATTGTGCGGCGTGTGCGGCAGGAAGGGCGCGTACCACAGAAAGAAAGGCTTCTTCTCCCCCATCGCATGCTCCACGAAATCGAAGACGGGCTGCATGCCCTCCCGCCCGATCTTGAGCCCGTCGTCCCCGTGTCGCCCGCCCTTCTCCGGAAACCCCCGGGTCATCCCGTGGGTGAATCCCCCGCGGCGATAGGACCCCTCCCACCACTTGCCGGATTGGTGCGAGAGATAACCGCGCTCCGCCAGCAGCTTCGGCAACGTCGGATGCCCGTCGATGTGGCTGATGAGCCGTTCCCGCAACTCGGCATACTTCGGCGAATCGGCGGGCGCGAGGGCGTGGGACGGGTCATTGCCCGAGATCCTGTGCTGATGCGCAAACAGCCCGGTCGCCAGCGTGCTGAGCGCCGGCCGGCAAAGCGCCGTCGGCACATATCCCCGGGTGAATAGCGCGCTCCGCGCGGCCAATCGGTCCAGGTGCGGTGTCTGGATCACCGGGTGCCCCATGAACCCATAGTCCGTCCACGCCTGGTCGTCGGAAAGGATCAGGACGATGTTCGGCGTTCCGCGCGTTCCCGCGGATTCAGACAGCCCAACGGCCGCCAGCAGCGCACCTAACACCGCAATGGTCTGCTCAAATCTCATGATCGCCCCCTATTGTCTCTTGGCCTTCCCCTTCTTTCCGGGGCCTCCAGATCTGGCGGCCGGGGCCAGCGACTCGGGCGGATCCTGAGCCGGGACCTTTAGCTCGGCCCGCAGCCGGTCGAGTTCGGCGTGCAGCGCCTCCCTGGCTTCCGCGTGAGCCGGATCGTCATAGACATTCCTGAGTTCCTTCGGGTCCCCCTCACGATCGATGAGTGACCAGTAATTCATCTCGGGCTCATAGAAGTGGAAGAGCTTATACCGGTCGGTGACGACGCCGTAGTGCTTGCGCACGCTGTGGGGACCGGGAAATTCGTAGTAGTGGTAGTAGAAGCTCGTGCGCCAATCGGCCGGATTCTCGCCGCGCAGCAGTGGCACCAGGCTCCGGCCCTGCATATCGCCCGGGACCGCCTGCCCCGCGGCGTCGAGGAATGTCTCCGGAAAATCGAGGACCGAGACCATGCTGGCGTTCCGGCCGCCCGGCTTCGTCACCCCGGGCCAGCGCGCCAGCAGGGGCGTCGTCAGCGACTCCTCGTAGATCCAGCGCTTGTCGAACCAGCCGTGCTCGCCCAGGTAGAATCCCTGATCGGATGAGTACATGACGAGCGTGTCCTTCGCCAAGCCCTCGGCATCGAGGAAGTCCAGCAGCCGCCCCACCCCCTCGTCGACCGCGAGGATCGTGCCGAGGTAGTCGTGCATGTAGCGCTGGTAGCGCCAGCGGACCAGATCCTTGCCCGAGAGATTGGCGGCGAGAAACTTCTCGTTCCGCGGCCCGTAGTAGGCGTCCCAGGCCTTGCGCTGGGTCGCGTTCAGATACGGCGGCGCCGCCAGCTTCGCGTCCCTCTCGTTGAATGTCTTTTCCAGCGTCATGTCCTGCTCGCGCTCCGCCCTGCCGCGGCCCGCGTAGTCATCGAAGAGCGTGTCCGGTTCGGGGAACTCCCGATCCCCATTCCAGCCCAAGTGCCGGAGGGCCGGCGCCCACTCGCGGTGCGGCGCCTTGTGCTGGCACATGAGCATGAACGGTTTTGTCTCATCGCGGGCCTTCAGCCACTCGATGGCGATATCCGTGATTATGTCGGTGGTGTATCCCTCGTGCGTCACCTTCTCCCCATCCCGGATCATCGGCGGGTTATAATAAATGCCTTGGCCCGGGAGGATGTGCCAATGATCGAAGCCGACGGGATCGCTCTCGAGGTGCCACTTGCCGATGACCGCGGTCCGATAGCCCGCCGCCTGCAGCAGTTTGGGAAAGGTCTGCTGCGCCCCGTCGAACCGATTGCCATTCCGAAAGAAGCCGTTGATGTGGCTATATTTCCCCGTCTGGATGACGGCGCGGCTGGGCCCACAGATCGAGTTTGGCACGAGGCACCGCTCGAACAGCACGCCCTCTTTCGCCAGCCGGTCGATGTTCGGGGTCTGGACCAGCTTGAGCGGGTGAGCATAGGCGCTGATCGCCTGCGACGCGTGATCATCGGCAAAGATGAACAGGATATTCGGGGGCCTCGTCTCCCCCGCGGCCCGGGTGAATACGGCGGCGAGCAGGATCACTCCCAGCGCCGCGGCTTTCGCAAAGGTGGATGCAGCTCTCATGATATTCCTCTCCTTCCAATAGCACTCTGCCGGGCGCCCGACACTACTGCCCTTCCCAAAGCCTGATGTGGTCGATCTGACACGTGCCGCCATCGATGGCCTTGAAGTCGATCTGCGCCTGCCCGGCCATGTCGATGTTCTCGCTCTCGAATAAGTGCTTCTTCCCATCGATCTTGAGCAGGATCCTTCCCTTCTTCAACTCGATCACCACGTCGTGCCACTCGTTGAGCGTGAACAGCGGCCCCTTCACTTCCAGGGTCTCGACGTCTCTTTTGATCGCAAGCGTCGTCGCCTTCTCGCCGAAGGTCAGCGTGTGGATGTGGTGCCCTAGGTCAAAGAGCGGAAAGCCGCGCTGGTAGGCCTTCGCATCATACCGCACCCGCATGGCGCAGACGAAGTTCTCGGGCACCTTCTTGAGCCAGATCACCGGCTTGAACCCGGCGTGGGCCCGGTCGCCGCTGGCCACCTTCTTCTCCTGAAATTCCTTCGATGACGGACCGCCGGTCAGGACCCCGTCCTTTATCTCCCAGGTGGTGTTCTGCCGGACCTCCCAAAACTCCGAGTTGAGCGTCCCATCGAAGGCGTCCTCGTACACGAGCTTCGTGCGAAAGAACAACTCCGACCTGTATGCGGGCAGTCCCTCCGCCCGAAGCGGCGCATTCCAACAGAGGCATGACATGGCAACCGGCACGGCAAGAAGACGGACATGGTTTTTCATGAGCGGGCTCATGGGTAGATCCGGCCGCTATCGGATCAGCCTGGCCTCGATGTTCGCGACCTGGCGATTGGCGAACTCATCCGTCAGGAGCCACAGCTGGTAGAGGCCATCGATCTGCTTCAGGTACCAGTCGACCGAGCTTTTCGTCAAATCGCGCTTGGCATCCTTCGGCCGGTCCTCGTCGCGGATATCCGGCCGCACGCGATCGGCCGGCGGCTGGTAGGCCGGGTTGAAGACCAGGGCCGGCAGGTCGTTGGCGGGCAACAGGTGGCGCCACAGGAAGGCCTGCATCCTATCTTCGGACGGGACAGCCTCGCGGACGATCTCTTGCTCCCCGACCTTCGCGCTGCCGACGACCGCGAGGTTGACGGGCTTCTCCATCTCCGACAGGGTCGATTTCAGGGTCAGGCCGATCGCCTCCTGTTTTGCGGCCAGCGTGGCGCCGGGAGATTCGAGCCCGGCGGGCAGGTCCTTGAATCGGAGCTGGATCGGTCCATCGAAGCCGTCCTTTCGGATGGCGAAGACCGTCGCGTTCGCCGACTTCGCCCCCGCGATCACGATTCGTGATGGGATGAGCCGCAGCTCGAAGTCCGGCCTCGGCTGACTGATCCGGAGCCGGTAGGCATACTCCTTGCCCGCGTGCCTACGGGTATCTCCCAAATGGACATAATACTTCCCGTCGGCGGGCAGCTTGACCATGAGATAGGAATCGGCGTGGTCGGTGTTCTCTCCCGATGCCGCATCGTAATAATCGTCGTTCAGCGCGATGACCTTGCCATCGGGGCCGGTCACCTTGAGGAAGGAATCGAACGGCGATCCGAGGCGGCGCGCGGTCACCTCCGCGACGAGAGTCTCACCCGCCTTCCCCTCCACCCCGAAGACATCCCAATCCCCGGGCCGATCCGACCGACCGTTGATTATCATGGGCAGGCTGACTCTCTGGGCCTTGGATGGCACGTCATTGGATTCCTTGTCCATGCATTCCGGCAGCGTGTCTAGGACGAACGGCACCTCGTTGGAAATGACCTCCCCGTTGCTCGCCACGATCCGGTGGCGTCCGGGCTTTGCGTCGTTGGGTGGTGCCGCCAGCGTGGTCTTCTCCAAATTCCAGCCGCTCATCTCGATCTTGACCGGCTCTCCCGCCCGCCCCCCCAGGGGGAAGATGCCGCTCAAGAAAGGTGCCTCGGAGACCGTGACCCGGTACACGAAGCTCTCCCGACCCCGGAACAGCGCCTCGTTGATAGTCAGCACATACTCGCCATCCGCGGGGACTTCGAAGAACAGGACGGGGTCCGGGTCGAAGCGGAAATCGTCGTTGTAGGCCAGCTCGTTACCCTTCGCATCGCGCAGCGTCAACACGGCCTGAAACCATCCGGGGACGCCGTCGGCAACGTAGGGGGACAACTGTCTGGCCTTGGCCACGATGACCAGGCGCTGGCCCTTCATGGCAGTGAATCGATACCGGTTGACCTCTCCGGCGCCGATCTGGCCATTCATCGTGCACGGCACCGTGATCTGTACCTCCTCCTCCTCCGGCGGCCGCTTCCGCTGGGCCAGATGCTCCTTGCCCAGCACCTGCTTCTGGCAGGTCTTCATCGGTTTCCGCGCGACTTCAGGGTCCTGGCCGACGAAAAATGGCAGCGGGTTGGACACCCCTTTCTTGCTAATAACCCGGATCTCGCGCGCTCCGGGCCTCGCGTCGGGGGCCACCGTCACCTCGGCAAACACGAGCTCGCAATGGGCCGGCACCGCAGGATTCCGCTCGTCCTCCGCAAAGATCCTCTCGATCCGATCGATCAGTTTCGCCTTGGCCGCCTCCTGCTCGGACTTCGGGGCCTCCTCCTTCGCCTCGCCCGCCTTTAGCTCCTTCGCGTTTTCCAGGGACGCGTTGCAGTCCCTGCAGACGGTGGTGCCCAACGGGTTGAGGCGTCCGCAGGCGGGGCACATCACCCCCTCGACCTTCGGCGGCTCGATGCGCTCGGGCAACTCGAGAAACGCCATCTTGGCGACCATGGTCTCGTTGACCACCGTCTCCTTCTTCTTCAGCTCGTTGAGCTGCTGCCGCAGGAGATCCAGCTCCTGATTGTTCAGCACCCGATAATAATCGACGAGCCGGACCGAGACTCCCTCGCCCGTCACGACCACTTCGCTGGGTTCGAGAAGCCCCTGCCCGCCCAGCCGGATCTGGAAAGTCGAACCCTGCTGCCCGCCCGCCGGATAGACGTAGCCGATGTACTGGTTCTGCGCCCGGCCCGCGGACGCCCCCGCCAGCAGCAGGCCCAGGACCACAGATCTAACGACAGGGCGCAAGGCGCGCGGGGCCGCGGGAACCCCCAAGGCTGACTCGAAAATACGGCGCAACTCCAACGCGTCGGCCACGGCCGGCCACCCCACAGGCAATCTACTCATGGGCATCTCCTTTTCCCGCGGTCACATGATCTCTCTCAGGAGCCCGGCCGACTTCATCCCCTCGTTCTGCGCGTCCAGGACACGGGCATCGAGCCCCAGGGGGTTCGGCAGCGTGGCGTTGGCGTCGATCCCGGCCAACTGATAGAAGCTGCCCAAGAGGTCCGCCGGATAGACGGGCCGGTCCTTGACCTCCTCTCCTTTGGCGTCCGAGGAACCAACGACGCGACCACCCTTGAATCCGCCACCCGCGACGAGCACGGTGAAGACCTTCCCGTAGTGATGGCGGCCGCCGTTCCACGGCGGTTCCCAAGAGACCTTCGGCGACCGGCCGAACTCCCCGGTGCACCAGACCAGCGTGCTCTCCAGCAGTCCCCTCTCCCTCAGGTCAGCGAGCAGCGTCGCCAGGCCCTGGTCGAGCCAGGGGCACTGCCGCTTCATCGTCGCAAAGTGGTTGGAGTGCGTGTCCCAGCCACCGGGGAAGCTGATGGTGACATACGGCACGCCCGCCTCGACCATCCGCCGGGCCGCGAGGCACTCCTGCCCGAAGGTATTCCGCCCGTAGCGATCCCGGATCACCTTGGACTCGTTGTCGAGATTGAATACCTCCTTCCCCTTGCCCAGGATCAGGCCGTAGGCCTTCTGCCTCGCCGCCTCGGCCTCGGCAACCTCCGGCACCTCCGAGAGCCCGTAACCCATGGTGTTGATCTTGTCCACCAACTCGCGGCGGGCCCTCTGGCGGTTGTCATCGATCCCGCGATTGACGATCCCCTGCACCTCGAAGCGGTCCGCGTTGGGATCGCCCCCCGTCGCGAACGGCTTGTACGCCGGGCCCAGGAAACCCTCCTCAGAAAAGCGTCCGGCCGCCTGCGTCATCACGATGTACGGCGGGAGCAACCCTTTGTATTCCTCCCTCTTGAAGTAGGTGAATATGGCGCCCACGCTCGGGTAGGCGAGTTGCCCGCCGGGCTTGTGGCCCGTCTGCATCAGGTAGGCCGCCGTCTCGTGGCCATCGATGCCGTGGGTCATGCTGCGTATCAAGGAGTACTTGTCCGCCTGCTTCGCCAGGTTCGGAAACAGCGAGCTGATCTGGATCCCATCGACGTTTGTCGGGATGAATTTGTCGAATTCCCCGAGGTAATCGTAGCCGGTGCCCGGCTTCGGGTCCCACGTGTCATTGTGCGACATCCCGCCCCACAGGAAGACCTGGATGACCGACTTGATCTTGCCCTTGGGCAACGGCTTCGCCGCCGCGTCCGGCACCGCCTTCGGTTCGCCGCCCGCGGGCGCCGCCTTGGGATCCTCCGCCAACGCCCGGAAACCCAGCCCGCCAGCGGCGACCATTCCCGCCGCGCCCAAGACGCCCCTCCGCACGGCCTCGCGCCGCGAGATGTTCCCTCGACCCTCTGGACCTTGCCCTGCGCTCATAGCTTCCCTGCTCCTTTCTTGCCCGCCTGCCTCATCGTGCCAGAAACGAAACTTCCAAATATTATGCCCGACCGCCCGCCCCGCAATCAATGCCTCAACAAAAATTCCGGGTTGTTGACCAGCGCCCAGGCGAGGTCGATCCAGACATCATTCCCTTTCGCCGCGCCGGTCTTGGCGTGCTCTTCTGCCGCCCGCACGTCGGCCTCCGTCGGGAACCGCGAGAGGATGGCGAGATAGAGCCTCTCGGCAATCTCCTCCGGTTTGCCGCCCGCGGAGATCAGCGCCGCGAGTTTCGGGCCTCCCTGAAGCTTCTGCTGGATGGTGGCCGAATTCAGCATATGCAGCCACTGCGGCGAGGCGAGTTCGCTCACGCGCTCGCTCTCCATCCCCGTGGCGCGCGTGGAGCGCCCGAACAGCGTCAGGAACGAACTCGTGACGCTGCCGTCGGCCAGGGCCACCGCGGGCATGTCCTCCGGAATATACGTGAACGGCTCCGGGACGGCGCTGGTGTACAGGTCAGATGTGCCGGTGATCTCGTTCAGGGCATCGATGAGCACCTCGGCCTCGACCCGGCGCAGGCGGTAGTTCGCAAAGGCCGCCACCGCCTCCGTACCCTTGGTCCTCGGCATCGAAGAGAACTGGTATGCCGTCGAGGTGAAAATCAGGCGCTTCAGGTGCCTCAGGTCGTAGCCGCTCGAGACCAACTCTTTCTCCAGATAGGCCAGAAGCTCGGGGATGGCGGGCGGGTTGTCCTCCCGGATGTCATCGGGCTCATGGATGATGCCGCGACCCATGGCCCAGGCCCAGGTCCGATTGGCGATCGCCTTCGCGAACCACGGGTTCTCGGCGCGTATGAGCCAATCCGCGAACACCTCGCGCGGGTCGCGGTCTGGTGGGATGGTCGTCTTGGCGCCATCCGGAAACGTCGCCGCGAGCGGGGCGTTCTCGCTGAGCGGCTGCGCCAGCGCCTGGGGGATCTTGTTGGCGACGCTCACCGCCTTGGCGACGGCATCGACGCCCGGGGCGATGCTGCCAGGCACCGCGGTCGATTTCAGCGGGTCCCAGAACACGATCTCCTCCTTCCACTCGCTGGTGGGCTTGTAGCCGACCTGCGAGAAGAAGGCCGCCATGGAGGCCCGACGCTCATCGGGCCAGGACAGGACCCGCGTCCCCATCAGCGCCAATCCCACCGACGCGGCAATTCCCTCCGGGCTCCTGTCTTGGATCGCCCTGTAGAAGTTGACCGGCCCGACGCGGAAATTGCTGCCGCTGGAGGTGAGCAGTTCCCGGACGAACTTGTCGTACCGCGCGTTCTTGGCGATGGCCTCCCAGACCCAGCGATAATAGGCCTGCGCCGCGTTGGGCCAGAGTTTCACGGGAAACTCGGCCTTGATCCGCAAGATATCGCTCCATTTCATCGCCCAGTAGTCGACGTGCGCGGTCTGGCCGAGCAGCCGGTCGATCAGGGCGACGCGCTTGTTCTTGTCCGCGTCGCGGATGAACGCCTTCGCCTCATCCGCCGCCGGCAACTTGCCCGTCAGGTCCAGATAGGCGCGGCGGATGAATGCCGCATCGGTGCAGAGCGCCGGCTCGATGCCCGATGCCTTCAGCTTCGCGAAGATGATCTCGTCGATGCGGTTTCCCGGCTTCGGCGGATCGGGGCCCTCGAGGAGACCCGCGACGCGACCCTCGGCGATCAGCCGGTACAGCGCGGCCTTGGTCTCCTGGACCCTGGCGCGCTTTTCGTCGGAAACGTCCTGGGCGGCCAGATACGCCGCGCGCGTTCTCTCCGCCTCCGCCTTAAGCGGAGCGGCGGCGGCCTCCGCTTCCCCCGCCGCCTTCTCGTCCGCCACGTGGGTCTCCTTGGCCGACGCGACCCGCTTCCTGATGTTCGCGAGCGTCTCGTCCGTAGATACCTTCCGCTTCTCGGCACGGTCCAGCGCCTGCGCCGCGTTGTTGGCTTGAATCGTCGCCTGCTCCAGGGCCTTCTGTTTCGGGTCGAGCGCCGCCTTCGCCTCGTTGGCCGCCTTGCGCTTGGCGGCCGCTTCGGCCGTGGCCTGCTGGCTCGCCGCATCGAGTTGCAGGAGTTCCTTGGCCACCGCCCGGGCGCCCTCGTTCGCGGCGGCGCAGGCGGCGACCTGCTTCTTGGCGTTCGCCAACGCGTCGTCGGCCGCCTTCTTCTGCGCATCCGCACCCGTCACGACTCCCGCGGCCGCCGCGACCTGTTTCTGCGCCTCCTGCTGTTTCTGCTGGGCCTGGGAAAGCGCCGCCTTGGCCCCATCGGCCACCTTGCGTTTGGCGGCGGCATCGTCGGCGGCCTGCTTTTTCTCCGCGTCTGACTTGGCGGCATCCGCCGCGACCTGTTTGGCCGTGGCATCTGCCGCCGCCGCCGCCTGTTCGGCCCCTTGAGCGGCTGCGGTCGCGGCACCCACCTGCTGGCTCGCGGCCGCCAGCGCCTCGTCGGCCTTCTTCTTTCCCGCCTGTGCCTCGGCCAACTTCTGCCCGGCGGCCGCGACCTGTGCCCCGGCCCCCTGCTCTCCCTGCTGCGCCTTGGCCAGCGCGGCCGCGGCATCCGCCGCCGCCTTGCGCTTGGCCGCGGCCTGGTCTGCCACCTGCCGCTTCTCCGCGGCCAGTCTCTCAGCGGCTTGGGCGGCCTGCTCCGCGGCCTCGGCGGCTGCCGCTGTGGCACCGGCCTGCTTCTTTACGCTGGCCATGGCGGAATCGAGCAACTTCTTCCGCGAGGCCGGACCCGCAAATTTCTCCGCGGCGGCGGCGGCCAATTTCTGCGGTTCCTGCACCGCGGCCTGGGCCTGCGCCAGGGCCAACTTGGCCGCAGCGGCCGCCTTGCGCTTGGCCTCGGCATCGGCCCCCGCCTGCCGCACTTGCTCCTCGGAGCGAGCGGCACGCTCGGCCATCACCTTGGCCCTGGACTCGGCCGCCTGGGCCGCCTGCTCGGCCAACTGTTGCGCGCCGATGGCCGCCGCCAACTGTTTCTTCGCGTTGGCCGAGGCCTCGTCGGCCGCCTTCTTCTGGGCCTGGGCGTCGGTCAGGGTCTTCGCCGTGACGTTGGCGTGGCCCTGCGCTTGCTGCTCGCCCTGCTGGGCGTGGGCCAGCGCCGCCTTTGCCTCGTCGGCGACTTTCCGTTTGGCCGCCGCATCCGTCGCCGCCTCCTGTTTCTGGGGATCCGTTCTCCCGAAAAGGGCGGCGATGCCACGCCCCTTGCCCTCGGCCGCCTGCGCCTCCTTCTCGGCGGCATCGGCGGCGCCCGTGGCTGCGGCCAGCTGGTTCTTTGCGCTGGCCAGGGCTTCATCCGCCGCCTTCTTCTCGGCCTGGGCCGAGCCCAACTTCGTGGCCGCCGCATCCGCCGTCGCCTGCGCCCCTTGTTGTTTCTGCTGGGCCTGCGCCAGCGCGGCACCGGCATCATTGGCCACCTTGCGCTTCGCCGCCGCCTCCCGCACGGACTGGGCCAACTCCGCGGCCGATATCACCTTTGCGTTGGCCGCCGCCGCCTGGGCCACTTGCTCGGCCGCCTGATAGGCGGCCTGCGCCTCTTGCGGCTTCTGCGGCGCCTGCGCCAGCGCCGCCTTCGCATCGTCCGCCGCCTTCCTCTTGGCCGCCGCATCCGCCGCGGCCTGCTTCATCTGCTCCTCGGTCCTCCCCGCGCGCTCGACCATCGCCTTTGCCGACGCCTCCGCCGCCTGCGCCTCCTGCTCCGCGCCCCCCTGAGTGCCCGCCGCCGCCGCCGCCAGATTCTTCGCATTGGCCAGGGCCTCGTCGGCCGCCTTCTTTTCGGCTTCCGCCCCCGCCCCCTTCTTGGCGGCCGCCTCGGCCGCCGCCTGCGCCCCCTGCTGTTTCTGCTGCGCCTGCGCCAGCGCCGCCTTCGCATCGTCTGCCGCCTTGCGCTTCGCCGCCGCCTCGCCAGCGACCTGGGCCAGTTCGGCGACCGGCACGACCCGCGCATTCGCCGCAGCCGCCTGCGCCGCCTGCTCGGCAACCTGATAGGCCGCCGTGGCCGCGGCGAGCTGTTTCTTGGCGTTGGCCAAGGCCTCATCCGCCGCCTTCTTCTGCCCTTCCGCCGCCACCAACTTCTGCGCGGCATCGGTGGCCTGCGCCTGCGCCCGCTGGTCGGCCTGCTGTGCCTGGGTCAAGGCGGCCTTGGCCTCTTCCGCCGCCTTGCGCTTCGTCGCCGCTTCCCCCGCCGCCTGCTGCTTCTCGGCCTCCGACACCGGCTTCGCATTCTCCGCTGCCGCCCCCGCGGCCTGCTCGGCTGCCTGATGCGCGGCCGCGGCCGCGGCCAGCTGCTTGTTGGCGTTCGCCAGCACTTCGTCGGCCGCCTTTTTCTCCTTCTCTACAACGGCAAGCTCTTGCCCCGCCTCGTTGACCTGCGCCTGTAACTTCTCCTCCCCCTGCCGCGCCCGCGCCAGCGCGACTTTCGCCCCATCCGCCGCCCGGCGCTTCACCGCCGCTTCCGCCGCCGCGCGCTTGGCTTCCTCCTCGGGCCGATTCGCCGCGTCGGATGCCGCCTTCGCCGCCGCCTCGGCTTCCTTCGCCGCCTTCTCCGCCGCATCATAGGCCTGCTGCAGCGGGAGCGCCACCGCCTTGGCATCGGCCAACGCCTTGTCCAGCGGCGGCTTCGCGCTCGTCGCGTCGGCCAAACCCTTCACGGCCACGGCCACATTGTCCTCCGCTTCCTTGATGGCCTTGACGCCCCCTTCCCCGGCCAGTTCCTTCGCCTCCGTCGCCTGCTGCCGCTTCGTGTCGGCGCCCTTCCTAGCCTCGGCGTACGCCCCGTCGGCCTTCTGCATCGCCGCCCTCAGCGGACCCACCGCCGCATCCGCCTCCCCAGACGCCTTCGCCGCTCCCTCGTATGCCGCCCTCGCCTCCGCCTCCGTCACCGCCGCCTTCGCCGCATCCGCCCCCACAGCCACCCCACAATGGAAATTCCCCGACGCGACCGCCAAGGCCACAACAAGGACTACCCAGCCCCCCTTGCCCCGGGGGAACAACACCTCGCCATCAACGCCGCAATTCATGGATCGATCCCTCGAAGGCTCTCGGCCCAATCCGGCCGACAAAATCAAATTTTCGAACCAATTCTAATTATGCCACGTGTCACGGTCAAGCCGTTCTGATGCTCGAGAACGCACGTCAGTCGACCGGACCGATGGCGTCGGCGCCCTTACCAGATCACCTGCACGCGCATGAAGCGCCGCGGATGGGCGGGATCGGTCACCGGATAGGCATCCGTCACCTCCACGGTTCGCAGTTCGCCAGACCCGGATTCGGTGACGGTGACGCCATCGATCAAGGGCACCGTCGTGGCCCCATTTGCGCTCGCGGCGAGGTCTGTCCACGGCCCGGTCAACGCATCGCTGCCTTGGACGACCAGGGAGACATCCGTGTGGGCGACGACCCGGGCAAACCGCAGCGCGAGCCTGCCGCCGGGCGTGCTGGCCTGGGGGAGGTTCGCCACTGAAGGGTCGTTCGGGTCGCCACCCAGGGCATACTCCACGATGTTCGCCATGCCGTCCCACTCGACGTCGACGAGGTTGCCCGATAGGGCCGGGTTGTCCCAATCCTCTCCGAAATTGGCCTGCCTCCAGTCGGCGATCGGCGCGTCGGCGACCACCGTCAGGAGGAAGCTGTCGCTGGCGGTTCGCGTCCCGTCGCTCACGGTGAGGGTGATGGTCGCCGCGCCGCTCTGGTTTGGGGCGGGCGTGACCCTGACGGTCCGATCGTTGCCCGATCCCGAAAACACGATATTCGCGGCCGGCACCAATGTCGTGTCCGACGACGATTTTGTCAGCACCAGCGCGTCGGTGGCGGTCTCGGCATCGCCGACGGCCACGGCCAGTTCCGGGGTCGCGGTGTCCTCCGCGATCGCCTGATCGGCCAGGTCACCAATCGTTGGGGCCTCGTTGCACACGTTGACGATGTCGGCGATCTCGGGCGCCGTGAGGGCGTGGTCGTAGAGCCGCACCTCGTCCATGTGGGAACGAAACCGGAACTGCGTGGCCATCGCCCCGACATGAAATGTTGCCTCATTGGCGAAATCCGTGCGGATGGTCCCGGCCGCCACCGCAATGCCGTTCCGGTAGAGCGTCACCGCGCCACCGGCGCGATCCACCGCCGCCACGACATGTTGCCACCGATCAAAGGCGACGGTGCCCGCAGAGGAACTGACGTTGGCGCCCACGGTCCCATTGCCCGTGGCGAAGACGAGTTTCCCGTCGCCCGTATTGAATCCGTTCACATAGAACCGGAAACCGTCGGTGGACGCGCCGCCGGCGGAGTTTGCTGCGATGGTCTGGATCTGTGCCGTCCCGCTGGGGACAAAGATCCACGCGGCGACGGTGAACCTGTCGCCAAGCGGGATGGGGCTGGCGCTCGATGCACCGTCGGTCGTGCCATCGAACGTGAGCGACTGGCCACCCTGCTTTCTTGTCGCGCTCGAGAACGCCGGGACACCGCTATGCGCCAGCGCCCAACCGCCCCCCGTCACATCATCGAGCGTGCCGTCGAATGGCCAGCGGGCGATCGCCCCGGCGACGCCATCCGCGGACAGGACCGTCACGCGGAAGCTGTCGCTGGCGCGGAGGCCCCGCGAGTCCGTCACCGTCACCGTGATGTTGGCGGACCCAGACGCGTTCGCCTTCGGCGTGACGGTCACGGTGCGGTTCGTGCCGCCTCCCCCGAACACGATGGCGTCGGCCGGCACGAGGGCGGGATTCGACGACGCGCCGGAGACGACCAGGGAGTCGGGCGGCGTCATGTCGTCGCCGACGGTAAAAACCAACACGGGGGTGGACTCGCCCTCGGCGATCGTCTGGTTCACGACGTTCCCGATGGTCGGCGGATTATCCCACACATGCGTGGTGCTCGCCGGGGCAGAAGCTTCCATGGCCTGATTGACGGCCTCCACTTCGATAGACACGGACGGCTCATCCCCGGCGCGATCCAGCTCGGGGATGAAGCAGGCATCCCGGCTCGCGGCCCATAGCCAAGTGCGGCCGCCGCCGGCGTTGCGCCGGTACACGTTATAGTATCGCACGTCGGATGATGCCGACGGTGTCCAGCGCAGGCGCACTGAGTCCCGCATAGCGCTCACGGCGTAGGAGTTCTCCACGTAGACACCGGTGGGCGCGTCCGGCGGCGAGGGCGACCCCTCGTAGATTGCCAGTTCGCCGAGCTGCATCGAGTAATCGCCGATGGCGCCGGCCGCGGCCGGATCGAACTGCAAACCGATGTACCCCAGCCTTCGCCCTGAGTGTGACGCCAGGCTGAATGCCTTCGTCGCCCAACCTGTGCCCGCGCGGGTGCCGACATCGAGGTAGACCGTGGTGCCCGGTGCGTCGGCGAATGCGAGCGCGACCCTCATGTTTGTCTCCTCGAAAGCGTCGGTGTCCCTGTACGCGATGCGCAACGTGGTCCCGGAGGTGATGGGCAGGTTGGCCTGGTAGAGGCGCAACTCACTGGCGGCATCCAGATTCCCGGCGATTCGGAGGCAGCTGCCCCCGGTGTAGGCGTCCTTCCAATACCACGAGGGCATCAGGCGATTGGTGCTCGCCGTGTCCAACGCCCACTGCCAAGAGGGCAGGATATCCTGCGTGGTCAGATTGTGCCAGTTGAACACCACCCCATCGGCATCGAGCGCCGACCGCACGAGCGCCCCACGCCAATAGAAACGGTTTCCGTGGCCGACGTTGAACCCGCTCACGAACGGCAGCTGCTGGAGCGGGCTCCATTCTTGCACGTAATGCGCCAGGCCCTCCCAATCCGTGCCACTGGCGGTGTCCGGCGTATTCGAAGGATCCTCGTTTGGGCCGGCCCAGAACTTGCGCTCCCGCTGGTAAAATAGCACGCTGTCGTTCCCCGACTTATCGAAGGTCCAATTCGGCTGATACAGCCCGACCGAGGCGCGGTGGGCGGCGCCATTCGGAAACAGGTAGTTCCAATTCACCGACGTGTCATAGCCATCGGACTGAACGTCGGCGCCAAAGTACAATTCGTACGGGCTTCGCCCCAATCCCGTGGCCGCGCTGACGCCATTCGTGACTTTCGCCATCGACCACCCGAAGTCGGCGAAGAAAGTGTCGCTGACCAGCGTGCCGCCATCCTGGAAAAACGCATCGTTGTTGGCATTGAGCGTGTCCTGCCACGAGACCGTCCCCGCCTCCGTCATCGCGTCGTACCACATGATCCGGAGGCCCGAGTTCGATTGGATGTATTTCAGGAAATTTCGGACCTCCGTGGCGAGCGCCGCGTCGCCGCCACCGGTCTCCTGATTCACGAACCACCCGTCGAAACCGCAGTAGTTTGCGATGGCTATCAATTTGTCCGCCACCGGGTAGCTGGAACCCGTCTTCTGGACCAATGCCTGCACCCATTCGATTTTCCCGCCGTACGCCGTTGGTGGAAAAAAGATATTGCCGAACACCGGGACACCGCTGCGATGCCCCGCATCGATCAGCGTGGGGTTGGGCGCGAGGATGATCCCCGCGCCGGCAGAGCCCCCCCACAGGACTAGCTGGTCGAGGTACTGCCAGTGCGCGAACGCGTAATAATCGAGGAAGCTCGCCGTGCGCTCGCCCTGGGAGGGGTTCTTGTTCGCCGCGTGAAAGGATGAGAGCGCCGTGATGCCGCCCTCCCCCGAACGCGCGTTGGCATTTATCTTGAAGTCCGGGTTTCGCCCCCTGGGCGCCAGCGGCGTGCCCGACCGCATGTAGGGGGCGTCGGGGTCGTTCGAGATGTCGTAGTTCAGGATGAAGTTCGGTTCGGTATCCTTGAGATGCCAGAGTCCGGCGTATGGCTGCCCGGGTGGTGCCGCGCCCAAGGCCGCGCACATAAACCACAACGGCGCGACGATTCCGCCGCGCCCCATCGTTCCACGCGGGGCTCTCGCGCCACCGGCGTGGCGCGCGCCCCGACAAGGCGATAGGTCCAAAACTGCAGCGTCGACCACGCCTGCACCAATATCGGAACCGGCAACAGAAGTCGAGGTCGCGCCGACCCGATCCGCAGGCACTGTCTCAAATCGGGCCAGCCCCACCCCCGCCGCGCGGACGCGCCGCATCGTTCATGTGGAAACTCCATTCCCGCTGCCGCCTGGCACAGGCGGCCTACAAAAAATTGTAGGGCGTCTGTGCCAGACGCCACCGGGGGGAAGTTTCAGGTCAGCCCCGCCCCCGGCGCGCGGGGGCGGGTCCAGCCAGAGTCCACCACGCGCCGGATGATTCAGGGGGAAACTTCGGATGCGCCCGAGGGGCCGTTTGGACTGCGGTGGCAGAACCCCGCCAGGGGTGGCGGCACCGCTTTGGATCCGCAGTCCGATCGCCGCGGGTGATCGGAGTGCGGGCGTTGGCCCCGGATCCCGGCTCCGCCGGGAGCCAAAGCGGTGTCGCCGCTGCGCTCTGCCACCGCAGTCCAAAATCGGGCCGCCTCCTGACCCCGGCGCACCACCGGATTCACAACGAACGAGAATACAATGAATTATCTCCGTCGTCCCCATGATCCGCGGTTTGAAGTTTCTGGCTAGGAATCTGTCGGACAAAGTCCGACAGATTCCTAGCCCCCGCCGTCCGCACTCTGCCGCCGCTCTTCTTCCTCGAAGCGGCGGGCGACCTCGGGGTAGAGCTTTCTGGCGCAGTCGGGGCAGATGCCGTGGCTGAATTCGGCGTGGGTGTGCTTCTGCACGTAGTGCTCGACGCGGTGCCAGTAGCCCTCGTCGTCGCGGATGTGTTTGCAGTGGGCGCAGATCGGCAGGAGGCCGCTGAGGGTGCGCACGTTGGCCAGCGCCTCCTGGAGGCGGACGATGTAATCGTCGCGCTCCTGCTCCAGTCGTTTTCTCTCGGTGATATCCTTGCTGACCCCGACCAGCCCGACGACCTGGCCGTCGCTGGCGCGCAGGGGCACCTTCGTGGTCAGGATCCACCGCGCGTCGCCGGAACGGGAAGACCTCGGCTCATCCTTATTGATGATGCTGATCCCTTCGCGCAGGACGCGCAGGTCATCGGCCCGGAAGGCCTCGGCCTGCTCGGGCGGGTAGAAATCGGCGTCGGTCTTGCCGATGAGTTCGCGGCCGGACCGCGCCCCCATGGCGCGGGCGACCTCGTCGTTGGCGACGATGAACCGGCAGTGGATGTCCTTTGCGTACACGAGGATCGGTAGGTGATCGACGAGGGCGCGCAGGACGAGGTGCGAGTGTGCCGCGGTGGGACCTTCATCCCGCGCGCCGTCGCGCAGCAGGTCGCTGAGGCCGGCGACCGCCCCGAAGATCGAGCTGTCGCCGGGTGCCTGCATCACGTGGCTCCCTTCTCGCCCTGCTCCTCCTCGAAGTGGCGGGCGACCTCGGGGTAGAGCTTTCTGGCGCAGTCGGGGCAGATGCCGTGGCTGAATTCGGCGTGGGTGTGCTTCTGCACGTAGTGCTCGACGCGGTGCCAGTAGCCCCCGTCGTCGCGGATCTGCTTGCAGTGGGCGCAGATCGGCAGGAGGCCGCTGAGGGTGCGCACGCTGGCCAGCGCCTCCTGAAGCCGCGCGATGAAATCGTCGCGCTCCTGCTCCACGCGCTTGCGGTCGGTGATGTCCTTGCCGATGCCGACCAGGCCGATGATCTGTCCGGCGCGATCGCGGAGGGGGACCTTGGTGGTCAAGATCCAGCGCGTCTCTCCCTCCGGGGTCACGATCGGCTCGTCTTTGCTGAGCATGGGGGCGCCCGTTCCCATCACGCGGCGCTCGTCCGCGACGAATTCCTCGACCTTGTGCGGCGGAAAAAAATCCGCGTCGGTCCTGCCGATCAGGTGGCGCGCGGACCCTGCCCCCATGGCTTGGGCCACCTCGTCATTGGCCATGATGAAGCGCCCGAGGGTATCCTTGGCGTAGACGAAAACGGGCAGGTGATCGATCAGCGTGCTGAGCAGGGCCAGGGCCTCCTCGGCGCCCGAGCCGTCGCGGGCGGCGAGGCGCAGGTGCCCGCCGAGGCCGGCGACGGCGCCGAACAGAGAGCTGTCTCCAGGACGAGGTTCGATGCAGCCGGGATGGTTTTCGGACATGCCTTGCCCGCTTCCCCAAGGGGTTGACCGTCAGATTCAAGTAATGCGGATAATCGGCCTCGTTGGCAAGGAGGAATGGCGGCGCGGGTCTTTCCCAAATCCTCGCGTAAGGATCGCTCCCCGAGTGACGTGCCCTCAACGAACCGTATAGGACACAGGCACGTCACCGTGCCAAGTTTTGTAGGGCGCGGATTCCTATCCGCGCCACGCACGGTCCTGCCGGTTGCCCGTGGCGCGAAAGGGATTTCGCGCCCTACATTCCCAAGTGTTGCGCCTCCGGGTAGTGCCTTACGCGAGGATTTGGGTCTTTGGCCGCGCCTTGACGGTGGGCGGGGCGGGGGGTTAGTCTTTTTACCTATGGAGAGGTGCCGCGCGACGCGCCATGGCGGGATAATTACCCGGCCCCGCGGGGCGGGGTCCGCGCGGACTGGCGCAGGCAGCGCCTGACGGCCCGCGGGTTTCCGACCCCTGGCGGGGCGCTGTTGGCGGAGGGGCCTTGGGAGCCTGATGTTCCGGGGCCAGGATCCCTGACCGACCGTCGCGCCGCGGCCCACCGCGGCGGCAACCGATCACGACCATGACCACACAGAACGAGAAAAACCGATACAAGGACACGCTGAATCTGCCGAAGACCGGTTTCGCGATGCGCGCCAATCTCGCGCAGAACGAGCCGCTCAGCCAGAAGGGCTGGGCCGGGCGGGGCATCTACGCGCGGGTGACCGGGGCCCGCGACGGGGCCGAGGCCTTCGTGTTCCACGACGGCCCGCCGTACGCGAACGGCCCGATCCACGTGGGGCATCTCTTGAACAAGGTGCTCAAGGACATGGTGGTGCGCAGCCGCCTCATGATGGGGAAGCGGTGCCGCTTCATCCCCGGCTGGGACTGCCACGGCCTGCCCATCGAGCACAAGGTCCTCACCGGCCTCATGGAGTCCGGCAAGATCGAGAAACTCGCCGCCCTGCCGGAGGACGCCCGGCGGATGGCGGTGCGGCGCGAGTGCGCGGCCGCGGCGGCGAAGTTCGTGAAACTGCAATCCTCCCAGATGCAGCGGCTGCTGACGCTCGCGGATTACGAGCACCCGTACCTGACGATGGCGCCGGGGTATGAGCGCGCGGTGCTGGAGGTATTCGCCGAGCTGGTGGCGCAGGGGATCGTGTACCGGGACCTGAAGCCGGTGCACTGGTCGATCGCCAACCAGACGGCCCTGGCCGACGCGGAATTGGAATACATGGAGCGGGAGGATACCTCGGTCTACGTGAATTTCGACGCGGCGGATCCGGCGGCGGTGGCGTCGGCGTTCGGGCTGGGGGCGATCGATGGCGCGCCGGCGTTCATGATCTGGACGACGACGCCGTGGACCCTTCCGGCGAATCTGGCGGTCGCGGTGCACGAGCGCTCCGAGTACGCGCTGGCCCGCATCGGCGACCGGCCGTGCGTGGTGGCCAAGGATCTGCTGCCCGCGGTCGCCAGGGGCGCGGGAGAGGAGGGACCCCGTGTGCTGGGCACCGCGCGGGGCGCGGCCCTCGTCGGGCTGAAATACCGGCACCCGTTCTGCGATCGCGTCAGCCCCGTGGTCGCCGCGGAGTACGTGACCCTCGAGGATGGCACCGGCCTGGTGCACACCGCGCCCGGCCATGGCGTCGAGGATTACCAGACCGGCCTGCGCGAGGGGCTGGAGATCTACTGCCCCGTGCGCGATGACGGGACCTTCGACGACACCGTGCCGGCCTGGTTGCGCGGCCAGATCGTCTGGGCGGCCAACGACCTCGTGGTCGAGCACCTGCGCGGCTCGGGCCATCTGGTGCACGCCCACAAGTTCACCCACAGCTACCCGCACGACTGGCGCGGCAAGACTCCGGTGATCTTTCGGGCGACGGAGCAGTGGTTCGTGTCGGTGGACCGCAGCCTCAAGGACCACGGCAAGAGCCTCAGGCAGATGGCGATCGCCGCGGCGGAGGGCGGCGTGAATTTCGTGCCCGATTGGGGGCGCAACCGCCTCCGGGGCATGCTCGACTCGCGGCCCGACTGGTGCATCTCCCGCCAGCGGTCGTGGGGGTTGCCGATCCCGGCGTTCCGGCTGCCCGGCGGTGGCGGGGTGCTGCTGACCGCCGCCTCGGTGCGGGCGGTGGCGCAGGCCTTCGGGGAGCGCGGCAGCGACGCCTGGTTCACCGAGACCCCCGCGCGCCTGTTGGAGAGATATGATCCCGCGGGCGATCCGGACGCACCGCCGGGAATCGACCTCGCCAAACTGGAGAAGGCGTATGACATCTTTGACGTGTGGTTCGAGTCGGGCTCCTCGTGGAACGCGGTGATGCGCGCGCGCGGCGAGGGCTATCCCATCGACCTCTACCTCGAGGGCTCCGACCAGCACCGCGGGTGGTTCCAGCTATCCCTGCTACCGGCGCTCGGCGCGACGGGCCAGCCGCCCTTCCGCGCCCTGCTGACCCACGGCTTCATGGTGGACAAGGACGGGCGCAAGATGAGCAAGTCCCTCGGCAACGCGCTCGACGTGGACGACCTGCTGAAGCATTTCGGCGCCGACGTGTGCCGGTGGTGGGTCAGCTCCCTCGCGTTCGAGAACGACATCAAGGTGGACCTCGAGTTCTTCGAGCTGGCGGGCGAATCCTACCGCAAGGTGCGCAACACGCTGCGGTTCCTTCTGAGCAATCTGTACGACTTCGACGCCGCGAGGGACGCGGTCGATCCCTCGTCGCTGGCGCCGTCATCGCTGGACGCCCACGTGCTGGGGCGCGCCGCCGGCCTGCAGCGCGAGGTGCTATCGGCCTATGGCGCGTTCGATTTCCGCCGCGCGCACCTGGCGCTTTTCGATTTCTGCAACGACACGCTGTCGGCCTTTTACTGCGCGGCCATGAAAGACCGGCTCTACTGCGACCGCCCGGACTCGCCGCGCCGCCGGGCGGCGCAGACCGTCCTGTGGCACGTCCTCGAATCGTTGCTCCGGCTGCTGGCCCCGATCTTGCCCCATACCGCCGACGAGGCGTGGCGCGAATTGAAGGGCGACCCGGGGGCCTGCATCCATCTCGAGGTCGCGAACGAGTTGCCGGCGGTCGCCGCCGACCCGGACTGGCCCAGGGCCCTCGAGGCGCGCGATGGCGCGCTGAAAGCGATCGAGGAGGCAAAGGCGCGCGGGATCGAGAACCGCCTCGACGCGGCGGTGGTCATCCCGGATCCCGAGGGTCTCCTCGCGAAGTTCTCCCCGGATTTCGCCGATATGCTCGGCGTCTCGAGGGCCGCGTTCTCCCGGGAGGCGGGCGAGATCGAGGTGCTCGACCTCAGGGCGGAACCCCGCTGCGAGCGGTCCTGGAAGCGCGATGGCACCGTGCGCCAACGCCCCGGCGGCGGGATGCTCAGCGACCGCGACGCCGAGGCCGTCGGCGCCCGCCGAGCTGAAACTTAACCCCCTTGGCATCTCGCAGAGACGCCCTGCTACAAAAATTTGTAGGCCGCCTGTGCCAGGCGGCAGCGGGTGCCAAGTTTCCCCATGAATGATGCGGCGCGCTCGCGCGCCGGCGTCGGGGCTGACTTGAAAATAGGGTCGCGATGTAGGCTGCGCCTTGGCGCACGCGGACGGTGGATTCGGCAGCGTGCGCCAAGGCGCAGCCTACCATTTTCCGCCCCGGTGGTGCGCCGCGGGCGGGGCACGGGATCTAGCTCGAAAATTCGACGTAACTCTCTAGTGGCGAAGGGCGTTCGCCCTTCGGCGGGGGATAGGCCGAAGCCGGAAGCGGCTTCGCTACCATTTTCTGCCACGGTGGTGCCCGCCGCGGTGCATCGGAACTGGCTCGTCGGTCTGGCGCGAAGACCCCGCCTCCACCTGGGCCCCAAAACGAACCGTAAGGCGATGCCCTCGACTGAGGGGCGCTCGATGACCTGTATAGGACGTTTCGATGGTTCCCCGCTCGCTCACGCTCGCGGCTACACCGGAATCTCGCTCGCCAAACGCGACAGCGGCGTAGCGGGGAGCGTGAGCGACCCGTGCGACGGCCCTGTTACGGCGCGTTCTGGGTGGGCGCGGGACCCTTGTTTCCGGCGGCGATCCGTGCTTTTTTAGCGCTGGCGGTTTCGGTATAAGGGGACGTCCCCGGGCCAGAGAAACGATAAACATGACGGGTGGTGTTGCGGCGGAGACTGGCGTGGACCTCGAGGCAACCGGGGGCCCGGTCGTGTTTGCCTGGCCGGATTTTGAGCCCGCGAATCTCTTTGCGGGGCTGACGGTGTCGCGGCTTGCGGCGGCCGAGGCGTTGGCGGAGGGCGGGACGCCAACGGTCATGGCGTGGGCGGGTCCCTCGGGGGACGAGGGCGAGGGGCGCCTGCGGCAATGGGTCGAGTCGAGGCGCGGCCAGCCGATCCATTTCGTGTCGATCCCCAGGGCGTGTTGGCTGAATCATCCCTGGAGGGTGCGGTGGGAGCGCGCCTTCGATTTCCACCAGTGGCTGCGGGATTATGTGCGGGACGCGCCGGTCGCGGCGGTCGATTTCCCGGAATCCGGGGGCGTCGCGTATTATTCCCTCCTGGCCAAGCGCGGCGGTCTGGATTTCGGTGGGGTGCGTTTCGTGGTCGAGGTCTCGGGTCCATTGCGGCGGGTGCGCGCGTCGGGATTTCGCGCCATCGACAATCTCTCCGATCTGTACGGTGACTATCTGGAGCGGCGGGCCATCGAGTTGGCCGACGCCATGATCGTCCCGGATGCCTCGGTCGGCGCATGGCTCGAGGGGCACGGGTGGAAAGTTCCCGATCGGGTCTCGGTCATCGAACCGATCGTCGGCGAGCCGCATCCCGTGCCCGCGACCGATCACATCTCGCGGCTCGTGTTTGTCGCCCCGCTGGCGGAGGAGGGACGGCTGCCGGCATGCTGCCGGGCCCTGGGTTCTGGCCGCATGCAGAAGGTGCTGCAGGACAAGCGGGTGGTCTTCTGGGGGCCCGAGGGCCATGTCCGGGAGCGGTCGGGGAGCGCGTTTCTGGGGCGCTGCGCTGGCGGCTGGAAGTTTCGGTGGCGAGTGGAGAACGATCTTTCGGCGCGCGCGGCGGAGGCCCTTTTTGGCGACGGTGGGGGCGTGGCGATCTTTCCTGTCGGGCGCTCGGTGGCTTGGCTCCCGCACCAGTGGTGCCGGGATGCCGGGGTGCGATGCGTCGAGCCGCCAAGCGAGGAATCGCGGCATCGGCAGATGGACGCCGCCGACCTGCGGATGACCGAAGCCTTCGCCGATCCCGCCGCGATGGAACGGGTCCTCGACCGGGTGCTGGGAGGCATGACCGAGCCGTCCGCCGCCTCTACCCTCCGCCCCGCCGAGCGCACGTCCGGTCGCGTGAGACTCCTCCGGGAGCGCGCCGGCGGTGCCCGCGCTTCGGCGGTCGGCCGCGACACCCCGGTGGTCTCGGTCTGCATCGTGACGCGAAATCGCTCCAAGCTCTTGTCGCAGGCGCTGGCCTCGATCGAGGCGCAGGATTATCCCGACATCGAGGTCGTGCTCGTGGACGACGGTAGCACGTTTCAGGCGTCGCTCGCGTTTCTGGAGGAGATCGGGCCGCGGTTCCGGGAAAAGGGATGGAAGCTCTTGCGGCAGGAGCGCGCCTTTCACGCGGCCGCGCGCAATCGGGCCGTCCGGGAGGCCCGGGGCGATTGGGCCCTGCTGTTCGATGATGACTGCGTCGCCGAGCCGGACCTCATCCGCCGGCTGGTGACGTTCGCGATGACGATCGGGGCCGACATCGTCACGTGCCCAAGGCACGTTTTCGTCGGGGACCACTCTCCGTCGCGGGGGGACCGCAGCGGCAAGTTGTGGGTGCCCCTCGGCGCGGTGCCTTCGGCGAGCCTGTTCGAGAATTGCGTGGGGGACACGAACCTCCTGGCGCGGCGCGAGGCATTCCTGCGGGTGGGCGGACTGCGAACGGATTTTGGGGTGCCGGCCGCGGATCGCGAGTTCCTCGTCCGTGCGGCCTCGGAGGGGCTGCGCGTCGAGGTGATGCCCGAGATCTTGTACCACTACCGCGTCACGCCCGACTCGGTATCGCGCGGCCTGACGCCGGAGGCGGAGAGCCTCAGGGACCTCCGCTTCGCGCGCCCTTTCGTCGAGGCGCTGCCCCGCGCGATGGCGGACCTCCCGCGCATCGCCGCCGGGTGGATGCAGTCCTTCCAATCGGCGGAGCGGGAGATCGCCCGATTGCGGGCCCGGATCGCCAGGCTCGAGGCGAAGCTGACTCACGCCCGCAAGTCCGCGGGCCGGCAGCGGGAAATCCGCATCCGATTGGATTGGGGATCACTGCTGGAGTGGTTTAGCCCGGATATTTCATCGTCGGGGCAAAAAAATTAGCGAAGTCCGCGGCACAAG
>CAZYWZ010000024.1:0-60958 GCA_964651705.1 uncultured Verrucomicrobiales bacterium
CATCGCGTTGCTCGAAGAATCCAAAGCCCACGCCCTCGCCAGCGTCTAGATGCGCATCCTGCTCGACGAGAACCTGAACTGGCGACTGCGGAACGATCTGCCCGGACATGAGGTGGAGTCGGTGCCCCTGTTGGGTTGGGCGGGCATCCAGAACGGTGAGCTGCTGCGTCGTGCCGCGGATGCCGGCTTCGATGTGCTGATCACCATGGACTCGAACATGATGCACCAGCAAGACCTGGGCCGTTTCCGCATCGCGCTGATCGCGCTCCGGGCGCGCAGCAACCGGATCGACGATACCCGCCCGCTGATGCCTCATGTCTTGAAATCGCTCAAGAGCCTCAAACCCGGAACGCTTGTGGTCGTGGAATAGGCATGCGGAACCGCAGGCCGCCCGAGAAGCGTTGGATCTGACACTCACACCATGAACGCCATTATGCTCATCTGCCCGTACCGGTGGAACGGGATGTGGGTCTTCGACGACGAGGCCGCCGGCCTGCACCGCGAGCCCTTCGTCGCCGGCATCGATACCATGATCGACCGCCTCACCGCTGACATCCTCGACGCGGAACGCGGCTTCCGGATGGTATTCTCCGCCACCGCATTCCCCGGCCACGCCGTCCGGCTGGAGTGGCGGCGCGAGGAGTCGGGCGGCAACTGGTACCACTGCTCCCAGCTGGGCATGGAGGGCTGGCTCTGCCCGGCGCTGTTCAAATACTTCGAATCGGCACCCCAGGAGATCTACGCCAAGATCGAACCGATCCCGCATCCGCCGAAACGATTCGGCGGAGCCCACTGACGTTGCCGGACCAAAGCCACGCCGGGTCGCCTCCGAATGGCCGACACACCCGCGCCGTCTTGGATTGGGACAACGGGCATGGGTTGTTGCTTGGTCAGAGATCCAGCCAGCGGCGCACCGCGTCCTCGACCATAGCCAGGGTGCCGGCGTCCGCGATGCCCAGTCGGCGCTCCAATCTGACGTCTGGTATCGAAGCGATACCCTGCGCGTCAAAGGCACCCGGCGGCATCCCCCGGTGCTCGTGGCGCACTTCGTATGGGGTCCCTCGCGCGTTCGTCGTACGAACAACATAGGTCACGACGGCGCGTTCGTCGCCGTGATATTCGACGCTCAGAATAAGCACCGGCCTGACTTTGGCGACCATGCCGAGGTCCGCCATCCAGATCTCACCGCGTCTGGCTCTCGGCATCCGACCGCCCCTCCTCCTCCTCGTCGTACATGGCGAAAAGCGCCTCAGAGGAACCCATCATCGCCTGATACTCCTCAACCCAAGCTAACAATTGCCTCAGCTCATCCGGTGGGAGCCTCTCTATGGCGGCCTCAATTTCGGCGACCGTGCTCATGCGCAAACCCTAAACCCGACCTCCACCGCCGGCAAGCCGATCGGTTATCCCCATGGCCGTGTCCAACTTCAGCATTCGCCGCGAGTCGCTCGCCCTTTCCCTCCCCCTTGGCCCTGCCCGCTCTGGACGTTGGGCGCCTTCTCGGTTGCCTCCGTTCCCTCCTGTTCAAAAAGGGAAACCACGAATCCACGCGAATGGACACGAATGGCCGCCGCCTCATTACATGGGCTCCCTCTCGTCGCTCCCCGCTCGCCCCTCGGCTTTCCTCGTTCTCTCGAAGTTGGATGTCGAATGTTGGTTATTGAATGTTACCCTCCCCCCTGGGACCACAGATGTCCCTCCCCTCGCGTATAATGAAGGCAGGAGCAAGAAATGGACTATCCCTTGGGCAGTTTCCCGCGATTCGGGCATCAGGAGCGCTGGGCGCGCGAGCGCCGGGAGCGCGCCATCGAGAATTCGATCACCACGCGGCGGTGGAACGCCTACTGGCGGCGCCAGCGCAAGGCCCCGGACGCGTCCCTGCTCCGGGAGTTTGGGCCCGCGCCCGATGCCGATGACGCCAGGGCCACCCTGATCCGCATGGGCCACGTCGGACTCGACTGGGTGAGATTCCTCTCCCGCGTGAATCACAAGATCAAGGCCGAGGCCACCATCGCCGCACAGCTCTCGGCGGAGGCCGAGGCTGTCCACCGGGAGGTGGAAGCCATGGCCTCCGCGTTCACACGGCTCCCCGTCTTGGTCGACAGCCCCGCCTGGGTCGCCGCCATCCGACGGATCGAGGCCCACCATCGCGATTTGGGCCCACGCATCGAGAGCCTCAAACAGCGCATCGCCGCCGCCCGGATCGGGTCGATCCGCCTGCTGTGGATGCGGCTGCGGGCGTGGTTCGGGCAGGATTCGGGCCCGCCAGAGATCCGACCGGAGAATTAGCGCGTGTCCCACCAAAACCGCATGTCGTACGATTATCCCCATGGAGCCGCAGTCGCCCGCGCCTTTAACCGACCTTGAATCTCACCCATCGAAAGGAGCACTGACATCATGACGCAGGCAATCACCAGCGCCGAAACCCTAGACGTCATCACCTGCCCGCATTGCGGCCGGGATATCCACCTCGGGGAGGCCGTGACTCGCGGACTCCGCGCCAAGCTTCAGGCGGAAATGGAAGCCCCCGCGCTCGAACGCGAGAGGAAACTTGCCGAGCGCGAGGCCGCTCTGAAGCGCGCCGCCGATGCCCAGGAGGACGAAGTCCGCAAGCGGCTTGAGAAGGAACGGGCCGAACTCCTCGAAAAGGCCAGACGGGAGGCCAGGGACGGCAGCGACAAGCAGCTGCGCGACCTCCAGACACAGATCGAGGAGCAGCGCAAGAAGGTCAATGAGGCCGAGGATGCCGAACTCGAACTGCGCAAGAAGGCCCGCGAGTTGGAAGAAAAGGCCGGCAAGGCCGAGATCGAACTCCAGCGCCGCCTCGACGAGGAGCGCGCCAAGATCAAAGAGGGCGCCCAGAAGGACGCCGAAGACCAGCAGAGGCTCAGGCTCGCAGAGAAGGACAAGATCATCGAGGACATGAGGGGTAAACTGGAGGAGGCCCAGAAGAAGGCCTCCCAGGTATCCCAGCAGCTACAGGGCGAGGTGCTGGAACTCGAAATCGAGCGGGCGCTCCGCGAGAGCTTCCCACAGGACGAGATCGCGGAGGTCAAAACGGGTGCCCGCGGGGCCGACGTCACCCAGGGAGTCCGCAGCCCCACCGGCCAGCCCTGCGGCACGATCTATTGGGAGTCCAAGCGCACCCAGAACTACCAGCCCGCGTGGCTGGCCAAACTGCGCGAGGACCAGCGGGAGTCCAAGGCCGACATCGCCGTCCTGGTCTCCGAGCAGCTCCCCGAGGCGGTCAGGGAGTTCGGCCAGTTCGATGGCGTGTGGCTCTGCCGGCCGCGCCACGTCGCCCCGCTGGCCATGGCCTTGCGCTCGGGCCTCATCGAGACCGCCCTCGCCCGCCGCGCCCAAGAGGGAGTCACCGACAAGATGGCCATCCTGTACCAGTACCTCACGGGGAACGAATTCCGCCTGCGCGTGCAGGCCATCGTCGAGGCCTTCGAGGAGATGCGCTCCGACCTCGCCGCCGAGCGCCGCTCCATCGAAAAGCAATGGTCCAAACGAGAGAAGCAGCTCGCCACCGTCATCCAGACCACCGCCCGCATGTACGGCGACCTCCAGGGCCTCGCCGGCGCCCAGGCCCTGCCGGATATCGGGGCCCTGGCGCTGGGGGATGCCGGGGACGGTGCGACATAATTAAGCCATTGAGACTTGGCATGCAACCGAATAGCATGGTGTGGGATGATGGCGCGATATGATCAAAGGGGTAGGCTGAAAGGATATTCCGATGACAGTATTTGAAGGCTGCCAACCCCGCATTGAGGTTCGCCAGGGCGAGTTGAATGACGCGATATTTGCCGCCGACTTCGGCGATCTTGTCGCCAATCGCGCCGCGGATGTGTACGCCGATCCGGCGAAGTTTTTCGCCAACACCCATCCCGCGCAGAACCTCAAGGATGTCGCGAAGGCCGTCTTTGGCCGACTGGCAAATCCGACGGAGAGTGGCTTGACGCTGCGGCTGAGCACCGGTTTTGGCGGCGGCAAGACACACACATTGATGACCCTCTGGCATCTGGGACGCCACGTGACCGATCCCAGCATCGGACGCGAGGTGCTCGCCCCCGATGGACGCCCACCGGCCGTCACAACCATCGCGATCGACTGTGGCAAGGCGGGCGTTCCCGACTTTAATTCGCATTCGGCCCTATCCACCCACAGCCTTTGGGGCGAGATGTTCTTTTTGCTTGGCGAAGCGAAAGAGCCCAAGGGGGGCGGTGCCAAGGCCATCGCGGCGCTCGGTGACGCCGATCGCCAAGAAGCATCGCCCAACGACAAGCAAGTCCAAGCGCTCCTTCCCGACGGCCCGATCCTGATCCTCCTGGATGAGTTGGTCATCTACATGGCCAAACTGAGCGAGACCGGCAGGGGGAATCTGCTGGGATTCCTGAATCTCCTGATGTCCGTGGTGAGCGCCCGCCCCCAGACCGTCTTGGTGGTTACCGATCCGGGCAATCAGGCGGTGTACGCCAAAGAATCCGCGCGCCTTGCGGATGCACTTTCAGGCAGCGCAAAGAAACTCGAGGAAATCTTCGGCCGAAAGATGGCCAGCATCGATCCGATCGGTGACGAGTCGCCGAAGGTGATCGTTCGTCGCCTGTTTGGGAGTGTCGATCCCGCGGCGGCCGAGCGGGCGGCAAACACCTATGGCGATCTTTATCAGCGCGTCGCTGCCGCCGATTCCCGTTTGCTGCCGTCCGGCGGGGCGACACCTCCTACGTCGCCCGACTATCGGAAGGCCATCGAAGTTTCCTATCCGTTTCATCCGAGGCTCCTGAAGACCGCCGAGGAGAGGCTGGGCGCCATGGACAGTTTTCAGAAGAGCAGGGGCGTGTTGCGGCTCTTTGCGCGCATCATCCGAGACGTGTGGGATCGGAAGGAGCCCTGCGGGTTGATATCAGCCGGCGAGATCAACTGGTCCAATCGGGACATCCGCTCCGACCTGCTCGATCGCCTGCAGCGTGACAGGTTTGGCGCGGCGATCCGGGCGGACATCGAGGGCCACGCACTCGACTTGGATGGCGGAGAACGCGGCACCCACACCCGCGCGGCGTCGGCCCTCCTTCTGGAGAGCCTGGACATCGGCAACGCATCGAGCGGGCTCGATGCGCCCGAGGTCACCTTGGCCACCCTTCGGCCCGAAGACGCCGGACCGGAACCCGGAGAAGCGTTGGACCGCCTCATCGGTACCTGCTGGCACACCTATCCGATGCCCGGCGGTCGCGGCTGGCAATTCCGATACGACGCAAATGTCATCCGTCAGATCGATGAACTGCGCGGCAAGGTGCCGATCGATGACGCCGCCAACCGCATCCGCGCAGAGGTCCAGCAGTATTTCAGCGGCGCCGCCTTCAAACTGGCCGCATGGCCGTCCCACGCGAACCAAGTCCCGGAATCCGCCGATCTGCAGCTTGCGCTCTGTGCGGACGAAAAGCGGGCCGTCTCGGTGGTCTCATGGAGCGACGACCGCGATCCTGCTTCGCCAATCCCCCGGGGGTTCAAGAACGCCATCGTCGCGGTGGCGCCATCCGAGGCGAAGTGGCACATCGCGCTGGAGAAATGCCAGCGCCTGATCGCCGCTGAGAAGATCAAGAAGGAGCATTCCAGCGGGGCCGCCGGCAGGATTGTCCTGGAACAGATCGACCGGATCGAGCCGGACATGCGAAAGCAATTCTTGCTGAGCTGCTATCGCGCCTTCGACCGGGTCGTGCTCGCGGGCCGCGGCACCCTCCAACTCGAGGAGCAATACATGGTGCCGGAGGCGCAGATCCTGCACCAACCCAAAGGCCAGGTCGGATTGAAGCGGTTCCTCGAAGAAAACAGACTGCTCCACAAGGCCACGGACGCGATCGACCCCGATCTCTTCGTCGCTAAGATCCTGCCCGGCACCACGCCGCTGGCCGGGCAGCCTGAGGCCTTCACCGCCAAGGCCGTGCACGAGCGCATCCTGGGTGCCCCAGGCCTGCGGCTTGTGCCTGACGCCGATGTCGTCCGCGCGACCATCTCCAGGGCCGTCGAGGCGGGCAAACTCGTCCTTCGTTTCGGCGATGGGCGCGCCTTCGACAGCAATGGATGTGTCGAGGGCGTGGCCGGGCACCGGCGCCGCATCGTCACGCCCTTGCCGCCCACGTTCCCTCTGGACACCAGCGTCCATCTGGCTGCATCGGGTTCGGGCCAAGCCACGGAATGGCTGGCCGAAGATGCCCCGGCGAAATCCGGAGAAGGCGCAAAGCCAGGGACCACAGGCGGTGGTGGCGCGCCACCACCTCCGCCGCCCCCAAGCCAGGTCACGGCGACGAGTTGGACCGCGATATTGGAGTACGCGAAGACGCGCCCCCTCTTGAAGTTGGAACTGCGCGCACCGTCCCCATCCGTTGCGGCCACGCTGGCGACGCTGGCGCAACCCCTCGGCGCCGATGCGCTGACCGCCAGTTTCACGGTGGCGGGCGACACCAAGGATGGTGGCTCGATCCACTTCGCCGCCAGTGAAGTGAAGCTGAATCATCCGACAAAGCCCCTGCAGATCGCCCAGACGTTGTTCCACGCCCTCGCGGAAGGCTGCACCTACGAGGCCACGGTCACGCTGGCGTTTAAGGAAGGGCGCCCCGGACTGCACGCCGTTTTGGAGAATCTTCGGCAGAGCGCCTCGGCAGATGTCAAACCCACGGGCGTATTCGACAAACCCATCGCCTGATACAGAGTTCATGTGAAAATCCGCGAAGCCTCTTTTGCCCTCCGGGTCGTGCGGCGCCGCGCGGGCGATGCCGCGATCCTCTACCGCCGCTCGCTCGACGCCAAGATGAACGAGCGGCTAACGCGCGTTGCATCGATATCGCCCCTCGCCTTCGCGTCCGGAGCCGGCCTGATCCGCCAGGCCGTCCGTGAAAGCTCGAAAGAGCGGGGTGCCGCACCCGCAACACGCGCCCGATTCGCCCTCGATCCCGGTCCCTTTTATCCGCTGGATCCCGACTGGGGCGCGCGCGTCGCCTGTTTTGCCCTCGTGGCCGCGGGCCTCCGCAATGCCGACCGCCTGCACCGTGCCGCAACCCATCTCATCTCCTCGGACCCGGGCGAAGCCGCATGGTGGTATGGCCTGATGCGCAACGGCCGCCTCGGGCGCACCCGTCGCGCTTTGCGCATCCTCCTCGAGGCGGTCAAGTGACCCCCCGAAATCCAAGTTCGAAAGTTCTGGTTTTTCATGTAAAGTGTGGTGTAAGGTGATCTTGCCATGAACCGCCGATCCCAACCGCCCCTTGCCCTGCCTCACTCGCCGCTGATCTTTGTCTTGGCGCAAGTCCGTATTGCTGCGGTACTTGTGATCTCGGAGAAGATTCCAATCATCCAGGAAGCGCTGCGCAAACAGGGATTCCCACGTTTCCGGCGAAGGCAGACTGACGTTGTCAAACCGCAGGTGGGTCCCATCACCCAGATCGAGCGGCGGGATCAGTGGGAATTCGGCGACAAGGACAACACCGCCTCGGTGCTGGTGGATGCGGAATCCATCGTCCTCCAGGCGTCCGAGTACACGGTGTTTGAATCGTTCATGGAACGCCTTGAAGTCGCCCTGAACGCGGTGGCCGCCGCGGCCGAACCCAGTGTGGTCGAGCGCATCGGCCTCCGATACGTGGACTTGATCGTTCCCCGTGCGGGCAAGGCCCTGTCCGATTACGTGCGGCCGTCGTTGCTGGGCGAGGCGAACCCCCATCTCGGGTCGCGCCTGGCGTTTCTCTCGGAATCCATCGCAAAAACCGGCGACCACTCGAAGTTCCTCGTGCGGTTTGTCGATGGCTTCGGGGGCTTCGCGTTCCCGCCGGACCTCTTGCCCGTCTCCCTGCACCTCCGGCAAGATCCGAATCGCGGATCGTCGCGTTTCGGGATGCTCGACATGGATCACTTTGACGAAACCACGTCGGATTTTTCCGTCGAATCCATCTCGGATCGATTTTGGGGCCTGCACGAGGTCCACTCCAACGTCTTCAAGACGAGCGTCACAGAAGCCGCGCTCGCCGAATGGAGCCAATCATGAACGGTGTGCTTGAATTTCCCGCTCGGGTCGATTCCTGGGAGGACGTGTTGCGCCCGGAACCGACCGGGGGCCGCAATCCCCTTTCGCTGTCGACGCATCGATGGGTTCCTGTGGAAACGCGTCGGTGGGAACCGCCAGGCGCATATCAGCGTCCGTGGGGCTCCGGCGCGGTTCGTGTCCTTCCTTGGGCCGATGCGCGAGAGTTGCCGATAGACCCTTGGCTTCGAGCGATTCTGAACTTCGTCGCGAACGAGTTCTTCGCCGTCCTTTCGTTCGACGTGCCTGCCGTGCTGGGCCGCATCCGCCACGAGCTGTCGCTCAATACCGCAGAGCTGGCCCGCGTCCTGAACGTTTCGCGCCCCACCGTGTACGCGTGGGCGGAAGGCGGCCCGGCCAAGCCGGAGAACCGCATGCGCCTCGCGCTGCTCCGCGATGTCGCCGAGTCTTGGCGCAGCCTCCGCCCGGAGCCGGTCGGCCCCCTCGTGAGGGAACCCGCGGCCGATGGTCGCACGCTCGTGGATCTGCTCGTTGCGCCAGCATTGGATAGCGCCCGCATCGTTTCACGCCTCGAACAGCTTGCCGCCATCCACGCCGAACGCGACGCGCAGCGCCGCGCCCCGGGCCCCTCCATGCGAGAACTCGCCGCGAAGCATGGCTTCAAACCCGTCCCCAAGGAAACACTCCGCCAGACCCTCGAATGGCAGGCGAGCCGGGGGAAATGACGCTCCGGCCCCATGAGCGATGCGAGGCGGATCCGAGATCAGGGCTGGCGGCAGGGGAGCCTTTTGCCCGCCGCATCGATCCGCGACGGCGTCCATGCCCCATCCCCGCTCACGCCGTCGGACGAAGGCCTGTTCATGATCGTTTCCCAGGACTGCGATCTCATCCATGAGGATTTCGATACGGAACCCTTCGCCGAACTCCTACTCTGGGAGCACGCCACAAAACCCCGCTCCGATTGGCACCACGGCAAGAACCCCCGCCACCTGCAAATCCAGGCGCGGCGTGCCGCGGAGGATCTCTGGATCGAAACCCACGCCTGGGCCCGGGCCACCATCGACCGGCGCCGCCTCGCCACGTTCTCACCCGACCCCAACTGGGTCGTGGACCAACGCGATGTCCGATTGGTCGCGGCTTGGTTGGGAAAACGCTATCTCCGGCCAGCGTTTCCCGATGCCTTCAACGATCGGCTGGCACCGGCGCGCGCCAAGCTCGCCAAGATCCTCAAGGACTTCGGCGGCCCCATCGAGAAGATCTTCATCCACGTCGATCCCGATGACGAGCTGCCCCCGGACCGGCCGTACCGCCTCGTTGTCTGGCTGGTCATGCGCGCAGACGATTACGCCGATGAGGATCAGCGTTCCCTTGCCGAAAAGGCCGTGCTGCCAATGGAGCGCCTGCTATCGGCGCTCCCGGGCCTTGATGTGACGGATTGCCAGCTCAGGTCGGCGGATCAGGTGACGCTCGAGGATGCCCGCTACCTGCGACACTGGGACTTCGATCACCTGACGCATCGAACCGCAACGGAGACCTGAAAACGTCATGCCGACGACAATTGCCCAGGGCTTTGCCACTCTTTCATCGAATCTCGAGATTACGGATCTCCAGGCCGGCACCGTGTCGACGCGCCAGAAAGGCGTCCGCGATGCCGTCGCATCCGACTTCACTGTCCTGCAATCGTTCCTGACCGGTTCCTACAAACGCAACACCATGATCGCTCCATTGGCCGAGGCCGACGTCGACGTGTTCGTGGTTCTGGACCCCTCCTACTTCCAAGAGCACACGCCGGTCACACTCCTCGAAGCGGTCCGCACCTCGCTGCGGAAGCAGTATCCCTCGACGCCTCGCTTCTCCAAGAATGGGCAGGCGGTGACCATCACGTTCTCCGATTTTCAGGTCGACGTGGTTCCCGCCTTCAATCGCCAGGGTGGTGGCTATCTCATCCCAAACGCGAACTCCGGATCGTGGATCGCCACTGATCCAACCAAACACGAGTCCATCTGGACAGAGCAGAACAAGGCCCATGACGGCGATCTGGTTCCGTTTATCAAGATGATCAAGTGCTGGAACCGAGAGCACAGCCGATACTTGCGCTCGTTCCATTTGGAGACGGTTGTTCTGGAGGTACTCCGCGGCGTGACGATGTCGAATTGGGAATCGGCGGTGCGCTACTTTTTCGACAAGGCCAAGACCATGATTTCACTGCCGATTGGCGACCCCGCCGGATATGGTGGAAACTTGGCCAATTATCTGACATCAATCGACCAAACCGAGGTCAAGAAGCGCGTTGATGCCGCCTACGACCGCGCCAAAGATGCAGAGGCGCACATCGCCGCCGGCAAGATCGCCGATGCCTACGGCCGATACCGGATCATTTTCGGCGACTACTTTCCCGCTTATGGCTGACGCTCCGCACATGATCGACGAGATCCGGAGGGAGGCGCAGCGCATTGAGGAAGACGCCACGTACTCCTCCTGCGGGCATTTCGAGGCGTCAAAGCCCTGGGCGACCCTCAACCTGTGGCTGGGCATTCCGGCCACGCTGGCATCTGCCGCGGCGGGTGTTTCCGCTCTAAATGACCTGCCGACGCTCGCCTCGATCATCGCATTCGCTGTGGCTGCGGGCACGGCGCTCATGACGTTCCTCGCACCCACCGAGCGACACAAACGGCATTCCGACTGCGGCAACGCCTACGCCACCCTCCGCAATGAAGTCCGGATCTTCCAAAGCATCGAATGTGCGTCAGGGACGCCCATCGACGAGCTTCAAGCGCAGTTGAAAGAGTTCGACAAACGGAGAAATGATCTCAACGCCTCTTCCCCGATCATTCCCGAGCGCGCCTTCGAAAAGGCCCGGCGCGGCATCGAGCAAGGACAGAAGACGCACCGCGTCGATCAATCTCAAACGGATTCCGTGCAACGATGACTCCTAATCGCCCCCGACTCCTCATCGAAGATTGGCTCCCCGCCGCCGCCATCGGCGTCGAGTGCATTCGCGAGAGAAGTACAGGCCAGCAACCGCCCGACAAACGCCTCCACGTCTGGTGGGCACGGCGCCCGCTGGTCGCGAGCCGTGCCGCCGTGCTCGGATCGCTGCTGCCGGCGGACTTTCCCCGGGACCGCTTCGAACGGCTGCTGGGGTTTGGACGCCCCGGTTCTGAATTGGTCAAGATCAGGGCACTGATGGATCATGGCGTGCGTGTCCCGGGTGGTTTCAATGCCGACCGCGCGTTCAAGCGCGGCCTCCGCGAGGACGATCTGGCCGAGGCTCACGCCGCTGCGAAACGGTTATTTGGCGACGATATCGCCGTCATCGATCCGATGTCCGGTGGGGGTTCCATTCCCCTTGAATCGGCGCGACTCGGATTCAAGACATACGCCAACGAACTCAACCCAGTGGCCTGCACGATCTTGGAGGCCACGGTGGATTACCCTTTCCGCTTTGGTCCACACCTCGCCGAGAAGGCCCGACGATGGGGCGAGGAGCTGGTGCAGCGGATTGAGAAACGGCTCGCCCCATATTTTCCGAAGAAGGGGTTCAATACGATTCACGCCTACATCTTCGCCCGCACCGTGCCCTGCCCGGACACGCAGCATCCCACGCCGCTGGTCCCGGACTGGCACCTGCTCAAACCCAAGGGCAGCGACTACCGGGTCGTCGCCGAGCCGATTGTCGATAAGAAGGCTGGGACGTGGACGGTGCGCATATGCGAAGTCGGCTCCGGCGCCGGGAAACTGAAAGCGGCCCCGCTGCCAACCTACGGTGGTGGGGACGGAGTATCGCTTTTCACGGGCGCAAAGATCCCCGGCGATTACATCAAGGCCCAGGCGCAGAACGGAAAGATGGGCAGCGCCCTCTACGCGGTGGCTATCAAGACACCGAACGGCCTCGAATTCCAGCCGCCCACACCGGAAGACCTGAATGCCCTCGCTGCCGCCGAAAAGGAACTCGCCCGCCTCCGGCCAGATTGGGAGGCCAAGGGAATCATCCCGACGGAAAAGTACCCAGCCGTTAGCAGCGACGAGCGGCCGATCACCTACGGGATGCCGCGATGGGCGGACTTCTTCACGCCACGGCAGTTGCTTGGTATTGGAACGATGATTGACGAGTTGCGTGCGCTTCGGGGTGTGATCGCGAGGATGGAAGGAGGCGACACTGCGCTCGCCGTCGAACTATTGCTGGCTGTGATCATCGACAAGTTCTTGAACCACAATTGTAGTCAAACGCGGTTTGAGAACACCCGTGGCGTCATCAAGGGAAAGATGGATCGGCACGACTACGCGCAGAAGTTCACTTTTGCCGAGATGGCTCCTTGCATGGCTGGCGCAGGACTGCAATGGGCAATCGAAAACTGCATCGAAGGGTTCGAGGAAATTGCGCGTTTGCCGAGACGCGATGGCGCATCACATCCCGAAATCACCCAAGGCAGTGCAACAACCCTGGCGCATCTTGGCGACGGGAGCATAGCGGCGGTGGTGGTCGATCCGCCGTACGCGGACAACGTGCAATACAGCGAGCTGGCGGACTTCTTTTACGTCTGGCTCAAGCGGACGCAGGGGCACCGGCGGCCGGAGTGGTTTTCCACCTACCTGTGCGAGCACGACGAGGAGGCGGTGGTCAATGTCTCCCGGCATCGCGCCGACGGGGAAAGCGCGAAGAGCGCGAGAGAGAAGGCGCACGCCTTTTACCAGGACCTGATGCGGCAGGTGTTCCGGGAGTGCCACCGGGTCCTGCGCGCGGAAGGCGCCCTAACGGTCATGTTCACGCACAAGCGGCAGGAGGCCTGGGAGGCGCTGTTCTCATCGCTTGTGACCGCCGGGTTCACCATCACCGCCACATGGCCGGTGAAGACCGAAAGCGAGCATTCGCTCCACCAGGCCAAGAAGAACGCGGCCCAGAGCACGGTGATCCTGGTGGCGCGCAAGCGCCCGCACGGTGCGGGCACCGGTTATTTCGACGAGGTGATGCGGGAAGAAATCCGCCTGAAGGCGCGGGCCACGGCTGAACGATTGAAGACCGAGGGTCTGAATGCCGTGGACCAGCTCGTGGGATCGTTCGGGCCCGCGATGGAGGTCTATTCCCGCCACGATGTCGTCAAGACGGATACGGGGGAGATCATCGGCGTTTCCGCGGCCATCGATGAGGCCAGCGAGGCGGTGAGCCAGTGGCGCATCGAGCAGTTGGCGGGGCGAGGGTTCGAGGGCGTCGAGCCCGAGGGCAGGTTCGCACTGCTGTGCTGGGACGTGCTGGGCGCCGCCGAATTTCGCTACAACGAGGCGCACCTCCTCGGCAAGGCCGTGGGCATGAACGTGGACGACCTGATCGGCGCGGGACTCGTGACCAAGAGCGGAGACAAGATCAAGGTCGTGCCCGTCAGGGACCGGCGGCGCGACCGGGCGATCGAGCCCGAGGAGGTCGATCTGCTCGGCGCACCGGTCGCCGGCAGGCGTCGCCGAAAGGCCGATGCGCTCAAGATCCATCCCAACGATCCGAGCTTCCGCACGGCGCTGGACGGCTGCCACGCCCTGGCGCTGCGGTACATCGAGGCCGGCGGGGGCGCCGGCGGCATAGGCAACGCCCGCGAGCTGGCGCACCGCCAAAATTGGCAGGGGGGCGGCCCGGTGGCTCGGCTGTTGGAGGCGCTAGTCCATGCGGCGCCGGAAGCAGTCCGCCACGACGACGGCAAGAAGACCAGCGCCGCTGCCCTATTTCCCGAGTTCCGCGCCTGGCACGCGCTGCTCCAACCGCTCTTCGGCATCGAACCTCCCGACTGGACCCCTCGCGCCGAGCCGCAGATGGAGTTCGCCCTCTCCGAGGGCGCGCAGGCCGAATTGGACGAAGCCGCAGAAGACGACGACGAGGAGGAGTGACCCCACATGCCCGGTGACGTGCAGCACCTCCGCGACCGCCCCTGGCGACGATTCCTCCAGGCGCACGACGGCGCGCTGGTCGATGACCTCTACAACCCCGCGCTGGGCCTGGCGACCTCCTACGACCGCTGCTGCGCCTACTTCTCGAGTTCCGTTCTGGCCGTGGCGGCGCGCGGATTCGGCGCCCTCATCGGGCGATTCCTCGAGCATCCTCCCGCGACCGATTCGGTCCCGGTCCGCCTGCTGGTCAACGAGGAGATGAGCCGGGAGGATGTGCGGGCGCTGACGGAGGCCAGGAACGTTTCCGTGCTGGAGCATTTGCTGCTGGAGCGCCTCCAGACGCCCGAGGAAACCATCGAGCGCGACCGCCTCGGCATGCTCGGCTACCTCGTCAAGCGGGGATGGATCGAGGTCCGGGTCGGCATCCTGCGGGTTGGCAACGGTATTCTGCATTCGAAGTTTGGTGTGGTGCGGGACGCGCGGAACGATGCCCTGATGTTTCGCGGGAGCGCGAACGAGTCCGCCAGCGGCCTCCGCCATAATGTCGAACACGTCGAGGTGACGACATCTTGGGAGGATCCGGACGGCTTCAGCCACTTCACGTCGCTCTTCGAGCGGATGTGGACGAATCGGCATCCCGCCATCGAAACCTTCGCGCTGCCGGAGGCGGTGGCCCAGCGGTTGATCTCCTTCGCGCCGGAGGATCCCCCTCCGGGCGGGCAGCCGGCCGGGGAAGCCATCGCCGAAACGCACAAGGCGTTCCGCATGGTGGCCCGGCAGGTCGATCCCACACGGCGGCGTCGCGCGGCGATGCTCTGGCGCTTCCTGGTCGAGGCACCCTATCTGCCCGGCGGAGAGACCGCATGTGACGCGACCGCACCGGTCTCCCTCTGGCCCCATCAGCGCCGCGTGGTGGAAGAGACCGCCTTGGCCTGGCCGGACGGCCGACTCCTCTGCGACGAGGTAGGCATGGGGAAAACCATCGAGGCCATTCTCGTTCTCCGGCGCCTGCTCGCCGGCCGTGGCGTCCGGCGCGCGCTGATCCTCTTGCCCGCGGGCCTGCTCCGCCAGTGGCAGGCCGAGCTGCGCGAAAAGGGGGGCTTGATCGTCCCGAGGTTGCAAGGGACTTCGTCGCTTTTCTGGCCCGATGGCCGGGAGCAATCGGTAGACGGGGTGGCCGCCGCACTGCGACAACCGATCCTCCTCGTCAGTCGGGAGATGGCACGCCTGGAATCGAATCTGGGCATCCTGCTCGCCGCGGATCCGTGGGACCTCGTCCTGCTGGACGAGTCGCACGCGGCCCGGAGGTCCGAGGCCAAAGAGGGCGCTTTCAATCAGGCGAATCTCCTGCTAGACCTCCTCCGGCAGCTCCAGTTGCGCCGCCGGGCGCGCAGCATTCTCCTGCTGAGCGCAACCCCCATGCAGACCCAACCCTGGGAGCCGTGGGATCTGCTCGGTGTTCTCGGCGAGGGAGGGCCGTGGCTGGCCGAGTTCAAGGCCATCCGCGCTTACTACCAGGCGATCGGATCGCTGGAGACCGGCCTCTGGGCAGAAGATGCCGCCGCGCCCGCCGCCGATATGCTGCTCGCTGACGGCGGCGTCCAAGGCCTGCCGGATGGTCAACCACTGCCGCAGAACCGCCTCCAACTGGCCAAGCGGCTGCGCTTCGCGCCGAAGTCACAGATGCCCGCACTGGCCCGATGGATGCGTCAGGCGTCCCCGCTCTCCAGGCGCATCCACCGCAATACCCGGGAAACGCTGCGCGAATACCATCGGCGAGGCATCCTGTCCGACGCGCCGCCCACCCGACGCATCGAGGATTTCGTCTACGAGTACCATTCCCCGGGCGAACGGGAGATTTACAAGGCCCTCGGCCTCTATATCGACCGTCGGTTCGAGGAACTCGAAGGGGAGAAACCCGGAAAAGGGTTCGTCATGACGATCTACCAGCGACGCATGGCTTCGTCGCCTTTTGCGATCACCGAGAGCCTGCGCCGGCGGCTCGATGGCCTGGACCGCGTCATCAACCGCTTTGCGATCGACGAGCGATCTTCCGAGGAGTTGCCCGAGGGCCTATCGGGTGAGGACATGGGCGATGACGGGAGCGAGGAACCCGTCTCGGCCGCGTTTCCCTCTGACCCAGCTCAAGCCGAAAAGGAAAGGCGGGACGTCCTGAAACTGCTTGGCGACCTCGATGGACTCCATGGCCGCGACACCAAACGCGAACGCTTTTTTGATGTCCTCCAGTCAGTGATCATGGATGGCCGGTCGGTGCTGGTATTCACCGAGTACGCCGACACCATGAGGTACCTGAGGGACTTCCTCGTGACACGGTACGACTCGAGCCTCGGGACCTACAGCGGCGAGGGCGGGCGCGTGTTCGAGGACGGGCGATGGATCGCGGTGACCAAGGACGCCATAACGAAGAGACTGCGCGAGCGAAGGCTGCGGGTCCTGCTCTGCACCGATGCGGCCAGCGAAGGCCTCAATCTCCAGGCCGCCGGCGCGGTCATCAACTATGACCTGCCCTGGAACCCGAGCAAGGTCGAGCAGCGCATCGGCCGCGTGGACCGCATCGGACAGAAGCTCCGGGAGATCCGGGTCATCAATCTCTTTCTCAAGGGCAGCGTCGATGAGCGCGTTTACGAGATCTTGCGCCGGCGGTGCAAGGTGTTCGAGGGCTTCATGGGCTGGATGCAGCCCGTCCTCGCAAAGGCCCAGAAGATGCTGCTCGGTCGGGAACCCGCCGATTCGCTCGTGTTGGAGAACTTGGCGAAGGACCAGACGGCCGACGTCCTGGCGCGCGAGACGTTCGCCCAGGAGATCGAGCTCCCCCCGGATGAACCCAAACCAATCGCCACTCTGGATTCGGTGAGACGGGCACTCATGCTCCTGCCAGAGAGCCTATCGAACGCCTCGGTCGCGTCAGGAGCAGAAACGGTCTGGGTCCATGGACTGAGGGACGGCGATATCGCGGTCGCCTTTTCTCCCGAGGCGCTGGAGGCGGACCCCGTCGCCCTTCCTCCGACCGTCACACAACCGGCGTTCCTGGGAATCGCCGAGGAACTCGATCGCAACGACGAGTGCCTGCCGCTGGTCGTCGCGACGGCGATGTCGGGCCCCTTCAGGGCCGCAAGGGCCGTCTGGCTCGATCAGGGCGGAGGCCGGCTGGAAGTCCGCACGTTCACGGATGTCGAGGCCCTCGTTCACGCCTGGGATGGCCGACCCATCGACGCCGCTGTATGGCGCCAGACAGCCCATGATTTGCAGAGCGCCGCCGCGGCAGAGGTTTCCGGGCGCGAAGCAGAGGCGGTCGCCATGCGCGCGCGACTCGATGGAGCACAACTGGCGGCCGCGAGAAGGCGGCTCATGCTGGAACTCGGCAGATACCTCGCTTGCCTCGACCACGGCATCGGCGATCTCAACGGCCTCTTCTACCACCAGATGATGCGCGACATCGCGAGCCAGCGACGCCTCGAACGATGTTTCTCTCTGCTGGGCAACGCCTATCCGGAATGGACCGACGACATCCTCGATGAGATCCGCCGCTCCACAGAAAGTCTCCCCCCCAATCGCAAGCAGGCCCGACTAATCGGCGCCGAACTCGAGGCCGCCCTGTCGGATCCTCGCTGGGTCTTGGCTTAGGGTGAATAGTCGGCGCTACCCACGCCAGCCGTCACGTCCATCAGGTTCTCGATGCCGCTTGCTAGGCCATGAGCGACGCTGATCCGATCGAACTGGTCGCGGACTACGGGATCATCGGCGCGCAAATCCTCCGGGGCCGGCAGGGCCATGAATTCCAGTCCCTGCCCCAATCGCTGACGCTCCAGCCCGTCGGGATGCCACCTCGTGAACGGGACCATCGCCTCTTCTAACCGTGATCCCAGCGCGTCATGAAAGAACGCAACGCGGCTGCCCCCGCCGGAACGAATGCACCGCAGCGTTGTCGGCCAAGGATCGTGGCCCGGATCCGAGTGCGCATCCCGAAGACTTCGACGAAACGGAGCCAGCACCTGGAGGATGGCGTGCCGACATCGTTCCCCGAAATCCCACGAAACCTCAGCGAAGCCACGTCGAATCTCGGGCGGTGGCGCCCCGCCATCTGCCAGGAATTCATCGAGCGAATCTGGCAGGGGCAAAATGCCGTCCTCAAGGCAGGCATCAAATTGTCTCAACCCGCCATTCCAGTGCCGCTCCAGATGGCTGCGGCGACTGTGGAACAAGCGGAGCGCCCCCAGGGGGTGGACGGCACAAAAATGGAAGGAACACCGATCGGAGAGACCTTGGCTATGGATGATGAGCGTTGAAATATCCAGGGTGCCGGCACCGACATCGATAAAGAGCAGGTTTCCGTCCCTCCGGAATCGGGACCTCGCGTATCCCGCCAATTGCGCGGCGATCTCAGGATAAAAGTGCGTCCGTTCTGGGCTAAACGCTGATGCCCGAGCCGCGAGACCCGATGGGGCACGGATCGCCTCGGCGATCCGCCTTCGGGACACTGGGCCGACGCCCGAGGCGAGCGTTAGGGCCGCGCGCGCAGCCTGTTCATAGATACCCAACAGGGCGCCATCCGCCCGCCTGTCGGGAAACCCGAAGTTCGCGTGCCAGCAGATGTCGCAATCCCGGTACTGTCCGGCCAAATGGCGCTCGAACCACGAGAGCACGTATCGAACGGACAACGCCAGGAACACAGACAAATCTTCCGTCGCCCGCTCGATTCCTTCACCATGCCTCGCCGCCTCCATGGCGCGCCACTTTAGGTTGTGAACGGACAAGCTCGATCTCGCTGCCCCGAGCTCGACCGCCCCGTCGGCAGATTCTTCAAACCGCGTGGGCAACAAATACCTCTCGATCCCCATCCGCTCGGCGCCGAAGCAGACGGGATACGAGTCGCCAGCCTCGGGATCGCCAACCACCACCTTGGTGCAGCTCGTCCCCAGATCGAAACCGATATGCAGGTCCCGGATCCTGCGGCGATGGGTGGAAATCTCAGCCCGCGGCTGACTGCGAACCGTGCCGCCGGCAAAACCGAGTTGCCGCAGCAGCAGCACCGACTCGGAGATGTCCAAAATGTCGGGTGTTGGCATGGTCACCCATCGACCCTGACCAATCCGATCGCGAGGGTCCGGAAGTCCTCATCGACCTGCGCCTTCTCCTCAATCCTCCTCCGCTGGACGTCACTGCGCTCCCTGAGGTTCCGCAGCTGGCCCATCGTTGCACGGTACAAGCTCTCGCGATCCGCCGCCTGGTGGCGCGCGGCCACCTCCTCCAGCACCGTTTCGCGACGTGCCTGAAACCGGTCGACAGCCCGTCTCTGAATCTCCGCGCGATCCCGATTCTCGGCTTCACTTGCCGCCACAAAGGCAAAGAACGCATTTGTTGCGTCCATTTCCATCCTCCGCACCTGCTCCACAACGGCGGGCAGATCGGCGATCTCCCATTGAACATCGAGCCAAGGCCGACCGGCGTCTGCCACGGCCTCCACAAAGCGCTCGGCTATTCCGTCCGCATCGAGCAATCCTCCGCCCCCAACATCCAACACCACGTGGCGGAGGACCTCGCTCGCACGAAGTCCCACGACAGTCCACCGCTGAACCACGAATGCGTATGTCCCCGGAGGCACGTCCCCTCCCAGTACCTCGGCCGGGAGGCACGCTGTGACCGCGACCGGGGCGACCGACGCCCGATCACTCAAAACGCGGCCAACGAAACGGACCAACGGGTGCGCCACGTGGACGACCTCCTCCCCACCCGCACGGCCAGCGTACATCCGGTGATCGAATCGAATGCGTCGGGGATCCAGGGTGTTTAGGTGAGTCCGGTCCAAGAGCCGGTTTCCTTCGAGGAACTGACAGAAATCAAAATGGGCGTCGGGATCTAGCTCTATCTCAAAGCTCCGGTCGCCTGGGTCGATGCCTCGCACACGGGTCTTTGGATAATGCAGGCTCAGACAGTCAATGACATACGCCTCGATGTCGCGTCCCTGCACCCACCGGTTGTTTGTGTGACTGGCGTTTATTTGCTGGATGATGTAATCGCCGTATGCCGCCAGGACAGCCGCTTCTTCCTCGAGCTTCGCCATGTCGGCGAGACCATTAGCCAAGGCCATTTCGGTCCGCTGGAGACGTTCCTCCACCTGGACCTCGGTAAGACTGTGGACCAGGAGGTCGTTGGTCAGCCTGGCAATGATTGGCCCTATCACCTCTTCCAGATCGCCCAGGGTCCTTCGAAACATGTCCAGCCGAAGAAAAAGGCGATCGTAGATTCGTTCGTCGATTGTACCCGAACGTATCAGATTGAAGATCAGTATGCGCTCGGCGGCCTGCCCGATGCGATCGAGCCGCCCGATCCTCTGCTCGACCACCATGGGGTTCCACGGCAGGTCGTAGTTGATGAGGGCGCTTGCGAACTGAATATCCAGACCCTCGCCGCCAACCTCGGACGACAGCAGCAGTTTTGGGAAGTCGTTCTCCCGGAACGCGTCCACCACGTCCTGCTTGGGTTGCCCGATGTCGCCGGTGAGCAGGAGAGAGGGGATGCCGTCCTCGGCTAGACGCTCTCTCAGGTAGGACAAAGTCGGCTTGAAGTAGGCAAATAGTACGACCTTGTTCTCGGGATTGCTCGCCCAGTAGCGCCGCAGGGTATCCAGCAAGCTGGCGTACTTTGTGTCGCTCTCCTCAAGTTCTGTTACGGAAAAGTGTCCGCCAAGATGAGCGCTCAAGAAACCGATCAGCGGTCGCTCCTGGGTCGCGTCCTCATCCAAGTCCCCGGTCAGATCGGGCGCCACATCCTCCTCGGTGGCTAGCGGCAGTCCCTCGAGCCAAGACCTCAGCGCGGCTGGCATGCAGCTTGACACCTGGCGCTGCGGCATGACTGTCAGGAAGCCGGCGCCGATTCCCTGCTTCTCGGCATAACGGAGCACGAGTTCGGTGACGCTATGATAGAACCGCGCCTCGACGTCGGACATTGGCACCCGCACGGTATCCACCTCGCGGACCAGCCGGTTCTGAAAGACGTCGCGCTTTCGGGAACGCGTCACCAGCTGGCCCAAGAGATTCACTCTCTCGACCTGACACGCCAGTTGGCTGCGCCCGCTCGTTCTTTCGAGGCTGCTGGCGTCGTTGCCTATGCTTTCCCGGAGTGATCTGAGCCCATTGTTGTCGGTCAAGAGAGGGTGCGTCAGCGCCTGATCGATCAGTCCGAGAACCTCGGCATGCGCAGGCGCCGATCCTGCCCCCAGGATCCGGTCCCTCAGCCGGACCAGTGGCTCGTTGGCGCCGAGAATGTCCTGGAAACTCCGTTCGTCCGTGAACGTGTCCGGGTCGAGAAGCCGCAGGAGCGTGAACAGGTTTCCTGTACGGATCATCATCGGTGTCGCGGACAGAAAGACTCTGTGCGCCGCGACCGGGGACAGCAGGTCACCAAGACGGGAAGTGAGAGCCTGCGGGTTTCGCATGTAGTGAGCCTCGTCAATCACGAGCAGATCGATTAACGGATCGGCACCGTTGCCCGCGGCATGAAGAAAGTGGGCAAGGCGGGAGCGCGCATTCCGCTCCGCCGGTTCCTGGTCCTCCCAAGACCGGGGCGGGCGAAGTGTCTGATAGCTGGCAATCAGGGCGAAGCAACGGCCGGGCGAGTGTGACGCGTCCGAGAGTTCATGCAGCACCTCGTCAGCGTTCCGCGCGATCTGGGCGCGCACACCGAATCGACCGATCAGCTCCAGTCGCCATTTCTCTCTGAGGTGTGGTGGGCACACCACCAGCAGGCGGGAGGCACCAGTCCTTGCGACAAGTTCTGTCCAGATAAGACCAGCTTCGATGGTCTTGCCCAGTCCCACCTCATCGGCGATCAGGATCCCATTCGTTGGCGAGTCCAACAGTTTCAACACCGGCTTGAACTGAAAGGCGAGGAACTGCGTCTTGGACGCCTCCATTGAATAGAGCAACGTCGACAGGCGTCCTTGCAGTTTCTCGTGCAATAGGTTTCGCCTCAGGGCATCGGGTCGACTGACGAGGCCCCCAGCGAACTCGGCGAAAATGTCCCGTTGTTCCGGAAGACGCTCCAGATTCTCCACGCGTACCCAGGTCGGGCTGGCACCATCAAAGGCCACCTGAACGCGTGTGACGCCGGACGCGGCAATCGGTGCTGCCGTCGTGATCGTTCCCGTCCGGTCTGGCTGCCCGCAAACTCGAACCCGGAGGCCAGGAGTCACTTCATCGATTCTCATGGCATGCGTATGGCTGCGTCACCCTGGGCCATCGAGGCAATTGCCCGAGATCTTCGGACCCCTACGAGTGCATGGTGATCATAGAAAATCATTCTATGGCCGTTTCAAGACTTTCGTGAATCGGTTTGCAAATGTGATGCCAAGGTCACCTGGGACTGACGTCGGTTCCCGACCCTGCCAAGATTACCTCGGGCCCCACGAGGATTATGTCCTCCGGCGGTTGTGCGCCGGACCGGTGATGCAGCGGAACTTCGATAGCGATTACCAGGGTCGAGTCGCAGGTGATGAGGTCGTCGGGCGAGGAACCATCCCCGATTCCGCCAAAGAAATTGCGGATTGCTTCATCCGCGGCGATCTCCGTGTGGCTGGCGGTCGCGCTGACATCGACCTTAAGCCGGTAGCGCACGATCAGGCGAGTGCCATCGACGTCCGGCTTGCGGGCCACAATTTCGGGATGCGCGAGGATTTCGCGGATGGTGGCGGACCCGGATGCGGCGGACGGAACGAGGGCGTCGCACAGTGCCTCGTCGAGCCCAGTTCGGGCCCATCCGGTGAGGCGTTGGATCAGGACGGCTTCTTCGCCCGATTCGGCGGCGGGGGTCGGATTGATGTCCATGTCGGCATTATAACAGGAGGGGGGTGACACCGGTAGTCCCATGGGGTCTGAGAAACAAGAATGAACCCGTGGCGTCCCGTCGACAACGCTTCTCAAGCGGGGTCTCTGGGGCGCAGCGCCGCCAGCGGAACGTAGTATTTCAGGTAGCGCTTCCCATCGCTGTACGGCTGGCCATCGGGTGATTCGACCAGGACTGTGGCGCGGGTGGTGATCCGGTTGACGATGCCATCGAGGGTCTGGCCATCGAACTCGAACTGGACGCGCGATCCGGGGCGGATGTTCAACACGCGCGCGGCGCGCTCGCGGCGCGTGACCATCTGGTGCTTGGTGGCGGTATGCCCAAAGTGAAGGTTGACGATCCCGAAGAACCTCGGCGCCGAGCAATCGCTCTCGCCCCAGAGGAGGAACTCGATCAGGTGCGCCATCTCGTGCTCCATGATGCGCATCAGGCAATCGAGCCGATTGTGGCATGGCAGGCCGTTGACGACCACGTCGCGCGCCACGTCGCCATGAAAGTTCTCGAACATCACGTGGGTGGAGATCGCGATCTCGTAGTGCTCCACACCGTCCTTCCGCCAATGGGCGCATCGCCCGCCCGCGGCCGTCATCCGGCGCGCCAGGCGGAAGCCCAGAAGCGCCCCGCGTTCGGCGATGGTGCGACGGCAGAGCCCTTCGAAGAAGGCCCCGTCGAGCAGGTCGAATAGGACCCGCACGTCGGTGGTGCTGATGCGCTCGATATGCTCGCGGATGATGTGCGTCGATTCCTTGAACAGGCGCCCCCGCACCTGCGCTAGCCGGGACGCGCGGTCCTCGGGACCCGGACCGGCCCCCAGCGCCGCCCGGCCCAATGCCACCGCTGCGGCCGCATCCGCGCCAGATTCCGCCGCATCGGGCAACGCCATGCCGCCGGACGTTATCCGCCCACCCCCGCGGCGTGAAGCAAAACACCGGGGCGCAGATCAAAGAAGATGTGCCCGACCCCGCGAGCCGGGCCAATGAACCCATTCGGCACCATCCCCTGCATGACAGGATCGACGCGATGATAGAGGGGGGCGCCCCCGTCGCGGATATCGGTGCCCTCGTCGCGGCCCATGACGAAGCACTGTCCCTTGACGCACAGCCCCCAACGCCCCCTGCCGCCACTGCGCCGCTGGCGGCGGATCACACCGATCCGGCGAGGCTCGCGCGAGGCGACGAGCAGTCCTTCAGCAGCCCGGATGACTTCGTGTACCGGCCCTTCGCCTGTGTGCTCAAACACAAGGCCCACATGCTACCCGGATCCCTCGTCCAGAATCAGATCGCGTCGGAGGGCCACCTACACGGCAACCTCACGCATCGGGTGGCAGGGATACTTGTTCGCCCAAGCAGCGTGTCGGACTTCGCCACGTCCGGCAGGCTGCTGGGGCGACATCAGTCCACTTTCTGAATCCACATCGTGCCCTCGCTCCCGCTCGATATCTGGCGCGCCCGAATTGCCTCCCCGTGCCCAACATGCATCCGAAGTCTTCTTCCCGGCTGAAGGATCACCGGAGCGCGCGGGGGAATGCCAACTTCGATGGTCCTGTCACACCAGATGAACGCGACGTGAGGCAGGCCCAATCGCGTCGGCATGACTCGCCACCCGTCTTTGCGCAGCGGGAAGGCTACGGCTCGCGATGGCTGAGCTTCCCCCGTCAGGCCGGGGGCCGACGGAAAGCGCGGCGGAGGAAAACTATCACCGCCGACGCCCGCGGTGTCGCCAACCGGGGCACCCTCGTTTCTGAAAAGAATCGATGGCGCCACATGCGACTGGAGCGGCGCTGCGGCGGCGGCCTGCTTTCTGGCCCTTTCGGCGGCACTCTTTGCCTCGATGTCTTTCAACCTTTGCTGGATCTCGCTAAGGTCCTTTTGGAGCTTCGCCCGCTGCGCTTGGTAGATCCGCCAGTCACCGGGTTGGACCGGGCGGACAACGTTGCCGAATGGATCGAACTTCACACCGGGCTGATACCGGTAGAAGAGTGCGAGCGCCCCATTCCTCTCTGCGACGCACAGCAACGGCGTGCCGTCGGATTTGAACCACGGCACCCGCTCGGGATCGACGCGTTGCAGGACCCTGGGGATGCCGTTGAACCCAAGATCCCAATCGAAGGTGAAACAAAACGCGATCACCCAATAGAGGCTCAAGAGGCCGAATATCGGCAACAGCGGACGGAGTATCCAACGTCCCGCGGCCCCAAAGGAATACCGCCAGCACACAAGGATCAGCCACAGGCCCGCCCAGCCGATTGCGGCGGACAAGTGCGGGTCCATGTCCCCAAGCCTGGCCAGATAGTCGAGCTTTGAGTGATACTGCCCCAGCGCCCACCGTCGCGCCAGTTCGAGCAATCCGACGCCCAGCAAGAGGAGTCCAACCGCAGTCAGGATCAGCCGCGGCAGCAATTTGGCGAGGAACGCATGCGTGGCCCTCGATGCCGCGGCAATCGCCTCGCCCGAATCCTTCACGGCATTCGCCAGATGCGACTCGAGTCCGCCCTGTTTCATACGACACCTCCCGCACTGATGCGTCGCGGTCGCCTTGCGGTCCGGTGTCCCGCTTCCGCCAATAAGCAGCATATGCCCAGGAGCACGAAGACCAGGCCGACGGCCTGCCAGAACCGCCGAATCCATGACTTCCACCACGACACGCTCATACGCCGCATAGCGCCGAGGGGTGACGTTTTCCGAAAGTTTCGCATCCGCCCGACTCCGCCATCGTGATTTCTCCCATTGACTCCACGGAGCGACTCGCCACGATGACCACCGCTTGGCCGATATGAGACGGAAGGACACGAGCGGGGCGGGGTACCGGCCCTGGAGGGGGAACCACGAGACATGCCTCAAGGACTGGATCGATTGGCTGCAGCTTTGCTCGCTCGAACGGTGTTCCGAATCGACCCGGAAGGTGATCGGCGCGCTGTGCCAGAAGCGCCTCCGGGGAAATATTGGCCAGTGGTTGCAAAAGTTCTGTCTGGATCGCGTTCCAGGAGATCTCTGGGAGCATCTCGAAGATCCCGTCCGGTGCGGCTTCGAAATGGAGCACCATTTCAAGCACGGGAAGGTGCGCGAGGGGAAGAGCTATAAAGAAGGTCTTAAGCTGAAGATCGCCAAGGCTGGTTGCAGGGCGCTCCCGGCGGCAGAGGGATACGTTTCCCAGACGATCAAGACGACTGTCGCCCAGAAGCTCGTGGAGCGATTCGCCACGCAACTCCCGGGGACCATCAGCCTTGACGACGCCAGCGCGCCATCCGCCGGGGGAGAGTCTGGCGGAGCGAGGCGCCCTCTGGACGCGCTGATCGAGGAGGCGCGGAACCTTTTGGCCGATCACGAGGCCGATTCGCCGGACGGCGACCGTGACATCGGGGTCCTGGGGGGCGACATGGCCCGAGCCCTGTTCGTGACGATGGATGCCCGCCAACGCTTGGCCGCATGGGGTGCCATGGCGGGTCGCAGTGTCGCCGATCCCGAGATTATTCGCGCGGCGGGGGTGGGTCGTGATGCGATCCATCGGGCCAGGAAAGATCTCGGCCAAGAGATCGCCCAGAGGATCGAGCGGGACTTTTCGCACGAATCACCCGATGCCGTGGCGTTGCTGAAGGAGTCGATCTGTTCTGCCCTCGTGCCATTACTGGACGAGTGGCGGAATTCGGATACCGGCGTCACGGGCAACTCTACTTGACGGAGACCAAGACGTGCCGCGCTTGCCCCAAGTGAGAAGGATCGAGCCCGAAGGCGAGCAGGTAATTCGCCTCGCCCGCTGGCTCTGCTATTGGAAAGCGGCCCAGATTCCGCCCGACGAATGCTCGGCAGCGCAGGGTGATGGGGATGAAGCCGTGGAGATCCCTGACCTCCCTAGACCGGCGCCGTTCGATTCGGAGCCTGCTGCCGAACAGATCCGCCTCATGGCTCCGACGCTCCTGGGGCAGGACGCGCGCGATCTCTACGTCCTGGTCATTGGCGTCGAGGCGTCGGGAGAGTGGCGCGTGGTCCCGTTTGGACCGTTCCCCGAACCCGCCACTCCCGACGAGATCTCGACCGGACGCCGCGAGCCGGGGTTGCGGGTCCTGTGCGTGTGGAATGCCCGGACGCTCTCGGCTTCGGTCATTGCCCAGAGTTGGGTCGCCGATGACGCGACGGCGAAAGAGATGGACGTAGTGCGAGACGTGCTTTCTGCGCGGACTGACGGGCGCCCGATCCCATCCTCGATGAAAGACCGGACCGGGCCGCCCATTCTGAGGATCGACGATCCCCGGTGGGACTATCTGGCTCAAGAGGGCGCGTTGATGGACGGTCTGGCGACTCCAGAGACCCGATCCGAGCGGGCTCCAGATCCCTGGATGGCCAATGTGGGCCGACGGATCGATCTGACAGCCGCCGCAAGGGATCGCGTGCTCGACTGTAGCGATGTCGCGCTGCAGGCGGGGGTGGCCTCGTCCAGCCGGGTCGTGGTGATCGACATCTCCCGCGGCGACCCAGTGCCCGCGATCAGCCGGGGCGAACTGCCCCCGCTGTGTGCGAAACAGCCGACGGATCACCCGAGGGCGGTCGTCGTGTTTCCCCCTCAGCCCGCCGCCGGGCGGCCCGATGTCGCCTTCGCCCAGTGGCGTATCGAGGGACGGCCAGACCGGTTGGCCGACGGACGATTCCTGGTGTTCTCCGCGAAGTCGGGAAGGATTCTTGGCGCCGGGAGTTTCTCTCCAGATGGGAGCGTCGCGACGCTGGAAAGCGGTCCCCCGGCCCCTTTCCACGCCGAGAGGGTCGATGATCTAGTCCTGCTTGCTCGCCCGAAATGAAGGCATCGATCTGGGAGGCGGGATGGGTGGGGACGCTTCCAACGCCCGCGCAACTCCGACACGCGGCATTCCTGCGCTTTGGGGCGGAGGTGATACCATCCGCCCCTCGCGCCCCACTGGATGGCATCGGCGACGGGCTTCGCGGCGAATGGCTGCGCGCTGCCGCTGAGGAATGGATGGCCGCGGTCAACGGGGGCGCGGTTACGCAGAAGGAGGTACCGGATTGGCTGCTTGACGTCTCCCCTCTGGATGACGGCATCCCCCTGAAGCAGCGGCTCGGTACGGTCGGTTCGTTGGCCTGCTTCCCGCTGGATGGGTCGGGCCACCGCCGAGGGCAGCCGGCCGTGGGACACCTCTGGCGATTCGATGGCAATTCCTGCGATCACCTGCTCTGCTCGCTGCCGGGCGAGCCGTTATCGGGAGACTCACTTGGGCTCGCGTCGGCGCTGGCGGCAAAAGCGACCCACCCGTGCGCAACAAACGCGATTCGCCGGGCGCTTGCACGGGATTGGATGATCTCGGGCGAGGTGATTCAAGAAACCGGGGCCGTCTCCTGGGTCGCATTGGGTAACAAGCTCGACATCGAGCACCTCTTGGCGGGCGGCACGAGGCGCACGTGGTTGCTTCCCGGGGGTGTCCGCGGGCGCATCCCCGTGGATTTCCCGGCCCCGATCCGGTTCGTCTCGACCGTGCAGGCCGCCTGGGAGGCCGTTTCAGGATCGGGGATCGTGGATGGTGGCGCGCTGGATTGGCCGGAGGCGCCCGCGATGCACAGTTTTGTCAGCGGCGCGGTCGAGCCAGTCATCGCCCTCGCCCTGGCCGCGCGTCCGAGCAAGATCGTGCTTTGGCACACCGACAACAGATCCCTCTCCCAAATTCCCGCGGGCACCATTCGCGATGTGCTCGAGCGCAAAGGCATCGCCATCGGTAGAATCCTCACGAGACCGATCGACTCCGGCGACGTGTCGCGCATCGAGATAACCCTGCGCGAGGGCCTCGCGGAGGATCTAAGGAACGGGTCCCCGGTCCTCTTCAACGGGACGCAGGGCAACCGATGGATGGCCATCGCGCTCAACAACCTCGCGCGGCTCCACGAGAACCTGTGGTTTGTGTATCGTGATCTCGATGCGGCAGAGTGGCAGTTCAATGTTCTGGTCCACGACGGCGCCCCCCCCTCCGCATACGTGCTCAGCGCGTCGTCACCTCCCGGCGGCGTCAAGGCGGACGCGCTGTTCCGCAAACCGGCCGCGAGGGCGCCCGAAAATTCGGAAAGTATGCTCGCCCGCCTCTTTGAGGAGACATGATGGAATCCATACCCAGGCCAGATCGACCGGTCCTGATCGGGAACAGCTTCCCGATGTCACTGATTCGACGGCCGGTGCGCATCGAACCCAGGCCGATCCAAGAGCTGATCGCCCTGATCCACCAACGAGGGCTGGCATCCTTCTGGGGGCACGAGAACACCGTCGCCGCCGCCTCAACAATCCTGTGCGCCGATCTCCGCCCAAAGGCGGTGCGACCCGCGCTGGCATTGAGCGATGATGGGTCGCCTGTCTTCGTGGGGACAACGTTTAACGAGTGCTGGATTCTCTCGCCGGACTATGCTCCGAATTTCCGTCCGGAAATCGGCATCGAGGTGAGTCCGGATGAGATTTTGGATTGGCAGGCGCTGAGAATCCGATGGGAGGTTCAGAGATGAGTGACGGGCAGAATGCTACGCAGGAGCCCGATGGCTGGCTCTACGTGTTCGCGGCCAAAGGCCTCCAGGCATTCGTCCTGGGCAGCGACGAACTGCGCGACATGGTCGGAGCCACCGAGATCATCGACGGGTTGCCGAGGCGGCTCCTGCAAACGACGCTTGCCTCCCTGAAGCTGGGCAGTGGGCACGAGGTGCTCTCCCAGGCCGCGGGATGCGCCCGAATACGTTTCGACAGCGCTGAGGGCGCCAGGCGACTGGCCGCGGTCTGGCCGATGATCTGCGCCCACGCCGCCCCCGGGCTCGAAGTCGCCCAGACCGTTGTCCCCATCGTGGGCGGCCGATACCTGGACGCCATTCACGCCGCGGAAGAGAACCTGATCCGCGAGCGCAATCTCCCATGTGCTTCCCTCCCAGAAATCACGCCGGTGGTTGCCCGGAGTCCGCGTTCCGGATTACCCGCCGGGACAACGGAGCACGACCGCGACAACAACAAGGAGCGGGTGCCGGTGGACATCCGATCCGCCGCCATACGCCCGCACCGGGAATGCCGCACCATATTCAGTTCATTCGGACTCTCGCCCGAAGGAGAATGGGCCGGCTGGAGTGCGCCGGAGAGCTTCGAGTCGATTTCGGGAGAGGAACGCGAATACCTCGCCATCGTACACGCGGATGGCAACGGCCTGGGCCAACTCTTCATCCGGCTTGGAAGGACGCTCGCGCGCCAGCCCGGCATCGAGAGATTTTACAAAGACCTCTCAGAAGCCATCGATATGGCCGGGAAAGAGGCCGCCCAAGCGGCGGTCCGGGCGGTGGTTGACCGCTTCCTCCGCAAACGCGATGGCAAAGACGACCCGGATGCCAGAAAGATCTGGCCCTTGCTGCCGGTCGTCCTGGCCGGCGACGACCTCACCGTGGTGATCCGCTCCGACCTGGCGCTGGATTTCACCGAGGCTTTTCTGTCCGCCTTCGTCGAGAACACCAGGCAGAAATTCAAAGACATCAAGTCAAAGCACCACCAACTTCCGCTGGATGGCGCGTTCCCGGATTGCCTCACGGCGGGGGCTGGCATCGCCTTCGTCAAACGCCGCTTTCCCTTTTCATCCGCCTACGCCCTCTGCGAGTCGTTGGCGGGCTTCGCCAAGCGGGGGGCGAAAGCGTCCGTGTCGGAGAGTCATATCCCGCCCTGTTCGTTGGCCTTCCATCGCGTCAGCGCGTCCTCCACCAGCGAGGACTTCTCCGCGCTCCTGGAGACGGAACTCAGGGTGCCCGGCATCCCACGTCTTCCGGGTGAACCAACGAACTTGACGCTGTCGATGGCACCGTACGTTGCTGGCGATTCCCCGGACGGATCCCAACTCAAGCCCTTATCGCTCGTTCGAGGACTTGCCGACGCCGCCCTTGATCTGCCCAGCGGCCAGGTGCGGGAACTGCTCTCACTCATCGAAACTGATCCGGAACGTGCCAGGAAGCACGCCGACCGAATCCGGGTAACCCAGGACCAGGACAGCCACGTCGCGAAAGGCAAGAAGCGAGGCGAGTTATTTTGTGATCGCTTCAAGGCGATGACCGGTGATGGTCTCTGGGATGCCGCCGGTCGGTCCCCCCTGGCCGATGCTCTGACCCTCGCGCATTTCATCAAGAAGGGCAGGGCTTACTGCCCGGACCCGAGAGGAGGCCCGCCATCATGATATTCACCGCAACCATCAATCTCCATTCCTATTGGCATGTGGGATCAGGTGAAGCGGGTCCTGGTGACCTGGATGCAACGGTCGCCAGGGACCCGCTGGGCCTTCCCTACGTCCGAGGCAAGGGCTTGAAAGGTCTGTTTCGCGATGCCGCCCTCCTGATCGTGCGTGCCCAACCGGGGTGCCTGAGCGAAGTTCAAAGGCTCACGCTGTTCGGCCCGGCCATTCCGCCGGGACAAAATCGCGCCAGGGAGGACGACGAGGCCGAAGGTCTCCTGAAGTTCGAAAGCGCGCGAATGCCGCAGGCGTTTCGGGATTGGGTGGCGGGTCTGTCCCGGACGGAACGGTCCGTCATCGCGGGTCTCTTCGAGACGGTCGCATCAACGGCGATCGAGAACGGCGTCGCCAAGGCGCACTCCCTCCGGAAAATCGAAGTCGCGATCCCGATGAAGCTGGTGGCGGAAATCGAGCTGCCCGGCGACCCTCCCGAAGGACTCGATATCGCGAAGGTCCTGAAGACGTGTGCGTCGCTCATCCGGCGGTTGGGTTCCCACCGGCATCGGGGCTTGGGGCGATGCCATGTTCGAATCGGCAGCGTTACGGGGGAGGTGACATCATGAAGACCGTGGACATCACCATCCGTCTGCTGGATGACGTCGTGGTCAGCGCCCGGGCAGCGACCGTGGGCACGCACGAGTGCCTCGACCATATCCCTGGTTCCGCCCTGCTCGGAGTGGCAGCAACCAGTTTCTACAGGGCATGGAAGGACAAGCGCGACGGCGTGGACATCTCTTGGGCTTGGAGTGCTTTCCACTCCGGCAAGGTCCGTTTCGGCAGCGCCTATCCGCTGTCCGCCTCCGGCGTCCGCACCCGACCGGCCGCCTTTTCCTGGCACTACCCCAAGGGAGCGAAGCCAACTGGTGGCGCTCTGTTCAACGCGGCCATCGCGGAGTGGGATGCCAAACAACTGGGCCAGCCTCAGCAAATCCGGGGTGGTTGGTTCTCCTCCCGCATGGAGTGGTGCGTCACCCAACACCGCCACAGTCTCAGGACCGCGATTGACGAGAACAGCTTCGACCGGGCCAAGGATGCGGCGCTCTTCGGATACGCTTCTTTGTCCGAGGGCTCTCTCTGGGGCGCCACTATCGAGATCGACGACGATGTTGCCGGCGGCATCCGCGAAGCCATCGAACAGCGTTTCGGCGCGGGACAGGGTTTGCGCATCGGGCGCTCGAGGAACACGGAATACGGAAGGGCCGTCATCGAGACGGCTTCCCATTGGGAGGCCGACGGCTTTGCCTATTCAAATGCCCCCGCGACCGAAGGCTTGGTGATCGTTCACGCGCTCAGTGACCTCGCGCTGATGGACGACACGGCGCAACCGACATTCCGGCCCGATCCGAAGGCGTTCGGCATGCAAGGCGCCCGGCTGTTCGCGGAGCGGACATTCGTCCGAACACGGGTCTACTCACCATTCAATCTGTATCGCAATGTGGCCGATCTGGAGCGCCAGGTGATCGCCAAGGGCAGCGTCTTTGTGTTCGAGCCCGATCCGGCAGGCGGGACCATCCGATTCACCGCCGGCGAGCGGCGGGTGGGAGCGTATCAACAAGACGGACTGGGATGGGTCGCGGTGCAGCCGAAGTACCTTGTCGGGCAGGCGCCGACCCTTGTGGACGCCGCCGCTTCGTCCCTCTCGAAGCTATCCGCCAAACGCGATCAGATGCCGGATTCCGCCGCGGCCAGGGCGATGATCCGGCGCCACGCCGACCGCCAGGTCGGCATCCTCGCCATGGGCCTTGCGCACGACTGGGCCGCCCGGTGGGCGCCATACACGCACATCACATCGAGCCAGTGGGGTCGGCTGCGGGAAGAGGCGATCCGGGCCGCCGATACGGCGTCCCTGATGCAGAATCTGACGAACGGTGCTTCAGGTCTCTTCACGCACGGACGCATGTCAGAGAAATGGCGGAAAGAAGCGAAAGGGCGCTCGCGCTCCGCCGAAGATTCGGTTACCGCGGCGCTCAGGGATCGCAAGAACGCAGAGGATCTGCTGAAGGAGGCGCACATCGACCTCTCGCATGCCGACCGCCTGATGCTGGCGGCGTGCCGGGAGGCGGCCATCCTCATGGGGCGCAGAAAGAAGGATCGGTGATGAATATGAACGCGACGGATGAAAATAGGGCGATGTCCTCCGCCGATTGCCTGTGGCGGTTCGTTGCACGGCTGGTTATTCAATTCGAGACACCCGTCCACGTGGGTTCCGGACGCGAATGGAACGAGTCAGACGCCGGCGTGGTGCTCGATGCGAACGGGTTGCCGGCCATTCCGGGAGGGACGATCGCCGGCGTCCTGCGCGAGGCATGGGAGCTTGCCAACGGAGAAGGCAGCTCGGATATGCTGTTCGGGTTCCATATACCGGCGCACAAGACCGACCGCGACCGCGGCGAAGGCCAGGGCTCCCGCCTCAACACGTCGTGGGCCTCTGTTCACAGCAAGCAAGACCGGCCGGTTTTGGGTCTCGTCGATATCGACCCCAATGATGAGGTCCTCAAAGCCGCAAGGCATCCCACGCTCCGGGATCACTGCCGCCACAATGCCCGCGGGGTGGCCGCGCACCGCGGTAAGTTCGACGAACTGGTCGTCCAAGCGGGCCACAGGTTCACTTTCGAATGCGAGTTGGTCGCCCGGCAAGGAGATCGGGCCAACTGGCACCGGCTCCTGGCGATCCTCGACGACCCCATGACCCGCTTCGGCGGCAAGATTCGGCGCGGGCTGGGGCGGTTCAAGGTCGTTCGGATCAGCGAGCGGTGTTTCGACCTGACTGACACGAACGATTTTGACGCGTTCTGCGCCGCCGACCCAGATCTCGGGCTTCCCCTGCCCGGCGCGGGGTGGGAGGAATGGAAGAAATGGTGCGATCGAGTGGGAAGCGCGAATTTTAGACCGCGTCCTTTCACCAACCTCATCCTCGAACTGGCTCCGAGGTTCTTCTGGATGTTCGGTGGTGGATCAGACTCCGAAGCGGACATGGCGCCCGTCCGGGACAAGTTCGTCATCTGGACCGAGACGAACGGAACGACCCTGGGTTCTGTCAAAGACCGGTTCTACCTGCCCGGGAGCGGGGTCAAAGGCGCATTGCGCCATCGCTCGATGTTTCACGCATGCGCGCTCGCGGGATGTTTCGCGGATCAGCAGGACCAACCGGACTGGCAAGGGAACTTCCAGAAGGCCAAGGGGATTGTCCAAACCCTCTTCGGCGAGGAACTGGAACACGAAGGCCGCGATCGCGACACCCCCTGCGCCCCGGGCAGCGTCTTCATCGACGATCTATTCCTGGATGGAGATCCAAGAGTCCTTCTGCCGGCCGAGGTATCGTTGCCGGCCGGGCAACCCGAGTTTCTTCCCGACCCGCACCTCCAGCACCACGTCAGTTGCGACCGATTCACCGGCGGCGCGCGGGACGGTGCCCTCTTCAGCGAGAAACCGCTCTTCCAAGCCCCCCGCCCCATCGAGTTCCTGCTCCGGATTTGCGATTCGCCCGGCAAGGATGCCATGGGAGTGCTCGAACAGACGCTCGACGACCTCCGCGAGTCCCGCCTTCCCCTCGGCGGCGGATCGGGACGAGGGCTCGGGTACTTCGAGGGTGTCGCAAGCAAGATCCAGGAGGCAGTCCATGCCCGTTGACATCGAAAAGCTGTTCGACTCGCTTCGCCTCGGCGCAAAGCCTTGCAGGGGACGACTGGCGCCCTCCAAGCCGGAGTCCGAAACGGACATCGCGAAACTCCACGACAGGCTGAACAACTTCCGTGGCGTCGGCTGGGTCTGCTTCACAGAGAGGCTCTGGCTCCGTGAAGCTGGCGCCACCCTCCCGACCAACCTCGGACCGGTCCTCTCGGCCGAATTTTATCTGGCGCACGAGGACACCAGCCTCCACGTCCGGCAGAAGGGACCGGGATGGGTCGTTAGGGCGATCGCGAAAACCGATGGGGCCGATGGATCGGCTTGGGTTATAGCCCAGGAATTCCTGAGACACGATTGGGGGGCCGTGAACGGTGGTGTCCGGGTTAGCTATGAGGTTTGCTGGGAACCAGACGGGGATGCCGTGTTGCGTCCCACAGTCAGTCGCTTTGTCGGGTTTGCGCCGCGGGAGGTAGAGTGATGGCACAATACAGGAAACGGAGAAGCGGCGGGCGGGATCGGCGGGGCCACGCCGGAGGGCACGATCCACAGGCGCGGTCCCAGGGTGGCTTCAAGGGAGGGAGTCACGGTGGTGGAAAGGATGGACCCCCGCCGAGCTTCATCCCTTCTCCCTACAACTTTGCCCCGATATCGGATCGGGTGTGTGAGATTCCGGCGGGCGAAGCGTCCTGGGCCGACGTGCCTTTTTCCGACGGTCTTTCGGGCCACATCCAGCTTCGCGTCACCGCCAAGACTCCCATCTTCATCCGGGGGCCGGGAAAACACCCCAAGGAGGCCGACGAGAAACGACGCTCCGATCCACACCAGAAGTTCTATCGCCTCCCCGACGGGCGATTCGCCATCCCCGGCACCAGCATCAAGGGCATGCTGCGCAACGTACTCGAGATCGCCACGTTCTCCCGCATGACGCACGTCGACGATAAGCGGCACGGATTTCGCGATCTCAACAATAGCGACCCTCAATTCTATCGCGGTTGGATGAGCGGAACGGAACCGAAGAGCGCCGCCTATCGTCCCAAGGCCCGCGCCGGGTGGCTGTCGCGCGGGGCGAATGGCGAGTGGCTACTCCAGCCGTGCGAGTTCGCGCGGGTAGACCACTCTCTGCTGGAGGCGGTGAGTCCATCGACGTCATTTTCCCAGAAGCAACAGGCTCGGTACCGTTACAAGGCGTGGTGCGACGTTGGCAAAAAGTCGCTCGATGTGATGTTCGATGCGGACCCAGCGCAAGCACATACGGACCACAGTTGCGGCGCCCTTTGGTATGCCAAGGTCACGAGTTTACGGGGCAGTCGGCAAGGGACTCTCGTGTTCACCGGTCAGCCGATGGACCGTGACCGCGATGGGCTGAGGGTTCGGAAGCGGAAGCACATGGAGTTCGTCTTCTTCGATGATCCCGGCGCGGCTTATCCGACGGGACCTCACCCGGTTCCGGAAGAAGTCATGGAGGATTTCAAGTTCATCCACGAGGACTCGGAGGACTGGAAGTGGTGGAACAGACGGCTGCGAACCAGGGAGGTGGATCGAGTCCCCGTTTTCTATCTGGCGTTCGACAAGAGGAAGAAGCCGGCTGCGGATGATGAGACTGTGTCCTTCGGTCCGGATACCGAGATGCACTCGATGGGGTTGGCCTTGATGTATCGGCTCGCCCATCACAAGACGATCTGTGACGCCCTCCCCGAGGCGCACCGTCAAGCGACCGCGGGAGCGATGCCCATCGCTGAAGCAATTTTCGGCAGGGTGGACGGTCGCGAGGCGCTCCGGGGGCGGATCGCGGCCGAGCCCTTCCCTGCGCTGGGAGAACCAAGGGTGCTTGATATGCGAGAGGAGGTGCTCAATCGCCCCAAGCCGACGTTCTATCCGAACTACATTCAACAGGAGACGGATGCGTCCGGCGATCATCTTGCGAGCGATCGTTACGCCACGCTGCAGGGCCAAGACGCGAGAATCCGGGGCTGGAAGCGATACCCGGTGCCCAAGGATGGTCCCGGATCACGAGACAATCCGAGGCCGAATGACAACCGGTCCGTCTGCACGTATTTCCAGCCCATCGAAAACGGGACCCAGTTCGAGGGTTACTTGAGGTTCCACAACCTGCGGCCATGGGAACTGGGGGCCCTGATTTGGGCAATCACCTTCGGGGATGCGGCGAACAGAGAATACAGGCACTCCTTGGGCATGGCCAAGCCGCTGGGCTATGGTGCCGTGCGGATCGAGATCCAGGCCGCTTCGGTCATCGATCCCTTGAAGCGATCCGTGGCGTACGCCCCGGACGAGTGGCTCGGCGCTTTCCGGGTCAAGATGGCAGAGTTGTGTTGCCATGGGTGGGAGGACGAGCCTTCCATCCGAGAGCTGCGACTGATGGCCGGCCAAGATGCAGATCCGAATCCTGCGAGGATGAAGTATCCGAGGCATGTCCGAGATTTTGCAGAATTCAAGAAGACTACGCCCCCTTTGGTGTTGCCCCCTTATTCCAAGATCGTCGCAAAGGGAGGCGCTGCGCCAAACAGCCCTGGGGCCTCAAGACCGGGGCAAGTCAAGACCAGCCGCACGGGCGGGGGCACACCCCAACAGTCATCCGCTTCAGATGAGATTAGAGTCGGCAGCGCCCAGAAGTTCAGTTTGCTCGGTCGCTCGAAGAACGGCAATCCGAAGTTCCAGCTCGAGGGCGGCGGGCCGAGGGACATCGGGTATCTCCAGGATCCGAAGGACCGGGAGCGCTTTCCGGCGAATGCGGAACCGGGGAAATGGGTGGGCGAGTTCGTGGTGAAGAGCAAGAACCCGGGGAATTGGTGTCTGACGTGGCCGCCGGGCAAAGCGGGGGATGCGCCCAAGCCATGAGCCGGACGATCCTGTGCACGACGGGGACGTCGGTGGGCCAGGGCTGCGCGGCCTTGCGCGCGCTCCAGGCGGCGCCGCAGCCTTGGGATTTCGCCGGGGAGGAACTGGGGGAGCAGATCGCGCGGCGATTGGCGGAGATGGATCTGTCGTCGGAGAGCGGCCGGGTGAAGGCGTCGGCGGAAATCAACTCGCTTCACCGTCTTGGTTTGTGTCCGACGGACACGGTGGCCCTGCTTGTCACGGACACGGCGGATGGCCGTATCTGTGCGGAGAGTGTGGCGGGGGTGCTCCGCGCTCACTTCCAACTGCCGGAGGACCACGTTCGGATCGAAAAGATCGAGGGACTTCAGGTGCATGATGCCGGGCGGTTGCGCGAAGTGGGCCTGCCGAATCTCCTGGGCCGCGCGTTGGCCTACATCCGCGATCCCCAGCGATACTATGGTGGCGAGATCGTGCTGAATCCCACCGGTGGCTTCAAGGGGGTGGTCCCGTTCCTCACGGTCCTCGGGATGCTCTTCGGGCTCCGCTCGGTGTACGTCTTCGAGTTCGCCGAGTCGTTGATTTCCCTCCCGCCCCTGCCGGTCAGTTTCGACCTGGAACTCTTCGGGCGTGCCGGCCCGGGCCTCGAATTGATCGAAGAGGAGACTACGGTCGCCGAGGAACGGTTCTTCGCTGCGATTCCGGAGTTTCGACCGCACGAGCGCGATCTGTTCATGGGATTTCTGGAGCACACCGGCGACGGCGTGACGATGTCCACGCTGGCCGAGGTCCTCTGGACCATCGACCGCCGGGAACAATCGACGATATTCTTGGCTCCAGCCGTCGCCACCCAGATCGAGAGCCTGCCCGATCTGGACCGCCGGCGGGTGGAGATGGGCCTGTATAAGCTCAAGAGCCCACTCTGGAGGGCCAGACACATCAAGACGTTCCATGGGTGTGAACTCCTTCGGTTCGGGCTGAAACGGGACCCGTTCCGATTCGCCTGTACCATGGAAGGAACTCAGGTCTTTGTCTGTGCGCTCGACCTCACCAGCGACCATGCGGAGTATGAACGCACGTTCGCCAGCCTGCGGCTCGACGCATTCGATCTGACGTCGTTTCATCCCTGGAATCCCACGGAGAGTCCGCTGGAGGTCCGTCAGGAGATCACATCCTTGGAACAGGAGGCGGTCCGCGATCTGAAGAACCAGATCAACGCCCTCCAGGCCCAGCTTCGCGATGCCGGCCAACCCTTTCGGGATGAGATTCGCTCCCTGAAAGGCGAGGTCGGAAGGCTCCGCGCCCGATTGCGCGATTCCGACCAGAACGTCAAGGGCCTCGAAGCGGAGGTCCGCGACCTCAAGGAACAGAACCGCCGATTGGCCGTCGAGTTGGAAAAGGGCCGGCCATCGTGAGTGGACCCCTTCTGCTTTCGACCGCCAGCCGCCAGATCTGGCCCCAGATCCATGCGGTGTTGCACATCAAGCCCTCCCGTGTCCTGTTGCTCCACAGCCACGATGCGCGGGAGTCGCTGCGCCCCGCCGAAAGACTTCGCGATCTGCTCCTGGGCGCCGGACTTCCGTTCCTCGGCGGCGTCGATCTTAAAGAGATCCCCGACGATGACATGCACGGAGCCCGGACCGCCGTGGCTTCGTTCGTAGGCGGGCGCCGGGACGATGCGATCGTACACTTCACCGGCGGCAACAAGCTCATGTCGACCGGCGCCTTTCTCGCTGCCGTCGATTGCGGGGTGCGCTCCTGCTACCTCGAGAGGCGTCTGCAGTTGTGCTGGTTCGAGCCCGGCGACCGACGGCTCGCCACCCGCACCGAGAAGATCGACCCCCATCAAGCCGATGGCATCGATGCCGTCGCCCTCCTGCGCTGCCAGATCGACGCCGTTCAGATCGCGGGCGAGCCCCAGGCGTTCGCCCTGACCGGAAGGGCGAAGGCGCTCGATTGCGGGACTTTCGAGCGCGACCTCTTTTCGCGCACATGGCATCGGGATGGCGAGCGCCTTCAGTTCCGGCGGGGCCGCGAGTGGCTGGAACCCGCGCCAGACGTCACCCACAAGGGCGATCATCTCGAACTCGCGGTGGTGGCCACGGTCCTCCGGTTCGGCCCCTCCCGAGTCTATAAGGGTGTCCGCATCCAGACGGAGGGGGCATCGGGCGACCAGACCGATCTGGATGTCATCTTCAATTGGGACGGGCACCTCTGGATCGTCGATTGCAAGGACAAGGCACGACACTGGCAGAAGCTCAACGTCATCTCACGGTACCTGCCGCCCCGCAGCACGTGGGAGCCGACGCTCCAGCGCGCGTTTGGCCAAATCGGCAGCGAGTTGGAGGCGACGCATTACATCCTCCTTAAGCAGGCACTGTTCGACGTCCAGCAGGGCGGCGGGCTCCAAGGCCGCCTGGTCATTGTCCGACGCCATCACCTCCCGCCCCCGGTCGGCGATTTCGCCCGCGCCGTCGGCGCCTCCCACACCACCATAGAGCAGATCGCTCCCGCTTTCCGCGAACTCCTTCTTGGGACCTCCCTCCCTCCCAATCCCAAGAACCCGTCCTCCTCAGTTCCCCTGACCCTTTCCCATCAACCGTGACACCCCACTCCCACTTGTCCTGGACCCAGAAACTCGAAAAATGTCCTCGATTTCTCATCAGAATCGGCGAAGTTTCCCGAGGTTCTTTGAAATCGCGTCGCAAGCCGTTGATTTCCAAAGGCGAAAAATACCCAGCCCCAAGCGGGCTATTCGGTGCGCATCGCGTTTTGACTGGTGGGTTCGTTAACCTCTTCCTTTTGATCCCAAGCGGGCTATTCGGTGCGCATCGCGTTTTGACCAATTCCTTCTGGATCACTCACGGAAAGTGACCCCAAGCGGGCTATTCGGTGCGCATCGCGTTTTGACGTTTAACCAACTTGAAGTTCACGTTGCTTTCCCAAGCGGGCTATTCGGTGCGCATCGCGTTTTGACTTCTTGCCAGTAGAACTGGCTGTTAATTATCCCAAGCGGGCTATTCGGTGCGCATCGCGTTTTGACACCAAGTGCCAAGGATCCAAGTACTAGTGCACACCCAAGCGGGCTATTCGGTGCGCATCGCGTTTTGACGAGAAGTAGTGCCACCTCATCTTGGAGGTCCCAAGCGGGCTATTCGGTGCGCATCGCGTTTTGACTATCGCATCTCCAAAGTTCATTAACACCTCTCCCCAAGCGGGCTATTCGGTGCGCATCGCGTTTTGACCTTGTTCTTTGGGCATTTCAAACACCCCCTTCCCAAGCGGGCTATTCGGTGCGCATCGCGTTTTGACTATTTGTTGCTTATCAATGAGGGTGAATTGCCCAAGCGGGCTATTCGGTGCGCATCGCGTTTTGACAACAACACCAACCAACACAAACAGATAAAACCCAAGCGGGCTATTCGGTGCGCATCGCGTTTTGACTTCAAGACCTCAAGAGTCGATTACTGCGACCCAAGCGGGCTATTCGGTGCGCATCGCGTTTTGACGATCCTCACGAATGAGGGTGAATTGTCCTTCCCAAGCGGGCTATTCGGTGCGCATCGCGTTTTGACAATAGGACGAAATCTTTGTGCTAGAAGATTCCCAAGCGGGCTATTCGGTGCGCATCGCGTTTTGACTTTGAGTCGGTTACAATGATACAAGGCACTCCCCAAGCGGGCTATTCGGTGCGCATCGCGTTTTGACACTCGGCCGGTCCGACGGCTTCCAGTTCGGCCCAAGCGGGCTATTCGGTGCGCATCGCGTTTTGACAGTGCGGAAACATCAGCTCTCTAACACCCCCCCCAAGCGGGCTATTCGGTGCGCATCGCGTTTTGACGAGAAGTAGTGCCATTTCATCTTGGAGGTCCCAAGCGGGCTATTCGGTGCGCATCGCGTTTTGACTTTGTAGGTATACTTTCGAACTTTGCGAACCCAAGCGGGCTATTCGGTGCGCATCGCGTTTTGACAGGAACCATAGCGAGTTCGTTTGCCGGAATCCCAAGCGGGCTATTCGGTGCGCATCGCGTTTTGACATATCTTTCTCCTTTGTCTGGGTTTAGGACTCCCAAGCGGGCTATTCGGTGCGCATCGCGTTTTGACATCAAAGTGAGTTACGGGTTTCAAAGAAGACCCAAGCGGGCTATTCGGTGCGCATCGCGTTTTGACTTGACGATTACACACACGACGATGAAAAGAACCCAAGCGGGCTATTCGGTGCGCATCGCGTTTTGACAGCGATGGTCTGCCACCACCACTTTATGTCCCAAGCGGGCTATTCGGTGCGCATCGCGTTTTGACCTGTGGGTTTGGTCGACCAGTCGTGTTTCTTCCCAAGCGGGCTATTCGGTGCGCATCGCGTTTTGACCCTTGAGATGGTCGTAGAGCTTGGTGCCCTTCCCCAAGCGGGCTATTCGGTGAGCGTTAGGGTCACAATGGGGGACGATCATTTCGAGGCGTCGGCGCCGGGGCACTCGACGCGCTGCGATGGATGCTGGGGAGGGGCCGCATCGGTGGCCTGGTGGCGGCAGAAGTTCGGGCACTTGGATAAAGTTCGGAAAATTCCCGCCTGGGGCACTATGCGGGGAAGGATGAGGAGTGGGCTTGAGACTGGCACTTGGATGGCCCCAGGCGAGGAACCAGAAGGTGCCGGGGTCGCCCCTTTTGAGGGCGGGACGCCAGGCGAACACTGGGAGCTTGAGTCAGTTGGCACCTGGGCCGTGGTCTCAGAGCGGGAGGCGATGATCGAGAAGGAGATTCTCGCGCTGCAAGGGCAGATTCTGGGATGCGCCCATCGCGATGAGGAGATCGTGCTCATGTTGGCGCGGCGCAAGGATGGCGCACTGGGCTGGTGCGTGGGGCTGCGCCGCCGTGACGGGGCGTCCGCCCAGGCCGGGTCGCGCGCCATGCTGGAGGCCGTGCTTCGCATGGAGGGTGGCCCATATCGCTTTCATCCCGTCGCAACGTCGCGTGACGGACACTCCGCCGGCTGGCGCACGATCCGAGTCATGGGCCAGACGGTTGGCCCGCAAGCAGGTCCGACGGGATTTGGCCAGGGCGGATGCGCGTCTACGGATGCTGGCCTCGATCTCCCCCGCTTTCTGGAGGGCAACCGAGTGGATTGGGATCCTGCCGCCATCCTCGCGGGGTGGCGCGAGGTGGAGGCCATCGAGGTCGCGGTGGGGCCGGCGGCATCGGCTACGGATCGTTTGCGGACGAGCGAGGGAGATTCCTTGGAGCGCCTGGCTCAACGTTCACCGGATCGACAAGGGATGGCCCGGCTGGCGACATGGCTGCAGGCCCTCCGGGCTGGACCCGCATGGCGCGTGCGCTGTCGCGCCCGATTCCGCCGCGGCTGCCATGTGGGGGGGCTGGCGCGCCTGCTCGGCAACTGGCTCTATCGCGCCGAGGCGACAGCCACGGAGGGCACATGGCACCTGCCCTCCGATTCCTTGGTGGACCACATTCCGGCGTCCGCGATGCCATGCCTCCTGCCGCGGCCACTTTCACTCATCCAACAGGGGTCGCGACGCCGCCACAATCGCCATTTGCCCCGCCTGCCACGCGAGGGCGTCGTCGCGGGAACTGTCGATGACCACGCGTTCCGGCTGCCCCCGGCGGGCCGGGAACGCCACACCTACATCGTCGGCTCCACGGGCACCGGCAAAAGCACACTCCAGCGGCATCTGATCGGCCAAGACATCGACGCCGGCGAAGGCGTCATCCTCCTCGACCCACACGGAGACCTGTTCCAATCGGTGCGGCTATCCCTGCCATCGGGCCGCCGTGCCGAGACGATACTGGTCGATCCATCGATGGTCGACTCCTCTCCGGGACTGAACATCCTGGACGTGGGCGACGGCCCCGCCGCCGCAATGCGCCGATCCCTGGTCGTCGGCCAACTGCTGCAGCTCTGCAATGAGATGTTCGACATGCGCGTTGCGGGTGGCCCGTTGTTCGAGATGTACTTCCGGAACGCCCTGCTGCTTTTGATGGCCTCGCCACATGATCCGCCCAATACGATCTTGGATCTGCCCAGGGTGTTCACGGACAAGGCGTTTCGCGCCGCCTTGACCTCGGGATGCACCGACCGGCGGGTCGCCGATTTCTGGGAGAATCAGGCACCCAAGGTGACCGGAGAAACCTGCCTCGCCAATGTGACGCCGTACATCACGTGCAAACTCGACGGGATACTGCACAGTCCTTTTCTTCAGCACCTGTTGGGCCGTTCGTCGGGTCGGCTGGACATCCGCGCGCTCATGGACAGGCGGGGCATCCTCCTGGTGCATCTCAGCAAGGGACTCCTCGGGCATCTTGGCTGCCGTCTTGCCGGTCTCATCTTCCTGGTCGAGATCCTTGGGGCAACCCTCGACCGGGCGATGGCTCCCGAAACCGCCAGGACGCGCTGCCATCTCTACGTGGATGAATTCCAAAACTTCGTGACCGACGCCATGGCCACCATGCTTGGGGAGGCCCGCAAGTTCGGCCTTCACATGACCCTCGCCAATCAGACGCTCGGCCAGTTGGGCGCCAACCCCGGACGGGAGAACCTGACGGATGCCGTCCTGGGCAACGTCGGCAACCTGATCGCCTTTCGCCTGGGGGTGTCCGACTCGGTGCGCCTGCAATCGTTTATCGCGCCGTTCACGCCCCCCGATCTGCAACAGCTTCCGAACTTCCATGCGTTCGTCCGCGCCTTGGATGCGGACGGGCCCATCGGGCCCGTCGTGATCCGCACGCAGGCGCCAACGCATGCGGATGCGCCGCCCCCAGCCGAAGAGCCGCCGCCGAATGAGCCCCGCGGACGCCGCAGGAGGTCGTGACGGATGCCCGCCGCGGACTACGTGCTCGCCTACGATGTCGCGGACGACCGGGAGCGGGCCCGCGTGGCGAAGCTCCTGGCCGGATATGGTGTGCGCGCGCAGAAGAGCGTCTTCGAGTGCCGGCTGAGTCACGCATCCCGGGAAACCCTGATACGCAGGATCGAGTCTCTCAATCTGGCGACCGGCTTCGTGGCCTGCTACTCGTTGGCCCCAAATGCAAAGAGGCGGGTCGCCGGGACGGTGACGACCGAGGGCTTTCCCAGGGACGCGTGCGCCTTTATTCTCGTGGCCCGCGAGTCGACGGCGACCCAAGATCTACCCGGGTTGCAACCATGACGGCACATCACAGCGACGGCATCGCCCCGACGGCATTCACTTGGCCGGTGATCTCGCTCCGGCTGCGCAACTTGCGAAATCAGTTTGCGCGAGAACACCCGCTGTGGATTCTCAAGGCGGTGCTGCTGTCCTCCTTGCGCGCGCGGGGCATCGAACGGCGACCTTTCCTGTTTCACCCCAGATTCGAGCCGTTCGGTGACCGCGTGCGTCTCGGGCGCATATATGACATCGAGGTCGCCTGCCCCGGATGGACCATCGAGGACGCTTCCGAGTTTCAAGGGGCCATCGCCGAGTGGCTGTCCGACCCTGCCCACAACTTCTCCATCGAGGAAATGCATCCCATCGAGTCCCGCCGGTGGGACGAGACAGCCGCGCGCATCGAGGGCCGCCTCGATTTGTCCGCCGACGAGGTCTGTCTCGATTTCATAACGCCTTTCGCCTTCTCAGGACCGGCACCGGATGACCACGGCGTCCGCCGGCGGATCGAGCCGGGTCACCTTCGGGCGCTTATCGACCGACGGTCGGACGAACTCGGTTTGCCGACGCCGGGCGACACCGCGGACCCGGTATTCGGCTCGCTCCGATGCCTGCCATGGTTCTGGTCCTTCCAGAAGCACACCCACCGTCCGAAATCCGCCCGCGGCGAGGGAGGATCTACCCGGCAAGACCTAACCGGCATGCAGGGACCGCTCTACCTCCGCGGACCCTGGAAGGAGATCCTCCCGTACCTCGTGCTGTGTTCCGAGCTCCACATCGGCAACCGGGTCGGCAACGGCGCCGGCCGCTTCGTATTGCACACGGCCCGGACCTTCTTCGACCGCGAGATCTCCAATCCCGCGCGGTACGTCGAGGTCTGCCGCGGGATGCGCGAGGAGGCCGACGAGGATGACGGGTTCTCGTCATCCATCGAGGACGATGCGGCATTGGCGGCCGCCCTCGCGAAAGATGCCGCGTCGGGGACCTATCGTCCGGGCGCCGCGTGCGCCTTCTCGGTGCCGAAACGCTCCGGGGGATCACGGCGGATCGCGTTGCTCCCGTCGCGCGACAGGGTCCTGCATCGGGCGATCCATCTCATCCTGCAGCCATCACTCGACCACGCCATGGATGGTGGTGCCATCGGGTTTCGCCCGGGCCACGGCGCCAAGGACGCCGCCCGGGTCGTGGCCGCCGCCCTTCGGGAGGGTTTTTCACACGCAGTCGAAACCGACATCGAGGCTTTCTTCGATCAGATCGAATGGGATCGCCTGGATGCCGCCATCGATGCAATCCTGCCGCGCGCTGATGTGCGCACGCGGTCGCTGCTCGGCACGCTGATTCGCACCCCGCTGGATGGGGACGGGACCGACGGACCACGGCGGCGGGGCCTCCTGCAAGGTAGTTCGCTATCGCCTCTACTGGCGAACCTCTTCCTCGCCGATTTCGACCGATGTCTGCATTCCCCCGCACGGCGATTGATCCGTTTTGGTGATGACCTGATCGTGCTGACACGTGGGTGTGAGGAGGCCGGGCGCGCGCTTGAGGACGTCAGAAGGGAGCTCGATGCCCGCGGCCTGCGGATTCGCCCGGACAAGACCGCGATAGCTTCGCTCGAGGATGGCCTCGACTTCCTCGGCATCCGGCTCGACGCCGACATCATGGGCGACTGGGTCGAGCATGCGGCTCTTCGCATGCCGGTCTTCATCGGGGATCTGCGCGTGATGCTGGGTGTCGATGGGGAGACCATCGTCGCCCGCCGCCGCGGCGAACTGCTCGCCCGGTATCCCATGCACCGCGTGAATCACCTCATCGTTATGGGGACCAATGTGCTCTCCACCCGACTGCTGGGCGCGTGCGTGCGCCGCGGAATCGCCGTGAGCCTCTGCGAGGCCCACGGCTCCCATGTGTCGACGATCACCCCACAAAGAAGGGGGCTCTGCGAGCGGGCTGGGCGGCACTTCGTGCGCCGCACCCAACTGGCTCCGGGCGCCGAGATCCAAATCGCGCAACGGATCGTCGAGGCAAAGGTCACCAATTATCTGGCCTGGCTCGACCACTCCCTCGATCCCCATGTCACCCGAGCCGCGAGCGTCGCCGAAGCACTGCTGCGCCAGCTCATGGCGGATCCCGCCCCCCCATCGCAAGATGTCATCAGGGGATGGGAGGGCAGGATCGCTAGAGAACTCTTCCCGGCGGTCAACCGCCTCGTCAAGAACGACTTCTTCCATAGCGAGACCCGCGAACCGCGATCAAAACGGGATCCCTTTAATGTGATGTTGGACTTCGCGTACCACATGGCGTTCGCCCGATTGGATGTCCTTCTGCGGGGTCAGGGCCTCAACCCATGGCTCGGGTTCCTCCATAGTCCGAAAGACTCCTACGAATCCCTCGTGTGCGACCTACAAGAGCCATTCCGCGCCCGCATGGATCGTCTCGTCGTGCGGTCGTTAAACCGAGGCGTCGTCAAACCCGCTGATTTCGAGGAGGCGGGCGACCGGCGCTGGCGTCTCGCCCCAGCGGCATCTGGACGGTTCTTCGATGCCTTCGAACGCGAGATGGGTGTCAAGCTCTCCGGAGATCCTGGATCCCTCCGCCGCCTCCTTGTCGGACAGGTCCTTGCAGTCGCGGCTTGGGCGGAGGGCGCCGAAGACATTCGCTTCTACCGCATGTCCCGTCCCTGCCGACGCTCGGGCAGGTCGACCCATGCATCAACCCCGGCCACACTTCAATGAGCCTTGCCGATCCAGGCGCCCGCTGTTGCCGCTTCTTCGGCTCCTGCCGACGGCGGCGCTGGTGCGGCGCGGTTGCCAGCACAACCACGCTGCCATCACCGAAGATGGCGAGGTGACCATCGTGCGAACCGATGAGGGGGCGAAACCATGACCGGGCACACCGAGACAACCAGCGCGGGGACACGCGCCGCCGCGCTGCGGCGCGAGATGCTGGGTCCCATCGGCCGGGAGGCGCCGATCGGGGGAGGGGCGCTGGTGGCCCGGGGCATCAACGCCGATTTTGATGGCCGCGAGCGCGCGTGGCACGGCGACGTCTACGTCCTGAGCGGGACAACCACGCTCCACGCGCGCCCCTGGCCCGAGCCGCACGCGCGCCTTCGCCATAAACGTCCCGGCCCGTGGGACCCGCACGATCCGCATCTCGATGTCCGGCGCGGCTTCCTCGGCACCGCCCGACCCGAGCCCTCGACATCGCTCGTCGATTGGCTGATCCCGGCCCGAACCCCACAGCCCTTTACGCCGGCGGAAGACGATCAAACAGATTGGACCCGCCGAGCCATCGGGCGGATTCCCGAGGAGGTCCGCCGTCAGCTGGCGCCATTCCGATTCCGGCAGTGGCAACTGCTGCGCCTCGTCTCCTGCGACACCCGTGCCCTCGACCTCATCGACGCCAATCCAGCGCTCGCCTGGGCGCTGGCCTCCGCCCCCGACTTCGTGCGGGGCAATGCCACCGAAGTTTGCGCCGAGGCCGTTCGCCAGATCGCGCGCCGGCAGCGGGACATCGCCGGCTGGTTGGGTTTTCCGGCGAATGAGTCGTCCGTCAGGATACTCCGGAAAGTGCCCCCCGAATCCTGCGGTATCACGCCGCTCCAAGAACTCCGCGCCATGGCCGGCATGCCCCATTGCGCCGAGCGGCTGCGCCACCTTCGCGAGCTGCCCGCCGTGGTCATCTTGGCACTGCGCTCCCGGATACTCGGCCCCTCGCTCACCCCCGCCGTCCTCGAGCAGATCGTCGCCGAGATCGCGAGGCTGCGGCAACCATCAGCCAACGCTGATGCCGCCCGGGGCCCCACCATCGCCCACCTCTTGGAAGACACCGCCCGGATGGCACAGATGATCCCCGGCGCCAACGCCCCCCGGCCGGTCGACTCGATCACGGCCCTCCGCCGACGCCACGACCAACTCGTGGAAACGTTTCTCGCCCTCTCAAGACCGCGACCCCAGGAGCCGCCCGTCCGGCGACCGCGACCCCACCGACGGCCCGCACCCGCGCCCCAAGCCGCCGACGTTGCGCCCAAACGCCAATACCGTGGAACCCTGTTCCCTCCCCCCCCTTTCCCATCCTCGGACGGCATCGAACCCATCACCTGCGGCGCGGAACTGAATCGGGAGGGCCTGGAGATGCACAGCTGCGTCCGCTCTTACTACGGCGACATCTGCTACGGGCGTTATTACGTCTATCGGGTCACCCATCCCAAACGAGCCACCCTCGGCCTGAAGCGCGCTTACGACGGCACCTGGCGCATCGATCAGGTGGCGGGCATCCGGAACCACAAGGTCTCCGCGGACCTCTATTCCCACGTGGTGCAATGGTTCCAGAAATGGGCGCTGCCCGGCCCCGCTTGCAGCACCCGCCAACCCCCCGCGGCCCCGGCCCTCAACCCGCAGGCTGCGCACCCTCCAGAAGATCCCGCCACCCCCCGGCTGCCGGGACTGTGATTCCCGCCACGCCACAGCGCTTGCACAAGGTCCCAATGGCCTGTCGGTTCGCCAAGCTCATGCGAAGCGTTCCTCTGACTCCCCCCTTGGCCACACGGCGGTCCTGATACCGCCTTTCCCAGTTCGACGGACAGTCCTATCCTCTTGGCGTGTTCCCGAAGATCCTCGCCGTCTCGGACCTCCACGCGAACTGGGAGTGGTTCGCGTGGGTGATTCGCCATGCCCACCGCTTCGACCTGGTCTGCCTCGGCGGGGACCTCTGCGAGATCTTCATCGAACGCGCGACGCTTGCGGAACAGCACCAGTCAATTCTCCATCGCCTCTCGCGACTTGCGTCGACCGGACGCCCCCTGGCCGTGGCCGAGGGCAACCACGATGCCGCCCGCCCCGGATGGCTCGGCCTAGGACCCGGCCTCGAAAGGGTCATGTGGCCAGGTTTCTCGGACGAAGTCTGCGTGGCCGACCAGCGGTTTGTGCTGTCCGTCTGCCACGACACCGTGGTGGACGGCATCAACGCCCCCGGGCGCGTGGCCAGTGCCCTGGCCGCCGGGGCGGATGCGCGCGACCGGACCGGGTCCCCATGGCTCGTCCTGCACCATGAGCCACCAGAAGGAACACCCGTCTGCGCCGGCGCAGACGGCAACCGGCTCCTCTCCGGGCTGGTCCTTCGGCACCAGCCCGATCTGGTGATCTGCGCGCACATCCACGAGGCGCCCTTCGAGAGGGACATCGGCGGACGCTGGCACTGCCGGATCGGTCGAACGCTGCTGGTCAACGCCGGCCAGTGGCACAGGCGCCGGTGGCCCTGCCATCTCCAGATCGATGGCGACACCGTCACGTGGCGAGCGCCAGGGCACCCGAGGGAGTCAGTTCGGGTGACGCGCTCGACCATCCCGGGCACATGAGGAACGTGATGGCGTCAGTAACTTTCCCCAGGTTTGTGCGGCTGCGCGTCACATGCGACCGGGCACGGGCCGAGGAGATGAGAATCTGTCATCGGAGAATTCCTAGGATCCGGACACTCCTCGATCCGATGCCCGGACTCGATAGATGGTGCGGATGATGGGCGCACCTCGACCCGGACCTCGATCCGAAGGACGGAATGCGCCCCCAAGGCTGGCACCGGATGTTTCGGCAGGCGAACGCCGCATAGTAGCACCTCCTGTTTGCCCAAGACGGCCGACACGTTCACTTGAGCGCCTCCGCGCGGGGACAGGAGCTTGTCCGCCACCGCGATCACTATCCCGAGGCGGTCGGTTGGCTGGCCAACCTCTTCGCAGAGGAGCGGAGATGCCGCCTTTGCGCGAGACGGTAGGCGTCAAGAGAACCACTGGCACCGGAAGGCGGGTGGGGTGGCTGGCACGCCTCACGCGCCCGCGTGTCGATACGCCCGCCCGTGAGTGGTTGGGCGCAGCGGGTGTATTGTTGCTTTCATGTCAAGCAAACCCCACCCGAACCGGTTAATCGCCAACCGATTTGGCGCCCTGCAGCGCCAGGTCGGATCCGCGGGTGGTACCAAATTTCGCATTTCCGATCGTGCCGGTGCCCTGGTATCGTGTAGGCGCTATCCCACGTCATGCATTCGTGGCACCAACATTGGAGGGGAAGGTTTCGCCCAAGGGATTGACCTATGCTGGAACAGATTGATATCGACGTGGCCAAGCATTGTCGCGCGGCGGTCCAACTGAGTTCGGGGCAGCCCGAACCGATCGGGGAGGCCTACTGCTTCGAATGGGGAGCCGTTGCCGATGCAGCCAGGGAGGCGGGACAAAATCTCGACAGGTTCTTGACCCTCCGGCTCGCGGGCCACTTCGCCCTTAAGCGGTCGCGCTCCAGCGTGCTGGTCTTCTACACACCGGTTCAGGGTCACATCATCATGACGGTTTGCTCCACGACGAGGCTGTCGATGATCGACGCCTTGCATTCCATGCCGGGCTACCTCGAGTACGGCCAAGAGTTCGTCCCTCCCACCGCGAGACCCTTCATTCTATACGATGAGCAGTGTCTCTATAGGACCTACCTGACGCAAGGCCGCCCAACGGAATCCCACTATATCTGCGACCTTGGGAATCTGTTTGGCCTAAGCGTCGACGCGGTCGATGAGCCTGGATACGAGATCGTAACAGCCGGACCCAACAGTGACGTGGATTACTCTGTTGTGCCACTGGAACCCACCGAAGAGGTTTGGACGGGCGGCGCAACAATCACGCTTCACCACGTCTTCTGTCGCTTGACGCGTTCAGACTGACGACAACACCCGCATGATTTTGTGGAAGCGACAGGCATTCTTGTTCATTGAAGGTGACGACAAAGCGATTCCCCCGCCCCATCCTCAAGCCACGAGACATGAGAATCACATTTGGGATGGAGACACCGAGGGGCACGCGCGACATCGGACACTTGGTCTGTGGGCCGATGGGATTGGTCGCGACACTGGAGTTGAGGAGGCTAGAGCACTTAAAATATTTCTGTAGCCGTTCGGGATGTTCGTGGTAGGTTAGTGGCCGCCGACCCTATCGATCGATCTGCGGGAACGGGTCTTGGCCACGTACGACCGGGGCGAGCAAACCCGGGAGCAAGTCGCGCGGCGCTTTTGCATGTCGCTGGGCATAGTCAAGATGCTGCTGCAGCAATGGCGCGACACCGGCGACATCGGCCCGCGCCATCATCTCAGCGGTCGCAATATCCCAAATAAATCGTGTGATCGCAGCATAGATTCCGGCCTCACGCGGGGATTCAATCATCGGGCACCAGAGCGAAGGCTCGCGGAGACGAGTCAACCACGCCGTGGGCTCCAGTTGCGCGACAACGGGGGTTATCTGAGCACTTGTTGCACCCCTGTGGCGCCGTCCGCCCTCTCGGGCGACATTGACACGACACTCGCGGGCGGCAGATCCAATCGTCGCCCCAGAAACGCCCGGGAAGTGGCGACATCGTCCCAGTCAGCGGAGAATCTCGACTGTGGACACCACCCATTCCACGCGCCGCTCCGCCGTCATGGCCCAGAGCGTCTCCCAGAGTTGCCGGTGGCGGACGGGGGCGCCGTGGCGGTTGCGCCAGCCGTTGTGGAGCCAGCGGTGGATCCACCGGGTCATGCCCAGGACGAGGGGGCACTCCGGAGCCTCGATCCTCACCGCGGCCCCCGCCGGGATGCGGTCCATGACCGCGAGGGCACCGCGCAGCGAGCACTCGAATCGGCCCAGGGGCCGGGTCATCCAGTCCATTTCACCCTCATCCTCCGCCAAACCCCGGGTCAGCCTGTAGCGCCACCGGTAGCCGCCGAGGATCCCCTCGTCCACGATGCCCAATTCCACCCTCGCGATCCGGGGATCGCCGTCCCTTCCGCTGTCCGTGTTTGTCATGGTTGAGGATAGGACGCCGATGAGACCGCTTATCGGATGGCGCGGAGCGGGTCCGTCTCCCGGGCGGCCTATCCTCCCGCATGAACAAAGCATGGTTGTATGCCACATGTCCCGACGGCGCGCACTGGATGGTCCAGAGCCTGCGGGCGTGGGGGCTTTCGCTGTTGCGGGGCCTGCGACGCGTGGGGGAGGCGCCCCCCCACATCGGCGCGCTGCTAGACCGGGCCCATTCCCGGAGCGGCATCTTCTGCCAGGCGGCCGAGGCGTTATGGCTCCGGAGCCTCGGCGCCCATGATCCGCGGCCCTTGCTCGTCACCCTGCGCCATCTGGCCGATGCGGTCGTCGCCCTGACCGGCATCAAGGCAAAGGTGACCGGAGCGATCCATCAGGTGGATATCGACCTCGGGGATCTGGCGGCCGACGAGCTGGCGTGCCTGGGGGACGTCATTTTGCTCTGGCGCCGCATCACGCTGGAGGACGGCAAACCGTTCTCGTTCCGCGCGCCCCCGCCGGGCGAACCGCACCAGCGCGCGGCCCGTCCGCCCTTCGATCCCCGCGATGCGGTCTCTTGGATCCACGCGTGCCGGATTGGCGACGGGGCGCGCCTGCTCATCGAGTTCGACCGGGCCGCGGGGGCCGTTGCGCCGCCCGCAGCGCCGAAGCAAGATGCCGCGACCCGGGCGGTGGACGCTGGCCCGCGGTTGACCGGGAGCCAGGCGTCGGCCTTCTCCGCGCTGATCCGGCTCTGGGAGTCCCGCTCCCGCCCGGAGACCGTCGCTGGCATCCGCCTGCGCCGCCACCCGCTGATGATCGGCCCGAGCGGGACAGGCAAGAGCATGTTAGCCAGGGAGCTGGCCCGCGCTGGCGGGGCCGCGTTTCTTGGGACCAGTCCCGGCTCATGGATCATCAACGGCGCCCGATACCAGCCATACACCCTGACGGCGATCGCGAACCGTTTCCGCTCTTCCGCGGCGATGGTGCTTTTCATCGACGAGTTGGAGAAACTCGGCACCCGTCGCGCCAACACCTCGGACTGGAGCCGGTGCGTCTATGACGAGATCTTCTGCCTCCTGGACGGGCGGCTCGATGGCCTCGATGGCTGGGACGCTGCCTTGGAGCACCGGGCGCGCGCCGACATGCTGATCGTCTGTGCCGCCACCTTTCAGGATCTGTATCGCAAAAAGGTCGGCGCGCCGGGGGAGGCGCTCTTCGACCAGCAATGGGAGGAGGCCAGCATCCGCGACGCACTCGCGACTCAGGAGGTCCTGCCGGAGGAGTTGCTGTATCGGTTCGGCGCCGCGCTTGAACTCTCCCACCCCACCGCCGAGGAGTTCCGCGAACGCGTCGCGGCGCTCCACGCCGAGCTGGGCATCGGCGACGACCCCGAGTCCATCGCGAGCGGGCTGCTGCGCTCCGGCAAGGGAATGCGCGCGCTGGAGGAGTACCTCACCGGGCTGGTGATCGGCGGGCCGGGGCCGGGCCCCTCGCCGGGCTGAGCGCTCCGGTCGCCCGCTCCCGCAGGGGGGGCGATGGGTCGCCCGGCCCTCAGCCGCCGCCCCGGCGCACCGCCCGGAGGACCTCGGGCGGGAAGAGTTCGGCCATCTCGACCCGCAGGGCGCGGGCGATGGCGAGCATCTCCAGGTCGCAGACCCGGCGGATGCCGGCCTCGATCTTGGCGACCGTGCCCCGGGGCAGATCGCAGCCCAGCCGCGCGCAGCGGCTGGAGAGCGCCTGCTGGGTGATGCCGCGCCGGGCGCGCAGCCGCCGGATCTGGTCGCCGACGACGTTCTGCCGGGACTGCTCCATTTTGGAGCTTGACCCTACAGCGCGGGCCGCTTGGATTTGCTCTATCTTGGAGCAACACGGAGGGCCATGGGGATCTATCTGCTGAGGGACGGGGTCCAGCAAGGCCCCTTTGCGCCGGACGCGGTCGGCCAGATGCTCGCCGCCGCCCAGTGCCATCCGGCCGATCTCGCGTGGCAGCCGGGCATCGACGGCTGGGTCCCGCTTTCCGAGCTCCTGGGCCTGCCGCCGCCGCCGGCCGCCCCGCCGGGGCCCCCATTCCTCCATCGCTCCGGCCTTGGGGTTGTCTGGAGGCGGCTGGGGGTCTTCTGGGTTCTCTGCGCGCTCTGCGTTGGATTCGGGGCGCTGGCCGGGGTGGTGTTGCAGATTTCGCCCGACCAACCGGGCGAACAGCAGCCGACTGTCGCAGGATGCGCGGTCCTGGGATTCCTGGTCTTTCTCGTCGCGTCGGTGTACCTGGCGCCCGCCGTCATCGCGTTCGCCCGCGCCCACCATTACCGGTGGGTCATCGGCGCCATCAATCTCTTCGCTGGCCTCACTGGCATCGGCTGGGTCGCCACCCTGTTCTGGGCCGTCTGGCCATCGAAGACTTCGTTCTTGGACCCGATCGCCGGGGACCCGACATCGAACTCCGCCGCGGCGGGCCGCCAGATCTATTCGCGGTGGGGCTCCTTCGCGCGCGCCTACAGCGATGCCGCCGCCCCTCCGCGCCTGCCGCCCTCGCGGTGACCGGGCCACCGGACAGGACGCCCTATCCCGATATTTGAACCACAAAGGAGAGACACCCATGAATCGTCGCACAGCCCACCCCATCGCCGCCCTCGCCGCCCTCGCGGCGCTTGGCGGACCCGCCCTGGTCTCCTGCGCCAAGATCTCGCTGACGCCGCCCGAGGAGCCGGTGCGCGCGAGCCTGATCAAGGCCCTGCCGCCGCAGCTGTCGGTGGCCGCGCTGGAGTGCTCTTGGCTCGACGAGGGCCAGGGGGCCCACCTCTGCCGGTTCAAGGCGACCCTCAAGACCGAGGCGGACCTCTACATGCCCGCCGACCGGGGCGCCCGGGCGGCCGCGTTGGGCATCACCGATCAGGGGTTCATCTACGGCCGCTTCGCCGGGGTCCAATTCATCTCGCTGGCCAGCCCCAAGGGCACCGGGGCCGAGGTCTTCGGCCGCGTCTCGGTCGCCAAGTACGGCGACACGTGGCAGGCGGGCGACGCCCTGATCGAGGGGGGCGGCTCGCTCGATGGCCGACCCCTGGCCTCGTGGCCCCAGGGCGTGATCGTGACCGGTAGCCCGGAGGAGGCCGCCCTCAAGGCCGAGCACGACAGGCTCGTCGCCGACCGGCTCAGGGCCCAAGAAGAGCAGCAGGCGGCGATGGCCCGGGAGCAGCAGGCCAAGGCCGAGGCCGCCCGCGCCGCCGAGGAGCTACGGCTCAAGCGGGTCGCGGAGGGCAAGGCGGCGATGGCCGGGGCGCTCGGGTCCGGCCGCAAGTGGAAGGGGATCCTCCAATTTCGAACCAGGCCATACCAGCGGACCATCGAGCCTATTCCCATCGCCATCGAGGTGGAACGTGTCGAGGGTGAGGGGGCCGCGGTGGTGGCCACAATCCGCGCTGGAAAGGACGCGCCGGAACCGTGCGTCGGCTCACTGGTCCTGACGGACAAGGAAGCCGGGACTTGGAGGTGCGAGATGGTCTGGAAAGACACCAAGAGGGAGCTGAGCACGTACGTCGTCGACAGATCGGTTGCCATATCGATCGGCGCCGACGGCAATCCCGTGTTCGAACTCGCCGCCTCGTTCTCCTCGGCGGGAGGCACCGCCCGCCTCGAGCCCGCCCAGTGACTCGCCGCACCGGGGGACCTGCCCACCCAGCCGGAGGGCCGCGCCCAAGGGGTTGGGTGGAACCCTCGCGACACGGCCCCGATTCCCCGCCAATTGGCGCGGGATCGACAGGGTCGTCCCGGCGGGGTCGGCCGGGATAAGGGCCGGACCGCTCAGACCCCTGCCTCGCGCGACCCCCGCCGGTTGTCCAGAATCAGCGCGCAGGCGGTGGCCAGGGCGTTGATCGCCGCGAGCATCGATAGCGCGGCCCAGCCGACCGCGGGGCTCTGGCTCATGATCATCGAGGCCTCCAGCAGGATGGTGAACCCCCAAGCCTTGGCCGCGTCGCCGAAGGCCCGCGTGCCCCACCGTGCCACCGTGGTCGCCGAGAACCAGCAACCCCCGAGGATCGGCAGCCACAGCCACGGGTTCTCGCCCACCTCCCGGTGGGCGAGGTGGCTCACGAAGCAGGGAACGGCCCCGCCCATCGGCGCGGCCACGAGGAAGGCGATGGCGTTGACCCAGACCGTCTTCCTCTGGATGCCGAAGACCGCCCTCACCTGATCGACGGGACCGGGGTCGGCTGGCGGACGTCCCGCGCGCCGGGCGCCCGCGGGCACAGGGCGCCTCCTGCGGCGATGTCGGCCGTTGAGGCCGTTCTCGGGGGTGCCGCCTTCTGGCTGGGTGATCAACTGGGTCGGTGTCATGGGGGAGGATAGGCCCGAGGGGACCCCGGCTGCCCGATTCCGAATCGGGTCCCGTCCCCCGCCGACTCCCTTTGCCGTGCGCGACACCGTCATTCGGGGCCGGCCCAGGGCGCTGGACTCCGCCATGAAGCACGGATGTTTGGACCGCGGCGTCACGCCGCCAAGCCGCTCCCGCGCCGTTTCTGGTCGCGCCCCCGATCTCGCCCTGGCACAATGCCGACCGTGGAGGGCCTGACATCGCTGACCTCGGCTTTCGGGCATCAGTTCTTCGTGCGGATATTGCCCATCGCGCTCTTCGTGCCGTTCCTGTTTTTCTGCATCGGCATCGTCACGCTATGGTTCACGGGTCGGCGCAAGATGTCGCCCGCGGTCGTCCTGCTCATTGGCCTCCTGGGCCTCGGGTTGCTGGTCGGGGTATGGAATCCGGGCATCCATCGCGGCGGCGGGCAGGCCCTGGACATGATCGTCAAGGCGCTCACCGCCGCCGCGCAGAACCTCCGACGCCTGCCGTTCTAGGCTCTGGGCCCATCGCCCCAAGTCGACGATCGGGAACCGCCCAGGAACGGGTTCTCAAGCCGGTCCAGGGTCTGAAAGAGGTGCCCGTCATCGTCGGCGGTCGTGCGCCCGAGCAGCCCGTCGCGCCAACGCTTGGGAAGGGCGGCCTCGCCGTGGAGCGCGCCGACGGCGGCGCCGACGATGGCGCCGGCGGTGTCGTTGTCCCAGGTGTCGTTGACCGCCCGGACGATGGCCTCTTCGGGGTCGTGGCCGTGGATCATGAGCACGTAAAGTGCCGATGGCACGGTCTCCAGGAGGTACGCCCCGGAAAACCAGCCGTCGAGTGCCTCGCGAACCGGCAGCCCCCGGCGATGGGCCGACAGCACCTCGCACTCGACGTAGTCGCAGAGGCTGCCCTCGAACGATGACCGGGGCACGCGGCTCCTCAGCCGGGCCTTCCCTTCGATGGGTCGCGCGACCCCGATGAACCGGCGCACCCACCACGCCGGCCCGGGCGGGGATGCCATCTGGAGCAGTTCCCCGATCATGGCAGCAAAGGCCACGCAGGATGCCGTCGATGTGGGATCGTCGTGTGTCAATGCGGAGGACAAGATCGCATCCGCCCAGGGGGAGGCGTTCGCGGCGTTGGCGTGGTAGAGCGGGACCGAGGCGACCCGCATCAGCGCCCCATTCCCGGCGGAGGGCTGGCCGCAATCCCACAGATCGCGCCCCGACCCGTGCGCCGCCAGGAAGCCCCGCATGGTCCCGCCGATGCCGAAGATCCGATGCGCGGCGCACCTCTCCGCGAAGTCCTTCGCCTCAAAGCCGCCCCGGTCCAGCATGGAATCCAAGAGCCAGACGGCGAGCTGGGTGTCGTCGCTGGGCAGGCCCACGCGCCGCCCCTCCGCGAAGCGGTTGGGCAGGTAGTCGCGGATCTCGCCGTGCGTCGCTGCGCGAGCCGCCGGCGCCATCGATTCGCTGGTGTTTCCCAGAGAATCGCCCACGGCCAGACCGACGAGCGAGCCCCGCGTGCGGTCCATCGGCGGACGCCCGCCCGATGGCGCCTCCAGCGCTGGCGGCGCGGCGATCCGGAGCTTACCCGCCCGCCATAGTTCCTGTACCAACCCCGCGTTGTCGATCATGGCACCTCCCGATGATCTCGGATGTCAATCGCCTCAGGCTCTCGTTTGCCTCCTGCTCCACACAGACCCGCGACGCACCCCCGTCACCCGGATCGCGCGGCGCCCCGGCATTCAGCCGAACGACCGTGTCAAACGCGGCAGGCAGGGACGCGCCCGCCTCCCTGTCCCGGCGATGAAAGATCCTCGCCACTCTCTGGGGAAATACCTTCTCTCCGACCCCGACCTGAACCCGCGCGACGCCCAACGGGCGGATCGGCCACCCGGTCTCCTCGGAAAAGGCCCGGATCTGATCGGCCAGCTCGCCGACACCCGTTGCCCCAGGCACATCGGGAAAGACCGGGACCACGTAAGCCGTCGCGCAGCGAAGGCCGTTCCTGGTCGGCGCCCCCGGTCCCGAGGGACAGTCGATGATTACATGATCATAAAGCCGGATGAGCGGCACCAGCGCGGCGTGGAGGGTGTCGTCGCGCCTCGATTCCGCCGCGCTCGCAGCAACGCCAAATCCCCAGGGCACGAGATCCAACACCCCCGCGCCGCCGACGCCCCCGAGCCCGCGCACGAGGCAGGCCTCCGCATCAAAGGCTCCCGCCCTCCGCGACGAAACCCCTCCGTCGAACAGCCGCGCCAGCGTCCGCCCCTCGGCATCGTGCCGCCGGCACTCGTCCTCCCCAAGCAGCGCGACCGAGGCCGCGCCATGCGGGTCGAGATCAATGAAGAGCACCCTCAGGCGGTGGTCCGCGGCCATGCTCTTCCCGACGCCCAGCGCGACTGCCGTCCGTCCCACCCCGCCCAGAGGACTCAGGAAGGCGATCCCGGCCTTTGCCCGACCCCTCACATCGCCCCCCTCTCCTGCCTGCGCCATCCCCACCGTTGAGCCCATCCCAGGCGTCGCGTCAACCGAAAACCAGAACTCGGCGGGAAACCTGACCGCCCGGTTGGCGCCCAAGCCTTCGAGCATCCAGCGGCGCGCCGCACCCGGGGGCTTGGCAATGAGTCTCCCCCTGGAAAAGGGCCTGCCGGGCATTCTCCTCTCTCCGGCGCCACCGCCCGGCAAGCGCGGAAAGGACTAGGGAGAAGGACCGCGCCCCGCCCGCGGGCTGACGAATCGCCTTGTCGCCCCAGAACCTTTGAATAGAGTGCCGCGCAATATCGGTAGTATGGGCATGGAACAACTTCCACTTAAGTTCGACACGACGCCGGCGAAAGCTCCGGGCACGAAGATGCGGATGCCCGCCCTCTCGAAGGTGATTCGGGACGCCCTCGTTGCATCGCCGAAGGCCGCCGCCTCCAAATCCCGCAAACCCACGCTCTGCATCCAATTCGATGGTTCCTGCCGGGGCAACCCCGGGCCGATGGGCATCGCGCTCGTTGTCCTGAGAGACAAGACACCGATCGGCCACTGCTCTGACAATCTCGATGCCGTGCTGGGCAGACCCGTGGACGGCACCAACATCCGCGCCGAGATGGTCGCTCTCGTCCAGGCCATCCGCCTCGCCGACAGCCTGTGGCGCAGCGGCCGCTACGGGGCCATCGAGATCTCCGGCGACTCAGAGTTCGCCGTCAAGGTGTTCAACGGCGCCAACAAGCCCAAGGACACCACCGTCGCCACGCTCGCCGCCGAAGCTTGGAAAGCCGCCCACCCCATCCGCCCCCAGCTCAGGGTTTCGTTCATCGAACGCGCAAAGAACTCCCGCGCCGACAAGCTCGCACAGGCCGCCTCGGCGGCGGCGCTCAAGGCGAGGTAAGCGCGCGCGCCATCGCCACGTGCCCGCTTTGCCCGGCATTCCGCAAGCCCCAGAGCTTCCCCTACGACTTCGATGGCGCCAGCGGCGTCAACAGGCCCTTGATGCCCGGGACCAACGGTGGCGCAGCGTTTCCCGAATAGTTCGGGAAGCGGTAGCTCAAGACGACCACATTGACCGTAACGCGGGAGTTCGCGCCATCTTTGTCCGTCAGATCTTCTTCCAAGAGAACCGTTGACCGGCTATCGATCCGCCTAATTAAGGCATCATCTTCGACGAGACAATAGAACGGTCTTCCTTCGGCGATGGCGATATAAGTTTCCGCGTCGGGATTCGCGTTCTGATCACCTGGGAAACGCAGACCATCCAAAATCGTCTTCAACAGGTTGTCGAGATCCGGCGCGTGCCCTGAAGCGTCCGTTCCATCGCAAATTCCCGCCATCGTGGCCCAACCTGGCTTCTTCGTGGAGATCTCGACATCGAGGTCCACCACGCAAAAAGTCCGTTTCTTGACCAGAACCGGCCATTTGACGCTCACTCCAAAGGGCGGAACACCAAGCTTTCCCTCTCCATAAACGCACTCTTGCCGCGACTCCTGGTAATCCCCCCCTGAACCTTGCGCCTGCGACTCCGAACAGCCCTTCTCCTTCGACACCATTTCCTTTAACTTCTTCGCCAGTCCGCCGAACGCCGTCGCCAGTCCGCCGAGCGCCGTTGCGAGGCCGTCGGGCGTCTGTGCCGTTCCGCCGAACGCCGTCGCCAGCTCGCCGAGCGCCGTCGCCAGCTCGTCGAACGCCGTCGCCAGTCCGCCGAGCGCCGTTGCGAGGCCGTCGGGCGTCTGTGC
>CAZYWZ010000024.1:61058-67854 GCA_964651705.1 uncultured Verrucomicrobiales bacterium
CGTTCCGCCGAGCGCCGTTGCGAGGTCGTCGGGCGCCGTTGCGAGGCCTTCGGGCGTCTGTGCCGTTCCGCCGAGCGCCTTCGCCAGTCCGCCGAGCGCCGTTGCGATGCCTTCGGGCGTCGAATCTGTCCTCGCAAACCCGTTCGTCGCATCCTTGCTCATGCTCCTGCGCAGAATCTCATTCCCGATTGCGATCATCACATCACGCAAGGCGACAAAGCTGGAAACGAGAACCGACTTCGACTGAGGGTCGAATCTTGTCTTGTTGCACCGATCGATGGCCTCGACTAAATCCACGATTGCCGCATTCAACCCTCCACTAATTGCGCAGAACCAATTACCCAAATTGCCCGAAGGCAGATTTCCAGTTGGCGTGGCATTGTTCCCAACCCATATCGAATGCACAATTTTGGCAATCTGATCGGAACACGCCTTCCGAACAGCGTGCTTTTCGGAGAAACCCGCGCTGTTTCCGGACTTCATCGCCCACGGAAACTGGATGGTGAAACGCAAGATGGGGAGGGGATCTTGAAATAGCGCGCCGGGCACTCGATCAGGTTGGGGATTCGGGCCTCCTTGTTTTCCTGCCATAGCGTTGTCTTTCTTCATGAGATCGAAAACATCAGGCGAGCCGTCTCATGCAGGCGAGCGTCTCGATCATCGCCTCCGTATCCCGCCGACAATAGGCGAGCAGTTCTCTCCGCGTTGCGTCACCGTCGGGTCCAGCGGCATCCCCATGATACAGCCGCAAGAACCTGTCGCTGGCATCGAGGCCATCCTGGATGGCGAGGTCGGAGTAGCTCTTGCCGACCAGCAGGGGATAGACGTGTTTGATGCTGTAGCGGGCGGAATCCGGATGGCGCAGCCATCCCGACTGGAAGGGTTCCGCGAGATCGACGATCCGGCCGCCGCCGGGAACGAATTTTTCCCTCTTCGGGTCCCAGCGCATCCCGAGGGACTGGAGCCATCGCCCGTCATCCGAGTCCTCCGGGGCATCGGCATTCGCGCAGGCCCGACTGCGCACCGCCTGATCGAGGACCTGGCACTCGTAGTCGGTCCATACGAGGATGGTCCCGGTCTCGCCGAGGTCCCCGCGCAATCGCTCCAGAAGCGGGGGGATGGGGTTGTCCGCGCCCGCGTGCAGGTATTCGGCGTGTGCGGGCGCCGCATCCGGGGCGCCGAGCCGATGCAGCGAGTACTGGAATGGGACGGTGGCATTCGGCCACGTCCCGTCATACGGCGGGACCGTGAGCGCGAACGTCTCAAAATCCAGGAAGCGGATCGGGAACCGGAGACCGCCGAGGAATCGAGACAGCGACGGTCGATCCGCGATCTCGTAGCGGGTGGGGATCTCCGGCGCCGGATATGATTCCTCCGCGTCGGGCTCCGCCAAGGGCCGCGCCCATTGCCTGAGTCCCTCGGGGCTCACCGGAGCCGGGAGTCTGGCAAGCTCATCCTGGTAGTAGGACTCGACCCGCCCCGCCGGCGCCCCGCCTCCACCGGAGGCGGCCACGAAGGCCCGGATGAAGGCATTGTCCTTCGCGAGCGTCGCGGGGTCGTGGCACCGGAAAAGCGCGCGGGGATCCACGGGACCGCGGCGGACGTAGTCGGAATTGACGTAGAGCAGCGCCGCGTATTCCGGTGCGAAGCCGGCGGCGGCCATCCTCGAGACGCTCACGGCGAGGGGCCGGTGTTCGGCCGCGGCCCCCCTGGTCGCCGGGGTCATCCGCACCAGGGCCACGGGGGCCGGCGGGGCGGATAGCCCCAATCCGGGCGCCCCCGGGCAGAGGGTCCGGAACCGATCGGACGAAACAAGCGCATCCGCCCGCCACCCCTCCCCCAGGTCCACGTCACGGAACACCCCGGCCGCGCCCGTGCGCAGACCCCCCACGGCCTCCCCCAGCGCGCAGCCGCGCCGCGCGGGCAATCCGCCATCGAGGCATTCGCCCAATAGCCGATCCAGTTCCCCGTCGTTGGCCATTCCGACCCCCGGTCTAGCCGGAGGCCGCGCCCAGACAATCGCAATGTGGGTTCGCCCGCGGCGAGAAAAGAAACGGAAAAATCGCGGGGCCAGAGTTAAGAAAAATCCCGCGACAACCGCAAGGGGGGCTCCGCCCCCCTTTAACCCCCCCGCCGCTACGCGGCAGTGACGAACGGGGTTGGCATGAACCAAACAGCCAACACCGGAACCCAGCACCCAACCCCCGCCAGCGGGAGCGTAGCTCGAACGCGCGCGCGCGTCAAGCCCGAAATGGGCCAACCCGCGCCCGCGGCGCCGACATCGGCGGCTCCCGCCCGCCCGACGCCCGACAACGACCCGGGCATGCACGCCGCAGCCATCGAAGCGATCAAGGGCCTCAACGGGCGGATTCCCAGCGGCTTCGACGAGGTGGATATCTTGAATCTGGCGAGCCGCATTCTCGAGGGTTATGCGACCCTGCCCCCCACCCAGGCCCATCGGGCCGGCGTGGTGAGGAAAGCCGTCGCTTTCGCGCTCATGAGGGTCAAGGAGCGGGCGAATGCGAAGAAGGCGCCAAAGTTCGTCGGGCCGCAGCCCGGCGATCCCGATGCGGACCGCACGTCCCGCAAGCTGATCGAGCGGAGCGAGTTCCAGAGTTGGACGGAGACCGAGCGGCTCGCGGATCTGGGCGATTCCATCCGCCGCTCAATCGAGGTGATCGGGCGGGATCCGGCGCTCGCTGACACCAAGCGGGTGGTCGAGGCGGCCATCGCATTGGACGGGGCCGGCATCAGGGTCACGCAGAAGGCGATCGGGGCGGAGACCGGCTTCTCGCAGCCGACCGTATCGCGCCGGCTCGAGCAGGCCTGGGACATACTCGAGGGCATGGGCCCCTGATCGGGGCCCGGTGAATAGGAGGGGACCCGTTTCCGGTAATACGGGTATGAGACCACGCTTTGACATCGAGGGCGCCGTCGATGCGACGGCGCAGAACCCATGCGCTCCCCCGCCCCGGAATGATCTGGAGGACGTCATCGTCCGGGTGCCGTGCTACGAGCCGAACTCCTTCCGCCTCGAGTTGACCGGCCAGGACCTCTGCGCGCACTCGCTCTTCGGCGGGACGACCGGCAGCGGCAAGACCACGACCCTCAACCACGTCATGCGGGACATGATCCGCTACCGCGCGGACGACCCCGACCGGAAGATGGGCCTGGTGTTCTTCGACCCGAAGGCCGACGACACCAGGCAGAAGGTGGCCGCGTGGGCCGCGGAGGCCGGGCGCGCCTCCGACGTGAAAATCCTCGACGGGCGCGGGCCGCACTACCTGGAGATGCTCTCCCCGGGCCCGCGGCTCGACGCGGTCCGCGACCTGGTGGCCCGGCTGGCGGAGGTCACGTCGGTCTCCTACGGCGGGGAGAACGCCTACTGGTCCGAGAGCCGCGACCTGATGATCGACGCGGCCTGCGTCATCGTGCTGATGACCTCCGGGGACCTGGGGCTGATGGACCTGCTGGGTTTCATCAACGACTGGCTGCTGCGCAATGGCATCGCCCCCGACCACGTCCGGGAGCGGATCAGCCTGTTCGGCCAGATTCTTGAGGCGGGCAAGGATCGGCTGGATGAGTCCGCACGCCTGCGGATGCAGTGCATCGCGAATGTCGCCGAGTCCTGGAGCCGCCTGGACCCGAGGACAAGGGGCATCCTCAACACCTGCGTCGCCCACTGCCTGCGCCCGCTGCTGGACCCCGCGGCCATGGGATACCTCGACCCGACCGGGCGGCAGCCGCTGCAGCTGCACCAGGTGCCGGCCCGGGGCGAGATCGTGGTGGTCAGCGTCAACGCCATGGAGCACCCCGACCTGGCGCGCCTGGTGGGGCGGCTGCTGAAGACCGGTTTCTACGCGGCCCTGCAGCGCCGGTCCGGGGCGCATCACTCCGGCGACCGGCTCGCGGGCCTGGTGGTGGACGAATACCCGCTGGTGGCCAGCGGCGCGGAGGACCGCTACGGCGACATCCCGCAGCTCCAGACGCTGCGCGGCAAGCGCGGCTTCGTGGTCGCCGCCACCCAGGGCCTGGCGAGCATCGACGGCAAGATCGGGCGCGCCGCCCGCGAGGCGCTGCTGCTGAACTTCAACAACCTCTTCTTCTTCAACTCCCACGAGCCGGCCATCGACGCGTTCGCCCAGACGCATTTCGGCATCGCGCGAGAATCGGTCTCGACCCGCTGGGTGCAGGAGGAGCGGGCCGAGGACGGCGCGACGGCGACCCTCGACCGCCGCGAGTACCGCAGGCAGTCCGCCGCGCACGTGTGGGCCTGCCCGGCGGGCCGGCTGGCGACGCTGGACACCAACCAGGCCTTCGTGTCGCTGCGCGGGGGGCGGAAGTTCGCCGAGCCGCTGTGGTTCGATCCGCTGTATTTCGACGCGGCCGATCCCGGCCCGGAACCGGCCGCGCCCGCGGACCCGGTCCAGGTCCTCCGGGCGGCATGGATGGAGAACAGCGGGGCCGCCGGGTTCCAGGCGATGGCGACCGCCGACCCCCGTCTCGCGAAGGCCCTGGAGCGCGACGGGGAGAGCTCCGCGCCGGACCTCGACGGGCTCCACGACGCGATGATCGGCATCATGGCGGCGGCGGGTCGCTTCACGCTGCATTCGCCCGACCGGATCGACCGGATGCTCGCCCTGCCGCGCTTCGCCGACGACGGCGGGGCCGGGTATTCCGGGCAACTCGCCGCCGCGCTAACCAACGGCGGGGCCTGCCCGGAACAGATCGGGCGGCGCCGGTGGCCCGCGGCCTGGGCCCGCGCCCTGCTCAACCTGCTCGGCGCCGGCGAGTCCTACCCGGTCGATCTCCGGGACTTCTGCCGCATCCGGTTCATCGGATGGCACCGCGGCCTGCTGCTGGTGTCCTTCGCCAACGACCCCGGGTGGAAAGACCCCATCACCTCGCGATCCCCGGACGCACAGGCGGTCGTTCGCCTCCAGCTCTCGCTCTACCCCAACTGCTTCCGGCCCCTCAAGCCCCGCGACGCGGCCATGGTCGCCAGCATCCTGGGCCCGGACCCCTCGCCCGCATGGAGGGAGGCATGAGGCCGCGGGCATCGTCGGGCGCGCCGCCATCCCCGGCGCCAAGCGGCGCGTCAGGCCGGTCCGGGGCCGCGGCCGGCGGCCTTCTTCTTGGCCGGGGCCTCCCCCTCCTCGCCAAAGGGGTTGAATTCCCCGCTCTCGAGCCTGCCCAGCCCGGCGCGGATCGCCATGCGCAGCACGTCGGATTGCGCCAGCCCCGTGGACTTGGCCAGCGCCTCGATGCGCCCGGCCAGGTCCTCGGGCAGCCGGAGCTGGCGATTGCGGCCCTTGGCCATGCCCCGACCGTACCGCCCGACACCGCCCCCAACAAGCCGGAAAAGGCCCCCGGCGGCGGCGGCCTAATCTCCGGCGCCAGGCAGCCCGCACGCGCGGGCGCCGCCCGACGCGGCGCCCGCCGGACCGGGACCTGGCAACAGGAGGTTGACATGCGTTACTATACTAGTTACATCCAGTCACACGCCGTGAAGCTCCCGATACCGCCAGAGCAGCTGAGGGTCCTGCGGCGGATCGCCCGCCGGACCGGCGCGGGGGTGGAACGGGTGCTGATCGGGGCGCTGGAGGCGGGCCTCCGGGGGGCGGAGGCGGCCCTGCGGGAGCGCGGATCCGGCGCCGCGCGGCGGTTCCTCGAAGGGGACTCGGGCAACGGGGACGGAAAGGGGGGCAAGCGATGAGCGGCGACAAGGGAGCGAACCGGGCCAGGGCGTACGCTTACGGCGGGGCGGCCGCCGTGGTCCTCCTGGGCGCGCTGGGACCGCCGATGCTCTTCGGGGGGTTCCTGGTGCACCGGGGCGGCGCCATCGCGGGGGCGATGATCGCCGACACGCTGCTCTCAAACCTCTGGGTCATCGGCCTGGCGGTGCTCTCGGTGGCGGCCTCGGCCCGGATGGGCCGATGGGGCGGGGCCGCCGTCCGGTTGCCCGCGGCGGCGGCGGTGGCGCTGTACGCCGCCGACGCGGCGGTCGGGCTCCTGTTCGGGGTGCGTTTGTTCCTGCGCGACGCGATCGCGTTCGCCGGCGACCCGGCCGACTGGGTCCGGTTCCTGTCGGTGGGCGCGGCAACCGACGCGCCGCGGCTTGCCGTCGCGGGCTCCGTCGCCGCCGCGGGGCTCCTGGGCGCGGCGGGCCTGGTCCTCTGCCGCCCGCCGCGATCGCCGCGGTCCATCGTGGCGGCCGCGGCCGGGGCCATCGCCATCGGCCTGGGCAGCCTGGCCCTCGACCCTCCCGGCCGCGCGGGCGCGGCCCCCGCCATCGAGCTCGCCCTGACCGACACCGCCGCCAGCCCGTACTCCGCCGCCCGCGGGGCGGCGCTGGGATCGGCGGTGGCCTCGGGGCGGCACAGGGTGATCGCGCCGCGGGCCAACCCCGCCCCCCGCACCCCCGACATCGTCCTTCTGATCATCGAGAGCTGGTCCTGCTACCACTCGTCATTCTTCGGCGGGGCCAACGACTGGACCCCGGGCCTCGACGCGCTCGCGGCCGGCGGCCTGGCGTTCACCAACTTTTGCGCCAACGGGCTGACGACCGAGGACGGCATCATCTCGGTGGTCGCGGGGGAGGAACCCATCGTCCCGGCGACCGGACCCCGCCGGGGGTGGCTGGAGTGCTTCTCCGGCTTCATGGGCGCGGAACGGGCGCTGCCGCGATTGCTGGCCCCGTCCGGCTACCTGTGCTGCTGGCTCACCACCGGGCCGATCCGCTTCTCCTGCAAGCACCAGTTCCTCGACACCGCGGGGTTCGACCTGCTCTCCGATG
>CAZYWZ010000025.1:0-65469 GCA_964651705.1 uncultured Verrucomicrobiales bacterium
AATTTTCAGATCCGGTGGTGCCCCGCCCGAGGGGCATGATGTCTGACTCGAAAATCCGACGCAACCCTTTGGCAGCGCACCATGATCCCCGCCAGGAATCTGCCGGACTTTGTCCGGCAGATTCCTCTGGCAAAACCGCCTTCTATCTAATAGCAAGAGTGTTACGGAAGAGCATCCCGGTTCCAGACAATGGCTCAAGAGTGGTGTCCCACCCACCGCCCCTCCAGTGTAACTATCTAGATATCAGGCGGTTTTACTTTCTAGCAGCCTGTCGGACTTGGCAAAGTCCGACAGGCTGCTAGCCCCCGAACCCCCGGGCCACCTCGGCGATGAACTCCCGGAACTCCGGCCCGATGTCCTCCCGCTCCAACCCGTAGAATACGTTGGTCTTCAGGAAGTCCAGCTTGTTGCCGATATCGTGGCGCCGGCCCTTCAGCAGCAGGCCGTACATCGCCGAATCTTTGAGCATCAGGCGCATCGCGTCGGTCAGCTGGATCTCGTCGTTCTTGCCGCGCGGCGTCTTCTCCAGAAACTCGAATATGCTCGGGCTGAAGACGTATCGGGCCGCGATCGAAAGGTTCGAGGGGGCCTCCTCCCGCCGCGGCTTCTCCACCAGATCGGTGACCAGGTACAGGTCATCCATGACGGGCTTTCCCGCGACCACCCCGTATCGCTCGACCTTGGACATCTCCACTTCCTCGAGCAGGACCACCGACTCGTTGTAATGCTCGTACAGCTCGATCAGCCGCCGTGCCACCGGCTCCGCCGACTGGATGAGGGAGTCCCCGAGCAGCAGGAGAAACGGCTCATCGCCCACGTGGCGCCGCGCGCACCGCACCGCATCGCCCAGCCCATTGGCCCGTTTCTGCCACACGAAATGCACCTCTGCCATGCTCGAGATCCGGCGCATCGCCTCCAGTTCCTCAAGCCGCGCCTTCGCCTCCAATTCCTGCTCCAGCTCGAAATTTCGGTCGAAGTGCTCCTCGATCGCCCGCTTGCCCTTCCCGATGATCATCAGGATGTCGGTGATGCCCGCAGAAACCGCCTCCTCCACAACGTACTGGATCGTCGGGGTGTCCACGATCGGCAGCATCTCCTTGGGCTGCGACTTCGACGCCGGCAGAAACCTCGTCCCGAGGCCCGCGGCCGGTATAACCGCCTTGCGTATCACGACCCACCGCCTTTCCTCGCCTCCGGCACCATGGCGATCTGCGGTTTCAAGACCCTGACCCCGATCGCCGACAGCCTCTCCTCCAGCACCCGGTACATCGCCTCATCCTCATACGTTCCCACGATCGCACCCCCGGACCCGGTGAATTTCGCCGAGGCACCCGCGGACCGCGCGGCCGCCACCATCCGGATGTTGCCCTCGCTGACCCGGCACACCCGCCGCCGGATGTCAAAATTTCGATCCAGGATAGGCCCCATCGAGCGCCCTTCCCCTCGCTTGAGCAGGTCGCGCACCTGCACCGCCAGATCCGCCCACCCCCGGATCCCCTCCAGCACCTCCGCGTCGCCCCGGTTGAACCGCTCCCTCAGGTCGCTGTGCAGCACCTCCGTCCCCTCCGCGAACTCCGCCCGATACGCCAGATACAGAGGCGGCAGCAGCCCGGGATCCAGCGCCTCGTACTGCCCCCAGCCCTGTTTGCCCATGAGCCCCTTGTCGAAATCCATGTACACCAGCCCCTCGTACACCTGCGCCACCCGATCCTGCAAGCCCGCCGGAATCCCCAGTTCCCTCGTCTCGACCGAAAGGATCAAATTCGCCAGCACCGGCTTCGGTATCGTCACCTGATAGAACCCCATCAGCGCACGCATGCACGCCGTGATGATCGCGCTCGATCCCGCCAGACCCACCTGGCTCGGGATGTCCGTGCTGTACCGGATCGTGAAATTCGCGTCGTGCAGGTCGATCCCGTTCTCCCGGCAGTAGTCGTGAAACCGCTTCACCGTCGCCTTCAGCAGCCGGATCCCCCCATAATACCCAAACTGCCCCACGTCCGCCGATAGCGCCCCGATGCTCTCGAACTTCGAGTGATCCCGCGTGTTGGGCAAAATCTCCAGTTCCGGCGTCTCGTACAGCACCACCTCGGCAGAGAAATTCCGAAAGACGAACGCGATCGTTTTGCCGTTGTACCCGTCCGATGGGTTGCCGATCAGGCCCGCCCGCGGATATGACTTCGCCCGTATGATCATCGCCAGAAAATGCTAGACCAATCCCTGTAGCCAACACGCCACCCCCAGTCAAGGTGCACGCAAAACACTGCGCGCGAAAATCCCGAGGGCGTCCTAGCCAGAAACTTCAAACCGCGGATCATGGGGGCGACGGAGATAATTCATTGTATTCTCGTTCGTTGTGAATCCGGTGGTGCGCCGGGGTCAGGAGGCGTCCCGATTTTGGACTGCGGTGGCAGAGCGCAGCGGCGACACCGCTTTGGCGTCCGGCGGAGCCGGACCCCGCGCGCTCAGGACCACCGCGCAGGCCACCTGCCCTCCTCTGGCGGGGGAATGTCTGCGCGCCCCCTCTCCCATTTTCCGGTTGCCCCCACCGCGACCCGCGCCAAGCTCCCCGCATGGCGCAATCCAATGTTCTGGGCCCAGAGGAGCGCGGTCACCGCCCGGTCAACTGCCGCATCGCACCCTGGCTTCTGGCCTTGGCCTGCGCCCTCGCCCCGGCGCAGCCCTCCATGGCCGGCGGCGGGCCCCCCAAGGCATCGATGCGATTCCACTTCGAGGTCAGTTCCGCCATGCCCGAAAGCCAGCGGTTGGTCTATCAGCTCGAAAACCCCAAGATCGCGGTGTCCGTCGGCAAGTTCCCGGAACTCTGGGAGAAACACATCATCGGTGTCGAGCCCTTGGCGGCCCAGCCGGGCGCCGTGCTCCTCCGCTTCGATGACCACGGCAAACGCGTGTTGCTGTTTCTCACCGAGGCCAACAAGGGGCGCCGCCTCGTCGTGGTCCTGAACGGCAAACCCATCTTCGCCCCGACGGTGGACGCCACCCTCCCCAACGGGCAACTCGTGATCCCCTCCGGCATCACCCCACAGGACCTCGAGAGCCTCCAGCGCATCGCGAAAAAGAACAAGCGCGAGAACGAGAGCCGGTGACCCCCGCCGACGCGCGGCGAGAACCACGTAGCCCATCCGGTCACAGGCGGGCTACGTCCGAGGGCCCTCCTATGGGAGGCAGCCCCCGACATCCACTCGCCCGTCGAGCAGGCGTTCCCCATCAAAGTCGAACCATCCCTCGAATCGGGTCCCGCCGATGAGATGGTGGAACCAGTGCGCGTCATCCGCCCACATGCGCTCGAAAGGGATCGCGCCGACGGGCGCCCAGAACGGCTTCGCCTCGTCGGTCTCGATCGGCTCGCCCTCGAAACCCGAGGCGCGAAACACCGTGCAGTGGAGGGAATAGCCATCGGTGAAGCGAAACCAGAGCGCCCCGCCGCGCTCCAACCCAAGGGGCGTGACCCCGATCTCCTCGCGGGTCTCGCGCACGGCCGCCTGCTCCGGGGTCTCCTCCCCCTCGATACGCCCGCCGGGGCCATTCACCTTCCCCGCCCCAAGCCCCCGCTTCTTCTCGATGAGCAGCACCTCCCCGGCGCGCACGATGAAACACAGCACGGCGCGCTCCGCCGGATCGCCCCATGCGCCGGGCGCGCCGGTTGGTCCCCCCCTCACATCCGCTCCAAGGTGCGCAACCCCAGCAACTCGCAACCGGCCCTGAGCGTCACCTCGGTCGCCCGGCAGAGCGCCAGCCGATGCGAGCGCAGCGCGGCCTCCGCCTTCAGCACGGGACACTCCTCGAAAAACGAATGGAAGCACCCCGCCAGACCAAACAGGTAAAAACAGAGGTGGTGGGGGCGCTGTTCCGCGACCACCTGCGCGACCACGTCCTCCCATTGGAGCAGGCGCAGCATCAGATCCCGCTCCGCCGGATGCGACGGCGGACCGAGCGCATACGCCGCGTCCTCCGGATCGCCAGATTTCCGGAATATCGAGCGGATCCGCACGTACGCGTTCAGCAGGTAGGGGGCCGTGTTCCCGTCAAATGACAGCAGCCGATCCCACTCGAACACGTAGTCGAGGTGCCGGTTCTGAACCAGGTCGGCATACTTCACCGCCCCGATGCCAAGCGCCTCCGCGATGCGCCCCCTCTCCGCCTCCCCAAGATCCTCCCGGCGCTCGTCCACGATGGCGCGAGCCCGCACGACCGCCTCCTCCAGCAGCGCGTCGAGTTTCACGGGATCGCCCTCGCGCGTCTTGAGCGGCCGCTTGTCGGCCCCGAGGATCGAGCCGAAACCCACGTGTCGCATCTCCACCGCCAGGCCCCAGCGACGCACCGTCGCAAACAGTTGCTCGAAATGCAGGCTCTGCCGCATGTCCACCACGTACCAGATCTCGTCGGGATGAAATGTCTCCACCCGGTACTTCACCGTCGCGAGATCCGTCGTGGAATACAGCGCCGCGCCATCGCTCTTGCGGATCAGGAACGGCTTGTCCTTCAGCGCCCCCTCCTCGAAGAAGACGCAGATCGCCCCCTCGCTCTCCCGCGCCACGCCCTTGGCGACGAGGTCCTCCACGACGCCCCGCAGCATGGGGTTGTAGAAACTCTCCCCGAGGGTCTCGTCAAAATGCACCCCGAGCCGCCGGTATATCCCGTCGAAGGCCGACTGGCTCAGCTCGCGAAATCGCCTCCAGATGGCGAGATTCTCCGGATCGCCATCCTGCAGCCGCTTCAGCTCCAGCCGCGCGGCCTCCTGCACCTCGGGATCGGCCTGCGACGCCTCGTGCGCCGTCTTGTACAACCGCTCCATCTCGCCGATGGGGTCCGACACCAGCCGCTCCCCCGAGCCGAAACGCCGCAAGCCGACGATCATCTTCCCAAATTGCGTCCCCCAGTCGCCAAGGTGATTGTCGCTAATGACCCGGTGACCGACGTACCGCGCGGCGCGCTGGAGACAGTCGCCCAGCACCGTGGACCGAATGTGGCCCACGTGCATGGACTTGGCCACGTTCGGCGCGCTGAAATCGACGAGGATCGTCTTGGGCTTCTCCACCGGCTCGATCAGCCGCCCGGCCATGCGCCCGGACAGGCCGCGCACCAGCGACTCGTCCGTCAGGCGAAAATTCAGGAAACCCGGGCCCGCGATCGCCACCCCCGCGAGCGAAGGGGAACCCCACCCGTCGCGGGCGGCCGCGGCGATCTCAACCGGCTTCCGGCGAGCCGCCTTGGCCATCACCATGGCGGCGTTGGTCTGATAGTCCCCGTGCCGCGGGTCGGCGCAGGGGCGCAACTCCGGCCCGCCCTCCGGGGCCGACGCCCCCGTCGCCGCCAGCGCACCCTTTAGGGCCGCCTCCAATTCTCGAATCACCGGGTTCATCTCGACTCGCACCGCGCGCCAAAGACGGCGCATCCGCGGGATCGGCCGTTGTAGCCCAATCGCGGAATCCGAAAAGGCCAAATGCTCACCGCAGGAATTCCCTGGCCAGGGCGACGGCGTCCCCGGCGCCCGACCGCAGGCAGCCGATCGCCCACGCCAGCGCCCGCCACATGTCGTGCATGCGCAGCTCGGGACTCACGAACACCAGCAGCAAGAGCAGCGGGATCAGGTTGAGCAGGTAGATCAACGACATGGAGAAAAGCCAACCCTCCCCCGCGATGTCCGGCTGAAAACGGCCCAGCATCATCAGGGTAAACGAGACGTGAAAACCCCAGGTCACGCCCATCACCGCCAGGAGCACCCAGAGATGCCCTTCCAGGCTCACCCAGAAACCCGCCAACCACCAGAGCCATACCGAAAGAACGCAGTACAGGGGAAAGAAATACGGCGCCAAGGAGATCCAAAAATTCACCCGGTCTGTCTGGACGCAGCCACCGTCCCGCCCCACCCTCAGGGCCGTCACCTTCCCGCCAAACATCCACGCCCAGATCGCGTGGGTCAACTCGTGCCCCAGCAGGTAGACCCTCACCGGCTTGATGCCCGCCGCGAAACACACCCACCACGCCACCGCGCCACCCAAGAAACTCAGCAGCAACGGATTCCTCCGCGCCTCGCCCCCCAGCACCAGATAGCCGCCCAGCCGCCAGCCCGCCATCGTCCACACCACGCACAGCGGCAAGAGAACCACCAGCGCCGCGCCCCACCGCATCCATTTGGCGCTTGCCTTTTGCCCGCGCCCCACTACCTTCCCCCCTCACCAATCGACATCATGGCCAATACGCTTTCAGCAGCAAAACGCGCGCGCTCCTCAGAAAAGCGCCGCCTCCGCAACCGGCGGGTCAAAGGACGCGTCAAAGACATCGAGAAACAGTATCGGCAACTCGTCGCCGAAAAAAAGCTCGATGATGCCCGCGCCCTCCTCCCGAAAGTCAATTCCGTCCTCGGCAAGGCCGCCAAGACCCCGGCCCTCCACAAGAACAAGGCCCAGCGCAAGATGTCGCGCCTCACCAGGCTCCTGAAATCCGCCGAGGCCGCCGCCTCCGCCTGACTCGAAAATTGGGTCGCGATGTAGGCTGCGCCTTGGCGCACGCGGACGGTGGATTCGGCAGCGTGCGCCAAGGCGCAACCTACCATTTTCCGCCCCGGTGGTGCCCTGCAGGTGGGGCACGGGATCTAGCTCGAAAATACGACGTAACTTGCTAGTAGCGAAGGGCCTTCGCCCTTCGGCGGGGGCCCGGTGGGGCGCCGAAGCCCGAAGGGGCTTCGCTACGGGTGAGAACCCCGGCGGTAGCGAAGGGCCTTCGCCCTTCGGCGGGAAAAGGCAAATTTTCACCCCCGGTGGTGCCCCGCGCGCGGGGCACGGGATCTCGCCAGAAACTTCAAACCGCGGATATTTTGTTGGTTTGGAATGGGTTGCGCCCACGGCCCGCAAGGCAGACACTCTCCCGCCAGAGGCGGGGGATTGCCTGCGCCACGGGGAGAAGTTTCCCCCTCAATGGCGCGGCGCGTTCTGGAAAACATCACCCGGGAATCAACCCCGCCACCATGGCGCGCTCCTCTTTGAGCTCGGCCACCGTCGCGTCAATCTTGGAGCGGCTAAACGGGTCGATCTCAAGGCCCTTGACGATCTCCCACCCCTTCCCGTCCGACCGGATGGGGAAAGAGCTGATCAGCCCCGCCTCGACGCCATAGCTCCCATCCGAGCAGACGCAGACGCTGTTCCAGTCGCCCGCCGGCGTCGGCACCACCAGGCTCCGGACCGTGTCCACCACCGCGTTCGCGGCGCTCGCCGCCGAAGACGCCCCCCGCGCCTTGATGATCTCCGCGCCCCGCTGCTGCACCGTCTTGATGAAGTCCCCCTCCAGCCAGGCCCGGTCCGAAATGGCCTCGGTGGCCGGTTTCCCGCCCACCTTCGCGCGGACAAAATCCGGATACTGCGTCGCCGAATGGTTGCCCCAGACCGCCAGATTCGTCACCCGCGACACCGGCACCCCGGCGCGCTTCGCCAACTGGCTCTTGGCCCGGTTCTCGTCCAGCCGCGTCATCGCAAACCACCGATCCCGAGGCACGCCGGGCGCGTTGTTCATCGCGATCAGGCAATTCGTGTTGCAAGGATTGCCGACCACCAGAACCCTCACGTCCGGCGCCGCATTCTCCTCGATCGCCTTGCCCTGGCCCGTGAATATCTTCCCGTTGATGCCAAGCAATTCGTTGCGCTCCATCCCCTGCTTCCGCGGCACGCTGCCCACCAGCAGCGCCCAGTTCACGCCCCGAAACGCCTCCCCCTGATCGGTCGTCGCCACCACATCGGCCAAAAGCGGAAACGCGCAGTCGTCCAACTCCATCACCACGCCCCGCAGCGCCGACTCCGCCTGCGGCAACTCCAGCAGATTCAACGCCACTGGCTGGTCCGGGCCAAACATCGACCCCGACGCGATCCGAAACAATAATGCATACCCGATCTGACCGGCCGCGCCAGTCACCGCCACGCGAATCACCTGTTTTGACATGGCGCAGAACATAGGGCCCTTCCCCTCCTTCCGCAACAACCCTGTGCACGGGAATCCGCGCCCCCATCGTCCCTCCGAATTCGTAAGTGAAATTTCTCTTTTGGCGGAGTCCGCCGCCGCCCGGAACCACCCCCCGGCATTCGCGCGGGACGCCCGGCGGACGGCGCTGAAACATTGCGCTTTCGTGCCGCATGCACGATATTACTGTTCTAACGAGCGTGAACCCCCAGTTCGCAGGCGATGGCACTATCTACTACGGTGACCTTTTCACCCTGGCGGATGAGATACAGACGTTGGCCAACGCCAACAAGACGGGCTACGTCGAGATCCAGACCGAAGGCCAGCCCTCCTACATCTTCATAGAGGAAGGCCAGATCATCGACGCGATCCACGGAGAGCGGCGGGGCGCCGATGCCGTGTTCTCGCTCCTCAAGCTGCCGAAGACCGCCAACGGCTTCACCAACGGCTATCGCCACCCCTACCGCACCATCGACCAGCCCACCATCGCGCTGTTGATCGAGGCCGCCCGCCGATCCGATGAGGCCAACCCGCACCCGCCTGCCGCCGGGGCCTCCGCCATCCCCGCCCTCCAGGTCTTCGCGGGATACCAGACCGCCAGGCACTTCGCACTCGAGCGCCAGTTGCTGAAGATCGGTCGCTCGATGGATAACGACATCGTTATCGCGGACGCCTCGGTGTCCCGCTACCACGCCAGGATCGAGGTCTGGGAATTCGGCGTCATCCTCCGGGACCTCGGGTCCCGCAACGGCACTTGGCTCATGTCCCACCGCATCTGCGACGCCGTCCTCCAGCCAGACGATAGCCTGCACTTCGGGCTCGTGGCGGCACGATTCGTCCACCGCGCGTTCGTCGAGATCGGCTCGGAACCGGCGTCCGCCCCTCCCGCCGTGGCCTCCGGCGCCAAAAAACCCACCAAGACGATAGACGATTACGGCAGCCCCCCGGAACCGCCAGAGGACCCGGCGCAACCCGCCCCCGGCGACGCCTATTGGGGCCGCAGCGCCGCCTGATAGCCCACCGTCACCAGCCCTCGGTCACCTCGGAAACGATCTGCCTCGCCAGATCTTCCGCCAGCAGGCCCATCGACTGGCGCTCCGCCTCCTGCAGATCCTGCCCGATGAAAAACTCCGTCTCCCCGGTGAACCGCCGACCCTTGAAAATAGGCTCCGCCTCGCCCCGGCGCTTGAATGTCGCCTCGGCCTTTAGCTCGACCCGGTATTCCGACGTCACGCGCGTGTCGCGCCGCCCCGAACGCTGGGGCCGCCGGTCGAATTCCACCAGCTTGACATCCAGCGTTGAATCCGCGCCCGCCTCCCGCACCACCCGGAGCGTCCCGTCCCGGTGGAACTGCTGGATGATGGCATCGGTGACCATCACCGAAATGTTCGGCTCGTAGGTCTCGTTCTTCACCACAGGCACGTACACCGTCCTGACCCCGCGCAACTCCTCCCCCGCAATGCTCCCCAGCCGATAGGCGCACCCGCCCACCGCCAACGTCGCAACGCACGCCGCCATCATCCATCGTTTTCTCATAGAATGCTCCAACGCCCGCCGCCCCTCATTGAACCGCTGGCTCGGGCAACACCGGCCCGATCAACTCGTCGTCCGCCGACGGCGCGACCACCGGTGGCACCACGCCCCGCAGTGCCACGTCCGGCATCAGCGGCCTCGCCCCCGCCGGGCCCGCATCGACGGCCGGCAGCGGCTCCGAATCCTCCGGCCCGCGGCGCCTCACCATGGCCATCTCGGCCTCTGGGCCGTCCGGCAGCGCATCGACTTCCCGTTTCGCGGCCCTCTCGCGATCCCGCTCCATGTCCTCTTCGGCCCGCCGCTGGTGCCGCTCCAGATCCTTCGGCAACGGCGGCCCCGACTCCGTCATCGGCCCCAGCGCCGCAATCCTCTCCATGGCGATCTTCGCCATCTCGGAATCCGGCGCCTTCTGGATCACGTCCCGATAGTAGATCACCGCCGCGTCCGGTTTCTTCTGCGTCTCGTAGAACTTCGCGATGTTGAACGAGCCCTGCGTCAATCGCCCCTGGACGATCCCCAGGTTCTCCTTCGCCTGCGCCACCTTGTCGCTGTTGGGAAAACGCGCGATGAATTCCGTGAATGCCTGGATCGCCTTCTCCGCCGCCCCCTGGTCGTAATCCGGCCGCTCCGCCGCCTGGAACCACACGTAGCCGATCTGGTACAGCGCGTCGTCCGCGATGTCGTGGCCAGGATAACGGTCCAGCACGATGTTGTAGGCGGCGATCGCCTCGCTCCATTTCTTGGTCTTCTCGTGACAGAGCCCGATCTTGAACTGCGACTCCGCCGCGTACCTGCCGTATGGCGCATTCTTCAGGATCTGGTCGTACATCTTGGCAGTCTGCTCCCACGAGGGGGGCAGCGGCACCTTCCAGACCCGCTGCGGCTCCCCCACCAGAAACAGGTTCGCGATCGCGTACTGCCTCTCCAGCGCCTTTTCGAAATACTCGCTCGATGGGTACTTCTCCACGCACCTCTGGTAGTCCTTGAACGCCCTGCTGAAGTCGCCCTGCTGCTCGGAGCACCAGCCAATCTTGTACTGGGCCTCGCCCGAGTTGAACGAGAACGGCCACTTGCGCACCAGCGCCAGATACGCCGTCTTGGCCTTCTTCCAATCCTCGGCCTGCTCGAATTTGCGGCCCACCTCGAGCTGGTCGCGCGAATTGGCCGCGACCGGCCCCTCCTCCTCCGCGTCCTCGTTGACCCATCCCTCGCCCGGACGCCACACCAGCGCCCCCTGGACCGTCGGCCCAAAGAAGGCGGCACACACCAAGACTGTCCCCAAGATGCGTCGCATGACCCTTTAATATCTCGCCAGATCCGGCCTTTGACAAGCCCCAAACGGGGCGGGAGAAATCCGGGGGTGCCGTTGAAACTCGGCACTTTACACCGGCGCACGCCTCCGGTTTATTCACGTCTCCCGTATGGAAACCATCCGCATCGGCATCGCCGGCCTCGGCGTCGTCGGCTCCGGGGTCGTCAGGCACCTCCGGGCGAATGCCGACATCATCGCCGAGCGCACCGGCCTCCGCATCGAGATTGCCCGCGTCGCCGAGCGCGACCCGGCGCGCGCCGCCGCCCTCGGGATCGACCCGGCCCAGATCGCGCCCGACCCGCTGGCCCTGGCGCGAGACCCCTCGCTGAAGATCGTCGTGGAGCTGATGGGGGGCACGGGGATCGCCCGCGACTTCATCGACCTGGCCATCCGGGAGGGCAAGGGCGTGGTGACCGCCAACAAGGCCCTCCTCGCCGAGGCGGCCGAGTCGCTCGTCGGCCTGGCGACCCAAGGGCGCACCCCCCTCTGCTTCGAGGCCAGCGTGGCGGGCGGCATCCCCATCCTCAAGGCGCTCCGCGAGGGGCTGGTCGCCAACCGGATCATCAGCATCCACGGCATCGTCAATGGCACCTGCAATTTCATCCTCTCCTCGATGACGCAGACCGGGCAACCCTACGCCGAAGCGCTCGCCGAGGCGCAGCGGCTGGGATACGCCGAGGCGGATCCCACCCTCGATGTCGGCGGCCACGACGCCATGCACAAGGCCTGCATCCTGGCCTCCCTGGCCTACGGTTTCTGGACGCGGCCCTCCGAGGTCCACACGCGCGGCATCGACGGGATCGCCCCAGAGGAATTGCATTTCGCGAAGGTCCTCGGCTACACGATCAAGCACCTCGCGGTGGTGCGCTGCGACGAGGACGGCGCGGTCGAGGCCCACGTCGGGCCGACGCTCGTCCCGTCGGGCCATGTCCTCGCCTCGGTCGGCGGCGTCTTCAACGCCCTCGCGGTCCGAGGCGACGTGGTCGGCGACACCCTATTCTACGGGCGCGGGGCGGGGCCCGACGCCACCGCCAGCGCGGTCATCAGCGACGTCGTCGAGGCCGCCTCGGCCCTGACCCAGGGATACCACCTCCCCGCCTGCGGGATCCACGGCCTCTACGACCGATTCCGCCCTTACCCCGAGACCCGCAGCCGTTACTACGTCCGCTTCGCCGTCGCCGACAGGCCCGGCGTCTTGGCCCAGATCGCCGACGTCCTGGGCCGCCACGCCATCAGCATCGCCTCGGTCTTCCAGCCCAAAGAGCACCCCGGCGAGACGGTCCCCCTCGTCATGCTGCTCTACCGGGCCCGCGAGCAGAACCTCCGCGACGCCCTCGCCGAGATCGGCCGCCTGCCCGTCTCCGGCGGCGAGCCCGTCGCCATGCGCCTCGAGGATTTTGACCGATGAGCTGGCGAGGCGTCATCGAGGAATTTCGCGAGCACCTCCCCGTGCGCGGGACCACGCCCGTCGTGACGCTGCTGGAGGGAAACACGCCGCTCATCCCCGCCCCCCGGCTCTCGAAAGCGCTCGGTGCCGGGCGCGAGGTCTTCCTGAAATACGAGGGGCTCAACCCCACCGGCTCGTTCAAGGATCGCGGCATGACGGTCGCGATCTCCCTCGCGGTCGAGCGCGGGGCCCACACCGTGATCTGCGCGTCCACCGGCAACACCAGCGCCGCCGCCGCCGCATACGCCACCCGCGCCGGCATCCGGTGCGCCGTCCTCCTCCCGGCCAAGAAGATCGCCCGCGGCAAACTCGCCCAGGCCCTCATGCACGGCGCCAGGGCCATCGCCCTGAAAGGCAATTTCGACGACGCCCTGCGCGTCGTCCGCGAGCTGGGCGACGAGCCAGGCATCGCCATCGTCAATTCCATCAACCCGGACCGCATCGAGGGACAGAAATCCGCCGCGTTCGAGATCGTCCGCGACCTCGGCGACGCGCCCGAGATCCACGCCCTGCCGGTGGGCAACGCCGGCAACATCACCGCCTATTGGAAGGGATATCGCGAGTTCTTCGAGAAGGGCATCGCCAGAAAGATGCCGGCCATGTTCGGCTTCCAGGCCGCCGGGGCCGCCCCCATCGTGATCGGCAAACCCGTCAAGAAGCCCGAGACCATCGCCACCGCCATCCGGATCGGCGACCCCGCCAGCTGGGAGGGCGCCTCCGCCGCCATCCGGGACTCCGGCGGCCACATCGGCATCGTCACGGATAAAGAGATTCTGGCCGCCCACTACTGGCTCGCCTCCAACGAGGGCGTGTTCGTCGAGCCGGCCAGCGCCGCCGGGGTCGCCGGCCTGATGAAACTCGCCGCCGGGCCCGAGCGCCCCATCCCCGAGGGCGCCCGCATCGTCATCACCGTCACCGGCCATGGCCTCAAGGACCCCGACGTCGCCATCGACAACGCCCCCGAACTTCTCAAATGCCGCCCCGACCGCGACAGGGTCCTCAAGATGATCATGGGCTGAGGCGGTCCCGGGGGTAAAAGCGTAGCCGAACGCGCGAGCGTTTGGCCCGCCCCACGCGCGGGACACCACCGGGACGGAAAATGGTAGGCTGCGCCTTGGCGCACGCCGCCGAATCGACGGTCCGCGTGCGCCAAGGCGCAGCCTACATCGCGACCAATTTTCGAGTCAGCCCCGCCGGCGCGCGGAGGGGCTGATCAAATTCGTCCACGCGCCGAATGATTCAGAGTGAAACTTCTGGAAGGTCCGGGCTGCCTGAAGGTAGCACTACGAACACTCCCGTGGTCTTGGGCTCGTAGTGCCGCCTTTAGGCGGCATCCGCATAACCTGCTGATGAAGTGCGTATTGTGACACGCATCGGAGTGCCCCGAACTTTGAAGTTTCTGGCTATCCTACCCCACCTCCAGATACCGCTCGCAATGGCGCCGCGCGGCATCCGCTTCGAGCGCGTCGGCCCGCGCGATGAATTCGCGCCATCCCTCCCGCTCCCGCGCCAGGCCATCGGCCACCTCGCCACGATCGATGGACCGCTTCAATGCGCGAAGTTCCGGCAACGCCACCCTCATGAGGTGCGCGGCCATGGCCCCCGAGCCGCGCGCCCCGGCCTCGTGCGCCCGCGAGAGCAGCAGCAGCGTCGCCTGCGCCCTCGCCAGCGCCCCGGCGAACACCCCCGGCATCGGGTCGATGTCCTCTTTCACCCCGAGGCGCTCCACGATCTCCTGAAATATCACCAGCCGGTAGAGATCGCCCGCCAGCCGCGTCGCCGCCGTCTTCTCCTCGGCCTTGGCCACCGCCCCGCCATGCCCCTTGTAGTGCGCGATCCGCAGGTCCGGATGGAAAATCCCGCGGCAGCCACCCGGGATCCCGGAGAAATAGAATTGCTGGTCCTCCGCCCGCCCCACCCAAGAGAATGTGAAAGGCGCCGCCAGCCGCAGCGCGTCGTTCGTGATGCCAAAACCTCCCCCCTTGACCACCGGATGCGAGATGCCGTCCTCCACCCGCAGAAACCGATTGTACAGCGCCGTCGCCCTCCCATGCGCAAATGCCTTGTTGAAAAATATGTCCGGACCCAAGTGCGACGCCGGGGGGCTCACGTCGGGCACCCGCATCGCCCCCGCGTAACCCAGCCGCGCGATGTCGCCAGAATTGACATACTCGCCCTCGTTGACGCCCAGGAGACATTCTTCGCCCCGCCAGTCGCGCGCGCGCCCTCCCCAGTACGGGTGGCAGAGCGTCTGGAACCACGTCCTCCCGGTCGCCCGCCACAGGTCCTCCGAGCGGATCCCTTCGTCGGTGTCCAGCTTGAACCCGGCGCGCACCCCGTAGCCCTTCTCCAATATCAGCTGCGCGTACTTCAGCGCAGAAAAATGCGCGCCGTACTTCCCGGCCACCGTGAACACCCCGGACCCGCAGCCCAATAGCTCGCCGCGGATCCGACGGGCCTCCGCCTCCGTCATCAGCAGCGGCCGCAAATGCCGAAAACCCTTTCCCCGCAACAGCCCGCGCACCCACTCTCCCGCCGGCGAATCCAGCCCCTCGTGCGTCACCGACACCGAGATCAGCACCGGCACCCGATGCCCCGCCGGCAAAACCCCGCGCGCTTTCTCAAACGCGACGTCCCCCTCAAATTCGTCCAGGAATCGGATCAGCTCATGCGCCTCCCCCGAATCAAACAGCGCCACCGGATGGTCGTAGTCCGCCACCTTTTGGCCCGGTTCCGCCATCACCCGCTCCCCCTCCCCGCGCAATGCCGCCGGCAGATCGCCGGGGACTCCCTCCGGCACCGTATAGAGCGCGTTGAGCTGGATCACCACCTCCTCCGGACGGATCGGTTCCGGGTTCGGCGCCATGCCCGACAGACGCCAGCGCGCCAGGATCTCCTCATCCCCCATCCGCAGCTCGGGCACCATCGCCCGCGTCACCGCCCGGGCCCGACCCTCGTCATCACCCGCACCGGCAAGCTCGCCACGCGCCGCCGCCAATTGCCCGCGGCCCTCGCCCCGGCTATAATATTGACAGAAGATCCACGCCACCTCCTCCAAATCGGCACGCAGGTCCCCCGCCTCCGGAGCAGGCGCCGAGCCGTCCCGCCCCGCCAGCCACCCCAGCGCCGACGCCGCCTCGCCACCAGCCACGCCCGCCTCCCCTTCTCCCACCCGCCGACCCAACAACGGCGAACCCCGCCCATCCCAGCCGCAACACGAAGAAACTACCTCCCGCAAAAAATCGCCAGCCGCTCCAACGTCGCCCATCACCCCAACACCTTGCCCGCTCCACGCGCCACGCGCCAGCCCTCTCCGCCCTTCCCCGTCACATAAATGTAACTTTCGCAACCATTAAGCCCGTTGACACCCGATCCGCCCGGCGCAAATTCGGCGCACGCTCCGTGGCGCGAGACTCGCCCACGGCAGGATCAACGTCAAACCACACCCGAAACCCAAATGGCAACCCAGACTCTCGCCCTCTGCGCCGCCCTCGCGGCGTGCGCCCCCCCGGCCAACGCCGCCGACGACGCCCTCACCGGCGAGCAGATCGTCGCCCTCCACCTCGCCGACAAGCGCAGCGACTCCGAGATGGCGTTCATCCGCATGAACCACAAGGTCCCCGGCGCGCCAGAGAGAGAATATCGCTTCCTCGTCGTCTACCAGACCACCGCCGCCGGCAAGTCCTACTTCCTGCGCCTCATCCGCCCCAAGGAGGTCGAGGCCGTCACCGTGCTCGCCAACGAGAAATCCAAGGAGGACGTGGACTATTACTTCTTCTTGCCGGCCGTCGGCAAGATGAAGCAGCTCACCGGCGACGCGCGCCAGGGCGCCTTCCTCGGCTCGGATTATTCCTTCGAGGACCTCCTCGACGAGATGCCTTCCTGGAACGCCTACGAGCGCAAGGAAGACACCGAGGTGGACGGCCATCCCTGCTTCCAGATCCAGGCCATCGAGTCCAGAAAGGACGGGGGCAGCGCCTACGCCTACCGCGTCCTGTTCATCGACAGGGAGAAGCACCACCTCCGAAAGGTCGACTTCTACGGCAAGAACGAACGCCTCGTGAAAACCCTCATGGCGTCGGAGTTCGGCTCGCCCGAGGTCAAGGGCCAGACCACCCGCCCCAGGCGCGCCCTCATGACCAACCACGAGTCCGGTTCCTCCACCGAGTTCATCGTCATCGAGGGACGCCTCAACGAAAAATTCGACCCGGCGCTCTTCACGCCGGACAAGTTGGAGAAATGGACCCCCGAGGAGGTCGAGGAATTCATATTCAACCTCGGGCTGACGGTCACCGCCGAGTGAGGCGGCGCGGCCGCCCCGGCGAGCGCGACGCGTAGACCCATGTGGCGAATACCGGTCACCGCATTCCGGCACGGCTGGCTCGCCGCCGCCGCCGTCCTGGGGCTCGTGGCCCTCGCCACCCCCTTCGCCGCGCGCGTCCGGATCGACGTCTCCGCCGATAACCTCATCGCCAAAAATAGCCCGCAGCGCGCCGCCCATGATGCCGCGCTCGCCGCCTTCGGCTCCGATCAGGTCGCGGCGGTCTACGCCGAAGACCCCGAACTCTTCGACGCCGACCGCATCCGGCGCCTCCGCGAGATCAACGACGCCCTCGCCCGCCTCCCCTTCGTGCAGCGCGCCGAGAGCCTCTTCACCCTGCCCGACATCCGCGACGAGGGAGGACTCATCAACACCTCCCCCCTACTCGCCCGCATCCCCGACGGCGCCGCGCCGCTCGCGCGCGCCAAAGACCGGGCGATAGCCAACCCCCTCATGCGCGGGCAGGTCATCTCCGCCGACGGCACCGCCACGATCATCACCCTCTATCTTTCCACGGAAAGCCACGGCCTTTCGGCCGCCGACATCACCCGCGAGATCGACGACGCCATCGAACCCCACCGCGCCGCCTTCGCCCACCTCTTCCAGGTCGGCAAACCCGCCACCCAGTCCTGGATGGCCTCGCAGCTCTTGTCCGACCAGACGCGCATCCTCCCGCTCGCCGTGCTCGCCCTCGTCGCGCTGCTGGCTTTCTCCCTCCGCAACGCCGTGGCCGCGATCTTCCCCATCGCCAACGCGATCATCTCCATCGTCTGGTCCTTCGCCGCCATGGCCGCCATCGGCATCCCCGTCAACCTCCTCAACTATACCCTCCCCGCCCTCGTCCTCGTCATCGGCGCCACCAGCGACATCCACGTCACGCACGAATTCCGCGAGTGCCTCGCCCGCGGCCTCGACCCGCCCGCCGCCATCGAGGCCGCCGCCCGCCGCATCAGCCTCGCCCTCTTCCTGACCTCGGCCACCACCGTGCTCGGCTTCGCCGCCACCGCCCTGAGCGACCTCCCCATCCTCCAGGACTTCGGCTTCGCCGCCGCCATCGCGATGACCGCACGGTTCGTCACCTCGGTGCTCTTCCTCCCCGCCTGCTTCCGCATCGCCCTCCCCCTGATCCGCCCGCGCCAACCCGGGCACGCCGGCGGCCCGCCCCAGTGGACCACCGCCTTCGCGCATTGGCTGGTCTCGGTCTTGACCGCACGCCCCCGCGTCATACTCGCCCTCATCCTCCTCGTCACCGCCGCCGCCCTCTGGTGCGCCGGAAAGATCGGCGTCACCAACGACCTGCAATCTTTCCTCCGCCACGATGCCCCGATCAACCAGCGGGCCGAGCGCGTCGCCTCCAAACTCGCCGGCCTCAAGATCCTCTACCTCACCCTCCACGGCGAACCCGACGACTTCGCCGAACCCCGCTCCCTGCGCCAGCTCGCCGCCATCGCCGCCCACGTCCGCGCCATGGATGGCATCGACTCCGCCACCGCGGTCACCGACATCCTCGGGCGCATCAACGCCCAACTCCACGGCGGCGACCCCGCCTTCGACACCGTCCCCACCACCGCCGCCGCCGTCCGCCAGTTCCTCCTCTTCTCCCAGCCTTCCGATTACCGATCCTACCTGACGCCCGACTTCTCTAAGGCCAACATCGTCATCCGTTGCGATATCCACGACACCGTCCGCCTCAACCGACTCCTCGAACAGATCCGCCGCGACCTCGACGGCCAGCGCTTCGGCCCCGTGGTCCACACCCTCACCGGCAACGCCGTCATCGTCGCCGCCGCGGTCGACTCCATCACCCGGGCCCAGACCCTCTCGCTCGGCAGCATGATGGTCACCCTTTTCCTCACCGTCTGGACGCTCTTCCTATCCCCAAGATGCGCCGCCGTCACCGTCGCCGCGAATGTCTTCCCCGTCGTCATGGTCTTCGGCATCATGGGCCTCGCAGGCATCTCCCTCAACGTCGGCACCTGCATGGTCGCCGCCATCTCCCTCGGCATCGCCGTCGATGACACCCTCCACCTCCTCGTCCACTTCAATCGCGAGGCCCGCGCCCTCAAGGACGAGCGGCTCGGCATCGAGGCCGCCATCCGCGACGAACTCCGCCCCATCATCGCCACCTCCCTCGCGCTCGCCGGCGGCTTCGCCGCACTCGCGCTCTCCAGCTTCCAGCCCGTCCGCGAATTCGGCCTGCTCAGCGCCGCCGTCATGGCCATCGCCCTCGCCACCGAACTCGTCGTCACCCCCCTCTTCCTGACCAAGACCCGCATCGTCACCCTCTGGGATGTCCTCGGCCTCCACCTCCGCTCGACCCTCCTCCAGAAATCGGCGTTCTTCGAGGGCCTCTCGCCCTGGCAGGCCAAGAAGGTCATCCTCGCCTCCGACATCGAGGAGCACCGCGCCGGCGAAACCCTCATCCGGGCCGGCGACATCGGCGACAAGATGTACGTCGTGCTCTCCGGCGACCTCGATGTCTCCGTCGGCCAAGGTGATCATCGCAAGGTCGTCGCCCGCCTCGGCACCGGCGACATCTTCGGCGAAATGGCCTTCGTCTCGCACCGCCCCCGCACCGCCGACGTCACCGCCACCTCAGACGCCCAGCTCCTCGCCCTGAATTTCTCCTCCCTGGTCCAACTCCGCCGCTTCTCCCCCTACCTCGCCTCCCAGTTGCTCATGAATATCTCCCGCATCCTCTGCGACCGCCTCGCCCAAGCCACCGCCGCCCCAAACCGCAAATAAGCCAGCTCCCCTTACCCCCTTGACAACCCCTGTCCGGCATGTCATCATCTCATCATATGAGTATGCCCGCCGCCCCCGCCCTCCGCCTGGAACGCCGTGAAACTTTGGTGGAAGCCACGGCGCGGACCCTGATTCGCTTCATTGCGAAGCAGAGGCTGGTGGCGGGTGATCGACTGCCCTCGGAACCGGAGTTGATCGACATGGTCGGGGTGAGTCGCCTGCCGCTGCGCGAGGCGCTGTCGATCCTGAAAGGGATCGGGATCGTGGAGGCGCATCACGGCAAGGGCGTTTTCGTGAAGAATCTGGATATCGCCACGGTCTTCAGCCTGCTCTCGCCGCTCCTGAAGGCGCAGTCGAACATCGGGGTGCCGCAGATCATCGAGGCGCGTTCGTATCTGGAACCGACGATCGCTTCTCTGGCGGCCGCGCACCGCACCGAGGATCATGTGGCGGAGTTGGCGAGGCATAATTCTCGGATGCGCGCGGACGTCGATGACCGGGGGACGTTCATCGACTCGGATGTCGCGTTCCACCAGTGCCTGGCGCGGGCGGCCGGCAACCCGATCTTCCATGTGTTTATGGCGGCGCTGACCGACCTGCTGCGCGAGGTGCAATACCGCTATCCCGACCAACTCGAGCATCGTGCGGCATCCCTGGAATTCCACGAGCGGATCGCGGCGGCCGTGCGCGACCGGGATCCCGCGGGCGCCGCCGACGCCATGCGCGAGCACATCGATTACATCTCCCGTCGGCTATGAAACACCTCGCGATTCCCGCCATCTTGTTATTCGGGGCCCTGCCCGCCCTGGCGGGCCACGGCCTCGAATTGTCAATCCCGGCCGAGAAGCCCGCCGCCGCGGCGAATCCCAACGCGTTGAAATACGATACCCGCGAGTGGTACGGCTCCACCTTTTGGACCGGCCCCGACTGGACCCGCGTCGGCAAAGACTGGCACCACCCCGGCCAAGACACCCCGAGCGTCCGCCGGTTCGCCTGCCCCCAAGACGGAACCGTCACCATCAGCGGCAGGATCTTCAAGCGCCATCTCGCCGGTGACGGCGTCGTGGCCCGCATCCTCCACGGCGACCGCGAGATCTGGACGGCCCAGATCGCCGGCGCCGACTCCGACGGCAAGTCCCACGACCTGACCCTCGCCGTCCGGAAGGGCGATTCTCTCCGTTTCGTCATCGACAAGTTTAAGGCGATCGCCTGCGACACCACCGCCTGGGATCCGACCATCACGTACCGGGACGGCCCCGCATTCACCGCTTCCAGCGCCTTCGCGGCCCACAAACAAGGCGCCGGCGGTTGGCACTACGAGATGATCGCCGAAGGCCCAACATCAAGGGCCACCGCAGCCATGGTCCGCGTCTTCGCCCCAGACCTCTCCCTCATCGACCCCCCCCTCCCCGCCCGCCTCGCCCAAGCCGACGCCCTCCCCGTCGCCATCCTCTCGCCCGGCCACGTCATCGCATTCGACCCATCGGCCCCATTCGTCCTATCTGTCTCCCAGTCGCCCGACGGCACCGTCCGGGCCCAGGCATCGTCCGACGCCCCAACCCCCATATGGCACGCCGAATTCCAGGGCCCGTGGATCAACGGCCTCATCACCCTCGATGCCGCCCTCCGATCGGGCGATGCGCCCCCCGCCCTGCGCAAACACCTCGACGCCGCTCTCGCCCGAACCGGCTCCACCCTCCCACTCTGGGCCATGGTCCAAGAAGACTGGATCCGCCAAGACCAGGTCGATGGCACTGCCGGCCACTACCTCGCCGCCGCCAGCAACCACCTCGCCCGAGCCACGGCGAGCCTCGAGGCACTCCGCCACGCCACCACCCCCGTAAACTTGAACATTGAAACTTCCGAGCTTTCCCGCCTGACCAACCAATGCGCCTCGGCACCCGCCGATCCCGCCGCCGCCCGCGCCCTCTGGATCGAGACCAGGATCCTCAAACGCCGCATCCTCCTCGCCCACCCGCTGCTCGATTTCGGCGAACTGCTCGTCTGCAAGCGCGCCATGCCCTCCTGGAGCCACCTCGTCGCCCAGTACTTCGGATGGCGCCAGCGCTCTGGCGGCGGGCTCTACGCCCTCCGCCACCCGGGCCGTTCCCTGGAACTCCGCGACCTCACCGGCGACCGCCTCCCCGAGGGCAGCTATCTCGAGCCGCGCCTCAGCTACGATGCCAAACGCGTCCTGTTCTCCTTCGTCGCCTGCGACAAGGCCACGCCAGCGCCCACTTCCCTCGCCGTCAATGAGGCCGGGTCCATCGACCGCTATTACCACCTCTATGAGGTCCCCGTGTCCGGCGGCGCGCCGCGACAACTCACCGACGGCCCCTACGACGACATGATGGCCGAATACCTCCCCGACGGCGGGATCGTTTTCTGCTCGTCGCGCCGCAAGGGCTATTCCCGTTGCTTTGGCCCCGAGTACAGCCCCCGCTGGGATACCTACACCCTCCACCGCATGGACGCCGATGGCGCGAACATCCGCACCCTATCACAGAACGATGTCAGCGAGTGGTTCCCCGCGATCTCTCACTCCGGACAGATCCTCTTCGCCCGGTGGGACTACATCGACCGCGATGCCGTCACGCACCAGAACCTCTGGGCATGCCGCCCCGACGGCACAAACCCCCTCGCCGTCTGGGGCAACGGCTTGCCCAAGCCCCACTGCACCTTTCAGGCGAAGCCCGTCCCCGGCAGCCGGAAGATCGTCTTCACGGCCTCCGCCCACCACGCCATCACCGGCGGCCCCGTCTGCCTCCTCGATCCCACCCTCGGCCCGAACGAACCCGACGCCGTCGAGCGCATCACGCCCCTCCCGTTCCCCGAGGCCGAGGGTGCCATCAAGGAATGGTACGAATCCCCGTGGCCGCTGTCAGAATCCCTCTTCCTGGTCGCGCACAGCCCCCTCCCCCTCCGCATGCAGGGCGAGCACGCCCGGGATCCCAATCCGGACAATGCCCTCGGCATTTGCCTGCTCGACCGCAACGGCAACCGCGAACTCCTCTATCGCGACCCCGATATCTCCACCACGACACCCATCCCCATCGCCCCGCGCCCTCGCCCACCGGTCATTCCCAGCCTCCTGCCGAAGGACCCGCCCCACCACGGCGAGATGTTCATCACCGACGTCTACCAGGGTCTCGAGGGCGTCCCCCGCGGCAGCATCGCAGCCATCCGCATCGTCCAGATCTTCCCCAAGACCACGCCAGTGGCCAACCACCCGCGCATCGGCCTCGCCGGCGAGGAGAACGCCCGCGCCATACTCGGCACCGTCCCCGTCGAGGCCGATGGCTCCGCCCGCTTCCTCGTCCCGGCGAATAAGAAAATCCTGTTCCAGGCCATCGACCGCGACGGCTTCGCCCGCCGCACCATGCGCTCCTCGACCTACGCCCAGCCCGGCGAGGTCACCTCCTGCATCGGCTGCCACGAATACGGCACCACCACGCACCTCTCGCCCAGCGCGCAGCCCCTCGCCATGAGGCGCCCTCCCTCCCGCATCGACCCCGGTACCCTCGGCGGCCGCCCCTTCTCCTTCGTCGAGGTCGTCCAGCCCGTCCTCGACCGCCACTGCGTCTCCTGCCACGGAGGCAAAAAGACCGAGTCCAAGATCGACCTCACCGGCCAACCGCAAGACGGTTTCACCCGATCGTACTGGTCGCTCTGCGGCTCGCCCGACTCCTGGCGCGACCGCCGCAATAAGCCCGAACTCGACGCCCAAGACCTCGTCCCCCGCTACTGGCAGCGCAACCAGATCCAGATCACCCCGCCCGACGATATCCGATCCGCCCGCCGCTCGCGCCTCATGCGCCACCTCCTCGAGGGCGACGGCCACAAGGATGTCAGACTCTCCGACGACGACGTCCGCCGCCTCGCCGCATGGATCGACCTCAACGCCATTTTCTACGGCGCCTATGACCCCGGGCAACAGGCCGCCCAACTCGCCGGCAAGACCATCCCCATGCCCGAGATCCAATAGCCTCACCCTTCATGAAAGTCATCGTCTCCGACCACGTCTTCGAAAATTTCGACGCCGAACGCGAGATCCTCGCCGCCGCGGGCGCCGAACTCGCTGTCCACCAATGCAAGTCCGCCGCAGAACTCGCCACCAAAGTCGATGGCGCAGACGGCATTTTGAACACGTACCTCCCCGGCATCGACGGGGCAGTCTTCGACGCCGCGCCACGCCTCCGGGCCGTCGTCCGCTACGGCATCGGACTGGACACCATCGACATCCCCGAGGCCACCCGCCGAGGCATCGTCGTCGCCAACGTGCCCGACTATTGCATCGACGAGGTCGCCGACCACGCCATGGCCCATTTCCTCGCACTCGCGCGCAAGGTCCCCTTCGCCGACCGCAAGGCCAAAGCCGGAGAATGGTCACTCTCGTATGTGAAACCCCTGAAGCCCCTCCGCGCCATGCGCGCGGGCATCCTCGGCTTCGGGCGCATCGGCCGCGCGCTTGCCCGTCGCCTCGCCCCCTTCGTCGGCGAAATCGCATTCCACGATCCCCGCATCGCGGAACCCGCCGACGGCGCGATACCCGTCCCCCTCGATGAACTCTTTGCCGAAAGCGACGCGATCTTCGTCCAGTGCCCGGCGACCCCCGCCACCCGCCATCTCGTCGGCGCCGGAGCTTTCGCGAAGATGCGCCGCAAGCCCATCCTGATCAATTGCGCCCGGGGTCCCATCGTCGATACCGATGCGCTCGTCTCGGCCCTCGACCGGGGCCTCGTCTCCGCGGCCGGACTCGACGTCCTCGAAGACCACGGGCACGTCGTCGGGTCCGATCACCCACTGAAGAATCACCCCCACGTCCTGCTCACGCCACACAGCGCGTGGTTCTCCGATGCGGCCATCCCCACGCTGCAGCGTCGCGCCGCCGAGGCCATGGCCACCATCCTCTCCGGCAAACGTCCCGAAACCATCGTCAACCCAGAGGCCCTCGAGAACCGACCATGACACACCCATTCCCCCAACGCATCGCACGCATCCGCCATGGCGGCGAAACACGACACGCCCTGGTCGAGGACGGCGCCTATCGGTCCATCGAAGGCGACATCTTTGGCGATTGGGCCCCCGGCCGCGTCGCGATCCCCGCCGACCGGGCCGAACTCCTCGCACCCGTCGATCCCCCGCAGATCATCTGCATCGGGCTCAACTACCGCCGCCATGCCGCCGAAAGCCACATGGCCGTACCAGACGCGCCCGTCATCTTCACGAAGACCATCAACTGCATCATCCCAACCGGGGCACCCATCCTCCTGCCCGCCATCGCCCCCGACGAGGTCGACTACGAGGCCGAACTCGCCATCGTCATCGGCAAGACCGCCAAGCGCATCCCCGAATCCGCCGCGACCGAACACATCCTCGGCTTCACCTGCGCCAACGACGTCAGCGCCCGAGATTGCCAGCTCCGCCTCGACAAGCAATGGGCCCGGGGCAAGTGCTTCGATTCCTTCGCGCCGCTCGGCCCTTGGATCGCCACCGGCATCGACGGCGACGACCTCGCCATACGCCTCTCGATCAACGGCGAGACCCTCCAGGATTCCCGGACCTCGGACATGATCTTCCCCTGCGCGAAACTCGTCAGCTACCTCTCCCACTCCATGACGCTCCTCCCGGGCAGCGTCATCCTCACCGGCACCCCGGAGGGCGTCGGCTTCGGCCGAAAACCCCAGCGCTTCCTCCGCGACGGCGACACCGTCTCGGTCGAGATCGCGGGCATCGGCACGCTCAAAAACCCCGTCACCAAGGAGATCGCACCATGAAGCTCCGCACCGCGCCCTTCGTCGGCGCCCGCTGGCTCGAAGGCTCGCCCGCCGGAACCTTCCCCGTCACAAACCCCGCAACCGGCGACACCCTCGCCCATGTCCAGCCCGCCTCCCGCGAGGACATGCGCGCCGCCGCCGCAGCGGCCCACCGGGCCTTCCGCGAGACGTGGGGCCCCATGAACCCCTACGCCCGCGCCGCACTCCTCCACAGGGTCGGCGATGCCATCGAAAAACACGCCGACTTCATCGCCGGCGTCGAGTCCGATGACGTCGGAAAACCCATCTTCGAGAGCAAGAACATCGACGTCGCCAGCGCCGCCGCCACCGTCCATCACTTCGCCGATGCAGCCATCGACCTCGCCGGCGACCTCAAGCCCTCGCCCTTCAACGAGGTCTTCGACTACACCCTGCGCGAGCCAATCGGCGTCGTCGGCGCCATCATCCCATGGAACTTCCCCTTCCTCATCGCCGCCCGCAAGATCGCCTCCGCCCTCGCCGCCGGAAACACCATCGTCATCAAGCCCGCCACCTGGGCCCCCCTGAGCACCCTGCTATTCGGCGAGATCTTCCTTGAGGCGGGCATGCCCGCGGGCGTCCTGAACATCGTCCCCGGCGGTGGCGGCGATGCCGGCGCCGTGTTCTCCGAAACCCCAGAGATCGAAGAGATTTCTTTCACCGGCTCGACCGAGATCGGCACCCTCCTATACGGCGCCTGCGCCCCGCACCTCAAGGGCTGCACCCTCGAACTCGGCGGCAAGAGCCCCGCGCTCGTCCTCCCGGACTGCGACCTCGACGAGACCGTCGCAGGCACCCTCTTTGGCGCCTTCCTGAATCAGGGCGAATGCTGCTGCGGGCTCACCCGCCTCATTGTCCACGACGCCATCTACGACGAATTCGTCCCCCGATTCGTGGAGGCCACCAGAGCCATCCCCGTCGGCACACCCCGCGACGAGGCCACCCGCATGGGCCCGCTCGTCCACCCCGATCACATGAACGCGGTCCTCGCACACCTCCAGTCTGCCCGCGACGAAGGCGCCACCATCCTCTGCGGCGGCGAGCGCCTCACCCAAGGCCCGCTGGCCAAGGGCAACTTCCTCTCCCCCGCCGTCATCGCCGATGTCACGCCCACGATGCGCGTCTGGAAAGAGGAGATCTTCGGCCCCGTCGTCGTGGTCACCCGCGGCAAGGATGTCGACGACATGATCGCCCAGGCCAACGATACCCCCTACGGCCTCGCCGCCAGCATCTGGACCACCAACGTCAAGGCGGCCCATTCCCTCGTCCGCAGGATCCATGCAGGCACCGTGTGGGTCAACCTGCACAACTTCGTCTTCCCCGGTGCCCCCTACGGCGGCTACGGCGCCAGCGGCGTCGGCACCGAACTCGGACGCGAGGGACTCCTCGCCCTAACCCGCCCCAAGAACGTCATGGTCAGCCTATTCCCGGAGGGTTTCCAATGGTATTGAAGCAGAAGCGTGAGGCAGACATTCCTGTCTGCCCCCACAGGCCAAGCACCCTCGCTGCCGCCTCCCTTTTCACCCTCATCCTAACCCTTCCTCCGCCATCTCCCTCTTCGGCCTCATCGCCAGCCACCCAACCCCCCAACAAACCACTCCTCGCCCACTGGACCTTCGACGAACCCGCGGGCGACACCTGTCGCGACGCTTCCGGCAATGGCGCGCACGCGACGATCCCCGCCTCATCCCCGGGGATCACCCGCACCATCGGCCCCTTCCAAGGCGCCCTCGCCTTCCAGGGCGCCCATAGCCTCGCCTGCACCCACATCCCCAACCTCGGGCCCCTCCCGAAAATCACCCTATCCGCCTGGCTCCAGCCCAAGTCCTTCGACCGCTACAACGAGATCTTCCGCAAAGAGGACGGAAACAATCGCATCCTCTTCTCCTTCCAAGAGAACGGCACCGTACTCGCCCTCGGCCTGAACATCGGCGGCTACGTGGAATGCGACGCGGCGCTCGATCCGAAACGGTTGCTCGACGGCGAATGGCACCATGCCGCCGCCACCTTCGACGGCAAGACCATGCGCGTCTTCCTCGACGGCCTGGAGATCGGTCGCCGCGAGCGACCCGGCACCATCACCGCCGGAGGCCCCGCGCCCGCCGCCATCGGCTCCACCCGCGGCCACGAGTGCTTCCAGGGCGCCATGGACGACCTCCGCACCTACGCCACCGCGCTGACCCCCGCAGAGGTCGCCTCCCTCCACGCCCACGGCACCGAGGCCATCGCCAAATCCAAAGCCGCCGCCGCGAAAACCCTCGCCGCACTATTCGCCCCGCGCGACACCTTCGCCGACACCCTCGCGGCCTCGAGGCGCAACTCCTTCGAAAAACAACTGCGCCTCGATGCCAATGTGGCGCGGGGTTTCCTCGCGAGCCTCCAGACCCGGTTCCCCGAGGAATGCCGCCTCTTCCGCCTGTGGACCAACGCCGACCCCGTCGCTTATCTCCGTGCCACTGGGAATGATTTCCATACCGCGGTCACGGAGCGGCTCATTGGCATGCTTGTTGAATACCGCCCCGTGACCAAGGCCCAATGGTCCGCTCAGAGTGCCGCCGACAAGGCCCGATGGGAAGAGGCCGCCGCATTGGAGAAACGGCTGGCGGCGCTCAAGGCGCGCGGCGACGAGACCCAATTCTCGCCCGAGTGGATCGACCTGATGCGGGACATCGCCGCCGACATCCAATGGAGGCCCCAAGAGCACGAGGCCGTCGCGCCATACATCCCGCCAACCACCCCGCAGACACGGAACCTCACCGCCGCCGAGGGCCGCGAGGCCCTCGAGCGCGACTGGCTCCGCCAGGCCGACGGCGCACCCACCCGCGACCACATCGCCACCGAGATCCGGCGGGCGAGGGAACTCGCCGCCCGGCTCCCGGGGGCCAACCTCGCGCAGGAACTCGGGGTGCTATCCGAACTCGAGACGCGGTCCGGGACCACCGGCGCGGACCTGCCGTCGCTCTACCTGCAGGCCCGTACCGCCAAGCGCAGCATCATGCTCAAAAACCCCGCCCTCGATTTCCGCCGCCTCGTCTTTGTCGATATGCCTTTTCCCGCCGGCAAGGAGTGGAAGCACGAGACCCGCCACCGCCTCGGCTACATGGCCGTCCCCGGCGCGCGCCTTCTCGTGCTCGATGGACTGCGCCCGGATGGGAAAGTCACCCAGCTCATGCCCCAGCCCCCGCTCCACGGCGCATTCTGGCGCCCCGACGTTTCCTGGGACGGCACGAAGATCCTCTTCTGCCACAAGCCCCATAACGAAAAATCCTTTCACCTCTACGAGATCGGTGCCGATGGCTCGGGCCTCCGCCAGCTCACGGACGGCCCCTTCGATGACCTCGATCCCATCTACCTGCCCGACGGCCATATCCTCTTCTGCACCACCCGCGCCCACACCTACGTGCGCTGCATGCCCCCCACGAGCGCCTTCCCCCTCGCGCGATGCGACGCCGACGGGAAGAACATCCGCGTCGTCTCCGCGAACAACGAACCCGATTATCTCCCGTCGGTCATGAACGATGGCCGCGTGATCTACACCCGCTGGGAATACACCGACAAGCCGCTCTGGCGCGCGCAGAAACTCTGGACCATCAACCCCGACGGCACCCAGGTCCAGATGTTCTGGGGGAACCAGTCCGTCTGGCCAGACGTGATGAAGGACGCCCGCGCAATCCCCGGAAGCCGCCGCGTCATGTTCACCGGCTGCGGGCACCACGACTGGTTCGCGGGCTCCGTGGGCATCGTCGATCCCGACGGCGGGCGAGACTTCCCCCACGGCCTCACCAAAATCACCGCCGAGATCCCCTGGCCCGAATGCGGCAACGGCCCCACCGATCGCATCGAATCCCCCCGATATCTGCCCGGCGGCAAATTCACGGCCTATTACTCCCCCTGTCCCTTGAACGGGCACGACTTCCTCGTCTCCGCCAATCGCGGCGACGGATTCGCGCTCTACCTCATGGACGTCGATGGCAACGCGGAACTGATCTACGAGGGGACCCACAACATCTTCCACGCCATGCCGCTCCGCCCGCGTCCCGTGCCCCCCATCGTGCCCGACCGCGTCGCGTGGCCCAGCGCCGACGACACCTCCCCCGCGGCCGACGGCGTCATCTTCAGCGCCAACGTCTTCGAGGGCGCACCGCGGGAGTTGCGCGACAAGGCAAGGCACTTGCGCGTCCTGCACATCGATCCCAAAACCTACACGTATTGGTACAGGCGGCCCTACCTCTCCACCGGCCCCGTGGTCTCCGGCCTCCAATCCGAGGGCGTCAAGCGCGTGCTCGGCACCGTGCCGATCGCACCCGATGGCTCGGTCTCCTTCCACGCGCCCCCCGGCAAGGCGCTGCACTTCCAACTCCTGGATGAAGACTATCGCGCCCTGCAGACGATGCGGAGCTTCGTCGGCGTCATGCCGGGCGAATATCGTGGCTGCCTCGGCTGCCATGAGCAACACAGCCGCGCCCCCGTCGTCGCCGCGGGCGCCCGAGCCCTCGCCCAACCACCCCGCCACATCACACCCCCGCCATGGCCAGACACCACCGTGAGTTACCCGCGCTACGCCCGCCCCGTTCTGGATAAGTACTGCGCCAAGTGCCACGAGGGCGACGGCGAGGGACGCAAGACGCTCGACCTGACGGCCCGCCCCGGAAAACTCGATTTCGACGAGGTCTATTGGCTCCTCATCGGGCAACCCACCTGGGGCAAGCCCTACGAATTGCCCAAGGAATGCCCGCCCGGCTTCGGCATCGCCGACACCCTCCTCGTCGAAAGCTACGGCAAACTCGACCCCGTCGCCTACCAGACGCCCCCGCCCATGACCCGCCTCTCGTACCGCAGCCGCCTGGTCGACATCGCCTCCAGCGGCAAACACCACGGCGTGCAAGTCGACCCCATCAGCCTGCAACGGCTCATCTGCTGGGTGGACACGATGTGCCCGTACCGGGGCGACGAAGAGGTCCGCCAGGAACCCGACCCCGAATTCCAGGGCGTCGATTGGCTCGCCGTCCGCCCACGCGTCCAGACCGCGCCCGTCGTGGATCGCTTTCGCATCCCGTCCTACCAAGACTATAATTTCACCGTCGCCAATCCCGCACAGGAGACACCATGAGCGCACGGCTCACAGCAATATCGGTCACGGCGTGGCTCGGGGCCTCGCTTGCCACGCAGGCCCTCGGACCCACCCGCGTCGAGCCCGAAATCGCCCCCCTTCCCCCGCTCGCCACGCACGCGAAACGCGGCACCCTCCAGCAGACCCTCCTCGACACGCGCGATGCCCTTGGACACTGGCAACAGGAGCAGGCCGCCGCGCGGGCGTGCGTCACCCTCGGCCCTTGGCACGCGACGGCACCAATGCCATTCGATGCGCCCCCAGCCGACGCCGATCCCGCGGCAAAGGCCCCCAACGGCAAACCCCTCTGGACCGCTCGCCCCGGCTGGAAAGACGGACAGTTCGTTCCCCTCACCCCGCCCGGTCAAAACCATACCCCCGCCTCCCTGGGCCTCACCCGGACCATCACCGCCTCAAATCCCGTCGCACTGTCCATCGGCATCGGCGGCGGGGACCGATTGGAGATCTGGCTCAACGGGCAACGCACCCACGACCTCGACACCCGCCTCCGCTTCGAGCGCTACGGCACCGGCGAGGCCACCGACCAGATCCTCAACGACCAATGCATCACCGACCTTCAACTCGAACAGGGAGAAAACCGCCTCCTCATCCGGATCGCCCAGCGGCAGATCGACCGCCGACGGGCCTTCCGCCTCTGGTTCCGTCACGCCCCAGATCCTGTCCCCCACCTCTGGAAACACATTCGCCACGATTTCCCCCCTCACGAGAACCGCCTGCTCGAAGCCGTCCCACACACCTGGTTTGAAAACGCGGGCTGGCTCGCCGCCGCCGATGCGCAACCCGAACGCGACTTTCTTGTCTCCACCTTCGAGCGAAACGCGCCACTGGCGCAGTCCCTGCGCCCCTGCCTCGCTGACCTCGATGCCGCCAGGACCCCGCCCGACGACCCCCGCTGGCTCAACCTCTGCGTCGGCGCCGCCGAGGCCGACCACGCCCTTTCCGATCTCGCAAAACTCCGCGCCGCCATCGACGAGCTCGGCCACGGTTTCCCGGATCAATTTCCCGCCGCCGACCTCGCGCGCCAGACCGACGGCCTCCGCGACGCCATCCTCGCCGCCGCCGACGCGCTCGACCCGGCCCAGGGCGCCACCCGGACCCTCATTTCGGATGTCGAGAAATTGAAACGGGCCGCCCTCGTCGATTCCAACCCCCTTCTGAAAAATCAACGCCTCCTCTTCGTCCGCCGCTATACCTACGACTCCGCGCACTACTACGACGACTATTACAACGGCATCCGCGACTGGGGCGGCAATATCTGCGAGTTGGACATCGCCTCCGGCAAGATCCGCGAGATCGTAACCCGACTCGCCGGCGGCATCTTCGACCGCTACGACCTGTCTTTCGACGCGAGGCGCCTCGTCTTCGGTTACCGCGCGCCCAAACCCGAGGGCTACCGCATCTGGGAGATCGGCCTCGACGGCAAGGGCCTCCGCCAACTCACCTTCCCGCCCAAGGATGAGGCCGAGCGCGTCGGGCGCCATAGCGGTTACCCGAAAGACCTGATCGAAAGGGACCCCCGGTACTACGGCCACTGGACCGACGACATGCACCCGTGCTACTTGCCCGACGGCCGCATCGCCTTCGTCTCCACCCGCCCCGAGCGCACCGTCCTCTGCGGCGGACACAGCCTCACGACCACCGCCATGCATCGCATCGATGCCGACGGCGGCAACCTCCACGAGATCTCGCAGGGCGCCCTCAGCGAGTTCACCCCCGCCCTGCTTTCCGACGGTCGCATCCTCTACAACCGCTGGGAGTACGTCTACAAGGGCATCGCCGCCATCCAGCCCCTCTGGGCCGTCAGACCCGATGGCACCGGCTCGGAAGAGATCTATGGCGACAACATCGACAACCCAGGCGTCTTTGTCGGCGGTCGACAGATCCCCGGCAAACCCAACCTCCTCGTCGCCACCGGTTGTGGCCACGAGCCCCTCGCCGTAGGCTCGATCCACCTCATCGATCTCCATAAGGACAAGCGCACGAAAGACGCCATGGTCTCCCTCACGCCCAAGGTGGAAACCCGCGGCCTCCGCGGCCTCTACCAATTCCGCAACGGCAAATGGAACGAGCATGACCTCTACGGCCCCTTCTATTGCGACCCGTATCCCCTCGCCGACCCAAAGACGGGCGCCGGCGCCGGGAGGTTCTTCCTCGTGTCATGCAACCCCCACGCCCGCTACAACGACAAGCGCGCCTACGGCATCTATCTTATAGACACCTTCGGCAACCGCGTCCCCGTCTACCAGGATCCCGAATTCTCCTGCTGGCAGGCCATGCCCCTCGCCCCGCGGCCCAGGCCGCCCGTCCTTTCACCAGCCAGCGTCGCATCCGCCAAACCCTGCGATGCCCCCGAGGCAACCGTCCTCGTCACCGATGTCTATCGCGGACTCGATGGCGTGAAGCCCGGCGCGGTCAAGTACCTCCGCGTCATGGAGCAGATCCCCCGATCCTGGGTCGCCACACAGATCCACCCCGCCGATAGCGTCCGCGGCCAGCAGCCAGCCATCTCCCTCCACACCCACATCTGGGTCGCGGTCCTCCTCGGCATCGTCCCCGTCGAATCCGATGGCTCCGCCTGCTTCCAGGTCCCCGCCGACCGCAACATCTTCCTCCATGCCCTGGACGAAAATTTCATGGAGATCCAGAAGATGCGCACCTTCGTCAACTTTCAGCCCGGGGAGACGCGCTCCTGCATCGGTTGCCACGAGCACCGCAACCAGGCCCCCCAACCGCAACGCCCGCTCGCGTTGAATGCCCCGCCTCGCGCCATTGCCCCGCAACCCGGCGACGACGGCCCGCGACCCATCCACTACCCCGCAGACGTTCAGCCCATCCTCGATCGCCATTGCGTCACCTGCCACGCGGGCGGTGAACCCAAGGCCAAGCTCGATCTCGCGGGCACCCCCACAGACCACTTCTCGATCTCCTACGAGAACCTCCTCCGCAAAGGGCTTGTCAACTTCATCCAGGAATGGACCGGCCCCGAGCCCGACAAGGGCGGCCCCTCGTACGTCGCCAGCGGCAGCATGATGCACGCCGAGGCCGTGCCCCCCTACACCTACGGCTCTCACAAGAGCAGGCTCCTCGACATCATCCGCAAAGGCCACCACGATGTCGCGCTATCCCGCGAGGAATTCGTCCGCCTCGTCACCTGGGTCGATGCGAACGCCCCCTTCTACGGCTCCTATTTCGGCCGCCGCCACATCGCCGCCAAAGGCCGCCCCGATTTCCGCCCCACGCCCACCCTCGCCTCCGCCCGCGGCGTGCCACCCGAACCGTTCAAGGCGGAACCCATCCCCGCCGAGATGCTCGCCTGGTGGAAACTCGGCCCATCCGCTGGGGGCAGTGTCGCCGACGCTTCCGGCCACGGCCGCGGCGCACAAGCCGTCGGCAACATTCCCCATTTCGATGGGGCATCCTCCCTCCAGGCCGGCCAACTCGGCCAGCAAGAGGCCGTGTCTATCGCAATGTGGGTGCGCGCCGATTCCCTGAACAACCGCTGGAACCCGCTGCTCTTCACCGATGGCGGAGGAACCTCCGCGTTCCACTTCTCCCTGCTCGATGACGGAACCCCCAACGTCGCCATCAACATCGGCGGAAAACAGTGGGCCCACAATCGCGCCAATGCCTCCCTCGCCCGTGGCCGCTGGCACCACCTCGCCGTCGTCTGCGACCCCCGCTGCGGCGGGACCATCCAGTTCTACATCGATGGTGAGCCCTCCGCCGCATCCCCACTCGATCTAGCCGTGCCCCTCGACCTCTCCGCCTTCCGCATCGGCGCATGGTCCAGCTGGGCCAACCAGCCCAACAACAACTTCCATGGCGCCATCCGCGACGTCCGCATCTACCGCGGCTCCCTTTCCCCATCCGACATCCGCGATCTCGCCAAAGGGCACCCCGATGCGACTCCCAACCCCAAGATCTCCCAAATCACACCATGAAAAGACAGGGCATTCTAGATCGTAGCCACGGTCGTGAGACCGTGGACGCGCACGGCCGCCGCGCGCTCCCATCCGTTGCCGGATGGACCACCCTCGCGCCGCTGCTCTGCCTCGCCGCGGCCCTCCCCGCCTCCGCCACGCAGCCCTACGCCGCCACCTTCGAACCCCGCTCCGCCCGCTTCGTCCGCGCCCTCATCCACGCCACCAATCGCGGCCAGCCCGGTATCGACGAGTTCGAGATCTTCGGCCCCGACGGAAAAACCAATCTGGCGCTGGCCTCGCGCGGCGCCAAGGCCTCCGCCTCCTCCTGCATGCCAGGCCACGCGATCCACCGCATCCCCCACCTCAACGATGGCCAGTACGGCAACCCTCATAGCTGGATCGCCGCCGCGGCCGGCGAAGAATGGGCGCAGATCGAACTGCCCGAATCCACTCCTATCGCCAAAGTCCTGCTCTCCCGAGATCGCGAGGGACGCTATGCGGACCGCATCCCCACCCAAGTGGATATCCAACTCTCCGACGATGGCCAACGGTGGACGACGGTCGCCCGAATGGCGAACAAGGCGCCCGCCGCTCAGGCCAAGGCCCAGCCGCCCCCATATAAGCCGCCCACCGATTTGGCCGAGCCCATCACGCACGACGGACTCCTCCGCTACGCCTTCCTCTGCGAGAAGGCCACCTGGGAGAAGTTGGATGCGCAGGACCACCTCTCGCCGCTGAACACCGGACAAGCGCCCGATCAGGCCCCGCAAACGTATGGCCGCTACTACGCCGCAGCAGCGGGCACGGCCCCCTCCCGGCCCGCCCTCCCCGGCGGCCCTCCCTACTGGGGCCGCATCGCAAAGCTCTCGCCCACCGAGCGCACGCTGGTCCAGATGGCCGAGATGATCGACCGCATCGAGAAAAAAGGCGTCGACGTCCAGGCCGAACGACGGCAACTCGACGGCCTGCGCCAACGACAGGCCGCGAATGACGATGCCCTCTATCTCGATGCCCGCCTCGCCAAGCGCCAACTCATGTTCCGCGACCCCGATCTCGCGGCGCTCCGCCGCATCCTGTTCGTCAAGCGCCACCCCTATCTCTCCACGCACAATTACAGCGACGTGCTGGACTCCAAATTCCTCCCCGGCGGCGGCATCTGCGTCCTCGACATCCCGCGCCCCGCGGGCCGCCTGGAACCCGGACGCGCGAAACTCACCACCCTCTTCGACGCCACCGGCGGCATCGCCCGCGACCCCATGGCAGACTTCGATGCGAATAGGATCTATTTCGCATTCCGCCCGGACAAGGGACCCACCGAAGACGCGCAGCCATACTGGCATCTCTGGGTCGCCAATGCCGATGGCACCGGCGCCCGGCAGTTGACCGACGGCCCTTTCCACGACTACTACCCGTGCCCCCTGCCGGACGGCGGACTCACTTTCATCTCCACCCGCTGCCGGGCCCGCTTCCTCTGCTGGCGACCGCAGGCCTTCGTGCTCTTCCGCATGGATGGCGAGGACATCCGCCCACTCTCCTTCGCGAACCTCTCGGAATGGACCCCCGCCACCATGCGCGATGGCCGCATCCTGTGGACAAGATCCGAATACGTCGACAAGGGCGCCGACTTCGGCCACACGCTCTGGGCCATCCGCCCCGACGGCACGCACCCCGAACTCATCTTCGGCAACAACACCCCCAATTGTTACATCAACGGCCACGAGGTCCCCGGCACCCGCGAGCTCCTCTGCACGATATTCTCGCACGGCGGCGACCACAACGGCCCGCTCGGCCTCATCGATCTCGCCAAGGCCAAAGGCCCCTCCGACCCGGAAGCGATCACGAACATCACCCCCGATACCCGACCACACTATAATATGAGCTGGCCCCGCCAGGAATGCTGGCGAGATCCCGTCCCCCTCACCCGCGATTTCTTCCTCGCCAGCCACGCCCCCGCCGACCGTTTCGGCCTATACCTCGTCGATCGCTACGGCAACCGCGAACTCCTCTACCTCGACCCCGCCATCGGCAGCATGTCCCCTTCCCCGCTCCTCCCCAGGGCGCGCCCCCCCGCCCTCGATCGTCCCGCGCTAGCGGCATCCAATAGCAGTGAGGCAGACATTCCTGTCTGCCAACCCGCACCCACCGCCCATGCCGCAGGCAGAGATGCCTGCGCCACGACAACGGCGCCCCTTTCCCCGGACAGTCCGCTCTCCCGCGCCGAGCTTGGTCAATTCTTCGTCGCCGATATCTATCGGGGACTCGAGCCCGCCGTCCCCCGCGGCGCCGTCAAGTTCCTCCGCGTCTGCCAGGAGGTCCGCGCCGACCTCATCCAGATGCCCGATGGCTCCTATCAGGCCGACCACCAGCAGTTCCAAGACTGGTACGCCACGCCCATCCACAAAGTGAAGGGCCCCAACGGATGGCCCTCCTACGTCGCCAAGGCCTCCCTCGGCATCGTCCCCGTCGAATCCGACGGCTCCGCCAGCTTCCATGCTCCCGCGGGCAAGGTCCTGTATTTCCAGGCCCTGGATCAGGACCTCAACGAACTCCAGCGCATGCGCAGCGTGATCCAACTCCAGCCCGGCGAACGGCGCGGCTGCGTCGGCTGCCACGAGCATCGCCACTCCGCGCCGCCCCTCCACACCACCCTTGCCTCGCGCCGCGCCCCCAGCCGCCTCGAACCTCCCCCCTGGGGCGACGTCCCCTTCGCCTACGAGCGCGATGTCCAGCCCGTCTGGGATAGGCATTGCGTCTCCTGCCACGGCGACCAGAGGGCCGACGGCGGTGTCAACCTCGCCACCACCCTGGACAAGGACCTCATCCCCGCCTCATACCGCGCGCTCATCGAGGGCGCCCACGTCCACTATTTCGACATGACCTATAAGCTCCGGCACGACAAGGCCGAGCCCGGCACCTTCGGTACCATCAAGAGCAAACTCACCAAATTCCTCGAACCCTCCCACTACGATGTCCGCCTCGCCCCCGACGAGATGCACGCGGTCAAATGCTGGATCGACCTCAATTGCCCCCTGTGGCCCGACTACCAGTTCCGCCCGGAGCGCGCGCCGCTCGCCGCAAATGACAAACCATGACCCCGGATGAGTCACTCCTGGAAGGTCAATCGCAGGCGCAGGAAACGGCGCGGCCCGCCATCGGACGACGTCTCCCGTAGGGTCACGGCCTCACGATCCCCAGCCAAGGGCGAGATCGCGTGCTCCACCGCGCCGACCGCATCCCACGACCCCGCCCCCAGGTCCGGTCTCGCCAGCAGATCGCATGTCAGGTCCAGTGCCCTCGAGGCGCGATTGAAACGCAGGCCCGGGTAGCGCCACCCTCCGGTATCCGTCCACGCGAAACTTGCGGATGCCATGTCCCACACCCAGGGATCGCACCCCAGGCCGTACTCCGCCCAATTCGGTCGCCCGTCCCCATCCGGATCCGCGTGCGGCCCTCCGACGAGCGGATCCTCCCGCTGGCTTTCGCTAAAATGAAAATTATCCCAACCGTAATACGCCTGCGCCCAATGCGCATCGCTCGTCCCAGGGCTCCCCAACTCCCCGCCGCTGATCGCCCACTTCACCGCATTGCCAAAGGCGTCGTGCGCGGTCCCGGTGTCGCGAAGCACGAGCGACCGCCCCGACCCATCCGTCGCCGGATACCAGCCGTCCTTGTACTCGAAGTCCAAAATGTTCTCCCCCGAAACGTCCGTCAGCTCAAGCCGCTCTCCCCCGTTGTCCAACTGACCCCAGTACGGCCCCAGCACGGGGACACCGACGGACGGGTAACGCAGCGCAAATGCCACCAGGTGCTTCGCCAGAATCAGCCGCTGCCCCGCCCCCAGGACCACATCCGGAAAGGTGTACTCGATCCCCTGAGAAAAATAGGCGCCCGCCAGCGCCAGATCGCCCCCGCCGGTGTTCATCAGCTCGATGTACTCGAAATCGTCATCCTTCACGCCAACGATCGTGGCCGCCTCCCCCGCCGTGGGATCCGCCGGATGATATTGGAGCTCCGTCACCCGAAGCCAGCGCTGCGTCGGCACCGGCTCGCCAGAATACGAATACTCCGCGATCCGCATGCCCGAATCATCCCACAAGGAAAGACCCCCGCCCCGCGCCGAGAGCTGCCCGCGATAGTCCCCCTGGACGAATCGGCGCTGCCCGCCCGTCGGCCCGGATACCCGCGCCCGAAACGCCCCGGCGTCCTTCACCACATGCAGGAGCCCCTGATAGAATGAGGCGGGCGTCCCGGCGCCGGCCGGGATCACGGTTCCGGGTTCCAGCACGTGCTCGATCTCCCCGTCGATCCGCCACCCGGACACGTCCACCGCCGAGGACGTCGTATTCCGGAGGATCACGTACTCGTGCGCCTGGGTCCCGCTCTCGGGATTGAAATCGACCGAGTCGAAAATCACCATCCCCGGGGCGTTGGCCTGCGGCGCGTCCGGCAACGGGACGCCCTGGAACAAGGGGCGGCCCACGCCCGTGTTGAACAGGAACGATCGCCTCGGGCCGAGATAGTCGCCGATGACGCGCTCGATCTCCTCCCGCGGCCGGTTCGCGACAAAATTGGTGTGGAATCCCCACCTCGCCGCGTCCAGGTCGCCATCCGTCCAGGGCGAGGGATCCGCAGGATCCGGATCGATGGCGGCCCCGATGCGCCGCATCTCCGTCTCAAGGATCCCATCGGTCGTCCCAGGCGGCTGCAGCAGCGAATCCATCAGGTTGCGCATCCGCCGCACGAACATCTGCCGCATCTCCGGGGACTCCCGGATCACCGCGTAGAACCGATTGTAGCCGCGATCCAGCGCGTTGTTGGAGATCAGGTCGTCGTCGAAATACCTCTCCGTCGCGTTGAAATTGTGCCCCTGCGAGAGGTCCACGTCCCAGATGATGGGCCGCCACTCGCGGCTCCCCTCGCTGTCCCGGTAGAGATAGTAGTTCTTGTGCCCGTGGTCGCCATCGCTGTTCAGCGACCGCACGGCCAGATAGTTGATTGTCGCCGGAATATCGAAATTGTCATAGGCGTAACTCTGGCGGTTGGTCAGCGGCAGCGCCGTGTCCAGCGCGTCGTAGAGGGACTGGAGATCCGAGTTGTCCTCGTCCTTGCGGGTCTTCTTCTCGACGCTCGTCACGAAATTCGTCGAGTAGATCTTGTACAGCGCCCCCTCCGGATCGAGCCCGTTGCGCTCCAGCATCCTGTCGTCGCCGTCCTCCACCATGTCCAGCACGCCGTGGAAGACGCCGTTCAGGTGCACGCGCGCGGGAAAGGCGAAATGGTAAGGCGTCTCCGCCACCATCCCGACCCAGTGGGAGAGCGTGTTCCTCGCCTTCGTCTTGTCCGCATAGTTCGTCAGCAGGTTGACATCCTTCAGGCGCCTCTCCCCCTCCTCCCAGAAGAACCGGTGATTCGTGTTGAAGTCGAAATCGTAGCTCTTCTTCGGGAAACCGGAGGTCGATTGCCCGTGGATCTCGTGCCCGATGTTGTCGTAGAATCGATCCAGGTAGTAACACGATCCGCGGAATGCCGCCAGCGTCGGGCCGTTCGTGGGGGATCCCTCCACGAACCAGAGCAAGACGGGGAGTTGGCTCGTGGCGGTGGATGGGTCGAGCGCGACCGTCCCAAAGTACTCCGGGGAATCCGTCGCGCGGGCGAATGCCGGCAACCGCGTGATCTCACCCTCGTCATCTTCTGCCTCGAATCGCCATCGGAACATCTCGCCCGGCCCCGGGCCGATGGTCGCCAGGGCCGCCGAGTAGACCCCGTCCCCCGCGACGGCATCCGGCAGCAGCCCGTCATCCTTCAGCAGGACGGGCCCGGCCTCCGCGTCCCACATCCTCCGGGTGTACGCCCGCACCTCCGCCACCGGATCCTTCGTCTCGATCACCCGCACCGTCACCGCCAATGGAGGACTCGACGCGTCGCCCGAGGGGCGCGGCACATCCGGATCCTCGGGAGTCGCATCGAACAGCAGCGGCCCGGCCGTGGGCTCCCCATTCGGTTCCCCGGGCGTGGGTTCCGCCAGGTATCCGATCGCGCTGGGCGCCTCGCCCCCCACGGCCACGATCTCGGGCAAGAGCAGAAAATCCGAGCTGCCCAGGGTCACGTTCAGCCCTTGCACCGCCAGGAGATTCGTGCCGGCGACCACGACGCTGTCGGAGATGGCATGCTCCGTCCAGCTATTGACGATCGCCTCGTCGAGCGCGACGTCGGCCCTCGTGTTGTAGGCCATCGCGTTGGTGCAGTTGGCGCGCCCCACCTCCACCCCGTTCACGAACGCCACGAACCCGTCCTCGTACTTCATGCGCAGCACGAGCGACTGGAACCCGTTGGTCGAAGACAGCACGAATGTCTTCCGGAAGCAGAGCGACGTGTTCGTGTGCTGCAGCGCACCGCGGCAATCCCCCGGCGGGGAACCCCCAACCCACGGGGCGAACCCGCCCGTCGTGTCGTATCCGATCCCCGTCGCCGCGGCAGTCCATGAGGCGTCACTGTACCCCGGGCTCACGTTCCACCCGCCTGCCTGCCCGTGGCCCATGCCCCCCGCGCCGTAGGCCGTCCCAAAGTACACCGCGTCGCCCTCCGCCGCCGAGAGCACCCGGTATCGCCCCACATCGCCAGACGCCACGAGGTTCGTCTGGACACCGGCAAACGACCTCCCATAGGACACGTCCGGGGGCAGCGCAGGAAAACCCGGCGACAGTTCGTCGACGAGCACCGGCAGGCCATTGGTCGGATCCGGGCGGTAGAGCCCCAGATACTCGCCCCCCTTCGCGAGACTGAAACTCGTGTGCAGCGGTTCCGCCGGATTGACCCGATTCTTCCCAGAAGCCCAGACAAATAGCATCCCCTTGGCCGGCACCGTCACATCCGGCAACCGCCACTGGGTCTTGTTGCTGGACTTGTCCGTCAGCCACCAACCACCCAGATTGACCGCCTCGTCCCCCGAGTTGTAAAGCTCCAGCCAGTCCTGGCGATCCCCGTCCTCGTCCTCGATGCCGGCCTCGTTGTCGGCCAGCACCTCCGATATGCGGATCTCAGCACCCGCCACCGGCGAAAATATGAAGCGTGCCAGCACCAGCGCCGCCGCGGCGCGGCGAAAAAACTGCCCGCCCCCGGACAAGTTCCGATTAGTCCGCCGCAACCGCATGGCCAGGCCCATGATTAGGGCAGTTTATCCGGCGCGGGCCGCGAAGTCGAGAACCCTCAGACCCTAAGGCATCGAAGGAAGGAGAATCCCGCCGCCGCCACCGGCGATTCAGGACCAGCTCTTACGCGAGGATTTGGGGTGACATGCGCCGCGCGAACCCCAATATTTTGCATCCCATGCGAATCCGAAGCCTATTCCCCCTGCTGTCCTGCACCCTCCTTGGCGCTTCCGAGGCCGCCCCGCCCAATCCCAACGTCGTCCTCTTCCTGGTGGATGACATGGGATGGATGGATAGCACCCCGTACGGTTCCAAGTACTACGAGACGCCGCACATGGAGCGCTTCGCCAAGCAGGCCATGCGGTTCACGGACGCGTACGCCCTGCCCCTGTGCTCGCCGACGCGCGCCTCGATCCTCTCGGGCCAATACACCTCCCGCCACCGGGTCACCAGCGCCTCCGGCCACCAGCCGCCGCAGGCCCCCGGGGCCTCGCTCTATCCCGAGAAGACCGCACCAAATCGCCCGCTGATCTATGCCGAGAGCAAAAACTATCTCGACCCGGAGATCGTCACGATCGCCGAGGTGCTTCGCGGCGCGGGATATCGCACGGCGCACATCGGCAAGTGGCACCTCGGGCTGACCGAACCCCACTGGCCCGAGCGGCAGGGCTTCGACGTCGCGTTCCACTGCCACCCCGACCCCGGGCCCCCGGGGGAGTATTTCTCCCCCTACGGCGTCCTGCCCCCCGGTTCCGACCGGCCCAAGGACAAGACTCAGAAGTACATCGTCGGCACCATCACCGACGGCCCGCCCGGTGAATACATCACCGACCGCATCACCGACGAAGCGGTCAAGTTCATCGAGGCCAATAAGGATAAGCCTTTCTATCTGAACCTGTGGCAATACGGCGTCCACGGCCCATGGGGCCATAAAGAGGCCTACACCGCCGAGTTCGCGAAAAAATCCGATCCCCGTGGACTTCAGGGCAACCCCATCATGGCCTCGATGCTCAAGAGCGTCGACGAGAGCCTCGGCCGCGTGCTCGACAAGCTCGATGATCTCGGGCTCGCGGATAACACCCTGTTCATCTTCTACTCCGACAACGGCGGCAACGTCCACAGCAACCGGGGCGACGACCCCAAACTCGCGAAGGTGAAGCCGGGGCACCCGAGCTACGACCGCGTGCAGGACTGGCGCAAGTGGGCGGGCGACAGACCGCCGACCGACAATACCCCCCTCCGTGAGGGCAAGGGCCGCATCTACGAGGGCGGCCAGCGCGTGCCACTCATGGTCCGCTGGCCCGGCAAGATCCAGCCCGGCTCCACCACGGGCGCGGTCGTCGGCCCCATCGACCTCTACCCCACGATCCTCCAGGCACTGAACATCGAGAAACCCGCCAGCCACATCCTCGATGGCGAGTCCTTCCTACCCGTGCTCACAGGAAAAGGCGCCCTGAAACGCGATGCCTACTTCACCTGGTTCCCGCACCTGATCCCCGCTGTCTCCGCGCGCCAGGGCGACTGGAAACTCATCCGCCGCTTCGAGTCGCATCACGAATACCCCGAGGTCCGCGAACTCTACAACCTGAAGGACGACATCGGCGAGACGAAGAACCTCGCCAAGGAGATGCCGGACAAGGTGAAGGCCATGGACGCCCTCATCGACCAGTTCGTCAAAGACACCGGGGCGCTCTACCCGAAACCCAACCCGGGCTTCAAGGCACCCGACCCCGCGGAAGGCCTCGTCCCGAAATTCTGCACGATTGCCTTCGGCGATGGGATGCTGCGCGTCAAGGCCGATGGCAAAGCCCCCTTCCTCGGAACAACGCAGGTCAGGGGCACCGGGCCGCTCACCCTCAGACTCAGGGCGCGCTCCGGCGCCGGGGGCCAGGGCAAAGTGCAATGGGTCACGACCGAGCAGAGCGATTTTCCCAAAGAGGGACAGGTCGTGCCTTTCACGCTACCCCCCGGCAGCGATTGGCAGGATGTGACGCTCCCCGTCCCCCTCGAAGGACAGGCCAGGATCATCCGCCTCTACCTCCCCGCAGACAAGGCGCCCGTCGAGGTCGAATCGATCGAATGGCTGTCCGCGAAAGACGGAAAGGTCGCGCGCTCCTGGCGGTTCGATTCGAGCAAATGAGGGGACCCAAGAACATTTCGGCCCAAGGTCTTTGGAGTGCGGCGGCAGAGCGCCGCGCCGACGCCGCTTTCTCGGCCGGCGGAGCCGGGACCTGGGCCGCGTTCGCACCATACACCATGAAACACGCCCTCCTCCTCATCGCCCTACTGATCACCGCATCCGCGCGCGCGGGGGCCCCGAAACCCAACGTCCTCCTGATCTTCACCGACGACCACGGCTGGGCCGACATCGGCGCGCAGGGCGCCGACGCCGACATCCGCACCCCAAACCTCGACCGGCTCGCCGCCGATGGCGTCCGGTTCACCCGCGGCTACGTGACCGCCCCGCAGTGCACGCCCTCGCGCGCCGGCCTCATGTCCGGGATGTACCAGAACCGCTTCGGCGTCGAGCACAACGGCATCGCGATGCAGCAGGAGGTCGTGACGCTGCCCGAGCGACTGAAAGAGGCAGGCTACCTCAGCGGCATCAGCGGCAAATGGCACCTCGACATCTCCCACGAGCAGGCCGCCGGACGACGGAAGCACGTCGCGCGCCCCGAACTCGCGCCCGGTCATCAGGGCTTCGACGAGTACTTCACCGGAACGATGCAGGATTACGACGCCTCGCACGCCCTCGATGGGACGCCATTCCCCGACGCGCCACGCGCCGTGCGCGACCCCCGCTGCCGCGTCGTCATCCAGACCGAGGCCGCCCTGAGCTTCCTAGACCGCCGCGCGAGGAAACCGGATCAGCCGTGGTTCCTGTACCTCGCCTACATGGCGCCCCACGTCCCCCTCGAATCGCCGGAGCCCTGGTTCTCCCAGACGCCCACCCACCTTCCCAAGGAACGCCGCCAGGCCCTCGCCCTCATCGGCGCGATCGACGACGGCATCGGACGCATCCGGGAAAAGTTGGCCCAGATGGGTCAGGCGAAGGATACCCTGATCTTCTTCATCGGCGATAACGGGGCGCCCCTCGGCCATGTCTGGGACGGTTCCATCAATCTCCCCATGCGCGGCCAGAAAGGCATGCTCAGCGAGGGCGGCATCCGCGTCCCCTTCCTCGCGGCATGGCCCGCCAAGATACCCGCCGGACAGATCTATGACCACCCCGTCATCAGCCTCGATGTCGCCGCCACGGCGGTGGCCGTCGCCGGCCTGCCCCACGACCCCAAGCTCGACGGCGTGAATCTCCTGCCCTTCCTGACGGGCGAGAACACCGGCGCCCCGCACCAGACGCTCTACTGGCGCTGGATGTCCCAGGCCGCGATCCAGGAGTTCCCCTACAAACTCATCGCGCTCGGCGGCCACGGCAACCTTCTCTTCGATATCACCACCCCAGAGGGCGAGGACATCGAGCGCAACCTCCTGCCCGAGAGGCCGGATGTCGCCGCCCGCCTCGAAGCCAAACTCAAGGCCTGGACCGACGCGCTCGAGCCCCCCGGCATGCCCCCGCCGCTCGCGGACCGCCACGTCGGGCTCTTCGCCGAACACGGCCTCAGCGCCAGACCCGAAGACGCCGCATCCACCAGAGCCAGGACTGCCCCCGAAGGCAGCATCCAGGGATGGCTCTGCCGCAACGGCACGATCAGCCTCCAGGACGGCGCCCTGATCATCACCCCGGATCCCGCCGCGCCAAAGAATGCCCGCCCCTTCCTCGCCAACACCGGCATTGACCTCGCGGGACCCGTCACCGCCACCCTCCGCCTCCGCGCCAAACAGGGGGGCACCGGCTCCCTCTCGTGGCGCACCAAACAGCAGCCCGACTTTCTCCAGGAAAATTCGGCGGACTTCGATTGGCCCACGTCGGAGGAATGGCAGACCGCAACCGCCCAACTCCCCGTCACCGGCCGCCTCATGCACATGCGCGTCACCCCAGCGCGCGATAGCACCGGGCTCGAGATCCGATCCATCGAACTGCGCGGCAAGGACGCCAAAACGCAGGCATGGCATTTCGATGCCCCACCAGGACAGCTCCCATGAAACCCCTCGCCACATTTCTTGTCACGGCCACCCTGATCTCGGCATCCCTCGCCGAACCCCGCGTCGTTCTGGAGGAACGATTTGACAAGGGGCTCTCCAAAGACTGGTTCTGGGGACTCGGCACCTGGACCGCGAAAGACGGCGTGTTGCGCGGCTTCGAGTCGGGACCGCGGCGCCACGGGCCCGTCAAGATGCGCAAATTCCCCCTCCGCGACGGGATTGTCGAATGCGAGTTCCGCCTCGAGGGCAAAGCCTCCTTCGCCGGCATCATCTTCAACGGCTCCCAAGAGCGCGGCCACATCGTCCACCTCGTCATGGCCAAGGACCAGCTCCGCATCCTCGCCCACCCCGCAAAAGGAGAGAGCGTAGAATTGCTCAAACGGCCCAACGACCTCGCCGTCGGGACTTGGCACCGCGCCCGTATCGAGTTCAAGGGACCCGAAATGAACGCCACCGTCGATGGCACGACCGTCTCCGCGAAACACGACTGCGTCGCCGAAGAGAAACTCACCTTCGGCCTCGGCGGTGACTCCGGGGGCCCCGAAGGCGAAAAGGCCGGGGCCCTCGAATTTCGTCTATTGAAGATCTTCGCCCAATGACCGCAACCCAGACCCCTTGAGGCGATGAACGACAAGACCCATCAGAGACCCGAGCGCCTTTCTCGGCGCGACTTCCTCAACGCCACCTTTCTCGGCTCAGCCATGACCGCACAGGCTTCGCCAACCCGCGCCGAGGAGGGGACAATCCAAGGATTCGATCGGACCGATCCGGGCACGATCCAGGCCAAACCCTGGCAGCCGATATCCGACCGGAAGATCCGCGTGGGCATTGTCGGATTCGGGGCCTGCCAGTTCGGGGCAAAGTTCGGCTTCCAGGACCACCCGAACGTCGAGGTGGTCGCGGTCAGCGATCTGTTCCCCGACCGCTGCGCCGGCCTCGCGAAGGCCTGCCGCTGCGAAAAGACATACCCCTCTCTCGAGGAGATGGTGAAGGATGACGCCATCGAGGCCATCTTCCTCGCGACCGACGCCCCAAGTCACGCGAGGCATGCCATCCTATCCATGGAACACGGCAAGCACGTCGCCTCCGCCGTCCCCGCGGTTTTCGGTTCTGTCGAGGATGCCGACCGGCTGCACGAGGCCGCGCGCCGCACGGGCATGACCTACATGATGTTCGAGACGTCCGCGTACCACCCCGAGTGCCACGCTATGCGCACGGCTTACCGCGCCGGCGCCTTCGGCAAACTGGTCTATTCCGAGGGTCAGTACTATCACTTCTTTGGCAAGCCGCTCGACAGTTATAAGAACTGGCGCCTCGGCCTTCCCCCGATGTGGTACCCCACGCACTCGACCGCCTATTATGTCGCAGTCACCGGCGGCAGCTTCACCCACGTCTCCTGCCAGGGCTTCCGCGGGGGCATCAGAGAATTTCAACCCGCCGCCAACCCCTACAAGAACCCTTTCGATAGCGAGATCGCCCTGTTCCGCACGGGCGAGGGCGGCGCCTCGCGCATGAGCGTCTGCTGGGGCATGCGCGGCTCGCACGGCGAATATGGCCACGTCCGAGGCGAGCGCGGGCAGATGGAGGGAACCCGATTCGAACCGGCCGCAGAACTCAAGGGGCTGGCCATCGATCTCGCCAAACCCCGGCTCCCGCCAGGCATGGATCCCGGCGGACACGGCGGCTCCCACGGCTACCTCACGGACGAGTTCATCTCCGCCCTGCTGCAAAATCGAAAGCCTCTCGTGGATATCACCTGCGCCCTAAACATGACCGTCCCCGGCATCGTCGCCCACCAGTCCGCCATCAAAGACGGCGAACGGCTTTCGGTGCCGCAGTACGCCTGATCCCAACCACCACGATGCCCCGGCTTCTCTGCGTCCCCGCGGGAGGATGCCATTTCTCGGGCGACGCGATCACGGCGCATGCCGCTTGGCCTTGGAGCCACCGCCCTTCCAGATGTCATACTTAGGATCCGCAAATCGCCCGAAAAACTCATCCAGCCGCCCGGCCATTTCCGCCCTCACTTCCTCGCTCCCCGGCTGCCCAAACAGATTGAACCGCTCGCGCGGATCGGCCCGCATGTCATAGAGCTCGTGGGGCCCACCGGGGTGACGCGCCACGTACTTCCACCCGTCGGTCCGGATCGCCCGACAGCCCTCCATCTCATAGAAGATGGTGTTATCCCAGCCGGCCAGCGGCTGGCCCGCCAGCGCGGCGGAAAAATCCCGCCCCGGGGATTGCGGCGACGCGGGCATCCTATCGCCCAGGCCAAGGTAACCCAGGACCGAGGGCAGAAAGTCGTAGTTGCTCACCAGGGCATCACAGGTTTTCCCCGCGGGAATCCGTTTCGGCTGCCTGAAGATCAGCGGGATCTGCATCATGAGCTCGTGCGCGCCGGTCGGCCGCGTGTGGTCCCCCATGCCCCAGATGCCATTCTGCCCACCCATCCACCCCTGATCCGCGGAGTATGCCACGAGCGTGCGCTCATCGAGACCGAGTCGCTTGATCGCGGCCATGACCTCCCCAACGCCATCATCCACCCCGCTCGTCTCCGCCGCGCACCGCTCCATCGCGTTCTGCGTGTTGTGAAACGCCTTGTTCGCCCGCTGCCAGGGGTGCATCGCGTCGCGCGGGAAACTGTGGAATGGTTTCCCCCGGTAGAATTCGGCCCACCGATTCCGCGGTGGGTTTGACATCATCGGGCCAAGATTGTACGGGCCGTTGTACGCCAGAAAGAGGAAGAATGGCCTATCTTTGTTGGCCTCGATGAACCGGATCCCCTCGCGCGTCCATAGCTCCGTGGTATAGCCCGCCTCCACCCGGACAGCCCCATTCTCGATCACCTGCTGGTCGTAGAATTCCTTTGTCGACCCATCGGGCTTGGTTATCCAAAACGAAAATCCCTCCGACGGCGTCAGGTTCGCGCCGAGATGCCACTTCCCACTCAACCCGCACACGTAGCCGGCGTCCCGCAGGATCTCCCCCAGCGACGTGAATTCCTCGAGGGTGTCATAGGCCTCTGGGCCCATCATGTACTTCGGGTCGAGGAAGGAATGCACGCCGTGCTGCGACGGGATCAGCCCCGTCAGGAACGTCGCCCGCGTCGGGGAACAGACCGGGTTGCTGCTCAGCGCCCGCGTGAAACGGATCCCCTCATGCGCCAGTCGGTCGATGTGCGGCGTCTGGATGTCCGCATTCCCGTAGCACCCGAGCGTCCACGCCCCCTGGTTGTCGGTCAGGATGAAGACGAGATTCGGCGGGCGCCCCTCAGCGGGGGCGCCGGATGCCGCAACGAGGAAGAAAGAAAGGAGGGCTGCGGTTAGCGCGCCGGCCATCCGCATAGTATAATGGGCAAATCCCGCGGACGTCGAGCGCCGACGCCGCGAGGCAGACATTCCTGTCTGCCCCCGGGAATCCCGAGCGGGCGCGCCGCAGCCAACTCGCCCGCCTTCGCGGGGGAACTTCTGCCTCACGCGAAGGTCACACGTCGCACACGCTCGCCGCATGCCGCAACGCCAGCACCCGGTCGTCCCACGTCGGAATGAACTCCTGCGCGACGTACCCCTCATATCCCGTCGCCAGGATGGCACGCATGATGGCCGGATAATTCAACTCCTGGGCGTCGTCCAACTCCCCCCGGCCCGGCACGCCCGCCGTGTGGTAGTGCGCGATCACATCCTTGTGCTGCCCGATGCGCCGGATGACGTCCCCATTCATGATCTGCACATGGTAGATATCGAACAGCAGCTTCATGTTCGGCGAACCGACCCTCCGGATCAGCTCCACACAAAAGTCCACGTCGTCGCCAAAATACCCGGGATGCCCCTTCATCGGCGCGCTGTCGTCGCGGCTGTTCAGGTGCTCCAGGCACAGGTTCACGCCCTGCTTCTCGGCATGCCCGATCGCCCGCTTCCAGCACGCCACGCAGTTCTCGGCCCCCGCCTCGTCGCCGATCCCGGCCTCGCGCATCCCGGTGAAGGTGATGACGTTCTGGCACCCTACCGCCGCCGCCAGGTCGATACCCTCGCGTAGTTTCTCCTCCACGAACCCGTGGTTTTCGGGATTGAATGGCCCCTTCGCGAACCCGTGGCTCCCCACCAGCGATACCTGCAGCCCTAGATCCCGGATCATCGGATAATGCTCCGGCCCGATACCCTCCATCGCCACCAGCCCGATCTCGCGACAGTGCCTCGCCAACTCCGGCACCGGCATCGGCTTGTATGTCCAACCCATGATCGATTGCCGGATCCGTCCATGCCGTATCTTATAATCCGGCGCGACGGGCTCGCCCGCGATCGCGCCCCCCGGACCCGCCAGCGCCACGGCGCCCGCGGCCGCGCCTCCCATCCGGAGGAAGGCGCGCCGTCCCATGCCTGCGTCTAATGATCTGCTCATGCCCGAAGACTGCACGCGGGATATTGCATTCTCCACAAGAATCCCCGATCCTCGCCGCACCGCACTCCACCATCCTTCAAACCAGACGCCCCATGAACCTCGATCCCTCAGGATGCTTCGCCCTCGCCCTTCTCGCCACCACCCCCGTATCGGCCGCGGACCAAGCCACCGCCTCATCGGCCTTACCCCAATGGCACGCGTCATGGATCTGGCGCCCCGCGAAGGATGGGGACGACGACTACAACCGATGGATGCTCGCCCGACGCACGTTCGAGATCCGCGGCATTGCCAGATCCGCCATCCTCCGGGCCACCGCCGACACCCGATACCAGCTATTCCTGAACGGCGCTTTCGCGGGCGACGGCCCCGTCAAGGCATTCCCCGAGCACTACCGATACGACGCGATCGACGTCACCCCATTCCTCCGCCCAGGCCCCAACGCCATCGCCGCCCGCGTCCACCACTGGGGACGCGACACCGCGCAGAGCATCGCCGTGCGCCCAGGACTCCTCGTCCACCTCGAATGGGAAGATGACGCCGGTCGCCACGCCCTCGGCACCGACGCCATATGGAAAGTCTGCGAGGATCTCGCCCACGATCCACGCAGCCCCATCGCCAGCGCGCACCTCGGGTTCGAGGAACAGTACGACGCCCGCCGCGAGCAACCGGGATGGGCGATCGCCGCCCATGACGATTCTGCGTGGGAGACGCCAACGGCCTTCGCCAGCGCCGCCGGAGGCCCATGGGCAAACCTCCGCCACAGCGGCATCCCGCCACTCGCCAAGGACCCCGTGCTCCCCTCATCCGTACTGTCCGCGCGACGCGTTCGCCCGCCCCGCATCGCCTCGGCCCTCAACCTCGGCCGATGCCAGGGCATCGACCGGAAGGCGGACGCCCGAAACCCGCACCGCTTCGCGCTCGCCGCGATCCTCTCCAGCGAATGCGATCAGGAGGCGACGATCTGCCGCCCCAGCGCGGGTTTCGAATTCGGCTCGATCCGCATCGCCGGCGCCGAGATCGACGTCGCGAAAGACCTGCTCCAGCAAGAGCGCGCAACCCTGCGCCTCAGGCGCGGCGACAACCCCGCCATCGTCATCCTCGACGGGCCATCGGAGATCGAAGAATTTCAGTTCATCCTGGACGCGGGCGCCCCGGTCACCCTCCGCGCCGCCTATGGCGACGGCCCATGGTCCATCGCCGGGCCCTTCAAGCCCGCGGACGCCGCGTGGAAACAGATCCGCGCCGCCCGCTCGCATGACGAACTCCAGCCACTCCGCGACCGTTTCCGCGCGCCAGAGCCCAGGGAGATCATCGGCGCCGACGTCCACGCCCTCACCTGCTTCCGGAGTGATGTCGGCCCCGCGGAAGTGACCGGGCAAAACAATCTCGTTGCCGACAACGAGGAGGACACGGTCGTCCCGTCGGGAGAAGACGACGTGGAACTCCTGATCGACCTCGGCCAAGAATACAACGCCCACGTCACATTACAGCTCTGCGCCCCGGAGGGCGTCGTGATCGATGGCAATATATTCGAGCGCTTCCACGACGGCGCACCGCAATGGTCATGGCGCAACCGTTCCAGCTTCCGGTACACCACCCGCGCCGGATGGCAACGATACCAGACGATGCGCCACTTCGGCGGCCGCTATCTCGCGCTCACGGTGCGCGCGCGCCCATCCGAGGTCCGCATCCGCCGCGTCGGCGCCCTGTTCACCCACTACCCGGCGGCCGATCGCGGCATGTTCGCCTGCTCCGATGCCCTGCTGAACAACGTCTGGCGCACCTGCCGCCAGACGATGCTCTGCTGCATGGAGGACACCTTCGTCGACTGCCCGCTCTACGAGCAATCGTACTGGCTCGGCGACGCGCGCAACGAGGCGCTCGTCTGCTACATGATGTTCGGGGACGCGCGACTGGTCCGCCGCTGCTGCGAGCTCGGCGGCGAGAGCCTGGGACGCGGCGACCTCGCGCACATGCGCGTCCCCACCCGCTGGCCGCGCGTCATCCCCGCCTGGAGTTTCCTCTGGCTCCGCATGTGCTGGGAGAACTACTGGCACTCCGGCGACCGCGAGGCCCTCGTCACGCGCTTGTTCCCAGACGCCCGCAAGATGCTCGATGCCTGCCTAAACAACTATATCGATCCCAAGACCGGCCTGTTCTCCATAACGGCCTGGCAGTTCTTCGATTGGATCGGCCTCGACAACGGGCACCGCATCGTCACACACAATAACACGTTCCTCGTCGATTCGCTCCGCCTCGGCGCCCGCATGGCCGAGGTCGCCGGAGACCCACCGACCGCCTCCCGCTACCGCGCCGCCGCCGATCGGCTGGTCGCCCGGATCAACGAGCACCTCTGGGACGATGTGCGCGGGGCCTATGTCGATAGCATCCGCAACGACGGCGCGCGCAGCACCAGCGTGTCGCGACAGATCAACACCCTCGCGCTGCTCCACGGCGTCGTGCCGCCCGACAGGGAAAAACGCGCGCTGCCCATCGTCCTCGGCGAACAGACCGATGGCGTCGTCCAATTCGGCAGCCCGTTTGCCACCCTATATCTGCTGGAGTATCTCGGCGAGACCGGACGGGTCGCGCCGATGCTCGACGTGATCCGCGATCTCTGGGGCGGGATGATGGATGCGCAGACCACCACGTTCTGGGAGTCCTTCGCCAACGGCAACCTCGGCGGTGGGCGATATCCCACCCGCAGCTACTGCCACGCATGGTCCGCCGGGCCCGCCTACGTCTTCAGCCGCTACCTGATCGGCGCGCGCATCGAAGAGCCCGGCGGCTCGCGGCTCTCCCTCACCCCGCGCGTCGATTGCCTCGACCGCGCCGACGCCAGGATCCCGTTGCCGGCGGGCGAGGCGCGCCTCTCTTGGACCCGCCAGTCCGACGGTTCGGTCCAGGTCACCCTATCGGCCTCACCCGAGATCCACGCCACCCTGCAGCCACCCCCCGGCTGGGGCATCCGGGATCAAAATAGGCCCATCCTCGAGCTCACGCCAGGGGAAGAAATCACCGTGTCCCTGAAAGACACGACATCTCCCCCAAGTCGATACGAGTAGCTACTTGGGGACTGCCACGACAGGACCCTTCCGCCATGGGGCTCGCAGGCGCTGCGGCTGATGGCCTGTATAGAACGCCTCGGTGGGTCCCCGCTCGCTCACGCTCGCCGCTACACCGGAATCTCGCTCGTGAAACGCGGCAGAGGCGCAGCGGGGAGCGTGAGCGACCCGTGCGACGGCCGAGTTACGGCGCGTTCTGGAATCCCCTTGTCCACGGCGCATCCCCCGCGCACTCTTGCAGCATCGCATGGCGAAATCCTCGGCCATCCTGCTCATCGGCACCTTCGACACCAAGGGCACGGAGTACGCCTATGTCCGGGACCTAATTGACGCGCGCGGCCATCGCGCCATCACCCTCGACGGGGGCGTCGCGGCCGACCCGCCATTCACCCCCGATTTCCCAGCCCGTGCGGTCGCCGAGGCCGGCGGCGGCGACCTCGATGAACTCCGCCGCAAGGCCGACCGCGGCGCCGCCCTCGACGTGATGGCCCGCGGCGCCGCCCGCATCGCCGCCCGCCTCCATGTCGAGGGCAAGGTGGACGGCGTGCTGGCCCTCGGCGGCTCGGGCGGGACCGGCATCGCCACCGCCGCCATGCGTGAGTTGCCCGTCGGTCTCCCCAAGGTCATGGTCTCCACCCTCGCCGCGGGAGACATCGCCCCCTACGTCGGCGTGAGAGATATCGCGATGATGTTCTCCGTGGTCGACATCGCCGGACTCAATCGCCTCTCCCGGCGGATCCTGGCGAACGCCGTCGGCATGGTCTGCGGCGCGATCGAACAGGGGGCCCCCGAGGTTGCCGACCACCCGCTCATCGCCGCGACGATGTTCGGGGTCACCACGCCCTGTGTCACGCGGCTCCGCGAGCGCCTCGAGGCCGCGGGCTACGAGGTACTCGTCTTCCACGCCACCGGCACCGGCGGCCGCGCCATGGAGAGCCTGATCGAATCGGGATTCATCACCGCGGTCGCAGATGTCACCACCACCGAGTGGTGCGACGAACTGGTCGGCGGTGTCCTGACCGCCGGTCCCACCCGCCTCGAGGCCGCCGGGAAAGCCGGCCTCCCCCAGGTCGTCTCCTGCGGCGCCCTCGACATGGTCAATTTCTGGGCCGCCGACACCGTGCCCGAGCGCTTCCGCGGACGCACCCTCCACAAGCATAGCCCCAACGTCACCCTCATGCGCACCACGCCCGAGGAATGCTCCCGGCTCGGCGAGATCATTGCCAACAAACTCAACGCCGCCAAGGGTCCCACCGCGCTCTTCCTCCCCCTCCGTGGCGTCAGCGCCATCGACAGAGAAGGCCAACCCTTCCATTCGCCCGCCGCCGACACCGCCCTCTTCGACGCCCTCCGCCGTCACGTCCGGCCACCCGTCGAAATCATCGAATCCGATCACCACATCAACGACCCCGAATTCGCCGACGCCATGGCCGAACGCCTAGTCGCCATGCTAGCCATCAGCGCAGATTAGCGAAGATCAGCGTTCCCAAAACACCAGTGATCGATTATTGAAAAGTCCCACATGCCATTCCTATCCCGAGACGAATCCCTCCGCCGCCTGCGCGCGCAGGTGGCCGCGGGCAAACCCATCATCGGCGCTGGCGCGGGCACCGGGATCTCAGCGAAATTCTCCGAACGCGGCGGCGCCGACATCATCATCATCTACAATTCCGGTCGCTACCGCATGGCCGGCCGCGGGAGCCTCGCGGGCCTGCTCCCCTACGGCGACGCCAACGCTATCGTCAAAGAGATGGGCGCCGAGGTGCTCCCCGTCGTGCGGCACACCCCCGTGCTCGCCGGGGTCTGCGGCACCGACCCCTTCCGCCTCATGCCGGTCCTCCTCCGCGAACTCAAGGCCATGGGCTTCGACGGCGTCCAGAACTTCCCCACCGTCGGCCTATTCGATGGCACCTTCCGCGCGAACCTCGAGGAGACCGGCATGGGCTTCGGCCTCGAGGTCGACATGATCCGCGCCGCCCGCCAAATGGATCTGCTCACCTGCCCCTACGTGTTCAACCCCGAAGAGGCGAAGGCCATGGCCGAGGCCGGCGCCGACGTGCTCGTGCCGCACATGGGCCTCACCACCAAGGGCGCCATCGGCGCCCCCACCGCCCTGAACCTCGACGATGCCGCGAAACGCGTCCAGGCGATGCGCGACGCCGCCGCTGCCGTCAACCCCGATATCCTCGTCCTCTGCCACGGCGGGCCCATCGCCGAACCCGCCGACGCCCAATACATCTTCGAACGCACGAAGGGCATCGCCGGCTTCTTCGGGGCCTCCAGCATCGAGCGCCTCGCCGTCGAGCCCGCCATCGAGTCCCAGGCCAGGGCCTTCAAGAACCTGTCCCTCCGCAGATAGTCCCATGACCCAAGGAGACCTCACATGAATGGCAAGTTCGTCCCCTCCGCAGAAATCGATCACGCGCAGCTCGACTGGGGCCAGATGGGCTGGATCAGCAGTCCCCCCACCACCGGCGCCAGGCAGATCGTCCAGATCCTCGTCACCCTCGCCCCCGGCGGCGGCCACAACTTCCACAAGCACCCGCGCCAGGAGGAGACCATCCACGTCCTCTCCGGCGAGATCGAGCAGTGGCTCGAAAAGGAACGCCGCACCCTCGGCCCCGGCGACACCATCTTCATCGGCCCCGACACCGTCCACGCCTCCTTCAACACCGGATCCCAACCCGCACGCCTCCTCGTCGTCCTCTCCCCGGCCATCGGCGACGGCGGCTACGAGCTCGTCGACGTCGCCAGCGAGGCGCCTTGGAACTCGTTGCGGCCGTCCGCGTGAAACAAGAACGATACCGCAGGATCGAACTTGGCGGCACAGCTGGGGCCGCACCACAAGAGGCCCCGGGGCATACCGCATCCCGCAAATGCGGGATTGCTCGACTCGCCTGCGCCACCTTGAATAGTGGGGCTGCGGAAAGATCCATGGATCACCCTTTGCCCAAGCCCCCGGCATCCCTGTTCCTAGTGCACTTTAGGTGTGGCGCCCTGTCGCGCCTCGGCCTCGTGGCGATGCTCTTGTGCGGCGGCCACCCGGCGAGGCCGGCGGAGCACGAGGAATCTGGACCAAAGCCGCAGGACCAGCTCGCCGCCGCCATCCTCAACAACGACCTCGCCACCGCCAACAAACTCATCGATGGACCCAGGCCGGACGCCGCGCCGGAGGACTGGGCCATGATCGCCGCGCAGGCGCGCCGCATCATCGATTGGCCGACCGCGGTCTGCGCCTCGTTTCAGGCGGATATCGGCAAACCCGTCTCGGTCACGTCCTCCCGCGGCACGGCCTCCGGAACCGTCGCCAGCGTCGGCGCAAACGAGATCCGCCTCCGCGTGCCCGTGGATAATGGCTTTGTCGGGCGGGCCGTGAATGTCCTCACCCTCGCCGCCCCCGACCGCGATAGCCGCCTCGCCGGCTACAGCGATGAGGAAAAGATGATCATAACCGCCCTCGTCTTCCTGCGAAGCGGTAGGACCAGCGAGGCGACCGAGGCACTTCAGAAAGCCGCCGCCTCTCCCATGGCCCCGCACATCCTCGCCACCCTCCAGCGCATCCAGTTCGCCGAACTCGAGGAGGAGGCCACCTCCGCCCTCCGCCGACTCCTGGAGCAAGCCGGTTTCGGCGACAAGCGGGAGCCCGACGACCAGCTCCTCACCGCCATCCGGACCCAGGCATTCGGGCCCGTCGCCGCCCCGGTGATCCAGAAGCAGGCCGCCGACTTCACGGCCCGCTTCGGCCTCACCCACGTCGCGTACGAATGGGCCGCGATCACCGCCGCGCTGGCCACCATTGGCCCCAGACCGCAGGTGCTCGAAGAGACCGAGGTGGAAAAGGCCATCGCAGCCCTCAAGACCAAGAATCGGATCGAGGGGGATCTCCTGGCGTTCCCCGAGATCCATGGCGGCAGGGTCGATCTTATCCTCTCCGGCAATGAAAGACTGAAGGATATCTCCGGCCTAGAGAAACTCCCCGTCCGCGATCTCGACCTGACCGGGACGGGCGTCCGTTCCCTGTTGCCGCTGAAGTCCATGCCCCTCGAGCGCCTCATTCTCGACGGCACCCCGATCACATCCCTGCGCGGCATCGAGGGCTGTCCCATCCGATCCCTCTCGATGACGAACACCGCCGTCACCGACCTCAAACCCCTCAAGGGCACACCCCTGGAGTCCGCCAACCTCAACCGGTCCCAAGTCCGATCCCTCGCGGGCCTCGAGGGCGCACCCCTGAGCGACCTGAACATCTCCGAAACGCCGGTGTCGGACATCAAAGCCCTGGCGGGCGCGCCCCTCACCAACCTAAACGCTTCCGTCTGCGGCGCGCTCACCGATATCCGTCCGCTCGCCAGTTCCCCCCTCCAGTACCTCTACCTCTGGGGCTCCAGCGTCTCCGACTTTCGACCCCTCGCGAAGATGCCCCTCAGAACATTGCATTGCACCCGCCTCGAAGACCTCGGCCTCCTGGCCGAGGCCCCGCTCGAATCGCTCATCATTTCCTACTCCGCCCTCACTGACCTCCTGCCCCTCGCCGGCAAGCCGATCACCTCCCTGTCGCTAACCTACTGCCCGAAGCTATCCGACCTCTCGCCGCTCCGCGGTTTGCCCCTCGTCACGCTCGACCTAACCGACTGCCCGAAGATCAACGATCTCTCCCCGGTCAAGGGCATGCCGCTGACCACCCTCGTGATCGATGGCACATCCCTCGACGACAAAGACATGGCCGCCATCGCCGACGCCCTGCCAAATCTCGTCACCCTATTCATGGCGCGCTGCAAGAAGATCAACAGCCTGGACTTCCTGCTCTCATTCAAATCCCTCGCCGCCGTCTCCCTCCCCCCCGGCGTCAACGCCGTCCCGGCGCTCGAAAAACACCCGTCCATCACCACGATCTATGAGAATGGCGTCCCCATCGACGTGAAAGCATACATCGCCTCGCACGGCGGGGGCTCCGGAAAATGAGCCCTTGGCTGCACGCGGCTATTTCGTCTCCGCCCGCCTCTTGGCGCGTTCGGCGTCGCGCGCTATTTTCTTCTGCTCCGGCGTGAGCTTCTTCGTCTTGGCCGTGGACATTCCGGGGGTCCATTTCTTTTCCCCCGCCTTCACCGGCTTCGCCATTTCCGCAAGCCACGCGTCGTGGAGCCCCGCCAACTCGGCGAGCTTGCCGGGCATCGTCATCGCGAGATCATTCTTCTCGGAAACGTCTTTCGACAGGTCGAACAATTCCACCTGCCCGCGCTGCGCGACGACTTTCCAGTCCCCGGAACGCAACGCCCACCAGCCCGCGTCGCTGCCGGAGCACCAGAAGAGGTTGCGCGCGGGCGCCGGCGCCTCGCCGCCCAACACGGGAATGAGATCCATGCCGTCGAAGGGCTTGTCCTCTGGCGCGGGAATCCCGGCCGCGGCCAGCGCCGTCGGCAGCACGTCGAGCGAGCTCACGACGGCGTCGCTTTCGCCCGGCTTCAGCTTCGCCGGCCAGCAGACCAGGAACGGCACGCGAACGCCTCCCTCGTAGTCCTGATGCTTGCCGCCGCGCAGGGGCGTGTTGTCGGCGGTCTGCGCGAGCGGCCCGCCGTTGTCGCTGAAGAAGAACAGCAGCGTGTTGTCCCACGCGCCCTCCTTCTTCAACGTCGCGACGACGAGCCCGATGGCGTCGTCCATGCGCTTGCCCATCGCGAGGAGCGTGTCTCGGCTCTTGTCGCCGGTGCCGAACTTCGCGATCTCATCGGCGGGAGCCTGCAGCGGCGCGTGGACGGCGTTGAACGCGAGGTACGCGAAAAACGGGAGCGCCTTGTTCCGCGCGATGAACGCCGAGGCCTCCTCGCCGAGCCGATCGGTGAGATAGCCGGTTTCCATCACGATGTTCGTGCCTCGATAGATCGGGTCGTCGGGGTCGCTGAGCCTGAAGTAATCGTGCGCGCCGCGGCCAAGGAAACCGAAAACCTCGTCGAAGCCGCGCAGCGCCGGTCCCCATTCGGGCGTCGGGCCCAGGTGCCACTTGCCGAACTGCGCGGTCGCGTAGCCCGCCGGCTTCAGGAACTGCGGAAAGATCTTCTCGGTCATCGGAAGGCCGCTGCCGGCTTCGCCGCCGGTGTAGAGGCCAAGCCGCTGCTGATAGCGTCCCGTCATCAGCCCGGCGCGCGTCGGGGAACACACGTTCCCGCTGACGTAACCCTGACGGCAGATGACGCCCTGCCTCGCCAGCGAGTCGAGGTGCGGCGTGGTGATTTCCTTGGGATGATGGGGATTGAACGCCACGTCAGCGTAGCCGAGATCGTCCGCGACGATGACGACGATGTTGGGCCTGACGGCAGGCGCGGCGAATGTCGGCGCCGCGATCCAGGACAGGGCCAGAAGCGGCAGCTCGATCGCTGTGCGGCGCGGGATGGAAACTGCTTTCATGGGAATTGCGCGCGCATTCTATGCCCTGGGGGCGGGCATGTCCAACGCGGACTATTCACACGCAGGGCGAACTCCGACAGCCTCACCGCCCGCGGTCCCTTGCAGAAAACTATGGCATCCAGCGTGCCGGAATCACATCATTCTCGTCCCATGAACCGACGCACCTTGCTCTGTCTCCTTTGCGCCATCGCGCTCGCCCCTCTCGCGCGCGCCAACCTGACCGTCATCAACGGGGATTTCTCTGACCTCTCGGGCATGACCGAAACCAAGGATGCCTGGCACGCGGGACTCCCCCAGGGATGGCGAGGCTCCGGGGCCGAATACGCCGTGCATGCCAAGCGGGGCCCCGAACCACCCACCTGTAACCCGTCCACCCTCGGCTGGCTTCGCCAACCCATCGGCAGCCTGGACCAGGATGCCGACATCGTTCTCACCTTCGATGTCTCCGAGCCCTGGAAACCAGACGTCTCCCTCAATGCCCAGATCCTCGACGAGAACTTCCGCCCCCTGGCGACGGGCGACTTCGGTCCCGGCGCGCGGCAGCAACTCGTGGCCAAGGGCGTGCCCGCCGGGACCTCGATCACCATCGCGTTCCGCGCCAAGGGCGCCACCCCCGGCCTCGACAATGTCGCGGTCGCCACGGCCCCGCCGACCGCTCCCGTCCCAACCCCGAATGCCCCCGGAGAATCGGGCCAGCCGATCACCGTGGCCTGCTACTATTTCGGCAACTACCACCCCGGTGACCCGCGCAACGAGAAATCCAAGGGCAAGGGCTGGTCCGAGTGGGAACTGGTGAAAGCCGCCAGACCCCGCTTCCCCGGCCACCAGCAACCCAAGGTGCCCCTGTGGGGCTACACCGATGAATCCGACCCGGAGGCCATGGCCCAGAAAATCGACGCCGCCGCCGACCACGGGATCGATGCCTTCATCTTCGACTGGTATTATTACAACGATGGCCCCTTCCTCGATCGGCCCATCGATATCGGCTTCCTCAAGGCCAAGAATAACGCCCGGATAAAGTTCGCCTTCATGTGGGCGAACCACGACTGGATCGAGATCCACCCCTACCGCCGCGGCACCGAACGCAAGATCCTCTACCCCGGCGTCGTCACCCCAGAGAATTTCGAGAAGATCTGCGACCACGTCATCAAGTCCTACTTTGCGCACCCCTCCTACTGGCGGATCGACGGCCGGCCGTACTTCTCCTTTTACGAGCTGACCAAGCTCATGGATGGCTTCGGCAGCGTCGAGGCGACACGCAAGGCGCTGGACAAATTCCGCGCCCGGGCCGTCGCCGCCGGCCTGCCGGGCCTCCACCTCAACGCCGTGGTCTGGGGCCGCCCCATCCTCCCCGGAGAAAAACAGCCCGCCGATCCCTCCCAACTGGTCCAGGACCTCGGCTTCGACTCGGTGACCTCCTACGTCTGGATCCATCACGTCGCCCTGCCAGAACTCCAGACTGACTACGACGAGGTCCGCGATGCCTACTTCGACTATTGGAATCGGGCCGAAAAGATGTTCGGCGTCCCCTATTTCCCCAACGTGACGATGGGCTGGGACTCGAGCCCCAGGGCGCACCAGGAGGACGAGTTCGGCAATTTCGGTTACCCGTTCACGAACACCATCGGCGGCAACACGCCCGAGCGCTTCCGCGCCGCCCTGGAAACCACCAGGCGCCGCCTCCTCGCGAATCCCGGCGGTCCCCGGATCTTTAACATCAACTGCTGGAACGAGTGGACCGAAGGCAGCTATCTCGAGCCCGACACGACCCATCGCATGCGATACCTCGAGGCCATCCGCGACGTGTTCCGCCCACCGGTCAAGTTCGTCACGCATCGCCTCGGCAACTACCGCAGCGAGGCGATCGGGATCGGCGATTTCAACGGCGACAAGAAAACGGACATCGTCGCGGGGCCCAACCTGTATCTGGCGCCCGACTGGAAGCCCATCAAGGTCCGCACGCTCACCGGGCCCGGGGTCGATGAGACGGGCAAGGGTTACATGGATGATTTCGCCAACCTGCCGCTGGACGTGGACCGGGACGGCAGGCTCGACATCGTCTCCGTCGGTTGGTTCAGCAAGTCCGTCCGGTGGCATCGCAACGCGCCCGCCACAGACGGGGATTGGCCCGAGTCCATCTCGGATAACAGCGGCAACTTCGAGAGCGCGGAACTCTTGGATATCGACGGCGACGGCAAAGCGCTCGAGATCTTGGCCAACGGCAAACCCACGATCTGGTTCGAGGCGGGAAAAGATCCCTCCGGCCAACCCGCGCTGCTCAAGCGCGTCATCTCGGAAAAGCCGATGGCATTCGGTGGGGGGGCCGGCGATATCAATGGCGACGGACGACCCGACGTCTTGCGGCCGGATGCCTGGTTCGAGGCCCCCGCGGACCCGCGGTCCGGCCAATGGATCGAGCACCCCTGGGCGCTGGGAGCGCCCGGGGGCAAGGCCGATCATACGCCGCAGATCCTGGTGCTGGACGTGAATGCCGACGGGTTGCCCGACATCGTCACCAGCAGCGCGCACAAGCACGGCATCTTCTGGTATGAGCAGGCCCGTGACGGCGGCGCCATCTCGTGGAAACAGCATCTCATCGACGACTCCTGGAGCCAGGCGCACAGCCTCGCGCTGGCCGACATCGATGCCGACGGCACCCCCGATCTCGTCACCGGAAAGCGCTTCATGGCGCACAACGGCAAAGACCCAGACGAGTTCGGCAAACTCGGGGTCTACTGGTACAGGCTACGGCGCGGACCGCGGCCCGAGTGGACCCGATACCCCATCACCTTCGACGAGGGCATCGGATCGGGCGTCAATCTCTGCGCCGACGACATCGACGGCGATGGCGATGTCGACGTGATCGTCACCGGCAAGTGGGGCGGACCGGTACTGTTTGAAAACACGCGGAAATAGCCCGTCACCCATGCGACTTCACCCGGCCTTTTTCCTCGCCCCGTTGCTGGCGTGCCTGCTGCCCCGTCCCGTTGCCGCCTCTGGCCGGGACACCGATTCCCCCGTTGCCCACGGCGCCATCCCGGATGACGGGGCCGACGACAGCCCCGCCTTCCAGCGCGCTCTCGAGGCGATCGCCGCCGCCGGCCGCGGCACCCTCCGCATCCCCCCCGGCGAATTCCATTTCACGAATCGCGCATCGGTGGCTTTCTCGGGCGGCGCGATCACCATCGAGGGCGCCGGCCAGGGCGTGACCCGCCTGGTCGCCGACAACCCCGATGGTGTCTTCGCTCTCCGCGACGAATCCTGCACCTGGCAGGTCGCCATCCGGCACCTATCCCTCGTGGCCGGCCGGGAGGGCGCTGGCACGGCCATCTCCATCACATCGCCCCATCGCGGCGCCAGAAACTATCGCACCCTGACCATCCGCGACACCGACATCCGGGGCGACGGCCTCCCCACCGCCAAACACTTCCTCTGCGGCATCGACGCGACCGGCCAGTGGCGCCCCCTCTTCGAAAACGTCATCGTCTCGGGCGCCGCCGGCCCGGCAGTCACGCAGAATCGCTCCGATGACTCGCCGCTCTACGCGATGCGCTGCGGTTTCATCGCCGACTGGTGCTACGCCCCCACCTTCGAGCATTGCTACGCCTGGTCCGCCCACACCGGATACCGAATCGCCTGCGAGGGCCGACCCGAGGGCCCCGAGGACGCCTCGTTCCGTCGCTGCACCGCCAATGGCGTCCGCATCGGCATCGATATCCACACCCCCATCGTCGAGCCCCAGCTCGTCATCGATGCCTGCCATGTCAACGCCCGGGACATCGGGATCCGGCTGGAGAAACGCAAGTTCTTCCACCTCACCAATAACCTCATGTATGGCCTGGAGGGCGAGGCGACGGACCGCCCCTACACCGATATCCTTCTCGCGGACTGCTACGCCGGCGTCATCTCGCGAAATATCTTCCAATCCCCCGCCCGGCACAACATCCGCCCGGTGCCGCCAGTGGATCACACCATGATCCGGGCCGACCGCGATTGCCGCGACCTCCTCATCTCCGACAACATCTTCAACGCCAAGGGCACCGCGATCGCCATCGACCCCGGGGCCACGAACGTCACCCTCAGCGGCAACCGCGCCTCCAACCCGCACGCCAGACTCCCGTCGCACTGACGCGAAAGATCCGAGGCACACAGACCCGCGTCCACGGTCTGACGACCGTGGCTACACCCAAGACCCCCGATCACGCGCCCAGCAACCCGCCAATCCACCCCACCGCCGCTCCGCCCAAAACCAGCCATGCCGAGTTCACGCGAAATCGGAAAAGGAGCCACGCGCCGACGACCGCCAGCACGACGGTCAGGCCATCGACGAGAGCCGCGCGGCCAAGGTGCCACGTCACCACAGCCATCAGCGCCAGCGAAGCCACGTTCACCCCATCGAGAAATGCCCCGGCGACCGATGATCGCCGCAGCCAAGGCACCAGCGGCCCACTGGCGGCCACGAAACAGAACGCCGGAAGGAAAATCCCCACCGTCGCTATCATGGCGCCCTGCGTCCCTCCCAGCAGATAGCCGATGAATGTCGCCGTGGTGAACACCGGTCCCGGCGTGATCTGGCCCACGGCGATCGCATCCAGAAGCTGCGCCTCCGTTAGCCACCGAAAACGCTCCACCAGATCCGCCCGAAGAAACGCCAACAAGACATACCCGCTGCCAAACAGCACAGAGCCTACCTTCAGGAAGAATAGGAACATCGGCCAGAGGCCAAATGCCGCACCGCCCACCGCGACCCCCGATCCCACGGCCATCAGGGGGATCGCGGGAATGACGCCAGCGGGCACCGATCCCGTCAACGTCTCCCGGGACGAGCGCCCGAAACGGACCAGCGCGACGATGATCCCCGTCCCAAACAAGACCACCAACTCGTTCACCCCCAGGCAGCACGACGCCACCGCGGCCAGACCCGCCATCGCCAGAAATCGGCCCTTCACCGCCTTCCGCCCCAGGCCCCAGAGCGCCTGAAGCACCACGGCGATGATCACCGGCTTCACCCCATACAGCACGCCCTCGGCCTCGGGCACGCTCCCGAACCGGACATAGGCCCACGCCATCGCGCCCACGATCAGCGTCGCCGGCAGGATGAAGCACCCCCCGGCCACCAGAAGCCCCGCCCAGCCGGCGCACCTCCGACCTATGTGGATCGCCATCTCCGTCGAGTTCGGCCCGGGAATCAGATTCGTCGCGCCCAGCAGATCCAAAAACTCCTCGTGGCTCAACCACCCCCTCCGGCGCACGACCTCATCCTCCATCATCGCGATGTGCGCCGCAGGTCCCCCGAACGCCACCGTCCCCAGCTTCAGAAAAAGCCGCGCCAACTCCCCCAGACCCCCGCCCCCGGGCGCGCTGGCGCCCCCCGATTTCAACTCGCCCGCCCGGCAACGTCCCGCACGTTGCCCGCCTCCCGGGCAAAACTCCGGGCCTCCTCCAGCTCTTCCGGGGTCAGCAGGCTATCCCGGACGCGATTGAATATCGGGTTGATCCAGGAATCCAGCCACCGGAAAAGCCCCGACTGCTCCTTCAGCGCGTTCTTCTGAAACCGCAGGCAACGATGGCAACCCTCCGACCGCGTGATGTACCTCTGCGGCTCGATCCGCGAAAAAAAAGCAAACAGCCGGACCCCCGTGGCGAGCACCTCGCGGAACGGACGAAACCACCACGCCCGCCGATAGCAGACCTCCTCCAGCCGGATCGTGCACATCTTGCAGATTAGCTCGGTCGGGTTGCAGGAAGCGCCGTCGCCCATCGGCTGTCAGGATATCGGGCAGAAAACTGCGGGTCGAGCGCTTAAACGCGCCACCATCGAACCCGCATCCGAATGCAGCGCGTCATTCCTTTGGAAACTTCCCCTGGTGGCGCAGGCATTCCTGCCTGCGTCGGCGGCCCTGGGCCGACCGCCGGGGGGTGAAAATGTCGCCCTTCCGGTCACGGAGGGCCCGCGCGGTGGGGTCCACGGCCTGGTGGCCGTGGCGCACGCGGGGCACCACCGGGGCGGAAAATCGTAGGCTGCGCCTTGGCGCACGCTGCCGAATCCACCGTCCGCGTGCGCCAAGGCGCAGCCTACATCGCGACCCAATTTTCGAGTCAGCCCCCCGCCGGCGCGGGGACGCGCCGCATCATTCATGTGGAAACTTCATTCCCGCTGCCGCCTGGCACAGGCGG
>CAZYWZ010000026.1:0-64515 GCA_964651705.1 uncultured Verrucomicrobiales bacterium
AAATGGGTTACGAGATCACACCCATCCCCGTTGCGGCGTGAAGTTTCTGGCTAGGTCCCCGGCCTGAGGAGTGGGAACAGGATGACGTCGCGGATGCTTTCGGCGCCGGCGAGGGTCATGACGAGGCGATCGATGCCGAGGCCGATGCCGCCGGCGGGAGGCATGCCGTGCTCCAGGGCGGTGAGAAAGTCGTCGTCGATGCGCTGGGGTTCGCCGCCCGACTGGTGGAGCAGGCGTTCCTTCTGGGCGATCGGGTCATTGAGCTCGCTGTAGCCCGGGGCGAGTTCCTGGCCGTTGGCGATCAGCTCGAAGACATCGACGAGCGATGGGTCCTCGCGATTCTGTTTGGCGAGTGGCACGAGCTGGTGGGGCAGGTGGGTATAGAATACGGGGTTGAGGGTCTTGGCCTCGACGAGTTTCTCGAAGACCTGGTTGGTTACCTCGAAGTCGACGAGGCCGGGGATGATCTCGACGCCGAGCGCGCCGGCGCGGGCCCTGCGGCCGTCGGGGGTCAGCTCGAACCAGTCTTGGCCGGCGGCCTTGCGGACCGCGTCGTGGTAGCGGACGCGAGGCCAGGGGCGGGACCAGTCGATCGGGCCGGAATAGGATAGGGAGGCGGCGAGGCCCGAGATGAGTTCTTCCAGCAGGTCGGCCATCAGCTCGAAGTCGGCGTAGGCCCAGTAGGCCTCGAGCATGGTGAACTCGGGGTTGTGCTTGCGCGATAGCCCCTCGTTTCGGAAGTTGCGATTGATCTCGAAGACCCTCTCGAAACCGCCGACGAGCAGGCGCTTGAGGTAGAGTTCCGGGGCGATGCGGAGGTACAGGTCGATGTCGAGGGCGTTGTGGTGCGTGACGAAAGGGGTCGCGGCCGCGCCGCCGGGGATCGGCTGCATCATCGGGGTCTCAACCTCGAGGAAGCCGCGGGATTCGAAGAAGGCGCGGATCTCGCGCACGGCCCGGATTCGTGCCAGGAAGACCTCGCGGACCTCCTGGTTGGTGGCGAGGTCGAGGTATCGCTGGCGATAGCGCTGCTCGTGGTCGGTCAGGCCATGCCACTTGTCGGGCAGGGGACGGATCGCCTTGGAGAGGATGACGAAGGATTCCGCGCGGATGGATGGCTCGCCGGTCTTGGTGGTGAAGAGCGTGCCATCGATGCCGACGAAGTCGCCGAGGTCGGTGAGGGTCTTGAAGCGGGCGTAGGCCTCTTCGCCGAGCGCATCTTTCTGGAGGAAGATCTGGATGGTGCCGGAGCCATCGCGGATGTGGGCGAAGGCGCTCTTGCCCATGTCGCGGCGCGTCATCATTCGGCCGGCGGCACGGACGCGGCGGCCCTCCTCGAAATTTGCCTTGTGCGAGGCCGCGGCCCCGGCGCCGTCGAAGCGGCCTCCGAAGGGGTCGATGCCTCCGGCGCGGAGAGCCCCGATTTTAGCGATGCGCTGCTGGATCAGTTCTTGTTCGTCGGGCATGACGGTTTTTTTTGGGGTTAACGGGGGCAACTTTCAATAGCCAACATTCAACAAACCGGCGTCCCATGTCATCACGGTCCCGCCACAGCGGGGGGCTTCATGGCCAGGTCTTTAAGGGATTCCCCGATGCGTCCCTGAGGGTGAGTCCCTCGATCGTGGCCTCGCCGGGGCCGCCGCAGGGGTCCAGGCGGAGTGCGTGGAGGCGTTTGGTCTCGGGGATCTGGAGGGTGATGGTCTGCCATTGGCCATCATGGTTTACGGGGAACTCGAGGTGGCCGCCCGCGGGGAGCTTCGCCTTGGGGTCGGTGGTCCAGTAGGCCTCACCGGCGCCGGTGGCGCGGCTCTGGAGGCGGAAGGTCAGGGTGTATGGCCCGGCATCGGGTGTTTCGGGGAGGCCGTCGAACGCGAGCCCGGGGTCGTCGCCCTCGCAACTGAGGATCAGTTGTCCCGGCCCCGTGCGCAACCGGGTGCCGACGCGGGCGCGAATCTTTTCGGGCGCGGCGTCTCTTGCCCGATTCCTCTTTTCGGCCTTGCGCTCGAGCCTCCGGGCGTCGCCGGCGCCGGGGGACTCGTAGTCGGTCCACTCGGGGTGCGATTTTTCGGCGGCGGTCTCGGCGACCGGGGCGATTTCCTTGGCCGGTGCCAGGAGGACGTTTTTCGCCATGTCGTGCCATTGCTCCGCCATGCGTTTGGCGCGGTCGGGGTGTTTCGCGGCGAGGTCGTGCAGTTCCGTTCGATCCTCGGCGAGGTTGTACAATTCCCACGGCTGGTTGCGGAAGCTGACGAGTTTCCAATCCCCGTCGCGAAGGCCGCGATCGGTTCCGAACAGGAGATGGATGGGGGGGCGCTGGGGGATGGCGTTCCCGGCGAGGATTGGCGCGAGCGAGATACCGGCGAGCGGTGTGAGTTCGCGATCGGGCCATGAATCGGGGGCCCTGGCGCCGGCGATCTCCAGCACCGTGGGTAGGACGTCGACGAGGTGGGCCGGGGCGTGGTTGACCGCGCCCGGCTTGGTCTTGATGCCCGCCGGCCAATGGGCGATGGCGGGGGTCGCGATGCCGCCCTCGAACTGATTCTGTTTGTAATATCGGAAGGGCGCATTGCGGGCCCATGCCCAGCCGGTGCTGTCGCTCCAGGTGACCTCGGGGAGGAAGGGCTGCTGATCTCGCCCGATGTTGCGGCGGTCGTAGGGGCAGGCGCCGTTGTCCGAGAAGAACAGGATGAGCGTGTTATCCAGCTCGCCGTGGTCGGCCAGGTTGCTGACGAGCCTCCCGATCTCCTGATCGATCCGATCGATGAGGCCGGCGTAGGCGGCCATCCGGCGACCCTCCCAGTCGTGCCATTCGTCTCCCAGCGAATCCCACGCCGGGATGTGGTCGGGCCTTGACGAGGGCTCGACGTCGTGACCGAAGAGGCCAAGGGCCTTCTGCTTCGCGACGCGCGCGGCCCGGATCTTGTCCCAGCCGGCCGAGTACTTGCCGAGGTATTTATTGTAATCCGCTTCCATGGGCTGGAGGGGTGCGTGCGGGGCGTTGAAGGCGATATAGAGGAACCAGGGCTTCTTGGTCTCGCGCGCCTCACCGAGGAAGCGGAGGGCGTAATCGACGTTGGCGACGGTCGTGTAGAAGCCTTTCTCCGGCACGGAGAAGGGTTGGCCGTTGAGGCGGAACGTCTTGTCGCCGAGGTAATAATTGCACGCGCCCGAGAGGTGGCCGAAGTACCGGTCAAAGCCGAAATCGGTGGGCTGTTTGGACAGGTGCCACTTGCCGGTCATGGCGGTGAAGTAGCCGTTGGCGAGGAGGATTTCCGGGATGATGGCCGCGCGGCGGAGGCTCTCGTCGCCGGCCTGGCGGCACCATCGGCCGGAGAGGAGGCTGACGCGGGAGGAGTGGCATTTGGCGGTGTTATAAAACTGCGTGAATCGGAGGCCGTTGGCCGCGAGGCGATCGAGGTTGGGCGTCTCGATCTCGGAGCCGTAGCAGCCGAGGTCCGAGAATCCGAGGTCGTCGGCGAGGATGACGAGGATATTGGGGCGCGCGGTTGGCGCGTCGGCCGCCGGGGAGGCGGCCGAGGATGCGAGGGCGACGGCAAGGGTGAGGTATAGGCAGGCGAGGGCGTGCGGGCGCATTTCCATTATCTGTCATGCTATGCCATGTCATGGCCTGAGGGAAAGCGTATCTGGTGTCCGCGGGCCCGAGTGGAACCGTAAGGCGAACCTCTCGACGAGGCGGGGCGGGAGGCGTAGAATGAGTTTCTAATGACGGTGGATCGGCGGCGGATTATCGAGATGGCAATGAGGCGCGCGAAGCCCGGTTCGGGGAGCGATCTTCTGGCCATGCGGGAGCCGGGCCCGGGGTATATCGGTGGTGCTATCGCGCCGGACCTTGGGGGCGTTGCGCATGCCATCGTGGGAGGGTTGGCCACGGCGTTGTACATGCCTGAGCGGATGACTCTGGACACCGACATCTTGGTTTCGGCAGAAGACCTCGAAGCAGCCGAGGCGGCCATGGAACGCGCGGGGTGCCAAAAGACGGGTATCCTCACGATCGGCGGCGGCACATGGCGCATGCCCGGCGGACGAATGGTCTACCTGATCGCGCTGCATTCGGATTGGGTTTCCGGGGCGATCGCGACGGCTGTTCCGGGCCCCGGCGGTCACCCCTACGTGCGCCTCCCGTACCTCGTGCTGATGAAACTCGAATCGGGCAGGGTTCAGGATCTGGCGGACATCAGCCGGATGCTCGGCGGCGCGGGCGAGGCGGCGATCGCGGAGGTGAGGGACTTGGTGTCCCGTTTGCGTCCCGAGGATCGGGAGGATCTTGAGAGCCTCGCTCAATTGGGAAAGCTGGAGCAGGGAGGACCGGAGTCGGGGACGGCCAAGGGATGAGGGCCGGTGTCTGCCTGGAATGGCGCTAATTTAAGCCATGTTTGGGAGGGCCCGCGGCCTCGCGGGCCGGTTCTGCCGCGGCATCCCGCATGCGGGTGGCGCGCGGACGCCGGCGTCCCTCCCGACTGAAGGCACTATGGCGCAGTTCTGGCCGAACGTCCCAAAACCCCTTTAACTTAGCGCCATTCGGGTCGGCATGTTGCAAAGATCGCGAAGAGGGTCAGTGTCTGACAGCAGATCAACCCATGGTGCGAAGGAGAAGAACATGACGGCAAAAGAGAAGATCAAGCTGTTGGCCAAGGACCTGACGAAGGAGTTCCCGAGGAGTCCGCGGGAGATGCTGGCGGGGTACGTGATTGCCGCCAGGGCGCTGGACAAATGTCGCTCAGATCTCGCGGGAACGATAGGGGAGTACCATTCGGGCTGCCGCTTGGACGACATGTTTTTGGAATTCGCGGGGATCGCATACGAGGCGTTTCGCGAATTCGTGGCGACTGGGGCGACGGACGAGGAGGTCGCGGCGTGGGTCGAGAAGACCGCGAAGAAGCGGGAGCGGATCGAGATCATCCGGTGGAATAACCAGATGCGGGGCGCGCGGCTTAGCGAGATGCCGGACGGGGTCCAAGAGTTCATGGAGGGCTACGTGCCGCAGTTCGTCCCGAAGAATCGGCCGGTCTACGCCTTCTTTGATATTTACGACATCGAGGAAGGGCGGATCTGAGGGGACGCGGGGGAGTGCTCTTGGCGGATTCTCCGCTATTTTCGTGCCCGGCGGAGGCCGGGTGGGACGTGCAGTTGTCTGGGGAAGGCCTATTGCCCGACAATCTCCTTTGAACGATAGGGCTCCTTGCTGACGAGTTGGCTGGTGACGCCGAGGTCGGCCATGAGGTTGGCGCCGGTGATGCAGGCGCTGCGGTCGCTGAGGAGGAAGACGCAGGCGTCGGCGATCTCGCCTGGCTCGATGAGGCGCTCGCCGGGGATGTTGGCATTCCAGTAGGCGCGGCATTCTTTCTCGGAGGGCGCGGCATCGATCAGGGCCTTCCAGATCTCGGTATCACAGAGGCCGGGGGAGAGGACGTTGACCCGGACGCGCTGTTTCGCCAGTTCGATGGCGGCGGCCTTGCTGAAGCCGACCATGCCGTGTTTTGCGGCGTCGTAGGGGGAAGCGCCGGCGACCGAGGCGTGGGTGTGCACGCTGGCGATCTGGACGATCGAGCCGCCGGTGCCCTGGGCCAGCATCTGGCGAGCGCAGAGCTGCGACAGGAAGAAGGACCCCTTGAGATCCACGTCCTGGACGTGATCCCATTCCGCCTCGGTGACCTCGAGGAAGGGTTTCACGAAGTTTACTCCGGCGTTGTTGACGAGCCCGTGGATGGCGCCGAAGGCGCGGACCGTCTCCGAGACCAGCCGCTCCAGATCGGGCATGCGCGCGACGTCGCAGGGAACGGCGATGGCCCTTCCGCCCGCGCCCTCGATGCGGCGCCGCAGTTCGAGCAGCCTATCTTCCGAGCGTGCGGCGAGGGCGACCGCGGCGCCCTCGCGGGCGCAGGTTTCAGCGATGCCGACGCCGAGGCCCTTGCTCGCGCCGGTGACGATTACGACTTTGTTTTTGAGCGGCATGATCGGAGCTCCCGTTTTTGGCTGTTACGCGTTGCCCTCGGTGTCTAGGTTTCTGGCCATGGGCCCGGCGGGGTTCCGCCGGGCCCGGGCTTTGGCGACGAGATATGCGACAGCCCCATGGGGCGGTGTCAAGCCAGTTGGCAGCGAGAACAGCGAACGGATATGGGCAGCAAGATCGAGGGAATATTCACGCCGCACGTGGTGCCATTGGATGGGCGCGGGCGGATCGACGAGGCGGAGCTGCGGCGGTATCTGGACTGGCTGATCGGCAAGGGGGTGCACGGGCTGTACCCGAATGGTTCGACGGGGGAGTTCACGCGTTTCACGGCGGAGGAGCGTCGGCGTATCGTGCAGATCGCGTGCGAGGTGGCGAAGGGGCGGGTGCCGGTGCTGGCGGGGGCGGCGGAGGCGAATGCGGCGGAGACGATCCATGCGTGCGAGACGTATGCGGGGTACGGGGCCAGGGCGGTGGCGATCGTCTCGCCGTTTTACTATCGGCTCAGCCCCGATTCGGTGTACGCGTATTTTCGTGAGATCGCGCTGAACAGCCCGATCGACGTGACGCTGTACAACATCCCGATGTTCGCGAGCCCGATCGATGTGCCGACGATACGGCGGCTGGTGGAGTTGCCGCGGATCGTGGGGATCAAGGATTCCTCCGGTGACCTGGCGTTCGTGATGCGGGTGATCGCGGTGGCGCGGGCGGCGAGGCCGGACTTTTCGGTGTTGTCGGGCTGGGAGGCGGTGCTGGTGCCGGCGCTGCTCGTGGGGGCGGATGGCGGGACCAACGCGTCGAGCGGGATCGTGCCCGAGCTGACGCGGAAGGTCTACGACCTGACCCGGGCGGGGCGCCTCGAGGAGGCGATGCGGCTCCAATACAAATTGCTGGAGCTGTTCGACACGATGCTTTTCTCGGCGGATTTTCCCGAGGGGTTCAAGGCGGCGGTGGCGTTGCGCGGGTTCCATCTGGGCGCGGGGCGCCAGCCGCGCACGGAGGGGCAGCGCGTGGACACCGCCGCCTTGCAGCGCGTGCTCCAGTGCATCCTGTCGGAGCACGGATACGTGGATGCGCCGAGCGAGGGTTGCCCGGTGCGTGCTGGCGTGCCGGAGCGCGACCGGGTGGCGCAGATCACGCAATCGGTGTTGGATGAGTTGCGCAAGCGGGGTGCGCTGTGAGGGAGGCGATCGCCATTGCCGAGGCCCCGGGGATCACGGTGGCGGTGGCGGCGGCGGACGCGATGGCCAAGGCGGGGTCGATCCGGGTGCTCCAGGCCGAGTTGAACGATCTCGGCGGGGTGTGTCTCAAGGTCGCGGGTTCCGTGGCCGATCTGGAGGCGGCGTTGGTTGCCGGCGCGGCGATGGGGGAACGGATGGGCGCGCGGATCGTGGCGACCCTGCTGACGCGTCCGGCGGAGGGCGCGCTGGATCGCGGCATCCTGTCGGAGAAGGAGTTCAGTCCCCTGATCGAGCAACCTGTGGTTTTCGAGCCGGCGGGGGATGTCGCCGGCGCCAAGGACCGCAACAGAAAGGCGAATATGGAGAAGAGACAACCGCCCGCGATCGGGCTAATCGAGACGCAGGGATTCACGGCGGTGCTTGAGGCGATTGACGTCGCCTGCAAGGCCGCCAACGTGAACGTCCTTGGCAAAGAGAAGCTCGGCGGGGGCTATATCACGGTCATCATCGAGGGCGACATCGCGGCCGTCGAAGCCGCGATCGCAGCGGGGCGCGAGGGGGTGGGAGAACTCGGGAAGCTGATCGCGGCGCACGTGATCTCTCGTCCGAGTCCCGCGGTGGTGGCGCTTCTGCCTGGGGGATAATGGCGTTCCTTTGCGGAGCAGCAGGATCCAGTCGTTGCCGGGGGTTTGTTCGCCGGGCGGGTCGAACGTGTGGCGTCCGCGGCCCTTGAACGAACCGAGCGGGGCCAAGGCGCCGGTGCGGGGGTCGAACCAGGCGGCTTGCGCGTCGGGGGCCGCGAGGGGATCCAACAGGATCTCCAGCGTGCGGCCGGTGGGCGTGTAGGCCAGCGCGACGTTGTCGCCGCACAGGGCAAGGCACATCTCCCAGGGCGCTGACTGCTCGAAGGCGAGCAGCGAGAGATCGGGCTTGAGGGTGACGAACGGCAGGCTTTCGAAGAGTCGACGCAGATGGCCCATCTGCGCGGCGCTGGGGGCGTCGAGGGCTTCGCGCCAATACTTTTGGGGGCCGGCCACGCCCGGGTATTTCGGCGCGTGCATCTGCCAGATGCTGTGGTGGCCGTAGGTGTGGCCCGCCGCGCCTGCAAACAGGGCCCAGCAGGCGGCGCGGCGGGCGTCGTCGTCGGTGGCGACGGTCGGAGGGCGGCCGTGGCGGAACCCGGGGTAGCTGCTTTCGAGGTCGATCACCGGCAACGTGGGTTTCATGCCGTATGCGTGTTCCACCATTTGCCAGTTCAGCGCCCAGCGCCCGTGGCCGGACTGCAGGCCGTGGAAATCCATCCAGGGCTCGCTGTTCAGGAACCACGCGGTGCTGCCCGGGCCGCTGGTGTGGTAGGTCATCAGCACGCTGTCGTAATCCTCTTTCCCGCTGGAGCCGGTGGCGATGCCGCGGGCCATGGCCCGCCAGATGGCCCGGGAGGCGTCGGTTGGCGCGGCCCGGTCGCCGCCGAGAATCCACACGATGTGGCTCAGGTCTCTGAGGCGGGCGCCGATGAAGCGCCCATAGGCTTCGGCGTTTTCGGCGGTGAAGAAGCCGTCGACGAGGCCGTTCTGCCAGTTCGAGGTCACGTGTTTGCCCCAGGTGGGCAGCAGGCCGACGTAAAGCCCGTGCTCGCCCGCGAGCCGGACGGCGCGTTCCACGTCGTCCCAGTAGTCGTTGTCGGGGCCGTCCTTGACGAGAGGCCGGTCGGGGCGCTTCGGTTCGATGGGCAGGTGACCAAAGGCGTTGGGGGTGTCACCGCGGAGCTCCGCGAGGGCCACGGTCTGGACGACGGTGAAGCCCTTATCGCGGCGGTCTGCGAAATAGAGGCGCATCTCCGTTTCGTCGAGATCGTGGAGCAGTTGCCAGGCGGTGTCCGCCAGCCAGAAGAACGGCTTGCCGTCGGCGGTCTCGAAGAACCGGCGGTTGGCGGTGACGCGCAGCGGCGGCAGGCGGTCGGCATTGTCGCAGAAGACGTGCGCCGGCGCGCGTTCGTTGCTGACCGAGCCGTCCCCGAAGTCCCAGCGTGCCCCGAGTCCGGCGGGCGCGGAGAAGCGTACGGGGAGAGGCGCGCGGCCCGCGGCCGGCGCGGCGTCGATGGCGGCTTCGGGGCGCAGTGGTTCGCCTGCCGCGTAGGGGACGAAGCGGTACACCATGTCGGCCTGCGGCGGGGCGAAGTCCCGGGCGCCCGGCCGAGCGGTTCCGAGTGGCGAGATCGTCATCTCCCAGGGGTCGATGCGGTCGATCTTGTATGGGCGGTCGCCTGCGAGGTCGAGCGCCTGCGGTTGCTTCGACAGCGCGTAAAGCAGGTAGTATTCGCCGGGCTTCGCGAGCAGGAACCGGCCCTTGTCGTCGCCCGCCGGCTGGAGGTCGTGAAACGGCGGGGCCTTGGCCATGAAATCCTTGAGCCACTGGATGCGCCCGGCGCTCTTGCCGTGCAGCGCGCCGCCCTTGGACCACCAGAGGATGTCCTCGGGATGCCGGTAGGTCTCGCCGTGGCCGACGTAGCAGCCGCCCAGCGTGCCGAGCCAGAAGCGCTGCGTCATCTCGCGGGGGGTCAGGTTGCCCCAGCCCTGCGGCACGTCGCCCTCGTACTTGCATTCGTCGTAGATCACCGGTTTCCCGAACTGCGCACGGAAACGGATGCCGGCGTTCATGTCCGAGGTCTGCAGGCTGGCGTGGGTGACCCAGGGTTTGGTGTGGTCGTAGAAGCCGCGGCAGTTGTGGATCGAGCGCAGGCGCTGGTGGGGGTCCTCGCTCGCCAGGATCTGGAAGAAGCGGTCCCAGTCTTGCATGGTCTTGTTGCCCCGGTGGCCCTTCATGGCGCCGGGCGCCATCAGGTCGTATTCGTTGGCCAGCGACCACCAGACGTTTCGGAAGGCGGACAGGCGCGCGATGCAATAGCGGAGATAGCGGTCATCCTGTTCTTTCGTCATTTCGGAGAAACCCCAGCGGTCGTAGGGGTGCCAGAGGACGAGGTCCGCCTCGATGCCGAGTTTCTGGAGATCGAGGATGCGGCCCTCGAATTGCCGCCAGTAGGCGGGGTCGGGCCGGTCGCAGTCGAATGTCCGGTCTGGCCGGCGCGCAAACGGGAAGAGCGACGGCTCATTCGTGTTGTAGGCGTAGCTCTTGGGGAATACGCAGAAACGGATCTTGTTGAAGGGCGCGTCGGCCAGCGTCCGGAGCGTCTGCTCTTGGAGCGCATCGGGCTGGTGTGTCCACGCGTAGCAAGTCGTCCCGAATTGGTGATACGGCGATCCATCGGCGTATCGCAGGCAGGAGGACTTGAAAATCTGGACCGGGCCATGGTTGGCTCCTGCCGGGGCGACCACCGTGAGCTTTCCGCTCCGCCCGTCCAACTCCGGTCGATTGCTGCCCGTGACGTAGCGCCACTCGCCCTCCTCGGGCGGGCTGAACCGGATGCGGTACTTGTCGCCGTCCCAGAAACCGGGGACGATGATCTGGCGATCGCCCCGCTCGAAGGTCGCGCTCAAGCGGGCTTCGACGCATGGGTTCCCGTTCGCCGGGCCGTCGAGAGTCATATCCCACAGGCCCCATCTTTCGACGCGCGTGGTGCTATCGCCTGTCGCGCGCGCGGCTAACAGGAGCAATAGGATGCCAATGGCGGGCGCCAGATGGCGGTTCTCGTCAGGCATCCGATTTGCCATGGTCACGATCGTGAGAGGATTCCAGGCCCGATTCTTCCTTTATTGGTCTGATTTCCTGCGGGATAGTAAGGTGCGTGACGCGCTTTGACGACAGGCGGGAGGATTTCGCGCCGTACGGGTTCACCTGTGTGCGGTGGACTCCGACGAAGATGCGGCGATTTGACCGGCACAACGAGATCGAGGCGAATCTTCTGGAGCAGGGATCACTCACCTACCTGCTGGGCGGACGCCGGGTCCGCATCGTCGCCGGACGGTTGGCGCTATTCTGGGCGGCCGTGCCACACCGGATTTTGGATTTCGATGGCTGTCCGCCGTATGGGGTCATGACCATCCCGCTGGGTTGGTTTTTGCAGTGGCGGCTGGGCAAGGAACTGGTGGATCCGATCCTGCATGGCCAAGTGGTGATCGAGCCGGACGATGGATGCCGCGAACCCGACCGGCTGCGGTTCGACGCGTGGATTCGGGACGCGCGGTCCCGATCGGAGGAGCGACGCCGCATCTGCCTGTTGGAAGTGGAGGCCCGGCTGCGTCGGTTCGCCTTGTCGTTGCGGAAGTGCCGCGGGGTTCGGGGCGGTGGGCGCGCGGCCAGCGGCCTGGGCGATGGGGCGATCGGCCGGGCGGAGGAGATGGCGGCCTTCATCGCCGGGAACTACGCGGGCCGCCTGACGCCCGCCGGGATCGCGCGGCATGTCGGGTTGCACAAGAACTACGCGATGGCCGTGTTCCGGCGGGCCTTCGGGACGACGCTTCTTGACCACGTGATCCAGCACCGGTTGTCCCACGCGCAACGCCGCCTGGTGACCTCGGAAGAGAAGGTGGTCAACATCGCGTTTGAGTCTGGGTTCGGGTCGCTCAGCCGGTTCAATGAGGCGTTCCGGCGCGCCTTCGGGTGCACGCCCCGGCAGTACCGCCGTCAAAACACCGCCGCGTGAAGCGGTGGGCGGCATCGATAGGTGGCATCCCGCGGCGTTGTGCCGAAGGTGGTTACAGCCCGAACTCTTTCAACTTGGGCTCGATGGCTTTGGCCCAGCGCTCGTAACCCTCCTCATTGAGGTGGAGGAGGTCGGGCATGATCTCCTTCGACAACGTGCCGTCCTTTTCGAGAAATGCGTTCGCGAGATCCATGTAGTGGACACGCTCGCCATCGGCGAGACGGCGGATGCGCTGGTTGATCGCCACGTTGTTGAGGCGCTTGAGGTCCCAGGGCGTCTCGCCGCGGGGGAAGATGCCCAACAGGAGGATCTTGGTCTGCGGCGTTTTTTCTTTGAGGATATCGAGGATCTGCGTGACTCCGGATGCGACCTGCGCGGGGTCCTGATCGAAATGCCCGGTGTTGTTGGTGCCGATCATGACGACGGCGGCCTTGGGCTTCACGTTGTTCCATTGGCCGTGCGTCAGGCGCCAGATGACGTGCTCGGTGCGGTCGCCGCCGATGCCCAGGTTGATGGCCTTGCGCCCGGCGTAATACTTCTCCCATACGGTCTTGCCCTTGCCCTCCCAGCCCTGCGTGATCGAGTCGCCGATGAACGCGAGGTCGTAGCCCCCCTTCTTGGCGTTCTGGGTCAACTGCGCGTCGCGCTCTCTCCACTTGGGCTCGTCGCCGCGGGTGCCGGGGATGACCGCGGGGTTGGCGTGATAGAAGTCGCGGAGATCGGCGCATCGCTTCTGGAGGCCGGCGAGGATCGCCGCATGGGCGGGGTCCTCGTGCAGGCTGCGCATCTCCATCGGATCCTGGGCGAGGTCGAAGAGTTGCCACTCCCGCGTCCTCGGGAGCCACATGAGCTTGTACCGGTCGGTGCGTAGGCCGTCGTGGAGCGGGACGTTGTGGACCGCCGCGTTCTCATAATAGGCGTAGTAGATCGCGTCCCGCCAGTCCGGCGGTGCGCCGCCGCCCGCGCGAAGTACCGGCACGAGGCTGCGGCCCTGGATGTCCGCGGGGATCGGGGCGCCCGCCATCTCCAGAAAGGTGGGCGCGTAATCGATGTTCTGGATGAGCGTGGTCGAGCGGGTGCCGGGGGGCACGACGCCGGGCCAGCGGATGAGGAAGGGCATCTTGAGGGATTCCTCGAAGATCCAGCGCTTGTCGTACCAGCCGTGCTCGCCCAGGTAGAAGCCCTGGTCGGAGGAGTAGATGACGACGGTATTTTTCGCCAGGCCGGAGGAATCGAGGTATTCGAGGACGCGTCCCACGTTCTCGTCGACGGCCGCGATGCATTTCAGGTAGTCGGCGATGTAGCGCTGGTATTTCCACCGGACGATGGCCTTCTCGTCCATCTGGCCGGACTTCATCTTCTCGAGGAAGGCCTGGTTCAGGGGCTCGTAATGGGCATCCCACGCCTTCTTCTGCGCCTCGGTCATCCGCTTGTACTCGCCGTTGGGCATGCCGTTCACGAAATGGTTGGTATAGAGGTTCTCGCCGTGGAACTTCATGTCGTGCTGCCAATGCATGTGGTGGGCGATGGACATCTCGTTCTCCTTGAGCAGCGCGCTGCGGCCGGAATAGTCGTCGAACAGGGTCTCTGGCTCGGGGACGGGCTGGTCTTTGAACAGGTCGAAGTGGCGTTCCGCGGGTGCCCAGTTGCGATGGGGGGCCTTGTGCTGGCACATCAGGAGGAACGGCTTGCTCTTGTCGCGTTTCTCGAGCCATTCGACGGCGCGGTCGGTGATGATATCGGTGCAATACCCCTCATAACGTTTCTTGCCGCCGCCCATCTGGAGGAAGTCGGGGTTGTAGTAATTCCCCTGATCCGGAAGGACCTCCCAGTAGTCGAAGCCTGTGGGGTCGGTGCCGAGATGCCATTTGCCGATGATGGCGGTCTGGTATCCGGAGTCTTGGAGCATCTTGGGGAAGGTGGGTTGGCCGCCGTCGAACTGGTCGCCGTTTCTCCGGAATCCGTTGATGTGGCTGTGTTTTCCGGTGAGGATGCAGGCGCGCGAGGGGCCACAGATGGAATTGGCGCAGAAGGAGTTCAGGTAGACGGAGCCCTCCTTGGCGAGGCGGTCGATCTGCGGCGTCGAGTTGATCTTGGAGCCGTAGGCGCCGATGGCCTGGACCGCGTGGTCGTCGGAGAAGATGAAGACGATATTGGGACGCTCGGCGGGGCAGAGCGCGAGCGTGGCGAGCAGACAAGCGAGGAGGTCACGGAATCGATTCATGGCGCCCATTAAAGGGCGCGTCGCCAAAGACGGAAGCACGGAATGTCCGGGTCGGGTCAGCCGGGGATGGTTGCGGGCAGCGGGTCTATCGGGCCGGCTTTACCGCGTCTTCCCATCTGCCTAGCAGGGCCTTGAGGCGAGCGGCGTCGGCGGGGCGGTCGCCGAGGAGGTTCTGGGATTCGCCGAGATCGGCGGCAATATCGAATAGGAACTCTTCGGTCTTCGCGCCGTCGGTGCGCGAGACGTATTTGATGTCGCCGTCGCGCGCGGCGCGCCAGGTGCGGTCGCCTCGCCGACCCCGCCAAAACAGCGGGCGGTGGGGTGGGGGATCTCCGGAGGCGACATAGCGGAGGATATCGATGCCGTCGAACGGCCGGGCCGCGGCGGGCGCCGCCCCGGCGATCCGCGCGAAGGATGCGGTGAGATCGAACAGGAGCGCGGGATGGGCGCACGTGATGCCTGCGGGGATTTGGCCGGGCCATCTCACGATGCAGGGCACGCGTATGCCGCCCTCGAAAGTCGTGCCCTTCTGGTCGCGGAGACCGCAGGGCAGAGAGCTCTTGGTGCCGCCGTTGTCGCTGGCGAAAACCACGAGTGCGTTCTGGCCCTGTGGGGTTGCGGCGAGGGCATCGAGGACCCGGCCGACGGCCGCGTCCATGCTTTCGACCATGGCGGCATAGACATCGGGCGGGGATTGGCCCTGTTTCCAGCGGACGGAGCCAGTGGGGAGGGGTTCGAGGCTGTCTTCGCCAGGGGCCTGATAGGGGAAGTGGGGCGCGGTGAAGGGGACGTAGAGAAATAGGGGTTGACCACCTTTGCGTTCGCGGAGCCAGCGGGCGCACTCCTCCGCGATGGTCTCGGTGAAGTAGCCTGGCCGGGCGAGTGGGGCGCCATTGAGCCGCAGCATCGCTTCGCGCGCCGAGGGGTCCTCGAAGTGATGGAAGTAGTCCATGGCCCCGCCGAGCGCATAGAGCGCGTGATCGAAACCGTGGCGGTTGGGCGAGAACTTGTCCTCGTAGCCCAGGTGCCATTTGCCGACGAGCGCCGTGGCGTAGCCGGCATCCTTGAGCATCCCGGCGATGGAGGCTTCCTCGGGCGGGAGGCCGAGATCGTGCCGTTCGGCTAGGCGGATGGCATCGTCGTAGCGCCCGACGCCGCCCAGCCCGATGGCGCATTCGAGCCCCCCGATGCGCTGCTGGTAGCGGCCGGTCAGGAACGCGGCCCGCGTGGGCGAGCACTCGGGTCCGTTCGAATAGCACTCCGTGAACCGGGTTCCCTCCGCCGCCATGCGGTCGATGTGCGGGGTGCGGATGCCCTTGGCCCCGTAGCAGCCGACGTCGCCCCAGCCAAGGTCGTCGGCGAGGAAGAAGACGATGCTTGGCTTATGGGCGTTCGGCGTGGCGGTGGAGAGGGAGGGGGCGAGGGCGATCATGGGGAGAAGCCAGATCAGGCGCATGAGTCGAGAGTATTGCCGAGGGAGGTGCGCGCGCAATGCGGTTCTCGCCGGCGGGGCCCGTCCGTGGCAATCCAAAGCGGCGCTCCAGCGCCGCACGCCCGCGGGTCGCGGCTCCGCCGGAAGGGAAAGCGGCGTCGCCGCTGCGCTCTGCCGCCGCACTCCAAAAAAGATCGGCCGCCGTGTCTCGGGCCAAGACACGCGGAGTGCCGGCTAGGCGAGCACCCGGTGGCGGGAGTCCTTGAGCCATCGTTCGGCATCGCGGTAGTCGGGACAGACCTTGGCGACCTCGGCCCAGAATCGTGGGGAGTGGTTCATCTCGCGGGTGTGCATGAGCTCGTGGAGGATGACGTAATCGCGGACGGATGCGGGTGCCTGGACGAGGCGCCAGTTGAGAGAGATGCGCGCGCCGACGGGGGCATCGCGGCGCGGGTTCTGGCAGCGACCCCAGCTGGCCTTGAGGTCGCGGACGGCGATCGGCCCGAGCGCACAGCCGTGCTCGCGGGCAAGTTCGCGGAGGCGCGGGGGAAGCTCGCGCTCGGCGACGCGCATCAGCAACTGTCGGATGCCCGGGGTCAGGTCGGAGGCGACGTCGATCAGGGGCATGGAGGCATCGCCGACGCGGAGGGTGGGGGCGCCGTCATCCATCCCGAAGACGATGGGCGTCCACTCGCCGCGGAAGAGGATCCTGTCATCCGGGCCGAGCCGCTTGGGCGGCCGCGGGGTTTTCTTTGCCATGCGGCGGACCTGCCTGGCGATCCACGGGGCGTGCTCTCGGGCGAACTGGAGGGCGCGGCGGCGGGAGCCGCGGCGCGGGATGATGACGCGGACCTCGCCGCCGGGGGCGATGGTGATCCGATATCGGCGGGCGCGGGCGCTGTCCTGGACGAGGATCGGGACGGAGCGGCCATCGGGAAGCGCGAGGTGCTCGACCTGGGTGTCGGCGGGCGCGACGAACGGGAATTCCGTTTGGAAGAGGTGGGCGTTCGTGAGCTGGAGTGGCATGTGTCTAATTTCCGTGTGGGGTGGCGCGGCCCTCGAGGATGGTGGCGGCGGCCTCGCGGAGCGCGCGGAAATTTTCTGGGGGCAGGGCCTCGAATCTTGCGGTGCCGGCGTCGGCGTCGTCCTTTTTCTCGACGGAGGCGGCGAGCGGCAGGTAGTGGTCGATGAAGGCGCGGAGTTGGCCGTCGGTCCAGCGCATCTTTTTTCGGGCGAGTTCCAGGTATTCGATATCCTGCTGGGCGCGCCGGAAGGCCTTGAGCCGGAGGGTGGGACGGATGGCGGCGTCGCCGTCGGGGGATCGGTCGAAGATGAATATGCCGAGGGGATCGGATTGCTTCATGGCGGAACCATCGCGGTTGATCGTCTGCCAGGGGACCAGGCCGGATGCCCCGTTGCGATAGGCGGAGAGCGCCCACGCCATGATGGCGCGACTGCTCTGGGTGGCGGGCGCGGCGGCGCCGTAGACCCAGATGCGCTCGCCCGTCGTCTCGGCGCGGTCCATCACCAGACGATGGTAGTCCGCGAAGGCCTTGCCGCTGACCACCCAGAGGTCCGATTTGCCGGTCAACTGGCCGCGGTCGAATTCGGGGCGCGAGATATCGATGCGATAATCGAGCCGGACGGGTGGGCCGTTGGCCCTGGTTCCGCGCACCAGATCCGCGTAGTAGGCCAGCGCGCGGTAATCCCAGTAGGATGACGGCTCGTCGAGGATCCACGGGCTCTTTTTCGGGTTGTCGAGGGAACCCTTGTTATTGAGGTAGATCTGGAGGCCCGCCTCGTGCCACCCGCGCTGGTCGGCGAGGCGGAGGAAGTCTCGTAGGATATTTTGGAAGGTTTGCGCGTAGAGCGGGGCATCCTGGAATGCCCCGTAGGCGTCGGGATTTCCGTTGAAGTGGGCGCGGACGTGGAGGGGCCAGCTCTCGTGGAAAGTGAGGTAGAAACCGGGGGCGGGGATGGGGCCGCGGTGGCCATCGCGGAAGCATTCCCCGGTGAGGAAGGGGTCGAAGGCCGTGACGAAATCGTCCCAGAAGGCGGACTTCGCGCCCGGGGCGATGTCGCTGTACCGGCGCTCATCCATGCGCCGGCCATCGGGCAGGCGCATGTCGAGGTTGCATTTTCGGGATCCCGGCGGGGCGGAGCTGTGGGGGTAGTGGAGGATGTTGCAGTGGACGCGGTGGTCGTAGGCGACGCGCTGCAGGGCGTAGAATTCCTCGACGCGGTCGGGCATCCCGTACGAATTCATCTCGCAGAGGAAGGAGGCCCTCCTGGGCAGGGCGAAGTCGCGGATGCGGATGGTAATGGGGATCTTCGGTCCGGGGGACAGAGCGAGGGCGCCGTGCAGGGCTTTCGCGGATAGGTCGTATGGGACATAAATGTCATATACCCATGGCCCGGCCAGCCCCTCGGGCAGCAGAGGGTCTGGCACGGGGCCCATCTGTGACTCGACGAAGATGGCCCGGTGCATGTCGACGCGGGCGCCGGGGATGTCGCAGGTGGCGCGGTTGGCGCGATCGCCGGGGGGCACGACCTGAAAGCTGACGACCTCGCCGCGCGCCGCGGAGAGCAGGATCGAGCCATCGGGGCCGGTCGTCTCGTTGCGGGTCATCCAGTCCTGAGGGAGTGGCCCGATGGGTTTGCCGCCGGGATCGAGGCGGTCCTCGGTCGGGAGGATGGCGTAATCGCCGGAGGCGCGTGCTGGAGGCGGGGGGATTTTCGGGAATGGCGGAGGGGGTGGATTCGGGACGGTAGCGCCGATGGTCGCGGGCGGGGAGCGCCGCCCGTCGCGGCCCAGCGCGATGATCTCGATGCGGATCCTGGCGCCGGGTCGCATCGGCACGTCGCGGATGGGCACGACCTGCTTTTCGCCCGGTCGGGCGAAGGGCGTATTCCAGCGCGGCAGGGGAGCGCCATCGACGCGGACCTCGTATGCGAAGCCTTTCGCGGGCGCGGAGAGATGGAGCCGCATCGAATCGGGGTCGCCGCGATCGGTGATGCGGAGTGCGGTCGGGGGTCCTGGGGTTGGTTCTTCGGGGCCGGTTTCCACCAGCAGGTAGGGTCCGGTCCCTCGGGATTCGCGGGCATGGATGGTGGGGTTGCGCCCGTAATCGGCGTCGTGCTCGAGGATCGCGATGCCGAACGACGCCCCGATGGCCATCGCGTTGACGAGGTCGGGATCGATCTTCCAGTGGTAGGCGCCGTCGCGCAGTTCGGAGGTGGCGTGGCAGGCGAGGGAATGGCCGTTGCCGCCGCAGACCGACGGGAACAGCGCGCCCGGGACGCCCCAGCCCTCTCCCTCTCCCGCGCCCGATGTCACGGCGCTGGAGCGCATCTCGTCCCACTCGGCCTGGATCGTGGAGATCGTGGCGCCGGAGATGTCGGCGTCGCCCTTCTGGCAGACCAGCGTCGCGGAACGGACGGGGCGGCCCTTGAGGGGGGAGAGGTCAAAGCCCATCGCGACGATGTGCTGGTTGCCCTTGATGCGGATGCGCGGGGCGCCGCCGGCATTGAGGCGCATCTCCTGTGGGTGGATCACGATGGAGTTGTCGCGGTTTGCGGGCAGGCGCAGGGTATCGCCGTTTACGGTGGCCAGGGAGAGGATCGCGCAGAGGAGCGGGATCGATACGGCGTGGGCGTGTCGCATGATCAGTATCCGGTCGGGTTGCCCCGCAGCCAGAGGGCGAAGGATTCCAGTGCGCCGAGCTGGCGCTCGTCGTCGCGCAGGATGAACCAGCGGCCGGGGTCAAACTGGATCCCGAGGGCGGACCACCGGCCGGCGGTGGCGATCTGGGGTTGGACGTTGGCCAGGAGCACGTCGTCGCAGCGCTCGATGCAGATGATGGGTTGGTTTGGGAAGGGCGCGATGATGCCGCCGACGCCAAAGATGCGGATGTTGCGGCAGTCCTGCAGCCAGAGGGCCGGCACGTCGCCCTCGGTTTTCATCGAGAAGATGTCGACGTTCTTGCAGTCGCGCATCTCGATCTGGGCGAGGCTGCGGGCGTGCTGGGGCTGGAGGTGATAGAAGCGCAATGGCTGGCGGGTGCCGATTGCCAGGAGGTGGCGATACGGGGGGATCTGCGCCCACCAATGCAGGAGCGACAGGGTATACCACCTGCCGCCGCCGTTGCCCTCGATGCGCACCATGGGGATGCCATACGAGGGCGCGTTCGGGTGCCATGGGGTGCGGATGGGATAGACATTTCGGACAAGGGAGTTGTGGCCGGCGCGCCAGCGGAGGGCATAGGCGCAGGGATTCTGGACGGGGAGTTCCAGGGTCAGATACTCCAGTCGGGTCGAGGCGTGGGGCTCGTCGGCGGTTTCGATGAGGGGCCGCGGGTCGCTCGGGTCGGAGAATGCGGGCGCGCCATCGATGGGTGTGACGACCGTCCCCAGCGTGGAGCACCCGAACAGGCGGGTCCCTGGGCCGAGGGCGAGCGGGGACGAGATCCGGTAGATGCCCTTGGGGAGGAAGACGGGTTTTCCCGCGTCGATGGCGGCCTGGATGGCGGCGGTGTCATCGGCGATGCCGTCGCCCTTGGCGCCGAAGGGCTCTTCTCGGGCATTGGACGTGTCCGGGCTGTCCCACGGATCCTCGCGCGGCCGGCGATGTTGTGCGAGCAACGGGTCGGGAGGTGGATCTGGCGAGGGTTCGGCCTCCGCGCGTGTGCCGAGGGCCTCGCCGTCGCGCCAGACCGCCTCCCTGCGCTCGATGCCCCCGAGGGACTTTGGGTATTTGACCCGGCCGCCGGCCGCGTAGCGGCGCACGTGCGTCCAGCCGGGGGCCTCCCCCCCCAAGGGCGGAAAGTCATCGACCCTGGCGATCGCGGGGGCGCCGTGGGCGTAGACGTTCTCGAGGACGAGCGAGCGCCCGGATCGGATGGCGGTGTCGCCGCGTTTGAGGCGGATCACCGAATCGATGATCGAGATCGCGCCGTCCCACGGGGCCGCGGGCATCGTTCCAACGATGCCCGTCCCCTCGATGTCGGCACCGACGATGGTGAGCGGGCCGCGTTCGGCATAGAGGATGGCGGCCTCGGTCTGGTCGCGCAGGGTGACGTCGCTGACGAGGGGCGAGGGTTGGGCGCCGGCGATGTGGAGCCCGTATGCGCCGCCGACGACGGCCAAGCCATGGATCGCGCCGCCGGAGCCGGGGGCATCGTGTATTCCCGCGAAGGCGCCCGTCGCGCGGATGGAAATGTCTTCGATGGTCGACCCCTCGGCGCCACGGTGCCGGATGGCGACCGCCCCGGGATTTCCCTCCCCGAGATCGAAGTCGAGGTGGCGGATCTGCTGGTTGAAGCTGATGTTGTGGCGGATGACGTCGGGCTTTTCCGCAGAATCCCTGGCCCAGAGGAAGAGCACGGGCTTGGGATCCTTGGGGTCGTCGAACCCGGGCGCGCGGTCCACGAGTTGGATCTTGGCGCGCGGGCCCCGGGCGGGTCCGGCGATGATGCAGGGGTAGTAAAAGGAGCGCTCGGCCACCCAGGGGTCGGCGAAGCCCTCGTGGGGCCAATCGTCCCACAGGACGACGCCCTCGATGCCCTCGATGGTGCCAGAGACCCGATACGTTCCCGCGGGAAGGTAGCAGGTCAGCTGGGCATCGCGGGCGTCCCCGATGGCGCGGCGGATGGCGTCCGTGGCATCGATCTTCCCGGTCGGGTCGGCGGCATAGGGCGCCCGGGTGACGTCGAGGAAACCCATGGCCGCGACCATGGGATCGGCATAGGCCTGGAGCACTTGGCTGGCGCGCGCGCGGACCTCGGATTCCGCGCGCACGGATTTTTCCCCGGCGCGCGCGCCGGGGAGGGAGAGGGCGAGCGCCAGGGCGCCATGGCCGAGCGCGCGTGCGCCCGGCCATCGGGCCAGACGCTTGCGCGTCCGGCCGCGCCGGCGGCGTCGGTTTCCCGGGCTCAGGGCATCGAGGTCCAGGCGCCTTCGCTGTGGCTGCTCTTGAGGCAAGCGTCGATGAATGCGATGCCGGTGCGGCCGTCGTGGACGTTGGCGTATTTAGCGCCATCGCAGTCGAACGGCTGTTTGGCGTTGTACTTGCGCACGTCGTCCTCGAAGCAGCGGTGCAGGCGAGCGAAGGCGTCGTGGAAGGCCTCGGGGTGGCCGGGCGGGATCGTGGGCTCGGCCATCAGGTCGGCGGGGAGCTCCTTGGGCAGGAAACCGTCGCCGCCCTGGACCGCGCCGCGCCAGTAGACCCGGTCGGGCTGATTTGGCAGCAGGATGGTGATGGCCTCGGGTTCCTCCTGGCGCCATTGCAGGGTGCCCTTGGTGCCCGCGACCTCGATGCCGAGATCGTTCTTGTGCCCGATCGAGATCTGCGAGGCCCGGACCAGTGCCTTGCCGCCGTTGCTCAGCTCGCAGTAGACGGTGAAGTGGTCATCCAGCGTCCGCCCGGCGACGAAAACCTCCATGTGAGCGGAGACCTTCTTCACGTCCAGGCCGGTGACATAGCGAAGCTGCATGAGCGCGTGGGTGCCGATGTCCCCGCCGCAGCAGCTGCCGCCGGCGCGCTTGGGGTCGACCCGCCACTCGGCCTGCATGCAGCCGCTGTCCTCGGTGCGGGCCGCGAGCCACCCCTGGAGGTAGTAGCTATCCACCCAGCGCACCTCGCCGAGCAACCCGCTGCGCACGATGTAGCGCGCGAACCGGCTGGTCCAATGGCCGAGGTAGGTGTGCGCCACGCCGAAGGGGACCTTCTTCTCCTTGACGGCCCTGACGAGCTTGTCGGCCTCTTCGAGGGTGACCGTGAGGGGCTTCTCGCAGAAGACCGGGATTCCCGCCGCGACGCACTTCATGGCGGGGTCGAAGTGGACGTGGTTCGGGGTGACGATGAGCGCGTAATCGAGGCGCTCGCCCTCGGGGAGGCCCGCCTGCGCCTTGATCATGTCGTCGTAGGAGGTGTAACCCTTGATCGGGTAGGCCCAGTTTTCGGCCTCGGCGAGGGCGACCTTGGGGTCGGGGTGCAGCGCGCCCGCGACGACGCGGCGGGTGCCGTCGAAGTGGATCGCTTTCTGGTGGGGGTTGACGATGAACGCGCCGCCGCCGCCGCCGATCAAACCGACATTGAGGGGTCTCTTGGCCATGGGTGAATCTCCTGTTGTGTGTTCTTCCGCCAGCGGTGGGCGCCGCGATCCGGCGCCGCCCGCCACGGCCCCGCATCATGGAAAGACCGGCATCCGGGTCAAGGGGAAATGGGCCGGGCGGTTGCGGCATCGGGTCTTGGGGGTAGGATTTTGTCCCCGGAAGGCGCGCGCCGGCGATTCCGGCGACACGAGACAGATGGCGGAACGAGGATGGCATGGTTGGCGGGCATGGCCGGCGATGGCGCTGGCGGGTTTGGCGTGCCCGGGCGGATTGATGGGCGCGGATTTTTTTCGTGCGGGGGAGAGGCTGACGTTTGAGGCGCGCTGGGGCGTGGTGCCGGCCGCGAGGCTGACGCTGGAGGCGGCGGGGCGGGCGGAGCATGGGGGCGACTTGTGCTGGAGGTTTGTGGGGACGGCGCGCTCGCGCGGCCCGGTGGAGGTATTTTATCCGGTGCGCAGCCGCATCGAGAGCACGGCCCTTGCCGATGGTTTCGAGGCCAGGGAGTATCTGGAGGATCGCAAGGAGGGCCCGCATCGTTACCACCGGCGGACGGTCTTGGATTTCGAGGAGGGGCGGGGCCGCTGGATCAATTATGGGGAGGGTGGCGACAAGAAGCTGAAGCTCAGCGGTTCCGCGTGCGACCTGCTCTCGGTGTGCTATCGCGTGCGCAGCGCGCCGTGGAAAGTGGGCGAGCGACGGGAATTCCGGATTTTTGCGGATGGGAAGTATCACGATGTGACGATCGAGGCGGATTGGAGGGGCAAGAAGGGGTTTGCGGCGTGGGGGGAGCAATCGGTGATCCGGATCAAGTCCGACCGGGTGTTTGAGCCCTCGAAGAATACCACGGGGCGGCTGGAGGCCTACCTGACCGATGACACGAGGCACGTGCCGCTGCTGGGGCGACTGAAGGTGAGCTGGGGGACGGTGGAGATCGTTCTGGCCGAGGCCGAAGGCCTGACCTGGCCCCTGAAGCGGGACCAGGAGGCCGCGAGGCGGCCGGGGAATCGCCCGACCGGATGGCGCGAGTGATTGCTTTGGCGGCGGGGTGGCCCTACGGTACTCAGCCGTCCGTTGACCGGCGGAGGCAGGGATGATTTCGGATGGCTAAGGATTGGTCAGACAAGCGGGTGCTGGTGACCGGCGGGGCCGGCTTTATCGGCAGCGCCGTGGTGTGGGAACTGAACCGGCTCGGCTGCGAGGACATCGTCATCACCGACTTTTTGGGGACCGGCGACAAGTGGGTGAACCTCCGGGCCCTCCGGTTTGGCGACTATGTTGAGGCGGGAGAGTTCCTGGGCCGGGTGAAGGCGGCGGCCTCGGCCTTTGGCAAGTTTGACGCCGTCATCCATCTGGGCGCGTGCTCCTCGACGACGGAACGGGACGCGGCATACCTGATCCAGAACAACTACGCATACACGCGGGATCTGGCGCGCTGGGCGCTGCGGCGCGAGGCGCGCTTCGTGTACGCGTCCTCGGCCGCGACCTACGGGGACGGTTTGGCGGGGATGGAGGACGGCCAGAAGGGGCTCGAGCGTTTGCGGCCGCTGAACATGTACGGGTATTCCAAGCACCTCTTCGATCTCTACGCCAATGGGCAGGGGATGCTGCGCCGGATCGCGGGGCTGAAATATTTCAACGTGTTTGGCCCGAACGAGGGGCACAAGGGGGACATGCGCAGCGTGGTCTCGAAAGGTTACGAGCAGATCCGGGCGACGGGGAGGATGGCGCTTTTCAGGAGCCACCGGCCGGAATATCGCGACGGGGAACAGCAGAGGGATTTTCTGTACGTGAAGGATGCGGCGGCGATGACGGTGCATCTGGCGGGGCGCCCGCGCGCGAACGGTTTATTCAACCTGGGCTCGGGGACGGCGAGGTCGTGGCTGGATCTGGCGCGGGCCATCTTCGCGGGACTGGGAACCGAACCCGCCATCGACTTCGTGGAGATGCCCGAGGCCATCCGCGATCGGTACCAGTATTTCACGCGGGCCGACATATCTAGGCTGCGGGCCGCCGGCTATCGCGCGGGGGTCACGCCGCTGGAGGATGCCGTCGGGGAATATGTCAGGAACTATCTGGTTCCGGGACGGCTGCTGGGCGACGAGGGGAATTGATGCAGGCGATGCTGACCGAGTTGGCGGCGTTGGTGCTGGCGACGGCCGTTCCCGGCCCGGGCAAGGTGACGGCGGACCCGGCGTCGCTGGTCGCCGGGGTGATCCTTTCCAACCACGTGGATGCGGCGAGCCTGGATCGTGCGGCGGTGATGCGTGCGGCCGGGGCCGGCGAGCCCTGGCGCGCGGCGCCCGGCGTCTTCTTTGCCGACGGGGGCGAGGGCGGTGCGGGTCCCGATGCGGCGGCGCGGGTGGAGCGCCTGGAGGGAGGCTGGCTCTGGATCCGGGTGTGCTCTCTCGGCGGGGGCGCCGCGATGGAGGTGATCCAAGGCGAATTGGAGAAGGCGTCGGGGCCTGGGGCGATCAGGGGGGTCATCTTGGATCTGAGGGCGCTGGAGGATTATCGGGAATTCGAGGGGGGCGCTCGGCTGGCGGGGCTTTTCGTGCCGGAGGGATGTACCCTGTTCTCGCTGGAGGGCCGGGGCGAGCCACAGGTATTCGCCGCGAGGGAGCCCGCGCGGATGCCGATTCCGCCACTCGCGGTCATCGTGAATCCGGGGACGCGTGGCGTGGGCGAGGCGATGGCCGAGGCGCTCCGATTACTGCGCCGGGCGGTGATTTTTGGTTCTCCCACCGCGGGGCGCTCCGCCGAGTATGGCGCGGCCGAGTTGCCCTCGGGGCGAAGGCTCTGGGTGCCGTCGAGGCGCGTCGCGCTGGCGGGTGGGGGGCAGACGTTCCATGAGCCGGTGAAGCCGGACATCCGGATCGACGGGGACGAGATCGAGGCGGAGATGCTCCGGCGCGAGGCGGCGGAGGGTCCCGGGGACTTCATAGCGGAGGACAAGCCGCGCCCGAGGCAGAATGAGGCGGCGCTGGTTCGAGGTGAGAACCCCGAACTGGAGGAGGCGATTCAGAAACGGCTCGAGGAATCCTCTAGGGAGGGCGTGGCCGAGGCGATGGAAGAGGAACCGATCGAGTCCGAGGGTGCGGCGCCCCTCGATGTGGACGGGGTGTCCCCCGAGAAGAAGGGGGACGCGGAGGCCGGGGACAAGCCGGCCCGCGACGAGGCATTGCAGAGGGCGCTGGATTTCTTGCGGGCCTTGGACGCGCTGGGCCTCAATCGCGTGGAGGCGCCGGACGCCGCCGGCGGCGCGACAAATGCGCCGCCGGACGGCGGCGTCGGGTCCGCCACCAAGTGACGGCGGTTGCGCCGCCGGGGAAATCAGCCAAGGTTGACCCGCGGTCTGGCGCTTGTGTCGGTGGCCGTTATCTGAAAGTATGGTGGGCGTGAAGAAGATCTTGTTTGTTTGCACGGGCAACATCTGCCGGAGCCCGATGGCGGAGGGGCTCTTTCGTTCGATGGCGGAGCCATCGGCCTTCGAGGTGCGCAGCGCGGGACTGGGCGCGCAGGCCGGATATCCGCCGAGCGAGCACGCCAGGGACGTGATGCGCGAGATGGGCATAGACATCTCCGGGATCCGCAGCCAGCCGGTGACGCCGGAGCTGGTGCGGGACTCGGATTGGATATTCGTCATGACGCAGGGGCACCTCGACATGCTGTTGATGCTGCACCCGGCGGCCGCGGAGAGGACCTTCCTGCTGCGGGAATTCGATGAGGATGCCGCGCCCGGTGACCGGGATATCGCCGATCCCATCGGCGGGCCGAGGGATCTGTATGCCTCGGTCCGGGACACGATGCGCGCGGCGATGCCCAGCGTGATGCAGTTCGTGGCCTCCGGCGTGGTGCCCCCGGCCGTCGCGCGGGCGCGGCATGGCCTGATCCGGGTGGCGCTGGGTGCGGACCACGGCGGCGTGCGGCTCAAGCGCGCGGTCCGCGATTGGCTCGAGGGCGAGGGTTACAAGGTCGCGGACCTGGGCACCCATTCGGAGGAGTCCGTCGATTACCCGGATTTTGCGGAGAAGGTGGCGATGGAAGTGGCGTCCCATCAGGCGGAATTCGGCGTGCTGGTCTGCAAGACGGGCATCGGGATGAGCATGGCGGCCAACAGGGTCCCGGGGATCCGCGCGGCGCTGGTCCGGGATATCGGCGCGGCGAGGATGAGCCGGGAGCACAATGACGCCAACGTCCTGTGCCTGGCCGGCGACGATTTCGGGTCGGCCGATGTCCCAGAGCTGATGCGGACCTTTTTGGGCACCGGCTTCGCGGGGGGGCGCCACCAGCGGAGGATAGGCAAGTTCCCCGGCGCCGCGAGGCGCAATTCGATCGCCCGCCGGGGTTCTCGGCTGGCGGACGTCGACCCGCTCGTCGCCGATGCCATCGCCGCGGAGTGGCGTCGCCAGAGCGAGAACATCGAGCTCATCGCCTCGGAAAATTTCACCAGCGCGGCCGTCATGGAGGCCCAGGGCTCCTGCCTGACGAACAAGTACGCCGAGGGCTATCCGCGGAAACGCTGGTACGGCGGATGCGAGAACGTCGACGTGGTGGAGCAGTTGGCCATCAACCGGGCACGCCAGTTGTTCGGCGCGGACCACGCCAACGTCCAGCCGCATTCCGGCAGCCAGGCCAACATGGCCGTGTACTTCTCCGTGTTGCAACCTGGCGACCGGATCATGACGATGAACCTGGCGCACGGCGGGCACCTGACGCACGGCCACCCGATGAACTTCTCCGGCAAGCTGTACCAGGTCGTCAGCTACGGCGTGAGCCCGGAGACCGAAGAGATCGATTACGACGAGCTGGCGCGGCTGGCCGAGCAGCACCGGCCCAAGATGATCACCGCGGGGGCCTCGGCCTATTCGCGCATCATCGATTTTCCAAGGATGCGGCAGATCGCCGATTCGGTGGGGGCCCTGCTTTTCGTGGACATGGCGCACATCGCGGGACTCGTGGCGGCGGGGGTGCATCCCTCGCCGGTGCCGCACGCCGATTTCGTGACAACGACGACGCACAAGACACTGCGGGGGCCGCGGGGCGGCCTGATCCTTTGCCGGGAGAAATTTGCCAAGGACATCGATTCGCTGATGTTCCCAGGCGTCCAGGGCGGGCCACTCATGCACGTCATTGCCGCCAAGGCCGTCTGTCTCCACGAGGCGCTGCAGCCGGATTTTCGGCAATACCAGCAACAGGTGGCCCGGAATGCCAAGGCGCTGTGCGAGGGCATGAAGCGCAACGGGTATCGGATCGTGTCGGGGGCGACCGACAACCACCTGATGCTGGTGGATCTCCAGCCGCACGGCATCACGGGCAAGGATGCCCAGGAGAGCCTGGATCACGCTGGAATCACGGTGAACAAGAACGCTATCCCATTCGACAAGCAGAGCCCATTCAAGGCGGGCGGCATCCGCCTCGGCAGCCCCGCGGTCACGACGCGGGGCTTCGCGGAGGAGGAGATGTTCGAGACCGCCGACCTCATCCACGAGGCCCTCGAGGGCCGGGACGATCCCAAGGTGCTGGCGGCAGTGCGCGAGAAGGTCCGCACCCTCGTGGCGGCATTCCCGTTGCCGGCGTGAGGCGTTGTGCCCTTACTCCAAGTGAGGGTCTGCCTCCGCGCCGACATCTGGAATTTTCGATCGAGCAACGCCGCCGGCGCGGGGACGCGCCGCATTCTTCATGTGGAAACTGCATCCCCTCTGCCGCCTGGCACAGGCGGCCTACAAAATTTGTAGGGCGTCTCTGTGGGACGCCACCGGGGGGAAGTTTCAGTGCAGATTCCATGCCCCGCGCGGCGTGGCACCACCGGGCAGAATATGTAGGGCGCGAAATCCCTTTCGCGCCACGGCCAACCGGCAGGGCCGTCGTGGCGCGGATGGGAATCCGCGCCCTACAGGCCGGTCCCGCGAGGAATCTGTCGGACAAAGTCCGACAGATTCCTAGAATTTGAACACGGAATCGATCTGGATGCGGAGGAGGTCCTCGCCCTCGATCCCGCGGGTGTTGTTGCCGCTGTTTGGGCGGTGGCTGATCTTCTCGGTGACGAAACCGGCGAAGCCCAGCTGCCACCACTCGCGCATGTTGTAATATAGCTTCACGACATGGCCGCGGCGGTCGGTGCCGCCGTAGCCCCAGTCGGAGTCGGTGATGGCGTCCCACGTGGCATCGGCCTCGAGGTGCTTGTATTGGTAGGCGAGTTGCCATTCGCCGGTCTTCTTGGCCTTGCCGAACATGACCTGGCCGGTGTAACCCTCGGTCTGGTCGGGGCTCGGGATCGGATCGCCGCTCTCATGGAATCGGTCGTCCTCGAAACGGCCACCCATGTTCTTCATGTATTCTCCGGCAAAAGTGAAGACGCAGGGGGTGCCGAGGAAGGGTTGGTCCGAGAGGGTCCAGGCGAGTTCGCCCCGGACGTATGCCACCGTGAAATCGTCGACGTAGGTCCTGCCGTCCTGATCTGGGTTGTAGTCGGCGAGGTTTCCGCGGTTGGGTGAACCGCTGGCGGCGGGAAGCCCGGAACCGGCGATCCCCATGTCGTCTAGGTTCTGCGTGAAATAGGCGCCGGCGACGGCCGTGAGCTTCACCCGTTCGAGGTTCGCCTCGACTCCCGCCTGGAACTCGTAAAGGAAGGGATCGGCCGTGCTGCCGCCAACCTCGTCCAGGGGGGCTTGCAAGAAATTCCCGAAGATCCGCCACTCCTCCTTGGGGCCAAGCTTGAAGCTGATCTGTTCGGCGAGGCCCTCCGTGGTCACGTCGAAATCGTATTCCATCGGCGAGGCGAAATACGGCTGCCAGATCGGGTTGTTCATCTTGCCGACCGCCAGCGTGAACCACTTGGCCCAAGGGGGCGTCAGCTCCGCGTAGAACAGGTCGAAGTAGACTTCTTTCTTGGTGAAGGTGTCCTGCAGGGTCTGGTTGGTGGAGATGGGGTCCCGGTCCGGGCTGGTCGTGAGACGGACGCCGACCTTGCCCCAGTCCTGGAACGAGACGGTGCTGCCGATGCGGGCCCGGGTCCGGAAACGCAGGCGGTCATCGGTCGGCGGCAGATAGCGCCAATCGTCCGATGGGACGTCGGGCGTAGTTTCGACGCCGAAATACTCCGCGCGCATCCGAAGGTCCCCGTACCATTCGAGGGACTTGACGTAGGAAGGGAGCCTGAGCTTGTTGTGTGCCTCGACCGCCTTGGCGGTCTCCTGTTCCGCCTGCGCCTGCACCTGCTCGGCCTCCGTCTCGGTGATGACGCCCTTGCGGACGAGGAGGTCCAATATCGCGCTGCCGCTCTGGGCGTGAGATAATGCGTGCCACTGGATCAGGAGCAGGGTCAGGGCGATGGGATACAGCTTGTGCGTCATCATGGCTTGGTCGGTCTCCGTTTCCTTGGTTCGGCGCCCGCCGATTCCAGCCCGAGAAGTTCGGCGCGAGATGGCATTCTCGCGTCGCGGGCGTGGCAGAATGACGGCGCCAATATGGCGAACGTGGCGCGCCCGAGTGACGTTGCGGCGTCTAGAATGTGACAAAATTGTTACAATGCGGGATCTGGCCAATGCCCCCTGCGGCGGGGCTCAGCGAGGGGGAAATGTAGCCCATCTGGTGACAGATGGGCGACGCGTGGGAAGATCCTCGGTCTGCCGACCGTGGCTACGTCTGGAATGTTCGAGTCAACCGCAGACAGTGCAAGCGGGGTCGGGGCGGATGGCGAGGCGGCGAAAGCGCATGGTGCGGAGGTCCATGGCGAGCAGGGTCCCGGCCAGGGGTTCGCCGATGCCCGTGAGGATTTTGACGGCCTCGACGGCCGCCATGGCCCCGATGGTGCCGGAGACCGCCCCGATGACCGGGAACTGGCGGCGCCAGTGGGCGGGTTCTTCGGGATAGAGGCAGGCGAGGCAGGCCGTTCGGCCTGGGAGGAAAGTCGTGAGATGCGCCTCCCACTCGTACATGGCACACTCGACCATGGGTATCCCTCGGCGAACGGTCTCCCGGTTCATCGCGAAGCGCTCGGGGAATAGCGGCGCGGCATCGATGACGATGTCCGACCCCTCCAGCAGGCGGGCGGCAGTCTCGTCAGAGACGTTTTCGGGGATGCCCGCGATCTCGACGTCCGGGTTCAATTCGCGGAGGCGCCGGACGGCGGACTCGATGCGCGGCTTGCCGAGCCAATCGTGCGTCATGAGGATCTGGCGGTTGAGGTCGGAGGGCCGGAGGTTCCCGCCGTGGGCCAGGATCAGGCGCCCGACCCCGGCGGCGGCGAGGTAGTACGCGGCGGCGCCGCCGACCCCTCCGACCCGCGAGACGAAGGCGGTCGCGGCCTTCAGTTTTCTCTGGCCGGCCTCGCCAAACCCCTCGACCCACATCTGCCATTCGTAGCGAGAGCGCTCGTCATCGGTCAGGTCGGGAGGTGGGGGAGTATCCATGACCGATCAATACCCGACCGCCCGGAGGTTTGGACCGCCCGCAAATTCCCGCGCGTTGCGGGAGACCAATGGCGTGTCGGTGGCGAGGGCCCCCGCATCCGCGTTCTCTTCCGCATATCGATAGGCGTCCAGATCCACGGAGATCATCCTGGTGGCCATGCGTGCAGCATGCACGCCACTGCCGCCGATCCAAATCGAATCGCATAGGTTGTCAGGGCTAAGCAACCGCATCATTCCGGGGCAAACTTCGGATCAATCAGTGGGCCAATGTGGACTGCGGCGTGGCAGCGCCGCTTTGGATGGGCGCGTCGGGCCCTGTTGGCCCGTATCGATCACAAACTTGGTGATCGATCCGCCCGAAGGGCCGACAACCCCGACATTTGGTGTCGGCACTCCGTGCGGATTTTTCACTCTGCGCGTGAACAATCCGGGTTGCAGAGTCTGGCGACGGGAACGCGCTGGGCCGTTCGGGGCAATCCAAAGCGGCGCTGCCACGCCGCAGTCCATACTGGGGCCGCCTCCTCGCCCGCCACGCGAGCGGGCAGGCTCTCGGTGCCTGCCCCCGAATTCGCGAGTGCCGCAACTGCAGAGAATTATCTGCGGTATCCGCGATCCGCGGTTTGAAGTTTAAGGTCAGTGATTGGCGCCGATCTCGGCGGAGACCTCGCCGGTTCCCGGGACGGAGAACTTTCGGACGCGGACCCGGAGGTTCTGGATGGGGAAGCGTCCGCGGATGGTGTCCGCGACGTCGCGGGCGACGGTCTCGATCAAGTGCCTCGGGCGCGACTGCGCCACCTCGCGGGCGACTTGGCCGACGGCAAAGTAATCCACCGTGGACGCGATGTCGTCCGCTTCGCCGACGGCGACGTCGAATTTGATGTCCAGCAGGAGTCTCTGGGCCTCGGCGCGCTCGGCGTCGGGCACACCCACGTGACATCGGGTCTCCAGGTCGCGGATGCGGATGCGGGCCAAGGGCATCCCAGGACCATCCGGGATCTGAGAAGAAAAGTCAAAGGCGGATACTTTGATCGGGGGGAGGGTCCCGGCGTCCATCACCCGTCCGGGCCGCCTTGCAGGGCGCAAGTCGGACTTGCGCAGTCCGAAGGTTCGCGTCCCGCACGCAGACACCAGCCGGGTGTCCATAGGCACCTTCGGAGACAATCGGCCAGCGATACCGCAATCGGGTAATTGAACGATCGGCGTGGCGCCAGCAAGTTGCCTGCATTGAAGGTGGGAACGATCATCGCCGTGGTGGTCTCGGGGGCGGGGTTAGCGCCGCTCGCGAGGGGCGGGGATTACTACGTGGCGACCAATGGCAGCGACAGCGCGGAGGGGACCTATGATGGGCCTTTCCTGAGCCTCGGGAAGGCGGCTGGAGTGGCGCTGCAGCCCGGCGATACGGTGTGGGTGCGCGGCGGCGTGTACCAACCGACGCAGAGCGTCGTGATCACGAAGTCGGGCCATGTCGGGGCGCCCATATCATTTCGCGCGTACCCCGGCGAGGCGCCGGTGGTCGACGGGCAGAACAAGTATCCGGGAAAGGTCGAGTCGATCCGCTACTACCGGGCGGATCCCCCGGCGCCGGACGTCACGTGCAATGGCGTTACGTACACCAACGGGCAGCGCTTCAAGTACGGGTGGAGTCCCCTCTTCAACGTGAAGGCCAGCCACATCGTGATAGACGGCATCGGGATCAAGCGGTCGCTTGGCCGGGCCATCGCGGCGGTCGATGGGGGAACCAACCTCGTCGTCCGCAATTGCACCATCTGCAGCAACCTGAACGAGGCGGTGGTCTACAAGGGGGTGTCGGGCTTTGCGATCGAGGGCTGCACGATGTGGGAGAATGCCCGCTTTGCGCCGTTCCCCCGGGATCGCTCGATCCTGGGGCACCCCCTGGTCGTGAAACTGCAGGACTGCCAGGACGGTGTCGTCAGCGGGTGCGATCTCTTCCACAACTGGGGCGAATGCGTCGGCCTCTGGTGTGGCACCAGCAATGCCGTGGTCGAGGATTGCACCATCTGGGACAATTACGCGGTCGAGGTCTACATTGACAAGGGACGCGATTGCACCGTGCGGCGCAACGCGATCTACCATACGGGCAACAGCAACTACTTTCGCAATGGACTTCCCTGCGTCGGGGTGCTGATCGGTGACGAGGGCGAAATCCCCGGCGATTCCTCGGGCTTCGGGCGAAAGATCCTGAACAACCTCTTCATCGGGAACGGCCATCATGTCGGGTACTGGTGGAGTGCCGACAACGGCAGGTTGGACAGCCGCCTGAGGGACGAGGTCATCGCAAACAACACGTTCGTCGGCGCGCCCACGAAGGTGATCTCGATCGCCAATCCGCCCGGCACCAACCGGCACGAGAACGTGCGTTTCTCGAACAACGTGTTCTTTCAGGCGAACGGCAATTACTGCACCCTGCCGACGACGTCGGGGCACGTGCTCCTGTTCTCGAACAATTGCTTTTCGGCCTCGGCGCCATCCGCCGCGATGGCTGCGGGCGCGGTGGTGGGCGATCCGAAATTCGTCGGCGGTGGCCAGTTTAGTCCTGAGAGCTATCGGCTGGCTCGCGGTTCGCCCTGCGTTGGGCGCGGCGTGGTCGTCGGAGGGATGGTCGCGGACTATTTCCGGAGGATCCGGCACAGCCCGCCGGACATCGGATTCCACGAGTTGGACGGGGGAGTGAGCTTCGAGGAATGGGCATCAGATCATGGGGTCGGCGGTGGTGCCGGCGGTGACCACGACAGGGATTCGGTCGCGAACCTCTTGGAGTTTGCGATCCGCGGTATGAGCGGCACCGCGCCGGACGCGCACCTCTTGCCCAAGGCGGTCGCCGCCGGAGGCGTCGTCCGGCTTGTCATCCAGAAGAATCTGGAGGCGTCGCTCGCCGCCGCCTATGCCGTCGAGACCAGCGCGGACCTGGTGCACTGGACGTCACTCGGGCTCACCATCGAGCGGGATGACGCCGATCAGATGGTGGTCTCGGTGCCCTGCGGCGCGCCCGCGCGATTCCTGCGTTTGAGGGTTTCGCTGAAACACTGATTTGGGATGGGTTGGCGCTCCGCTGCCGAAAATGATTCCGGGCCCGTAATCACTCCAGGGATCGGATGCGGTAGAATCGGCTCCTGTGGGTCGGGGAGGAGGGATCGTCGCATGAGAGGCGAAACTCGGAGGGGTCCGCCTCGACGGGGTCGCCGAGGGGGTAAAAGTCGACGAGGTTGGTGCTCCATTCCGGCTGGTAGCGGCGGCGCGGGATGGTGGGCCAGGTGAGGGCGATGGCGTTGCCACCGGTGCATGTGGCGCGGGCGACAAAGCCGCAATCGGGATCCTGGCAGTCGAAGGAGCCATCGAGGTCATCGTCGCGGATCGCGGCCGTGGGAACGGCGAGGAACTCCTCGGCCTCGATATTGCCATCGCCATCGCCGCCGGGCACTTGGGAAGCCGCCACGAGTGTTCCGCCGTTGGCCGTCAGGTACGGTGCGGCGGCGATGTAGAGGGTATCGGGGATGGTGCCGAAGACCTCGCGGAGGTCGAAGGAGCACTCGAGCAGGCCGGAGGTGGTGGTGGCGGCGGACCACATCGGGTGGGCGCCTGCGTTGCGGATCACGTCATTGGTGTTCTGGCTTTCGTCCGCGACGTAGGGCTGGGTGGCCGCATCGAAGGCGATCTGGCCCGATTTGGACCATGGCGGGGCATTGGGCGAGGCGGGGTTGGTGGTGACGAAGACGAAGTGGTCGTTGGGGCCGCCGGTGTCGCCGGCCGAGGCGGTGGCCACGTAGAGGCGTCCGCCCGCAAGGGAGGCGTAGAGCGGCATCCCGTTGCGCTCGCCGACGCGGTAGCCCTCGGAGTCCCGGGCCCCATCCATCCGGAATGGGATGGGGGAGGCGTAGACGAGTTCGATGCCGTTGGATGCGCCGAGATTTCGGGAGTATTGGCGGAGGATGGGATCGTTCCAGTGCTCGTGGACCCCTAGGCTCGAGAGTGGGGTGCCGTCGTTCTCCGGGTCATACGTCGTGCCCGAGGGGCAGGCGGGGGCGAGCGCGGCCTCGTGGAGATAGTTGTCGGAGTTCAGGAGCTTGACGCTCGAGAGGTGGCTGAACTCGCTGTTGAGGAAATCGAGGCCGACCGAGTCGATGGCGACGGGATCCTGTGAGGCGAAGAGGCTGGAGGGCCATCGCCCGTTGAATGGGGGGAGGTTGAAACGGGCGGGGACGGCGCCCGACCCGTCGGGGCTGCCGGGGCTTGTCGCGGCGTACAGGGCATCGACCAGGAACAGGAGGGTCTTGCCGCCGATGTGTTCGTGGCCGACCAGATCGACCAGGGGGCTGTATATCGGCACCGTCCTCTCCTTGACGTTGATGTAGAGGTGGTCGCGTCGCTCGAGGCTCCCGTAGTGATTCTTGGCCGTCAGGGTGAAGCCGGCCGTGCCGTGACACTTCATGAGGGCCAAGTTGATGACGTAGTCGGCCTCATAGAGGCAGGTGGGAAGATTTGCCGAGCATTGATTCGTGATGGCGAACTGGTTGGTGACGGCGTAGTAGATGACGCTGCTTCGCCACGTGGCCTTTATGCGGCCATTGGTGCCGGTGCAATCCACCCAGTTCACAGAGGGGAATTCCGCGTGGCCTTTGTCGTAGACGCGGTTCGCCACCACGCGGGTTCCGTTGCCGGTCTTCGTCGCATCGTAGACGGTGATGTCGCTCTCCGGGACGCCGGCTTCGCCGACGAGTTGGCGCAGGAGGGCGAGGACGGATTGGGGCGAGGCGTCGACCTGGCTGTCCGAGTCCCAGTAATTGGTGGTGGTGTTGCAGTTGATCTTGATGGCGATCTTCTCTCCGGCGAGGTAACCGTTCGTGCCGCGGCCACGGGTGGTGTTGAAATGGTGGAACAGGGCATCCCACGCGTCGGCGTCGGAGGATTGCCCGGCCAATTGCCGGACCGAGAGCGAGAACATCCCATCGACCGCGGCCTGGATCGTGTTGGTATCATCCCACCATCTGCCGTTGGCGCCGTCCCAAGGGGTGGCGGAGGGATCGTAGGTCCAGACGACGCGACCGGGGTGGATGCCCTTGGCGACGCCCATGGGCGTGTTGGGGGGGTCGGGTGGGACGTAGGGCGCTGCGTCCGCGGGGTCGGAGCCCGAGTGGAATCCGATCAGGGCCCCGGCGATCGCGCCGATGAAGAAAAGGGCCGCCAGGGCGCGCCGGCCCTGCCAGAGGAAGTCGCCCGCACGGCGGGCCGCCACCACCGCGGCGATCCAGCCGGTCAATGAAGCGAGGAAGCCCCACGCGAGAGGGAACGCCACGCGCTGGCACGGGTAATCAGCGCGATCCGGCTTGGGCAGGACCCGGATGAGATACCAGAGCAGCGCCGCGAAGCCGATCGCCGGGAAGGTCCATCGCAGGTACTCGAATCCTGGCTTGCAGCCGATGAAACGCCCGGTCTTCGGGCAAAACAGATACGGGCCACGTTCGCGGGGTGCAGGCATAACTCACCCTATCTGGGCGGCGGGTAGTCCCCTTCGCCCATCTTGTTCTTCGGGTTGACGTTGGGGTAGGTGTCCGCGATGTCGGGGTTCTCTCCGTAGACGCGGGGATCGCGGGTGCGCTTCAGTTCCTCGTCCATCTGCTTGGCGAGTTTGGCCTTGGCGGCGGCGTGTCCCGGCGATGTGGCGAGGTTGTGGAGGCAGTCGGGGTCGTTCCCGATGTCGTAGAGTTCTTCGGCGGGGTGGCGGCCCACGATGAGTTCGAGCATCGCGGCAAACTTGGGGGACGCGGGGGCCTCTTTGATCAGCCAGCGCAGGGTGTCCTGGTCATCGATATCGCGGTAGCAGCCGGAGTGGCGGGGCATGAGGTCGCCTGTGGTCTTGTCGATGCGCTGGGGGTCGCCGACGGGCCATCGGTCGGGGCGCAGGTTGCGCAGGTAGAGATACTGCGGCGTGCGGAGGGCGCGGATGGGGTAGCCGGTGTCGTTGTGGCGCGTGAGCGTGTGCCGCTCGTGTCCGGCGAAGACGAAAGCCCGGTCCGGATTCAGGAGGCCCTGTTTGCCGCTGGCCAGCAGCGGCAGGAAGTCGCGGCCCACGGGCGCAAGTTCCGGGTCATCCTTCGCCGGGTGTGCCACCCCCGCCGCGGCGAGGATCGTCGCATTCAGGTCCACGAAGCCGATGGGATCCTCGATGACCCGGTTGCCCGGCACGCGTTTCGGCCATGCCACGAACATCGGCACGTGCAGGCCGTATTCGTAGCAGGTGGCCTTGGCGCGCAACATCGGCATCCCGTTGTCGCCGGTGACGATGACGAGCGTGTTCTCCAGTTCGCCCGATTTCTCCAGCATGTCGAGGATCAGCCCGAGATTGCGGTCGAACCACTCGATCTCGACGAAGTAGTCGAGGAAATCGCTGCGGACTTCTGGGGTGTCGGGGAGGAAGCCGGGCACGCTGACGTCCCCGGGCTTCTTTCCCGCCTTCAGCCCGCTGCCTTGCTCGTACACGCGGTGTGGTTCGACGCTGCCAAACCAGAAGCAAAATGGGGCCCCGGGTTTTCGTTTCACGAGGAAATCCCCGAAGTTGGCCGGATAGTCGGTGTCCTTGATTCCAGACAGGGGCGGCACGAGCTTCCGGCCATTGAAGGCGGGGCCGACGGGGTTGCCCTTGCGGCCCGGCCCGAGATCGCCGGGCGACCAGGGCTTGCCGGTGAAACCTGTGCTGTAGCCCTCCTTCGCCAGCAGGTCGGGAAAGCTGACGAACTTTGCTGGGAACAGGCCGTGGTGCGTGCTGGCTTCCTCGTTCATCCAGACGTGGCGCCCGGTCAGGAAGGCGGCGCGCGATGGCGAGCAGCCGGGCGCCCCGCAGAAACCGTTGCGGAATGTCACGCCGCTGCGCGCCACGCGGTCGATGTTCGGCGTGCTCACGGCCTTGCAGCCCGTTGTCGATGTGTGCGGCCACGACATGTCGTCGGCTATCGCGATGAGGATGTTGGGTCGGGTCGCGTCCGCGGACGCCGTGGCCAACGTCCCGTGGATCAGGGCGACCGACATGGTGATGGCTAGGGGGTTCGTTTTCATATCCGTTGGTGCGCGAGTCTCCTATTGCCCTTGGCCGAGGTCGAACCGCAGGATGCGAAACGCGCCCGGCTGGATCTCCACGGTGCAATCGCGGCCAGAGGACTTCACGGGCGCGCCGCTGACGAGGTCGGTGACGCCGGAGATCGGCGCTTGGGCCGAAGTGACCTTGGCCACGATGCCGGTGGGTGCGAGATATCCCGGATCGATCAATGTGGCGACATAGGAGTCTGGCGCGTCGGGCATCGCCTGGAGGATCATGCAGGCGCCGGTGGCCCTGAGGGGGATCGCCGCCGCACCGCGCGCGATCAGGTCCGCCACGAGCGATGCGGCGGGCTCCGCGGATTTCGGCGCCCCGTTGATCACGACATGCTCGCCGTCGGTGCGGATGGCTTCGTGGCCCGGCAGGGGCCAGGCCTCGGGTGGCAGGACGGGAAGCCAGCCGTTGGGTGTCTGAGGGAAACAGGTGCCCGCGTTCCATTCCGTCGCGTAGGCCAGCCGGGGGAAGGCGTAGGCCGGATATGGCTCGAACATGTACCGGGCCGGGATCAGCCCTTTCCGCAGGGCTTCCGAGTTCCGGTCGTAGTAGGGATAGGCCACTTTTTTCTGCTGCGCCTTGCCCTCCGACAGGGCCGGGTGGAACGAGCGGACCAGCGCCGTCCGACTGAGGTTGGCCGGCGCGGTGCCTGCGGTGATCAGGTTCTTGCGGATCAGTTCGTAGGCCAATTCGCGATGGCGGCGAGCGGTGGGGACGACGCCCTCGCGGAGGTCGGGGCGCAGGTACGGTTGCCCGCCCTCGACATGTATCCACGTGCCGCCCAGGGCGAGGCCCACCAGCTCCAGGCGCAGGATGATGTCGGAGGGGCAGGCATACGCGGCGCTGACGTCGCGGATGCCTCGGGGATAACGTCCCCATTCGTGCCAGTTCCAGTATTGCGTCGACATGCCGATCTCGCGGCACCAGCCGGCAAGCCGGAGACCCAGCATGCCCCCCAGTTGGATCTCGGGCTGATAGGGCTGGTTCGAGGACCAGATGGGAACGGTGACATCCCGGTATTTCGGGTTGAAAAGGATGCGGCTCACTTCGGGGTCGGAAGGCAGGAGGCCCCAGACGTCGTGTTTCTCCTTGAAGATCATCTTCATCCCGTGGCTCGCGCAGAAATCGAGCGCCCCCTCGGTCCAACGGAGCACGTCCTCGTACAGGGGCGAGTAGAGGGTCTCGAGGTTCTCCGCGATATAGAGGAAGCGGAACATCTTGGGCGCGGCCTCCTTGCTGCGGCGGATCGCCTCGCGGGTGATCCAGGCCTGGCCGCCGTGGGTCGCGAAATACCCGAACGGGATGCCGACCTTCTCCAGCAACCGCGCGCGCGCGACGATCTGGTCGGTCGTGAGTTTGAAGCCGCGCTCGTGGCCGAGCAGGTCGCTCGCCTCGTACATGACCAGATACTCCAGCGATGGCGCCTCCATCGCGCTGAGGGCCGCGCGGTATTCTCTCAATGTCTTCTCGGGCGCGCGGGCAAAATCGCTCAGCGCCATGAAGACCTTGACCTTCTCGTGGCCCGCTGCGGGAAGGGCCGGACAGTATTTGACCGCGTCGTAGAGCGCATCGAGGTGCCTCTCCTCGTCCGGGGTCTTGAACGCGGCGAACTGGTCCCGCCCCCCATATCGCAGGCGATAGCAGGCGCGATGCCGGAAGCGCGACGAAGAGAGATATAGGTGTGGCTCGGGGCCATCCCAGAAGGCGATGTCGAGGCTGTTGATTCCGTCCGGGGTCCAGCGCTCCCAATATTCTCCGATGCCCCCGGGCCGACTGTGGTAGGCGAGCTGGCCCCGGGCATCGACCATTGCCACGCAATGCGTGCCCACGAGCACCGTCTCCAGCCCCGGCCTTGTCGGGTCGAAATCCCCGCAGGCATGCCAGGCGCTTGCATCCGTGGCGCCCGGGATGGCTAGGGTCACGGTGGTTTCCCATAGCGCCTTGCCTTCGCGGAGGCAGACCAAGGTCATCCGGTCGCCGCGGCCTTCTGTCTTGAAGGAGGCCACGACCTCGGTCGCCATGTCGCCGTCGATGTCCGCCAGCTCGAATTGCTCCAGCAGGCCGGCCCCAGCCGAGAAGGCCTTGAGTTCTTTGCCCGCCGTGTCATATGCGCGAAATTCGACGCCCGGGCCGCCGGCCACCAATTCCTGACCCCCGCCGGGCAGCAGATCGCCAATGGCGATATTTCGTAGGGGCTGTGATTTCTGCCAAAGGCGCTTGCCCTGATGATCGAAGAGCGCGACGCCGGCCGCAACGCCGGAGCCGGGGCGACCGTTGTCCAAGCTCACCGCGATCTCGGGGTGGCCATCGCCATCCATGTCGCCCGCGGCGAGGCGGTCTGGGCCGCCGGTGCCATCGAACCTGCACACCACTGTTCCCTTCAGATCGATCGCCGTCAGGGGGATCTTCGGGTCCACCGAGGACATCAGTATCTCTTTAACGCCATCGGCATCGAGATCGGCGGCCGCGAATTGATACACTAGGGCGCCCGCCGCGTATCTTGACATGGCCGGGGAAGCGTCCCGGCGGATCGTGACGACGCCGTCCACATCGCAGCCGACGATCTCGGGTTTCCCATCCCCATCGAGGTCGTCGCAGAACAATTCCCAGAACGATCGCTCGACCGGCAGTTCCGTGACAGAGAATCCGGTGAAAGGGCCTGGAGCGGTGGCTGCCTGTGTCGGTCGTGGCGCGGCGCCCTTGCCTTCACCGGGTTTGGGGGCGGGTTTGGGCGGCGGGCCGTCCGCCTTGCGAAGTTCCACGTTGGCGAAGGAACACTCGCCATCCAGGACCGAGAGGACCGTGCGCAGGGTCGTGGTGCCCTCGGGCACGCGCAGGGTTCCCTTGAACGAGGACCATCTTCCCTTGACCTTCGTCGGGGTGACGATCTCGAGCGTCTCACCCCGGGCGTCCAGCGATACGAACGCCATCGAGGCCCGCATCATCCCGCCGCCCTTTATCCTGGCCGACCAGGCAAAGGAACCGTGGCCCCCCGTCGCCACGTCCTGATAGAGTGAGCCATCGAGATCGATGGCGGGGTTCTGGATCGTCACGCCCTGCCCATTTGGCAACAGGGTCACCTTTCCCGTCTTCCGCAGGTGATCATTGGCCCGCCAGGGCTCCAGGATTTGAAAGTCGCCGGAAACGAGCAAGTTGGATGATCCCGCTTGCGCGAAACCGACGATCGTCCAGAGGGCGTAGAGGAAGATCGAGATTCTTGTCATGCTCGCGACGACGGTCTCCGTTGGTGCACGGTCCACGCTCCGCGGTCATTAGGCCGTGATGCTGCCAGTTCCTTTGAGGCCATCGCTCCAGGACTCTTAGGTTATCCCAAACGATCGGGCAATGCGAAGCGGCTACCCCAATTGGGGTATTGTTGTGGCTGGACGGTGAGGGTTGAACTTTGACACGCTTCTTGGCGATCTGACGGTCGGCGACACCCTCTACGTCGCCATTGGCCCCAATGGCAACGACGGCCGCGATGGCTTGCTTCAATCCGCCAGGTAGGCCCAGGCCGAGACGGTGACCTTGGCGCCCTGTTTGACTTTGAGTGTCTGGGTGGCGAAGGCGAGGGACCGCGCCTGGACACTCCGGCCACCGCTCCGGACAAAGTCGGGATTCTCGATGGGTTTTAGCTCCTCCCGGTTCGGGCCGGAGGGCCGCCAATCGAGGAGGGAACCGTCGGGCCCGGCGTCTTCCATTCCCCCGTTGCTGAGGGATCCGTCGGTGCCGGACACTTCGGCGTCGTCCCAATAGACGGAGGGTTCACTCCCGGCGTCCTGGCTGCGGGAAGGGCCCTTGAGGATGAGGTTGACCATGCCGTTTTTTGCGGGGACGAATTCGACCTGCACCCTCGTCCACTGGCGCGGGGGGATGTTATGAAACGCGACGATTCTGGTCAGCTCGGGTCTGTCGTGGGCCCTCCGCGCTTCGGCGGTGCTGAGCTCGGCCTGGGGTTGGCAGGCGCGGATGTCGATCTCGGTTTGGTTGCCTGGGGCCGTGTGGTAGGAATCCAGTTCGATCGCGACTTGGCCGGGTGATGCGCTGGCTGGAGTTGGGGCGGCGGGCAGATGGGGCGGAGGGGTCGGCTCTTGGGCGTAGGCGGCGGGTTCATTCGAGGGCGCGGCGAGATCGGGGCCGCCGGCGTGGAATCGGAGCGCGGTGAAGGCGCCCGCGAGCAGGGCTAGGGCCGTGGCGCCGATGGCGGCCCAGCGGAGGGCCCATGCGGACTCGTTGGATGCGCCGATGAGGTCAGGGGCGGGGGCGGGTCTTGTCGGGGGACGGAACACCAGCAGCTTCTCCGCGCTTTCCAGGGTATCGAGGAGATCGAAGTAGCTCTGGAAGCGATCGTCGGGGCGCCGCTCCATGCAGCGGTTGATGATCGCGGCGGTCGGTTCGGACAGGTGCCGGGCGAAGGTCTTGACGGAGACGTGCTGGGCCTTGAGGTGCTTCCAGGCCATGGCCGAGGCGCTGGTGGCCTGGAAAGGGGTACGCCCCGATGCGGCATGGAACAGGGTGACGCCCAGGCTGTAGATATCCCCGCGGAAGTCCTCGGGCAGGTTCTCGATCCTCTCGGGCGGCACGTAATAGGGTGAGCCCCAGTTGCCGCCGGTGGCGGCCAGCGCCTCGTCGATCGGCAATGCGAGACCAAAGTCCACGAGTTTGGCTCGACCGTGGGCGTCGAAGAGGATGTTGGCGGGCTTGATGTCGCGGTGCAGCACGCCCTTGGCCAGCGCGGCGGTCAGCCCCCGCACCGCATCGATCCCGATGCGCAACAGGTCGCGCTCCGGTACCGGACCCCCTTGCCGCACGCGGGACAGCAGGGTGCCGTGATCGAGATATTCCATCGCCAAGAGGTGGATCCCGCGGTCCTGAAAGAACTCGTATACCTCGACGATGTTCGGATGCGCCAGGTTGGCCAGGGTGATCGCCTCGCGCTCGAACTGGGACAGGAAGGCCGGGTTCTGGAACAGCTCGTGCCGGAGGGTCTTCATGGCCACGGTCCGACCGCTGACGCTATCGATGGCCTCCATCACTTCGCCGAGGCCGCCGACGTCGATCCGCCGCGCCGCCTGATAGCGCCCGAAGAAGGCGCCCTCGGTGATGACGGTGCCACAGTTGGGGCACGACATCCCCGGCGCCCAAGCCCCTTCCCCTAGGGTCCAGTCCTGCCGGCACGCCCCGCACCGCGCAAAACGACTCGCGTGCCAGACTTCGATCGCTGGATTCATGCCGCCTCGTTTGCTGCCGGACAGAATTTGGTCTGGGCGCGAGAGGATGGGAATACCCCATTTGGGGTAGGGCAAGATTCTGTAGCCAACATCCGACAACCAACCGAAATCCTCGCGTAAGGGTCGGCTTTTGTCGCCCGGCGAAGGAGGCGGCGATTGCACGCCGGGCCGCGCGCGGCAATCCAAAGCGGCGCTCCAGCGCCGAGTCCCATGGCCTTCGTGGGCGGCCGCGTGAACGCGGCACTACGAGCGGGGGACGAAAGGCTCGTAGTGACGCCTTCAGGCGTTCCCGGCGGGCGACCGGAAGCCCTTGAGATCCCTGATGTCGTCACGGTGGTCTAGCGGCAGGAAGGCGGGGCGCACGCCGGGAAGGTCGAGGATCATCCGCTCGATGAGGCGCTCGTGGTATTCGCCGCGCTTGTCGAGGTGGTTCTCGAAGGCGAGGCAGATCCGTTCCAGGGCTTTCTCGAAAACGTTGTAGAAGCGGTGCAACTCGAACCCGCAGGCCTCGAGGTGGCCGGGGTGGTCATGTGCGAGCCTCTGTTCAGCGGTGTCCGCCGCCCGTGCAAGGACGGCGGCGTCTTCCTGGGGCCCCCGATGCAAGATGGTCAAAGCTATGCGATCCATTGGACCCCCTCGCGGCGAATGGCCTCGGCAAAATGGCAATGGTCCAAGGTCACGATATCGACCTCGCGGCCGACCCTCTCGGACAGCAGGCTCCGGAGGCGATAGAGAGGAGTGGACTCTGGTTCGTGCTCCAGGGCGATGTCGACATCGGAAGTTTCCGCGAAGCGTCCGGACTTCACCAGCGATCCAAGCAGCCAGACGCGCTGGCCGGGCAGGAGGTCGGCCAATGACGCCTTCAGCCGCGCCAGCGTCTCGACGCGCAGGCGCTCCCTTGCGGACGCTTCGCGCGCCCTCTCCTGCAGCAGGAGTTTCATGCCTCCGACATGATCCCACGTTTCCTGCCCCGGGGCAACTCCTCGGTCATCGACCCGAATGGCGTTAAGTTAAGCCATGTTTGGGAGGGCCCGCGGCCTCGCGGGCCGGGTCGGCCGAGGCATCCCGCATGCTGGTGGCGCGCGGACGCCGGGGCCGGCGTCCCTCCCGACTGAAGGCCTAACGGCACAGCTCTGGCCGGATGTCCCAACCCACCCTAACTTAGCGCCATTCGTCATCGACCCCTATTCGTGTCATGGCGCCGTACCCCAAATGGAGTACGCCGGACGGCCATTCCGCGATGGTGGGACGCCGCGGCCCGTGCTCAAATTGAAAGAAGGATTCACGTCGCCGGAGGCGATGGCGGAGTGGTATGGTGGCGCCATTGATGACATCGGGGTGGTGGTTGTGGGTGGCTGTGGGGCTGCTGGTGCTTTGGGGTGTTGCGGCTTGGGTATGGATCGGGGTGCTGCGGCGGCGGATGGCCGCCGGAAGGGAAGCCTTGAGGGCGGAGGTGGCCGAGCGCGAGGCGGCGGAACACGAGCGGGTCATCGCGCAGGAACGGGCGCGGATCGCGAGGGATATCCACGACGACCTCGGTGGGGCGTTGACGACGATCGCGCTGCTATCGGACGCGGCGATGGAGCACGGTGCGGACGGGGGCAATCTGGAGGCGATTGGCGCGCGCGCGAGAGAGGCGATCGTGGCGCTGGACGAGATCGTGTGGGCGGTGGACCCGGGGAGCGATCGCCTGGATCGGTTGGCGGATTGCCTCTGTGCCCTGGCGGAGGGGTGTTTTGACGGAACCGGCATCCGTTGCCTGCGTGACGTGCCCATGCACTTGCCCGGGTGGCCGATACGCGCGGATGTGCGGCACAATATCGCGATGGCGGTGAAGGAGGCCCTGGTCAACGCGCTGCGGCATTCGGGGGCGCGGGAGGTGCGGCTTGGGCTGACGTGGGAGGCGCCGCGCCTGCGTGTCGATGTGGAGGACGATGGGGTGGGCTTCGATGCGGGGGCGACCGGGCGGGTGCGGCGCGGCCTGACCAACCAGCAGGATCGGATGGCGCAGGTGGGTGGCCGGGTGGGGATCGCGCCGCGCCCCGGCGGGGGCACCCGGGTGAAGTTCGAGGTTTGCCTCGATAGCGGCGAAGCTGATGAGGTGGCCCATGACGCGCGCCGGGAGACGTATGGGCAAGCGGGATAGCGCCAAGTCTGTGCCGGAGAAGATCCGCGTTGCAATCGTCGAGGACGACGCGGGGTTGCGCTCGGCGCTGGACCGGCTCTTTCGCTCGGCGCCGGACTTTCAGGTGATCGCGTTGTGCCCGGACGCCGCGGCGGCCCTGAGGGAGGTTCCCGCGCTGCGACCCGACGTGGTGATCATGGACGTGGGGCTGCCGGACATGACCGGCATCGAATGCGTGCGGCTGTTGAAATCACAGATGCCCGACACGCGAGCCGTCATGCTCACGGTCTACGACGATAGCGACACGCTGTTCCAGGCGCTCATGGCGGGCGCGGACGGGTATCTCGTCAAGCGGACCGCCGGGAGGCGCATCCTCGATGCGGTGCGGGAGATCGCGGCGGGCGGGGCGCCGATGTCGCCGCAGGTCGCCCGCCGGATGGTGGAGTACTTCCACAACATTCGCGCGGATGCCCCGGCGGGAGCGACGGACCCCGCGGGAGAGGCCCTCGGCGTCTTGACCGAACAGGAACACCTGATCCTTTCCCGATTGGCGGGGGGGCTCGTCCCTAAGGAGGTCGCCGCGGAATTGGGCATCTCGTGGGAGACGGTCCGGAAGCATCTCGCGAACATCTACCAGAAGCTCCACGTCCATTCGCGCACCGAGGCGGTGCTCAAGTTCTTGGGCCATCGGCTGACACCGCCGGGCGGCCCAGAAAATGCCTGACCCGGAACGCGGCTGTGGTATAGGGACCCGCATGATCCGTCGTGGTTGCATGGAGATCGGTCGTTCATTGGCGTGGGTATTGGCGGTGGGGTGGCTGGGACAGGGCATCTCCTGCGCGGCGGATTGGCCGCAGTGGCGCGGGGTGAAGCGCGACGGGCATTCGGCGGAAACGGGCCTGCTGAAGAAATGGCCCGCTGGCGGGCCGAAGCTCGGCAAAAAGATCGAGGGGCTGGGCGGGGGCTACTCGGGTGTCGCGGTGGTCGGGGGGAAGATCTATACGATGGGCGACATCGATGGCGCGTGCCGCGTGCTGGCGCTGGGCGGCGATGGCCGGAAGGCGTGGGCGACGGAGGTCGGGGAGGCAGGTGGGCACCAGAAGTACCCCGGACCGAGGGCCACGCCGACCATCGATGGGGATCGGCTGTACACGCTCACGCAGTTCGGCGATCTGGTCTGCCTTGAGACCGGGACGGGGAAGCTCGTGTGGCGCAAGAATCTCGAGACGGATTTCCAGGGGGCGATGATGTCGGGCTGGCGGTACAGCGAGTCGGTCCTCGTCGATGGGGACAAGGTGGTCTGCACCCCAGGCGGCGCCGAGGGGGCCGTCGTCGCGCTGAAGAAATCCGACGGCTCGGAGATCTGGCGGTGCAAGGACTTCACGGATCCCGCCGGGTATTCCTCGATCGTGATCATGGAATTGGGCAACGTTCGGCAGTACGCGCAATTGACGGGCGAAAGCCTCGCGGGCATCGAGGCCGCGACGGGCAAGCTGCTGTGGCGGGCGGACCGCGCCGGCAAGACCGCGGTGATCACCACCCCGGTCTTCAAGGACAACCTGATCTTCGTGACGTCGTCCTACAACATCGGGTGCAACCTATTCAAGGTGAGCTCGGCCGGGGGACGGTTCTCGGCGGAGGAGGTCTACGCCAGCAAGGACATGATGAATCACCATGGCGGGGTGGTGCTGGTCGGGAATCACGTGTATGGCACCGGGAACAACGAGCTGGTCTGCATGGAGATGGCGACGGGGAAGGTGGCGTGGAAGGACGCCTCCGTCGGCAAGGGCTCCATCGCGTGCGCCGACGGGATGCTCATCGTCCGGGGCGAGCGGGGTCCGGTCGCCCTCGTGAGGGCCAACCCCTCGCGCTACGAGGAACTCGGCCGCTTCGACCAGCCGGACCGCAGCGCTGAGAAAGCGTGGCCGCATCCGGTCATCGCGGATGGGAAGCTCTACCTCCGCGACCAGGATGTGCTGCTCATCTACGACCTGAAGCGGTGACTGACTGGTGGGCCGACGGGGGTCCCCGGGGCGTGAAACAGACAGGAATGTCTGCCTCACGGAGCCGGTGGAGCGCCGACTTGCGGGAGCGCCGTCCGCCTGATATAGGTAATGGGTATTCCAATGCGGCCCTAGCTCAGCGGATTAGAGCATCTGACTTCGGATCAGAGGGTCGGGGGTTCGAATCCCTCGGGCCGCGCCAGTTTTGGCACGTGTTGAATCTGAAGAAGGGGAGGGAATGTTCGCGCAGAGACGCAGGGGCCGCAGAGGTTCAAAATCTCAGCGTCCTCCGCGCCTCCGCGGGAGAGATTCCGTGGGTCCGGGGCGACCGGTGGGAGGCGCCGCATCTGCGGTGCTGGCGGGCTCGCTGGCAGCTAAAGCAGAGGCGTTACCGAGACCCTTCGGCCGGATCGATCACAGAGTTTTTGATCGATCCGGGGCTAATGGCCCGCTTCAGCCGTCGCGAGCACCCCGGCCCCGATCCATTCGAGGGCCTTGTCGGTCTCGGTGTGATCGAAGTAGCGGACCTTGGCGGTCGTGAAGGGCTTGCAGAACTTGGCCGTCCACTCCTGCCATATCTTGTCGCCCACGATGGCGAGCGACCCGATGTGGTTGAAGTGTTTGGCGTCGAACTTGATGTCCTCCCAGAGGGCGCCCGCGGTCCAACCGTGGAAGTCCTCCATCTCAACTAGCATGCGGACCTTGCCGTGTTTCCCTGTCAACCTCTCGACGGCGGGCAGGAAGTCGTCGTAGTCCTTGCGGGTGAGTTTGCCCCGCAGTTTGACCTCTAGCAGATTGCCATCGGGCGGTTCTTTCAATTCTACAGGCATCTCCGATGTGGCTCCTTCCTTCAACAACCTACCCCCATTAGCGTCAACTGCCAGCGTCCGGGGCGGTGCCGCAGTCCTCGGCGCGCGATTGACTGGTGCGATCTGGGCCCGCACGCTTATGTGAGGCGGGCGCGTGACGCGCCCGGAGCAAAGGAGGCCCTGCTGCGACGCGCCCTTGAGCCGCTGATTATCTGGCTAGTGATCCCCGCGTTGGCGGGCGATCTTTGTGCCCAGGAGCGCGGGCGCCCGGAGCGGCGCGGGGAGGCGCGCGGGAGGTTCTCGCCGGCGCACGCCGACGTGAAATACGGCCCGCACGAGCGGAACGTCATGGACGTGTGGTTGGCCGAGTCGCAGAAGCCCGCGCCGGTTTTGGTGTCGATCCACGGGGGCGGGTTCCGGGGCGGGAACAAGAGCGTCAGCGGCGAATTGCTGCGGCAGTGCCTGGCCGCCGGGATTTCGGTGGCGGCGATCACGTATCGGCTGACGGATGTGGCGATCGCGCCGGCGCAATTTCACGATGGTGCGCGCGCGGTACAGTTCTTGCGCTCCAAGGCGAAGGAATGGAATTTCGACCCAAAACGCTTTGCCGCCACCGGGAATTCGGCGGGGGCCGGGATCTCGCTCTGGCTCGCGTTCCACGAGGATCTCGCCGACCCGGAGAGCGCGGATCCCGTCTTGCGAGAGTCGTCGCGCCTGGCTTGCGTGTCCGTGTACAACGGGCAAACGACGTACGACCCGCGGGTGATCCGGGAGCTGATGCCGGACTCTGGCGTCTTCAAGATCGAGCCCCTGGTTCTCCTTTTTGGCACGGGACTCGACGATCCCGACAGGGCGCCTCCGGAGAAATTGCGCCTGTTTGAAGAGGTCTCCGCGATGCCGCACCTGACCAAGGGCGACCCGCCGGCGCTATTGACGTATGGGCAGCCCATGGATGGGAAGCCGGACATCCATCACCCCATTTTCGGGAAGGTGCTCAAGGAGAAGATGGGTGCGCTCGGGATCCGCTGCGACGTCATCGTCAAGGGGGAGCCCCTGGGCGACAGCCGCGACATCAGCACCATCGATTTTCTCAAGGAGAATTTCGGCCTGAAGTAACGGGGCGCACCCCGCGGCGCGACTGTTGGCGTGGGCCAGGCGCTCGGCGCGTCCGGTGGCGCGGATCTCCGGGGGCGGGAAGACGGGTCCACTTGACGTCGCCCGCGGCCATCCGTATCAGGCGGTCAGGGTGACGACGATGAGAGAGAAGGTGCTCGGCATCTGGTTGGCGGCATGGGCGTGTTCGTCGGTTGTGGTGTGCGCCGCTGAGGCCCGGTGGAACGTGTTGTTCATCGCCGTGGACGACCTGCGGCCGGACCTGGGCTGCTATGGCGCCGTGGACATCCGTTCGCCCAACATCGATCGGCTGGCGGCGCGCGGGCTGCTTTTTGATCGGGCGTATTGCCAGGTGGCGGTGTGCAATCCCTCGCGGAGCAGCGTGCTGGGCGGCGCGCGTGCGGACACGACTCGGGTCCTCAACAATCAGACATTCCTGCGGCCGATGATGCCGGACGTGGTGACGTTGCCGCAGCATTTCAAGAACAACGGGTATTATGCGGTCTCTCTAGGGAAGGTCTTTCACCATAGCGAGCGCGAGCCGGGTGATGACCCCCAATCCTGGAGCGAGCCGGCTTGGTACCATGGGGAACCGCACCGGACTTGGGTGACCGACGAGTCGGCGGAGTTCATCCGGGGGCTGAAGGCGCTGCCCGAGAAACGGCGGCCGAGGCTGGTTCGCGGTCCGCCATTCGAGGCGGCGGATGAGCCGGACGATGTGTATCCCGACGGGCAGACCGCCGCGAAGGCCATCGAGACCCTGCGGCGCCTGAAGGATCGTCCGTTTTTCCTGGCGGTCGGGTTTGTGAAGCCACATCTCCCATTCAATTGCCCGAGGCGATACTGGGACCTTTATCCACCGGAGACGATCCGGCTCCCGGAGAATCACCAACCGCCGAAGGGCGTTCCGGGGCCCGCCCTGCACAACGGGTACGAGCTGCGCACCTATGGCACCGTGCCTCCCGAGGGCGATATCCCGCGCGGGCTGGCGTTGAATCTGATCCGGGGCTACCGGGCCTGCGTCACATTCGTGGATGCGCAAGTCGGTCGGGTGCTGGATGAACTCGGGCGGCTTGGCCTGGAGGGGCGGACGGTGGTGGTGCTCTGGGGAGACCACGGATATCATCTGGGGGAGAATGGGATCTGGACGAAGATGACGAATTTTGAGCGTGGGACGCGGGCGCCGCTGATCCTGAGCGCGCCGGGGCAGGCGAGCGCGGGGCGGCGGAGCGGGGCGCTGGTCGAGCTGGTGGATATCTATCCGACGCTCGCGGGGTTGTGCGGGCTGTCGCCGCCCGAACATTTGGAGGGATTGAGCCTCGAGCCGTTGCTGGAGGATCCGGATCGGCCGTGGAAGTCGGCGGTCTTCAGCCAGTATCTGCGTCCTGGGAAGGGCCCGGTCATGGGCCGGTCGGTGCGGACCGATCGCTGGCGCTACACGGAGTGGACCGACGCCAGAGAGGAGAAGGTCGGCGTCGAACTCTACGACGAACGGGCCGATCCGGGAGAGAACGTCAACGTCGCGGGGGAGGCCACCCATGGCGCGATCGTGTCTGAGATGGCGGCGCTGTTGCGCGGGGGCTGGAGGGGCGCCCTGCCGGAATCCGTGCGGCGCGCTGGCGCGAGGGAATAGGCGATGGGTTTGCCGCAACGATGGAGGTTGGGATGAAGGATGGCGTGGTGCCGGTGGTAATGACGGTGGCGGGATCGGACAGCTCGTGCGGGGCGGGGCTCCAGGCGGACCTGAAGACGTTTGTGGCGCGCGGGGTGTACGGGCTGTGCGCGGTGACTTGCGTGGTGGCGGAGCACCCGGGGGAGGTGGCCTCGATCCAGCCGGTGCGGCCGGCGATATTGGCCGATCAGATGCGACTGAATCTCGAGGGGTTTCGCGTCGCGGCGATGAAGACCGGGATGCTGTATTCCTCGGAGATCATCGGCGTGGTGGTGCGGGAGCTGGGGCGGGCTCGGCGGCGGCCGAGGCTGGTGGTGGATCCGGTGATGGTGGCCACGAGCGGGGCGGTGCTATTGAAACCCACGGCGGTGAGACGACTCTGCGAGGAGCTGTTGCCCATGGCCGACCTGATCACGCCGAATCTGGACGAGGCCGCGCTGCTGGTGGGGGAGCCATTGCCGAATCTGGCGGCGATGCGGGAGGCGGCCGATGCGCTGCGGAAGCGGTTCGGGTGTGCCGTGCTCGTGAAGGGCGGGCATCTCGGCGGGGCTAAGGCGCGGGATGTGCTGGCGGAGGGTGGCGACGTGGTGGTTTTCGAGGCGCCGTATCGTAAGGGGGTGCATACCCATGGCACGGGGTGCACGCTGTCGGCGGCGATCGCGGCGGAGTTGTCGAAGGGGTTGGCGCTGCGCGATGCCGTGCGAAGGGGGAAGGCATTTGTCACGCGTGCGATCGCGCGGGCCAGGCGGATCGGGCGCTGGCAGGTGCTGGAGCATGCGGCATGACATGGGCGTGAAGACGCGGATCTGCCTGGCCTTGGGGGTCAACAACGGCAACTGCGTGTCCGCTCTGGTGCGCCGGGAGTGCCTGAAGGCACCACTACGAACATTCCCGCTGCCGCCTGGCACAGGCGGCCTACAAAAATTGTAGGGCGGCGGTGAGACGTCGGCGGGGGGAAGTTTCAGGTCAGGGTTTTGCGTTGCCGATGCACCAGAGGTGCGAGGTGGTGCGGATAAAGATCTGGCCGCGGGAGATGGCGGGGGAGGCGTAGCACTCCTCGCCGAGGGGGTTTTTGGCGAGGAGTTCGAATTCGGGTTTGGCGTTGAGGACGTGGGTGTTGCCATCGTCGTCGAGGAAGTAGAGGCGTCCCTCGGCGGATACGGGGGAGGGCCAGTGGTGGCGGCCGAGCTTCTCGCGCCAGCGGAGTTTGCCGGTCTTGGCGTCGAAGCAGCTGGCGACACCGACGTCGGAGACGACGAAGAAGTGGGGGCCGTGGGCGATGGGGGAGGGGACGTAGGAGACGGCCTTGAAATCGCTATCGTCGTGCCAGGCGACGTGGGAGCCTGTGACGTTGCCGGAGCCATCGGGGCGGATGGCGAGGAAGTGGTGCTGCGGGTAACCGCCCGTGATGAAGAACAGGCCCTCGGCGAAGACGGGGCTGGCGACGAATTGCTCGGTCGGGCCATCGACGATCCAGTGCTGTTTGCCGGTGGCGGGGTCGTAGCTCGCGACGCACTTGCTGCCGCTGAGGACCATCTGCGTCTTGCCGGCGGCCTCGGTGATGAGGGGGGCGCAGTAGGAGCGCGTGCGGTTGGGTCGGTCGGCGCGCCAGCGCTCCTTGCCGGTGGCCTTCTCGTAGGCGACGATCCAGGCGACGTCGTCTTGATCGCAATTGAGGATGACGAGGTCCTCGTGCAGGATGGGGGAACTGCAGAACCCGTGGACGGAGGAGAAGGTGCCGGGGGATTGCCGCCAGACCTCGTTGCCGTCGAGGTCGTAGCATATCAGGCGGATATCGGGAGCCTCGAGGAACGAGGCCCAGAGGTGTTTGCCATCGGTGGCGGGCGTCGAGCTGGCGAAGCTATTGAACTTGTGCTTCCGCTCGGGCGGGGCGGTCAGGGGCACGCGCTCCCAGAGGGTCTTGCCATTTTTGCGGTCGAGGCATAGGACCGCGCGTTTTCCGCCGTCCTCGATGAAGGCGGTGAGGAAGATCCGCTCACCCGCGACGATGGGCGAGGAATGGCCGATGCCGGGGATCGGCGCCTTCCACGCGACGTTCCTGGTGGCGTCCCATTCGGTGGGGATGCCGGATTCGGTGGAGGTGCCATCGCCTCGGGGGCCGCGCCACGCGGGCCAGTCCTCGGCGGCGGCGGTCAGGGCAACGAGTGCGAGCGCCAGTGGAAAAAAGGTGCGCATGGGTCACTCCGGTTTGCCCAGGACCTCGACCTCGCGGAGGAAGCAGAAGCCGTTGGGCTTTTTCTGGAACGAGATCTCGTGGACATCGTGGAAGACGACCTTCACGTAGCGCGCGGCCTGTGGGGCGGAGGGTTTCGCATCGAAGGTCGCGGCGGCGTAGTTATCGAAGACATGTTTTCCGATCGGGGCGTAGGCATCGCCATCGGGGGAAAGCAGGACCTCGACGGTCCTGGTGCCGCCGTTGGCGGAGTTATGGACACGGACGGCGTCGATGGCGTAGGGCTTTTCGAGGTCGATGACGACGTCTTTTGGGAACGCCATGCGGGCGTCGGTCGAGTAGGCGGCGGTCCCGTTGTCGGCGATCGAGCCGTCGGTGAGCCCGCCCCACCCGCCGTTCTTCTTTGTGTTGGGATTGGGGTGGGAGGAGGTGTGTCTCTTGCCGATGGCGACGCCGGCGACCTTCTCCTGGTATCCCTGCTCGAAATCGTCGGTGCGGAAGGGGACCGCGGCGAAGCCCTCTTTGTTATAGAGATTGCAGAGCGGGAAATCGGCCCATGCGTAGCGGACGGCGACGGGAGTTTTCACCGCGTCGCAGCGCAGGGCGATCGTATCCCTGCCCGTGATGGATGCCCGCGCCCAATGGAATTTCCGGTCCTCGCCGCACAGGGCGAAGCCCTTCAGTTCATTGGCCGGGAGGCGGTACGGGGTTTTGCCGTAGGCGTTGAGGGTGATCTCGCGGGCCTCGAGCCCGGAGCCAACGTGGTCGAAGGTGAGGGTGGCGGTGTCCCCCTCGACGCGCATGGATTTGAAGAGGGGGCCGGAGTGGACGATGTCTTGGCCGTAGGCGACGGCGCGCGCGGCGGCGGCGAGGCGATCGCCGACCATCTCTTTATATGGGGGGTGGATGTTGTCCTCGAGGCCGCCGTCGATGGCGACGGCCATGCCGGTGTTGGGGACGCTTTTCCAGGTGAGGAGCTGAGCTTCGCGGAGGTGAGCCCATGCGGGGTCGGTCGGTTCGCTTGCGGCCTCCCGGTAGGCGGCGAGCTGCACGAAGAGGAAGGGGAAGTCGCCCTGATTCCAATCTTGGCGCCAGTTGCGGATCAGGGCGGGGAATACCGTGCGATATTCTTTGGCGCGGCCGGAATTGCCCTCGCCCTGGTACCAGATGGCGCCTTTGATCGCGAAGCCGTGCAGGGGGCAGATGACGCCGTGGTACAGCGCGGAGGGGCGTTTGATATGTTCGGGGCCCATGGGGGGCTCGGGGCGTTTGCCGAGGGCGTCGCCGCGCGCGCCTTCCTTCCGCTTGGCCTCCCAGGCGGCGAGGCGTCTCTGGTATTCCTCGATGGCCGTGGGGTAGCTGGCGACGGCCTGGGCATAGCCGTCGAGGAAGGGCTTCGCGCCGGGAGTCTCGCGGAGGGCCTCGGGCGACATCCAGGCCTCGGCGGGCGTGCCGCCGAGGGTGGCGTATATCAGGCCGATGGGGATGCCGATCGCGGGCTGGAGTGCCCTGCCGAAGAAATAGCCGGTGGCGGAGAAGAGCTTTGCGGCCTCGGGGTCGCACTCGCGCCAGTCGGGTCCGAAGGCGGGATCGATCGTCGGCTCGGGCCGTGGCTCGTCGAAACCGGCGGGCTGGCAGCGGAAGAGCCGGATCTTCGGGTTGTGGTAATCGCCGGGGACGTTCTTGAACTCTTGGAACATGCCGCCGCCGTAGCCGATGTAACCCGAGAGGGAACCGGCCATGTTCGATTGGCCGGTGCACAGCCAGACGTCGCCGACGAGGACGTTGCGAAGCGTGATGACATTGGTGCCTTTGATCGTGACGTCGTGGGGACCGCCGGCCTTGAGGGGCTTGAGCGTGACGCGCCATTCGCCGTTCTTTGCGATCGCGGAGGCCTGTTGGCCCGCGACGGCGACGGTCACCTTCTCGCCCTCGGAAGCCTTGCCGTAGATCGCGAGTGGGATGTCGCGCTGGAGCACCATGTTGTCCGTGAAGAGGGGGTGGGGGGTCACGTCGGCGGTGGCGATCGACGAGGCGACGAGCCATGCGGCGAGGGCGGTGGGCCAGGGCATCGAAGGGAGGCGCGAGGGATTCATGGGTATTGTCTCTCTTTGGTTGGCGATTTCTCTGATCGAGGGTGCAGCTTAGCGGAGACCGGGGCTTTCGACAATCGGGGAGCGCGGGGGCGGTGGCGAAGGGCTTGCGCCCTTCGGCGTGGGCGGCGCCGAAGCCGGAAGCGGCTTCGCTACGGCGCGGGGGGGGAGGCCGAAGCCGGAAGCGGCTTCGCTACGGCGCGGGGGGGGAGGCCGAAGCCGGAAGCGGCTTCGCTACGGCGCGGGGGGAAGGCCGAAGCCGGAAGCGGCTTCGCTACGGCGCGGGGGGGAGGTCGAAGCCGGAAGCGGCTTCGCTACGGGGGCTGGCGGGGGATTTGAAACGCGCGCTTGCGGGGGTGGGTCGGGGGGGATATGCAGGGGGGCGATGGCAACGAATCGGATTGACGGGTGTTTTGCGGCGTTGCGGGAGCGGGGTGGGCGCGCGTTCGTGGCTTACCTGACCGCGGGGGACCCGACGCCGGCGGCGACGCCCGGGCTGGTGCTGGCGCTGGAGCGGGCGGGTTGCGACATTATCGAATTGGGCGTGCCATTCTCGGATCCCATCGCGGATGGGCCGACGATCCAGCAGGCCTTCCAGCGGGCCCTGGAGGCGGGGACGCATCTCGGAAAGGTGCTGGAGTTGATTCGGGAGGTGCGGCGTTCCTCGCAGGTGCCGATCGTCGTGTTTTCGTATTACAATCCCGTGATGCGCTATGGGGATGAGGCGTTCGTGGTAGACGCGGCGGCCGCCGGTGCCGACGGTCTGCTGCTGCTGGACATGCCCCCGGAGGAGGCCGGCGGCCTGATCGGGCGGTGCGAGGCCGCGGGGGTACGGTGGGTGACGCTGGTTGCGCCGACGACTCCGGAGGGGCGGCTGCCGGAGTTGGTCGGGAGGAGCTCGGGTTTCGTGTATTACGTGTCACGGGCGGGGGTGACGGGGGCGCGCGAGTCGCTCTCGGCGGGGATCGCGGAGGGGGTGGCGCGGATTCGTCGGCACACGGCGGTGCCGGTGTGCGTCGGGTTTGGGATTTCGGACGCGGCGCAGGTTGGGGAGGTGGCGGCGAGCGCCGACGGTGTGGTGGTGGGCAGCGCGATCGTGAAAGTCATCGCGAGCCATGGGGGCGCGGCGGATCTGCCGGCCCGGGTGGAGGCGTTCGCGCGGCCGCTGGCGGCGGCGGCGCACGGGGGGGCGGAGTGATGCGTGTCGCGGCGGTCGATCATGGCCAGCGGCGGGTGGGTCTGGCGATCAGCGATGACCTCGGGATGTTCGCCCATCCCGCGGGGGCGGTGGAGGCCAGCGGGCTGGACAAGCAGGCGACCCTCGTGGCGGCCCGGCTCAAGGAGCTCGGCGCCGGGCGCGTGCTGGTGGGTTTGCCCAAGAACATGGACGGGTCCGAGGGCCCATCGGCGCTGGAGGCGCGGGCCTTTGCCGAGAAGTTGCGCGCGGCGTTTGGCGGGGAGGTGCGGATGGTCGACGAGCGGCTTTCGACGGTCGAGGCGTCACGCCGGATGCGTGAGGGGGGCGTGAGCGCCAAGAAGCAACGGGAGAAGGGACGGATCGACGCCGGGGCGGCGGTCGTCATTCTGCAGGGGCATCTGGATCTTGGGGGGCACGGCGCAGGGTGAAGCGGATCGTGGTGCCCCTGCCGACCTCGCTCTCGGCCTCGATCGTGCCCCCGTGTGCCGCGACGAGGTGCTTGACGATGCTCAGGCCGAGTCCCGTGCCGCCGAGTTTCCGGCTGCGCGCCTTCTCCACGCGGTAGAACCGTTCGAAGATTCGCGGGAGGTCCGCCGCGGGGATGCCGATGCCCTCGTCTATCACGGCGCATTCGACCCTGTCGCCGCCTTCGATCGCGCGGGCGAGGATCGTGATCGGCGCGGTCTCTTTCGAGTAGCGGAGGGCGTTTTCGATCAGGTTGTAGAAGATCTGATCGAGGCGCGCGGGGTCCGCCTGGACTGGCGGCAGGCCACCCGGGAGGTCGACGCGAAACTCCCGGCCCGTGGCCATCGGCGTCTTCTGGAAGTCGGCGATCGTGCGCGAGACGGACTCGGCCAAATCCACGGGCCGCATGCGGAGCCTCAGCGCGCCAGACTCGAGGTTCGACAACGTGAGGAGGTCCTCGACGAGATCGGTCAGGCGACCGGCGTGGCGCTGGAGCGTGTGCAGGATGGGGCGCGCCTCGGGGGAGGTCGAGCCGGGATCGTCGATCAGCGTCTCGATGTAGCCTTTGAAGATGGCCAGTGGCGTGCGGAGTTCGTGGGACGTGTTGGCGACGAACTGTTTCCGGGATTCCTCCATCCAACGGATCTTGGAGATGTCGTGGACGACGACGATGGCGCCCTGGACGTGGCCGGATTCGTCGAGGAAAGGGGAGGTGTTGAGGGATAGGGAGCGGGGCGGGGCGGGGGACGAGATGTCGCGCAACAGGGTGACCTCGCGTTGGATGGCCTCCCCGTGGAGCATGGCCTCGCGGACCGTTTTTTGGATTTCCGGGTTGCGGAGCGCCTCGAGGACCGAGCGGCCGACGGGCGCGGAGGTGAGGCGGAACATCTGTTCGAGGGCGCGGTTCGTGAGCTGGATCTGGAAGTCGCGATCGACGACCATGATGCCCTCGGACATTCCCGCGAGGATGGTGCGGAGGTTCAGGGTCTCGGCCTTGAGTTTCTCGCCCTGGTCCTGCAGGCGGCGCGCGATCGTCTCGAGGTCGCGGATCGCCTGGCGGATGGGGAGGGCGCCGCGCGCGATGAACGAGGGCGGGCGCGCGTCGCGGGCGATGGCGCGGCAGATGCTGGCGAGCTTGGCCGAGGGCGCGGCATAGCGCGCGATCAGCCAGGCGCTCAACACGGCCATGGCGCATGCGATGAACCAGCCCACGTGGCGTATTTCAGCAGAGGCGTCCGGGTTCGGCGAAGGGAATTTTTCGGGGCGTGGGCGTGGCCCTCAATCGGCCGGGCCGTTGAGGCGATAGCCAACGCCCCGGACGGTCTCGACGTAGTCGGAGGCGGGGCCGAGTTTTTCCCGGAGGCGGCGGACGTGGGTATCGACGGTGCGGGTGTCGATGGAGGCCTCGTAGTCCCAGACGTCGGTCAGGAGGCGGTCGCGGGTCTGGACGCGCCCGCGGCGCTCCATGAGCAGGCTGAGCAGTTTGAATTCCGTCGGGGTCAGGATGATCTCGGAGCCGCGGAAGGTGACCTGGTGGCGCGATCGGTCCACGACGAGATCGCCGATGGCGAGGCGGTCGGACTTTCCGGTGTCGCCCCGGGTGCGATCGAGGAGTTTCTTGACGCGGAGGACGAGTTCCCGGGGGCTGAAGGGCTTGGTGACGTAATCGTCGGCGCCGAGTTCGAGGCCGAGGATCTTGTCGACCTCATCGGTCTTGGCGGAGACGATGATGATGGGGGTGCCGGCGGTGGCGGCCTCGCCGCGGATGCGGCGACAGATCTCGGTGCCGGACATGCTGGGGAGCATGATGTCGAGGAGGATGAGGTCTGGGTTTTCGTTTGCGGTCTTGCGGAGGGCCTCCGGGCCGGTGTCGGCGGTGATGGTCTGGTAGCCCGCGTTGCGCAAGGTCAGGACCAGGAGGTCCCTGACATCCTGCTCGTCTTCCACGATGAGTATGCGCCCCGGCATCGGGGGGGCAGTTTGGCGGTGTTATGGCCAGTGGCAAGCATTGGTTCTGGCGAGCCGGCGGCGCGTAATGGCTTTACGGGGTCTGGGTCCGGGGCAAGATCCGCGGATGCGCCACGGCACGTTCCTGATTCTGTCGCTAATCTGTCACGCTGCGGTTGCCGCCGGGGCGGGCCTGCGGGTATCGAATCGGGAGCCGGGGCCGGACGAGGTGGGGTACCGCCCGGCCGATGGGTCGACCAACGTGATGAATCCGCCGTCGTTCATCTGGCTGCACGAGAAGGGGGCGAAGGGATACACGGTGCAGTGGGCGCGGGACCGCGGGATGCGGCTGGGGGTGGGTGAGGCGAAGACCGCGTGGAACACCCACACGCCCGGCGCGACGTTTTCTCCCGGGACGTACCACTGGCGGTACCGGTATGAGGATGGGGGCGGCAAGGTGTCCGACTGGAGTGCGGTCCGGTCGGTGACGGTACCGGCCGGCGCGATCGCGTTTCCGATGCCGGATCGGGCGGAGCAGCAGAGGCGGGTGCCCAAGGGACACCCGAGGCTGTTCTTGCGGCCGGAGGATCTGCCGAGGCTGCGGGAGCTGTGCCGCGGCGCGCAGGCGGGCGAGTTCCAGAAGCTGGTGGCCTTGGCGGACAAGCACATCGCGGCGGGGCCGACGCCGGAGCCGGAGAAGATGGGTTCGGCGCGCGATAAGAAGGACAAGGAGGCGGTGAGCCACTGGTGGCCGAACCGGGAGACCGCGGAGCGCGCCAGCGGGGAGGCGATGACCATCGCGTTCGTGTACCTGATCACTGGGGAGGCGAAATATCGGGAGGCGGCGCGGCGCTGGGTGCTGCACCTGGCCTCATGGGACCCGGACGGGCCGACGAATTTCGGGCTGAACTGCGAGGCGGCGAAGGTGATGCTGTATCGTCCGTGGCGCGCATACGATTGGGCGTGGGATGCGTTCTCGCCCGCGGAGCGCGCGGCGATCGGCCGGGTGGTGGCGCGGCGCGGGGCGGACGCGTGGAAGAGCGGCGAGATCGGGGGCGGGACGGGGCACTTGAACAAGCCGTACAACAGCCACGGCAATCGCGTGTGGCACAAGCTGGCGGAGGCGGCGATCGCCTTCCTGGGCGAGGTGCCGGAGGCGGAGACATGGCTCGACTACGCGGTGAACAAGTTTTACGCGGCCTATCCGGTGTGGAGCGATGACGACGGGGGCTGGCACGAGGGGATGAGCTATTGGGCGGGGTACATGGGGAAGGTGGTGTCCTGGCTTCAGGTCGCGCGGGCGGCGCTGGGGATCGATGGCTACCAGAAGCCGTTTTTCTCGCGCGTGGGGGATTTCGCGCTGTACGTGGCGCCGCCGGGTTCGCCGAATCAGGGGTTCGGGGATCTGTCGTATCGGCCCCCGTCGTCGGGCGTTGGGGTGATGATGGACTGGTTCATCCGCGGCAAGGGGGCGCAGCCGGATGGGGCGAACGCGGGATATTGGCGGTGGTGGGTGGAGTCGTGGAAGATGTCGCGGCCGGGTGGGATCGAGGCGATCCTGGCGGCGGCGAGGTTGCCGGAACCTCCGCCGGCGAAGGCGCCGGCGGACCTGCCGCCATCGAAGGTGTTTCGAGGGATCGGGGTGGCGAGCCTGCACGACACGCTCCTGGACGCCCGGAAGGACGTGCATTTCCTGATGAAGAGCAGCCCGTTCGGGTCGCAGAGCCACGGGCACAACCCGCAGAACAGTTTTCAGCTGACGGCCTATGGCGAAGAGCTGCTGATGACGTGCGTTTACCGGGATCTGCACGGGAGCGATTTCCACTACAAGTGGGCGCACAGCACGCGGGCGCACAACGCGGTGCTGGTCGATGGCGAGGGGCAGGTGCCCCACACCGTGGCGGTGGGGGGGAGGATATCGGAATTCCATGCGGCGGACGGGTTTGATTACGTGGTGGGCGACGCCGCAGCGGCGTATGGCGGGAGGCTCGACAGATTCCTGAGGCGGGTCGCCTTCGTGAAGCCGGATGTCATCGTGATTTGCGATGACCTTGCGGCGAAGAAGGCGGCGACGTTCCAGTTCATGTTGCATGGGCTGCAGGAGTTCGCGGTGGACGAAGGGAACGCCACGGTAAGCCTCCGGCGACCGAAGGCCGGCGTGGCCGTGGCGTATCTGTCGCCGGTGCCGATGAAGTTCCGGCAGTGGGACGGGTACGAGCCGCCGCCGGACAAGGCGTTCCCGAACCAGTGGCACGTGGAGGCGGGAACCGTCAGGCCCGTGGCGGAACTGGAGCTGGTCACGGTGATCGTGCCCTCGCCCGGGGGCACGTTGCGGGAGTGGAGCGCCCGGCGCATCGAGGCATCGCGCGAGGTGGGCGCGACGCTCCAGATCAATGGGCGGACCATCTCGGTCAAATTCCCGCGGCGCGGCGCGGCGGGGGCGCCGCAAGTGACGGGGATGTAAAATTCCGGGAGGGGGGGTGGCTGCCCCCGGTATTGCGCGATCGGCGAAGGCCGCGCATGCTTACCGGATGTCTGGAAACGCGCCGGAAGGGATAATGGCCGGCCAATTGCTATTCGGTCGCTACGTCGCCCGCCAGTTTGTGAAGCGGAGCCAGAGGAGCGAGCTCTGGATTGGCGAGGACCGTGAGGCGAGGCGTTGGGTGCAGCTTGTGGTTTGGGCCCCTGGGGTGAGGGGGGACCGCGACCGTTACGGCAGGCTCAAGGTGGGCCTGATGCGCGCCGCGCAGCTGAGGCACCCGAACATCGTGCGGGCGCTGGACCTGTTGGACGACGGGGCGCGGTCGGTGTTGGTGATGCAGGCGCCCGAGGGTCGCACGTGGGAGCAGATGCACCGGGAGCGCCGTCCCAGGCCCTTCGAGCCGGACGAGATCGCGACGACGGTCCGGGAAGTCTGTGGCGCGCTGCAGGAGGCGTGGGACACGCTGCAACTGGCGCACGGGGCGGTGCGTCCGGCGCAGGTGATATTGTGTCCGGATGGCTCGGCGAAGCTGCAGGGGTTCGGCTTGGCCCCGGAGATCATACCCGGGGAAGAGGCGGAGGGCTGGCAGGAGGGGATCGAGGAGCTGCTGATCTACCTGAGCCCGGAGCGTCTTCGGGGTGGGGAGGCGGGTCCGAGGGATGACGTGTATGCCCTGGGGATGTCCCTGTACCGGATGGTCGTGGGGAGGCCGCCCTACATCGTTCGCTCGATCGCCGACGCGCTGCGGCAGACCGATCCGCCGCCCCTGTCGGATCAGAGGTTGGCTCTGGGGATCGAGGGCGCGCCGATCCCGCGAGAGTGGGAGGAGGTGGTGTTGGATTGCCTGGCGCGGGATCCGGCCAGGCGGCCGACGTCGGCGGGGGAGGTCGTGCGTCGGCTCTTCGGGGCGCCGGAACCCGCGCCCCCGCCCACCTTGGCGGCGATCCGACAGGATGTGATCGACCGTGGGGCGACGCCCGGGGCGGTCACGCTGCGGCTCCCGACGAAGGCCGCATTTCCGGCCCAGGCGAAGGCGGCGCCGCCGGAGCCCGAGGCGCCGAGGCCTGGCGTCCCGCTGGCCGCGCCTTCTGGTGCGGTGGGCGCGCCGGTGGTGGCGTCGCCGGGGGCCATCGCCCCGGGGGGGGCGGGCGCGGCGGAGCGGAAACCGCCCATGCCGCAACTGTTCACGCCATTTCAGACCCCCCCGCACAAGGCGGGGAACGAGCCGGAGGTGTTTCCGGTGGCGCGGGAGAGGCCACCTCCCCCGAAGCCGCGCGACCCGCGGGCGGAGGAGGAGGGCGAGGGTGGCGGGAGGCGCGGTGGACGGCGTTCTGGGGTGGGCCGGGTGGCGAGGATCGTTTTGGCTCTGGCGTGTGTGGTCTGCCTGGTTGGCGTGGCCGTTCGGTTCGGGGTCATCGACCGCGCCCGCGGCTTGTTGGGCGGGGGTCGTGGCCCGCAGTCGGCGGCGGTTTCCGGGGGGAAGTCGCATCTGGTCACGGGGCAGGCGCTCTTTGCCGAGATGAAGATCGAGGCGGCGGTCAGCGAATTCAGCCTGGCGCTGCAGGCCGGGGAGGATCGTGCCGAGGCGCTGTACTGGCGGGGGAGGTGCTACATCACGGCCAAGAATTTTGATGAGGCGATCGGCGAGTTGGGCGCGGCCCTAGATGCGCGGCCGGGGTTTGCGATGGCCCACCTCTTTCGAGGTTTCGCGTTGAGCAAGGTGGGTCGGCTGGCCGAGGCGCTGGAGGATTTCAACATGGCCATCGCAAAGGATCCGTCGTTATCCGATGCGTACCATCACCGGGGCAGCGCGCTGCTGGAACTGGGCCAGCACGAGAAGGCGCTCGAGGACCTGAACCGAGTCATCAAGCTCAAACCCGGATTCTCGGCCTACTATGATCGGGGCCTGGCGCATTTCCATCTCGGGAGGCTGGCGGAATCGATCTCGGACTTTGATGAGGCGATCAAGGAGAACCCGAAGTTCGCCCCGGCGCTCTATAACCGGGGGTCGGTCTATTTTCAGATGGGGCGGTACCGGGAGGCGGCGCGCGATTTTGGGGAGGCGGTGCGCGCGAACCCGCGCTACGAGAACGCCTATTACATGCGGGGGGTGGCGAACCACCGGCTGGGCGACCACCTGCGGGCGATCGAGGACCTGAGCGAGGCGATACGGCTGCGTGCCGATTTCCGGGAGGCGTGGGAGCAGCGGGGTTTCGCGAGGTTGGCGGCCGGGGATTATCACAAGGCGAACGAGGACTTCGAGCAGGCGCGCAAACTGGCGGGGGCGTCCGGGATCGGGAAGGTGCCCGCGGAGGAGGCGGGGACGGCACCGGCGGCGTCGGCGGGCCCGAGTCCATCGAGTCGCCTGCTCGATCCGAAGGCTCTCATGGGGCAGCCTCCCGCCTCTGGTCCAGCACCCTGAAGGCGTCGCCGGCGCCGTCGGGGTCGGCCAGTGCGGCGGCGACGGGGTCGCGGGTGCGAAGCGTATCCCACCGGTCGAGGAAGGTGGCCAGCGAGGTGTGCGACGCGGTTCGGAGGCCATGGGCCTCGCCCCATCGGCGGACCTGATCCATGTCGACATCGGCGGTGATGTCCTGGCGGCCGGGGCGAAGGAAGACATCGGTCCCGCGGAGGGTCTGGTGGTGCCAGAAAGCGCGCAGTGAGCCGCCGGGCCGCGGGCGGAGTTTTTCCCCCCCGTAATCGATGATGAGGACAGCCCCGGAGAGCAACCCAGGGAGCCATGAGGCGAACCACTCCGCGAAGGCGGGGTGCATCTCGATTCGGGCACCCTCGGCGGGACGATCGAGGTCCGGGAATCCATCGGGGCACCATCGGCGGATGCGCGCCGGATCGGGTTCAAGTAGGATCTCTTCTGGGCCTGACGCGGCCAGGCGGACGCCGATCTCGCGCCATCGGCCGCCCGACCACATCCATTGGGTCGCCGGGAACGCATCGACCAGCTCGTTGGCGATGAGGGTTGCCCGCCCGCGGGATGCCGCCAGGGCGGATGCCATCTCCCCGTGCCAGCGGAAGCGGCCCGCCCGGAGGCGGCGGCGCTGCATCTCCCGGAGGGGCGGGGAGATCTCGACGATGTGGTAGGTCAGCCCCGCCCCCGGCGCGCGGGGGCGGGGCTGATCCAGTTCGTCCACGCG
>CAZYWZ010000027.1:0-64441 GCA_964651705.1 uncultured Verrucomicrobiales bacterium
CGAACTGGATCAGCCCCGCCCCCGCGCGCCGGGGGCGGGGCTGACCTGAAACTTGAATCTGCGACCCCCTTCAGGGTCGCCTCGGTTCTTCCGCCAGAAGGCGATTCCAAGCGACCCCCGCAGGGGGTCGAAGACATTAGCCGGGGGTTGAGGGCGCCGGCGGCGACCAATACCCCCCGGTCATCGTTGCATGGGCATTCGACCCCGGAGGGGTCGCAGAGGACCCGCGCAAGTTTCCCCATGAATGCTGCGGCGCGTCCCCGCGCCGGCGGCGGGGCTGGCCCAAGGACCAGCAAGGGCGGCCACCGCTCAAAGCCGACGCCGACCCCGTCGCACCACGAGCCAAACGCCCGCACCCACCAGCATCCACACCCATCCCGACGGCTCGGGGATCGTTGCCACCCGAAATCCGAGGAGGAAGCTCTCGACATCCGGGGTGCTGGTTGAACGGTCCTGGGAGTCCACATAGAACCAATCGTTGGCCCAATAACCACCGCGAAGCCCGCGAAGCTCGGACGATGAATCGTTTGATCCATCCCAAGCACTCTCGTTCCATTCCCAGACATTCCCGCCCTGTCCCATCGTCCCGTAGGCGCTCAGGCCGCCAGCCTGATCCACGTCGGCCGGATCGGAAGGGGCAGGATTGCCGTAGGGATCGTCGTAGACCGCCGTGAAACTGAGCGTGCCGCTGATTGTCCCTGTCGGGAGGAGGTTGCTCGCGGTCGGGTAGTCCCAATAGTTGGCCGTCACGCCGTCGTTCTTGTGGTAGGCCGCCTTGTACCACTCGTCCTCGCTGGGCAGGACGTAGTACGCGTCCTTGTGGCGGAACAGGTTGGTGCCGTCCTGGGTCCACGCGTTGGCCGCGCTCCAGAGGTTCTGCGTCCAGGCCGACCCGGTCCAGACCAGGTCGTACGCCTTCTGGTAGCCCTTGCTCTCGTTGAGCCAGTTCACGAATGCCGCCGCCTCGTACCAGGAGACGTTCGCCGCGGGCTCCGCCCCGGTGTGCGCCCCGGCGGTCACGTTGGCCAGGCCGCTCGCGGTCGCCTTGGTAATCATGTCCTGGCTGACTTCCCATGTGGAAATATTAAACGAGTACCCCACTCCGCCATACGGCGACGAATAGATGCCGCCGCCCGCCCCCGCGTCATTGGCATTGCCCGCGTTGCCCACGCCCACGAAATCGATCGTGAACTGGTTGCCCCCCGTCCCGAAAACATCGGCCCGCACTTCCACTGCGAGCGCCGCGCACGCGATCGCCAAAGCCCCGAAAGATATCCTGCCCATCATGCCTCCTTGATTTCTGGTAGCACAGTCTCGCCGTTCAAGAATTCCCGGGTCTTCCGAATCGCGCCGATAGCCTGTCGGCCCGCGTGGCGAGCGAGGAGGCGGTCCATTTTTTGGACTGCGGTGGCAGAGCGCAGCGGCGACACCGCTTTGGTTCCCGGCGGAGCCGCACCCGCGCGCCAGTGCCCGCGCCCACGCCTCGACCTTCAGAGGCGATCCGCGGTCGCCCCCTCAAGCGCCGCGCCCAGGCGCACGCCCCCAGCCCCGCCACGCCCAGCGCTACGAATGCGCCGGGCTCGGGGATCGCTCCAAAAGCGGCGACCCGAAAACCGACGTTCACCGACTCAGCGGTGGCGGCCCCGTCATTGCGCTGGGAGGAAGACAGGCCGCTCAAGTAGCTATTCCAGGCACCGCCCCGATGCACCCATCCCCCATCTGGACCCGGGATGAACGTCTCGCTCCACTCATACAAATTGCCCGCTTGATCAAAGGTCCCATAGTAGCTGCCGCTGTTCTCGAAGGCCCCGACATCCGTCAGGCGATCGTCGGTTGCGATCGTGAAATCTGTCGTGCCCGCCCGGAAGTTTGCGTTATTGCCCGGATCTGGGTCGATCAGGTCATTCGAGAGAGCGCTGTCGCTCTGGGTCGGATAGAGCCAATAGCTGTCGCTCGGCCCACCGTCTGCAGCGGGCTGATAGTATGCCGCCTTGTACCATTCGTCCTCCGTCGGGAGCATCCACGTCGCGTTCGCCGCGCGCGCGCCGACGTTGGTCGTGGCCGTCCCGCTGGTAAAGAGCGTGTAGGTTCCGGTCTCGGTTATGCCCGCGCCCTGCGCGCCCACGGGCTGACCATTCTCGAGCCAGTTGACGAAACGTACCGCGTCATACAACGAGACGATGATAACCGGCCGGTCCTCATAGCCTGGCTTCGCCGCGTAGGTGTAGCTGCCGCTGGAGCCGGAGCGCGTGATGCCGCCGCGGTCATCGGTGGACATGGCCGTCGAGTAGAGCCCGTAGGTGTCGGTGTCCGCCACCGCATTGAGGAAATCCACGTATTCCGAATTCCGCACCTCGAACTTCCCGATCTGGTACGCGTACCCCACGCTCCCGATCCCCGGCACCGCGTTGGTGTTCAACGGGTCGGGCGCGTTGCCGGGGTCGCCGACGGTGACGAGGTCGATGCTCACCGCGCCCGCCGCCACGGGGAACAGTGCCGCCGCCCAAGCGCCCAGGAATCTTCCTCTCATAATGACTCAGGGGTTCCGCTTGCCGCCGGGCTCGCCGGTCTTTACGCCAAGCGCCTCCAGGACCTTCAGTTCGATGGGCTGATCCTTCGGCAGGGTCACGGACCGGGGAACATCGATCTTATTCCATGTCTCGTATTCGGCCTGATGCTGGCCGCCGAGCGACTTGTCCATATCCTGGTAGTGCATGGCGGCAGAATCAGCCTCGGCAAAATTTTCGGACACATGGTTGCCCGATGGCTTCAGGGCATCGTGCTCCGTCACCTTGCCCAATGCAGGGTAGGTCTTCAGGAAGAGGGACTTGGCCGATCCGTTCCCGAGGAAGGTCTGAAGCCGCGCGTAGTCGTTCCTGAAGGGATGCTTGTGCGCGGCCCAGCCCATGCCGCGGTTGTCCATCCTGAGGAATGCCCCGCATTGAGATGCCACATTCCGGGTGACGGTGTTGTCTTGGCCGCCGCCGATGAAGTAGGCGGTCTTGGCGCGCAGGACGATGTTGCCGGTGACGGTGTTGCCGGAGGCCCGGTCGTCGAGATAGACGCCGTTGGAGCAGTCCTCGACGATGTTGAAGCGCACGATGTTGCCACGCCGCGCCAGATCCCGTCCGGCGATGTAGATGGCCCCGGCATCGGCGTGGGCAACATGATTGAGCCGGTTCTTCTCGACGATGTTGTTGTTGCCACTGACCCGGATGCCCATCGTCCAAGGCTCTTCGACGGAGTCCGTGATGGTGTTGTCCCTGACGGTGATTCCAACCCCCTCGATGAAGATCCCGTTGCCGAGCGAACCGGCGCCTTTCCATCGGTTGACCCGGGTGATTCGATTGCCGGCGATGACGGCTTGGCTGGCGGAGAGCGTCGCGCGGTCGCCGCCGGAGACCCAGATGCCTGTGCCGTCCACCCCTTCAACCTGACAATCCTCGACCGCGCCTTCCTCGCCACCGACCACACGGATCCCGTAGCCATGGATGTCAGAGAGGCCGCACTGCCGGATGCGGAAAGGCCTCACCTTTTCGAAGAGAATGCCGTGGCCGGGCGCGCGGGTGATTTTGAGATGCTCTAGGGAGACATCCCCGCCCTTGATGGTCAGCAGCGACTCCATGGTGGTCTTTGCGTCCGCAATGGGTGGCAGACCGGACCCGTCCAGGATCGGAGGCCGTGCGGGATCTTGGGCGCAGAGGACCAGCGGGGTGCGCGAACCCGAACCCGCATTAATGGTAATGGGCCGATCGAGAACATAGGTGCCAGGCCCGACGAAGATGGTGTGCGCCGCCCCCCGCTTGGCGCGCATAACGGCATCGATGGCCGCCTGAATGGTCTTGAACGGCCGAGATTTGCTCGAGGTGTCCCCGTCCTTTCCGTCGGTGGCGACATAGAACTTCTCGGCGGTGGCCGGCGGAACCGCCATGGCCAGACACGATGCTATCAGGATCGGAAAGCGCGGCATCATGGCCGAAAGGCTCCGACGGCAGAGAGGAGGTCGATACTCACCGCGCCCGCCGCCCACGCGCCCAGCAGCCTACCTCCCATAAGAAGCCCTCCAAGGTTGATCGACGCGCTAATCTGCCCGGCGCCCGGCCCGAAATCAAGCATAAAGGTTCCATGTCTCCCTTTTTTGGATCACCCTCCGAGACGGATGCCGGTGCCGCTTGGCCGGGCCGATCCCGTGGGCGGCGCCGGAGGGTGGCGGCGTCTCGGCTCCCGAGGCATCGCACGACGGGTCCGGGCGGCACTTCGCGGGCGGCGCGATCCGTGCTACGGTCTTGTGCATGCGACTTTCCTACCTCACCGCCACGGTCGTGCGCACCGGCATTTTCATCGCTGGGGTGGGGGCGCTTATCGCCGCGCTCACCTGGGGCGCATTCCGGCTCGTGAGGGAACCGTCGCAGGCGGACGCGCGCGCGGAAGTGGCGCAGGAGGCGGGGTCATTTCCCGAGATCCGGAAGGCCTTTGCGCGGGGCCGCCCCGACCGCGCCCTGGCGATGATCGAGGGCCTCCCGCCGGGCGAGGCGGGGACCCCGGAGGCGCTGGCGCTCCGGGCGCGCGCGCACCTGCTGACGGGTAAGCGCGACCTTGCGGAGAAAGCGGCGCGTGCCGCGGTGTCCGCCGATCCCGGGCAGTCCGAGGCGTGGTGCACCCTGGGCCTGATTCTCCAGACGCGCGGAGAGCTCGCCGGTGCCGAGGAGGCCCTCGACAAGTCCGTCGCCGCCGACCCGGACGCGCCGGGGCCGGTGCTGGCGCGGGCCAAGGTCCGGCAGGAGCGCGGCCGCCAGGCCGAGGCGCTCGACGATTATCTCCTGTACCTGACGGCGCGCCCGCATGATCCGGCCGCGCTCGGGGGTCGCGGCGTGGCCCTGGCCACCCTCGGCCGCAACGAGGAGGCCATCAAAGACCTTGACGCAGCGCTCGCCGCAAGCCCCCGTGACGGGTGGCTGCGGTATCACCGGGCGCTGGTGCTCGACGGCCTCGGCGCCCCAGCCGACGCCCTGGCCGAGATCGACCGGGCCCTCCGCATGACCCCGGAGATGGCGCCTCTCTGGGCGCTCAAGGGCCGCGTCCTCGCCCGCCTCGGCCACCGGGGCGAAGCACTCGCCGCGGTCGATGCCGCGCTCCAGCGCAATCCCGGATTCGCCCCCGCGCTGCAGCTCAAGGCCGAGCTGTCCGCCGGGCCGGCTCGGTAGCCGCACGCACCCCCAAGACAGATGCCGATGCTGCTTCACCGAGGAATGACATTGTCCCCGCATCCGATCTGCCAGGGAACTCGCTTGCGACGTGCGCAGGCGCCCGTATGCTTAAAGAAATGAGCAAGACCCAGATCATCGAGGAAATTCCGCGCCTTTCGTCCGCGGACCGGCTCGATGTCATGCATTCGCTCATCGGGGCCGAGCCCGACATCGTGGCGTTGGCCATGTGCGACGAGATGGCCATCGAGCGCTTCAAAATGCTCGATGCCATCGAGGACGAGGATGACGCCGACCCGTCCCGGTGAGGTCTGGCGCGTCGATTTCGGGCTGGCCGCCAAGGTCCGGCCGGCATTGATCCTCGGCAGTTATCCAAGGCAAGAGGACTTGGCGCTGGTGATGGTGATCCCGCACACGACCTCCCTTCGCGGAAATCGGTGGGAGCTTCATCTTGCGAAGCCCTTCCTGAAAGAAGGCGCGTTTCACCTGCAGCAATTACAGCCCATTCCGCTCGCCCGTTTGCAGCGTCGCCTCGGCATCATCACGAACGAGGAACTCGCGCAGGTCAAGGCCGCCCTCGTACGCTTGCTCGATCTAGCGGCCGATTGACGTCCCATCGCAGCCCGGCGCGTCGAAGTGCCGCGACTCGACTTTCTTGGGGCTGTACCCCGATGTGCCTCGGGTTGCGGGAGCGACCGCGCACTCCAGGGATCCCGCCGAGGCGGGATCGATATCCGAAACCGTCAGCGGTTTCGGATCCGCCGCCGCCAGACGCACGCCGCCAGGGCCGCCAACCCAAGCGCCACGGATGCTCCGGGTTCGGGAATTGCTGCGACGCGGAAGCCCAGATAGACGCTCTCGAACGCGGGCGTGAGGTTGTCCCGGCACGGCACACTTCCTCGATAGAACCATCACCTCTCTAAAGCCCGAGTTGCTTGCTCAGCATCGGACCCAGCACCCACCAGCGCAACGGGGCAATCGCGATTCCTGGTACTCCGAGCTCCTTCAGGCTCTCCGACACACGTTCGAGCAAACGCTCACGCAACTTCTCGCGTTGCTCCTTCGAGAGCGCCGATACCCCGACCCCACCCAAGTTTGCATGCCCCGGGATGGCTGGTGGGTTCGGATAGTGGATCGGACCGATGTCGTCGGGTCCCGCCTTGCCCGGCCCCTGGCTCAGCAGGAATTCGCGCGCCTTTTTCCGGCCGACCAGATAGTCGTGCTCACGGAACCTCTTCTCAAAGAATCCTCCGAAGGACGAAATGAGGTCACTGGCCAGTTCGTTTGTCGTGGCCGTGACACCATAGATTCTCATCTCCTCCTTGTCGTCGAGTTCGGCGGCGCGCTCGAAGGCGAGCATGGCATCAAGCCATGCCGCAGCGGCGGCGGGGCCGTCTGTGCCAAGGCCCTGCTCGATCTGGCGAATTTCTTCCCCAAACGATACCCGGAGGCGTTGGCGCTCGGTGGGAATGGCGTGCGGCTTGTCCCGGTAAACGACAGGCAGGAGGGCCGCCGTGGTCGGCTGCAACGACCTCCAATCGACGTGTCGGGGATCCCCCGTCGGCGCAAGGATATCAAGTTTGAGCGCCTCGGCCTTGAGGTTGAAGAGCCGGATTCGCTCATTCACATCCTCGGCCATGATCCAGTCGTGAAATCTGGCCTGTTGGAAGATGGCGCCGGCGATGCGCCGGAGAGCCTGTAGGATGGTGCAGTCGGCCCCGAAATCCCGCACTGCCGTGGGACCGAGCGCCCCGGGTGCGATGAACAGGTAGAAGCGATCGGCGTCATCTTCAGGCTTGTCGATCTGCCGTACGAAGTCGCGGGCGAGGCCCAACGGCTCATTCTGAAATGTGCCGCCATCGGTGAACGCAAAATCCGCCGCGCCAAACGGCACGAAGTACTGGCTCGACTGGTAGTCCGCATTGGTCCGGTGGAGGGGCACGAGCCGAAAAGCGACAGGGAAGGCGCCGCAGGAAAGGGCCGCGTCCCGCAGTGGCTCCCAGCGCGGGCGGGTGTCGTCCGCCGGATTCATCGAATCAAATGTCGTGCGCCATTCGTCCTGGAACCGGCTGTAGTTGAAGGACGGGGCGTTCCTCAACTTACGCTGGAATGTGACGCCGTTGAGATTCGACAGGGCAAGACCCAACCAGATCTGCTTCGCCGCCGCCCCATGTCGCGCCGCGGGCGGCGGAGCGCTTTGGTATCGTCCCAAAATGTGCCGGTCGGCAATCTCGCGGATGAGATCGCTCGAGAAAGCGCTTCGGCTCGGATTCTCACCGGGACGAAGCCGGAAGAGCTCGTCCAAAGAGACTTCATCGACCCAGGGCCTGAAAAACGAATTTGCCTTCGGGTCACGCAAACTGTGTTCCTCGAACAACAGTTTCTGCGCGGCGATGACCGCCGTCATCCCGCCTGCGGATGCGCCTGTCAGGACATCGACCAGAATCTTGCCGTCCGGCTTGTTGTTCTCGTCGCAAAATTGGTTGTGCTGGCGGAGCGCTTCCAAGACCTCGTAAAGGACTCCGGCCTCATAGCTGCCCAGGGAAACGGCCCCGGCGATCGTGATGGCAAGACGTTTGTGTTTGGGCTCAGGCATAATGACCTCCCTCGGGGGCTCCCCTCTGCCGTCGGAAGTTCATCGGCCGAAACAGGGGATGTCAAGATTCGACAGCGCGGCTTGTTCGGATTGGTGTGTTTTGCGCTCGATGAGCGGCGAGGTTCACGGGGCGGACGAATTACGGTCCTTTGCGGCGCCGAAGTAGAAACCGATGACGACCAGGGCCACGTCCTTCAGGACGACGAAGACCTGGTTTGCCACGTTCATGAGGGCCGCGGCGCAGAAGGTGAACACGATGGCAAGCGCGACGATGGTGCGCTCGCTCCAGTCCTTCGGCTTGAGCACTGTTTTTAGGTCGAGCCACCACAGCAAGGCCCCGAGGATCACTGCGATGGCGGCGAGCCGGACCACGGGCGCCCAGACCTCCCGCTCCCAGCCGCGCCACGGTGCTTCCTCGGTGCTGGACTCGGATGGCGCCCCGACCGACGCCGAAACACGGGCCGCGTCCCCCGGGCGAGCGTTATCCAAAGCCGGTTGAGCGAGAACGCTCGCGATCCCGAGGTTCAGGGTGAGTGCGGCAACGCCAAAGGCGATCCTGAGGTGCATGGCAGTCTCCCCAGAATCTTGAATCTCAACCTTGCCGCCGGCGCCAGATGCACAGCCCCATCGCCGCGATCAACACCACACCCACGCATCCAGGTTCGGGGATCGCTGCGACGCGAAAGCCGACCCAGTCGTCCTCGCCCCAGGGCGGGCCGAAGCCGCTGCCGTCCCGGTCCGACGACCGCAAGAGGTACTCCTCGAGGCGCCAGCCGCCGCCCCGCAGACCCCGGAGCGAGTCGCTGATAATCGTCTCGTTCCACTCTAAGACATTGCCTCCCTGGTCGAAGGTCCCGTAATAGCTGTCCGCCAGCGTATAGCTGCCGATGGCGGTCAGATAGTTGGTGGCGCTGTTGAACGACGTGCTTCCCGTCTTCGCATAGCCGTCGTTGAGGAAGTCATCCGGCGAGCCATAGCCGCGATAGAAGTTGGCACTGTTGGCGTCGGTGCCGTTGGGCGGCCGGCTGTTCGGGATCGAGTCGCTCTGGGTGGGATACAGCCAGTAGTTTGTCGTCCCGCTGGCGGTCGGATCGTAATACGCCGCCTTGTACCACTCGTTTTCGGTGGGGATGACCCACGTCGCATTCGCCTCGCGGGCGCCGACGCTGGTGGCACCGGTAAGCGTGTAGGAGCCGGTTTCCGTCACGCCGTTGGTCTGACCGCCGGTGGGCTGGCCATTGGCCATCCAGTTGGCAAAGCGTACGGCGTCGTAGAACGAGACGAAGACCACAGGCATGTTGTCGTACCCGGATTTCACCGAGTACGTGTAGCTGCCCGAGGAACCGGAACGGGTGATGCCCCCGCGGGAATCCGAGCCCATGCTCGTATTGTAGAGCCCGTAGGTGTCGGTGTCCGCCACCGCGTTGAGGAAATCCACGTACTGGCTGTTGAACACCTCGAACTTCCCGATGCCGTACGTGTACGCCACGCTGCCGATGCCCGGCACCCAGTTGGTATTCAGCGGGTCGGGGGCGTTGCCGGGGTCGCCGACGGTGACGAGGTCGATGGTCACCGCACCTGCCGCCAGCGGCAGCAGGACTGCCGCCAGAGCACCCAAGAATGTTCCGCGCATAAGACTCCTCCTTGTCTCGGCTTGAATCGCTTATAGATTGCCTCCCCCCCCCCCGCGTCAACGGGAATTTTTCCGGAAGAAGGCACATTGGGGACCTGTTTCGGCTGCATCGGGAGTTTCGAGAGAGACCGGCGGAAGCGGCCTCGGCGGGAGCCGCCATGAACGGTGAGATCGGGTTCACCCCCGCGATCGTTGCGTTCTCCGCGCGAGGCGGCCATTCGGTGGGCGCGATTTGACAGGAGGCGCGGGCCGCACAATTTAAGGCGTGGCCGGGGATCTTCGACGGAGTGCAGCACGTTGGCCAGGGGGATGGACAATGAGGGAGGTGCCATGAGCCTCCGCTACGTCTTCATTGCCGACGACCTGGGGATGTCGCCGGAGGTCAACGAGGCGGTCTTCCGGGCACACCGGGAGGGGATTCTCCACGGGGCCTCGCTGATGGTCGATCAACGCCACACCGCCGAGGCGGTCGAACTGGCGCGGCGCCACCCCGAACTGCCCATCGGCCTGCACCTGAACTTCAGCGACAAGCGCTGGGCGGGGAACGGGTCACCGTGGCGAGCGTTTCCGTGGAAGGCGTGCGTCCGCGCCGCGCACGGGGCCGCGCGGGATCGGCGATTCGAGACGCACTTCGTCGAAGAGACCCGGCAGCAGATGGAGGCCTTCGCCGCGACCGGCCTGCCCTTGGCCTTCCTGAACAGCCACCACCATCTCCACGTTGAGCGCGTCGTCTTTGGCGCGATGTCGAGCGAGTTGCAACGGCTGTTCCCGCAGTTCCAGGGGTGGATTCGCCTCGGGTGCTCCCGGAGCGTCGGCGCGCCGCCGTGGGTCGATGGGACCTGGGTGGGCCGGCTGGTGTTGAACATGGCCGCCGATCCGGAATGCGACTTGCCGAAAACCAGCGACCTCTGGGGCTCGCTGCCCGTCTTCACCATGACGGCCCGGGGCGTCCGGCGGTCGCTGGCGCAGTTGCGAGAAGGCTTCCACGAGTTTTACTTCCACCCCGGCGCGAACAAGCGGGACAAGAACAAGTCGGATCCCAGCCTCGGCGATCACGGCCAGGACCGTTCCGTGGACCTTAGGGCATTACTGGAACTGAAGAATGGTCGCTGAATGCGAAGCAAACGGAGACCTCATGAAGGTGAATTGGAATCTCAACCGCCCGAAACCTGATGCCGACACACTGGTGCTTCTGTTGCACGGCATGAATTGCAGTCCAATGACGCTGTCCGCCCTGACGGACAGGATTCAGGGCGCCCTGCCAACCGCGGAGTTGCTCATCCCCAACATGCCCCTGAATCCCCTGAAGTGCATCGATCTTCATGCGCTAAGCACGGAGATTTCCGAATGCGTGGCAGCCGTCCTGCGGGAGCGCAAGTTCAAGTCCATCATCCTCATGGGACACAGTGCCGGCGGCGTCCTGGTGCAGTCGTTTTACCTGGACCTGATGGAAATGAAGGAACCGGTTCCGCTGCTTGGAGCGAGCATCCGGCTGGTGCTCATCGCTCCCCTCACCCGCGGCTGGACGATCTCGCATCACTTGCCCCTCCCGCAAAAGGTGGCTTGGTCCGTGGGCATGTTTTTCGCTTGGGCGCCCAAATTCTGGGAATGGCTCCGCGCAAAGCTGTCGCGCACCACTGCACGCCCCTTGTGCATTGTCCAACTTCAGCGCGGATCGCCGTTTACGGTCGGACTGAGGCTCCGCTGGCTGGCGCAGAAGAGCAGGCCGATGGTCTACACGCTTCTGGGGTCAGTGGACGAACTGATCTCTTGGCGGGACATGGTCGATGAGGTGATCGAAGCCGGAGGCGCGCCACAACATCGCGTGCAGTACATCGAGGTGCCCGACTCCAATCACGCGGAGATTGTCGATGTCAAGGACCCAGAATATCCGGAACGTGGAAACAAGCGCGCCGAGGCCATTCTGAAAGCAATGACCGAGGTTCCCGCTCAGGCGGGCACTGGAACCAACTTCGAACCTTGGGACACACCGCCCGCGCCGGTCGAACCGGATGTGGAGCGGGTTGTTTTTGTCATTCACGGCGTCCGAGACGAAGGCCATTGGACGCAAAAGATCGCATCACGGGCGCGCCAGATTTTCGAGCACGACAACCCCGGCCGCAAGATCAGGGTTGAAACCAGCAGTTACGGTTATTTTTCAATGCTGGAATTCCTGCGTCCCGCCGCTCGCTGGCGGAAGGTACACTGGCTAATGGATGAATACGTGGAGGCCATTCGCCGGTTCCCGAACGCGAAGGGACATTTCTCCTACGTCGGGCACAGCAACGGCACGTGGCTATTGGCCCAAGCATTACAGGAGTATCCAGCCGTGCATTTCGAGCGCATCGCTTTTGCGGGAAGCGTTGTATCAAGCCGCTTTAAATGGTCGCGATTCTTGCAGTGCGGCCGGGTCGACAGGGTGCTGAACTTCACCGCGACGGGGGACTTGGTCGTGTCACTGTTTCCGCGAATGGCGGAGATTTTTCCTCCACTGCGATTCCTGGTTGGCGACAACCTCGGCGGGGCGGGCGTGCTGCCATTCAGACAAGGGTCTGGGGTCGACGACAATACCCATGTCGTCGGCGGGCATGGCGCAGCCATTCGGGAGTGGAACTGGGATAACCTGGCGCGCTTCGCCGTTGCGGCAGGCGCCCCGACACCTCCCGAATTCCCAAAAGACACGGTTCATTATGCAAAGAGCACGCATTGGATGGTCGGCGAGTGTTCTGGCAACTTCATCACACCGGCAATCCTGCTTTTCTGCCTTTCGCTTCTGACCGCGATTGCGTGCCTGGCGTGGATGAACCCGGCCCTATTCTGGCTGATCCCAGTTGGGCTTCTCGCATTTGGCGCCTGCCTGGCTGCCCTGTGCGCCCATCAAGCCGAGGGAAGGACTTTCAGCGAACGAAAGAAGACTCTTGGATTGGCCCGAAACATCCTCTTGGGATCCGGTGCGCTCGCGGGTCTTTGGCTCATCGTGCCTGGCATCTTCCTGATCGTGTCGGTTGTTTCCTCGTGTGAATTCTCATCCCTCCCCTACTGGGACTCTTTTCCCGACTGGATGTCAGCTCTGCACTCATGGATCCAGTCCTGGCCGAATTGGCTCCAAGCTCTCCCAGCCTCGATTTTGGAACAGCTCGGCCCTCAGCAGGTCCTCGGAGCCGAACGCATGGCTTCGGTTGCCGGATTCCTGTGGGCAGTCTGGAAAGTCCTGACGAAGGTGTGATCGATAGCCGCGCGAGCGAGCGCGGTGGAATCCGGGTGTCTCCGCGGAGGCGGCGCGCCTTACCGCACCACCCGGCCCATGGGTTTCGTCGCAACCGGGGTCGGCTTCGAGGTTCGCGGCTGCGGTTGCTGCTTGGCCGATGCAGTGGCCAGCTCCGGGTTGCCTGCCGGCTTCGGTGTCGCAACGGTCCAATAGGAATTCGTCCAGAATCGGAAACGCTCGTTCGAGAATTCCCCATGTTTCTGCGGCTCGACCGTCGTGCCGCCAGTGCTCATCTTGTAATCCCAGCCGACGTCGAACGATTTGAAACTCGTCCGGTCCCGCAACTCCTCGGGGATAACGTGCCCGCAGATGACCACGTTGTGGAAATGCCCCGCCGTCCGATCCATCGGGGTCTGGGGATCGTTGAAAAAGCTGTCCACCCAGACCAATAGGCTGCCTCGCGGCGGCAGGATGAAATTGTCCTCGCCGTATTCGGCCTCAGGATGGAGGGACAGTCCGTAGAACCGCGTGTTCTGGTGGCGCTGCAAGTACGGGATGACCGAACCCTCGAAATCGTGCATGGAGCACGCGGCCCCCATATAAACAATGTCCGCCACTTCGATGGCATTGGTTCGATCCAAATAGGTGAGCATCTCGTTTGCAACAATGGCCCCCATGCTGTGGCCGATCAATGCGACCGGAAGACCCTTGCAGACCGCGTTCGTGCTGATGTGGTTCAAGAAATGCCCCACAGCCCCCGTCCACTCGGATGGGCGCACGGGAGCGTGCGTCGGGGCATCGGCTTCCTCCGGTGTCAGGCAGAACTCATCCCGGCCCCGGAACATCGTCTTGGTGCGCCGCGACATGTTCTCCCACATCGGCCGCCCCAAGCCGACCAGCACACCCGCCAATGCCGATTTGACCGGCAGGGTCCCGATATAGGCCGTGACCCGGAAACCCTTCTCAAACCACTCCTTTTCGTTCTTGCCCCGCTCGATGCGGATGGCCTTGAGCGGCTCCCGTTCGAAGTCGCTACGCAAAGATTGATACCGGCGGTCGGCGATCTCGTTTTCAAGCCATTCCCGATTGATCGTGGATGCATCGTTGTAGAGCTGCTGGAGGATGGCGAAGGGCGCTTCGGCGATGCCTTTGCCCAGATCGCTCGCCAGCCGCACCGGCGCCGACGCGATCGCCAGGCCCTGTTCCCAGGCATTCGAATCCCGGCGCGACCGCCCAAACCGCACCCAAACCAGATGATCGGCGTAGGTGGTCAGCGGATGGGAATCCCAGCAGATGAAGATCGGATAGACGCGATCCTTGAGCATCGTTTCGTGCAAGCGCGCGGCTTTCGCAACCGCTCCATGGATATTGTTCATGCCGCCGTGGATGTAGAAAACGAGGCGGTCGATCTTCTTCGCGTCCTTAAGCGTGACGATATTCTTCAGTATCGCGCCGATGTACGCGTCGTACGCCGCGTCGTACTTTGCGTACGAGTCCTTCCGCGAAAGGTTCGGCGCCTGCCCGCCAAACCAAACTAGATCCGCCCGGACCTCTGGACGCTTGTCCTTGTCCACAGCAGTGTCGTCTTTTTCCACCCGTCGTTCGATGCGCGGCAGCATCGCGATCCCCCGCTCGTTGACCGCGATGACATGCAGGTTCGGCGCCTCCCACTCCTGCCATTTTGCCCATCCCGGTGAGGGCGCCGCCAACGCACTCAAGACAGCCAATCCCGCTACACCAATACTTGCATTCATGTGGCCCATCCTCCTTTGTCACTGCGTTGCCCCGCCGCCCATCGTACAAGCGACCCTATGGGCCGGTGCGCCCGGCCCTCCCGAAGAGGCCGCCGTCAATCCGAAAACCCTGGGGACTCCGGCCGCCTATGGCGCGAAATTCTTCACCAATCCGCCCACAATGACCGTGAGCACACCTGCGCCCGCCAACGCCACCACTGGATTGCGATAAGCCCAATCGCCCGCCTTGGCCGTGAAGTACTTGAACACAAATGCCGCTTGGATGACCGTTCTCTGTTGCCAGTTCAAGTTGTCCGCGTCCATGCGGGCCAACAGCGCTGGAGCCAAGTTGCCAGGGGGGTTCGGATCACGAAACGCAATTTCTGTCATGGCAAGAACCCCGACAGTCACAACCATGACAATGAAGATGATCAGGGCGGCCCATAGACCCGAACGCCAATCGTCGGCTCTTCGCCGCCGCCTCCGGAGACGTTGTGGTGAGGGGTCTGCACTCATACCGCTATCCGCCGAACTGGCGCATGAAAACGCGCATCTCAACCCCGCCGTCGGCGCCAGACGCACGCCGCCAGGGCCGCCAAGCCCAGCGCCATGCACACGCCGGGTTCGGGGATCGCTGCGACCCGGAAACCGAAGCTGAGGTCCTCGACCGCGGGCGTGCTGCCGCCCCGGAACGACGACCGGAGGATGGACTCGGAGCCGCCCCAGCCACCGCCCCGCAGACCCCGCTCCGAACCGAAGATGATCAGCTCGTCCCATTCCCAGACATTGCCACCCTGGTCGAAGGTCCCGTAATAGCTGTCGCTTGAGGCGCCAGCACTGCCGACCGTTGTCACGTTGCCGTTCTGACCGTTCCAGTCAGCGCCAAGGTTGTAGTTCGCGACGTTCGGGCCGTCATTGGTGATATTTCCTGTCGCGTCGGCCAAGCCCACCGTGGGCGCGCTGTCGCTCTGAGTCGGGTAGAGCCAGTAGTTCGTCGTCCCGCTGGCGGTCGGGTCGTAGTACGCTGCTTTATACCACTCGTTTTCGGTGGGGATGACCCAGGTGGCGTTGGCGGCGCGGGCGCCCACGTTCGTCGTGCTTGAGCCGCTGGTGAACAGCGTGTAGGTTCCCGTCTCGGTGGTGCCCGCCACCTGGTTCGTGCCCGTTGGCTGGCCGTTTTCCAGCCAATTCACGAAACGGACCGCGTCGTAGAAGCTCACGTAGTTCACGGGCTTGTCGCCCATGTTCGCCTTGCTCGAATAGATGAACGGGTCACCCACGGTGCCGGCGCCGGTCCTTGAAATACCACCACGCGCATTCGAGCCCATCGATGTGTTGTACAGGCCGTAGGTATCGCCGACCGTCGAGACCGAGTTTAGGAAGTCGACGTACTCGCTGTTCTGCACCTCGAACTTCCCGATGCCGTACGTGTAGGAGACGCTGCCAATCCCCGGCACCGTGTTCGTGTTCAGCGGATCCGGGGCGTTGCCAGAGTCGCCGACGGTGACGAGGTCGATGGTGACGGCCTGGCCAGCGAGTGGGACGCTGAGCGCCAGAACCGCGGTGCCGATGCGCAATGCCTTCATAAGGACTCCTCCTCGCGAAACGCTTGACTGTTTATACCATTCCGCACCGGCAGGCAAGGGTCATTTTCAGGTTCGGCCGCCCGATGTCCCGGACTTCCGGCGCGCCGGCGGCCACGGCTCAGCCGTTTTCCCTCGTGAAACCGATGAGCATGCACGAGAACCGCAGGTGAAAAGGCGAGGTCTCGATCAGAAACTTTCATTTGATCGATTCGCTCAACCGAAGCACTTTGCTGCTTAGAATGGACGGGTGGCGAATAGGGAACGCCTTCGGATCCGCGTCTGCCCGGTGCGGCGCTTAACGAGAAAGCCGGGGAGGAAATGACGTGACGACGCCGAAGAGACACGCATTGAACGGCTCACCTTCCGTGGGCGCCAAGTCAGACGCTTCCGGAAAATCCCCGATGGCGGTGTTTCTTCCGGCGATTCTCCTCTCCTGCCTGTTCGCCGCCTGTGCCGGACCCATGCCGCTCCGGGATTCCCGGAACCCGGGCGCGTCCATGGGCCGAACTGATGACCCGCTCTACAGCAGCATTCATGAATTTCATGCCACCACGAACAAGAACGGCCCGAAATTCACGATGTCGTTCATCGAGTTCACCGAACAGGGCGGCCTGGCCGCGCCTGAGCAGTTTGTCGCCGCGGCGACGAACCTCTCGGCTTGGGCGACCAACAGCACGCCGATTCTCCTGTTCTACCTCCATGGGTGGAGGAACAACTCCCGATCCCAGGACGTGATGGAGTTTTGTGAGTTTTCGGCGCACCTGGCGCGATGTTTGCACCGCATGGAGAATCACAGCCACCTTTTCTGTGTCTACCTGGCCTGGGACGGCTCGTACTTCTCCGAGGACCGGCATCCCGACTATTCCGCTTACTTGGAAAACAACCTCCCGCCAAAGGGGACCGTCAACAACTTGAGCATCCACGACACGCAGATTGGCACGCTCTTCGATTTGGGGACGTTCTGGAGCCGGAAGGCGGCGGCGGAGAACGTGGCTTCGCTGGAACTGATCGAGGTGCTAACGGGGTTGGCGGATCTCGCCCACGCCAATCCCGAGGGGCGGGCCATCGCCCTGGCTCACTCTTTCGGCGCCCTGATCCTGGAACGGACGCTGGCCCAGGCGCTGCCAGCGATGGTTCATGATGAAAAGCTCGTATTGCCGTTTGATTTGACCGTCCTGATGAATCCTGCGGCCGAAGGCTTCACGGCGTACCGGATCATCGATTTCTTCAAGCGTCGGATCACGGACTGTGCGGCCCAGGCCGAGCGCCCCGCCATCATTACGGTCAACGCGATGAACGACATTGCCACCCGCTATGCGTTCACGGCGGGAACGATTCCAAAGCGATTGGGCCTCTGGCTCCCGTGGAACCGTTTCTTGAACAACCCGATCCTGCCGTGGGCCACACACCCCGACAAGAAGTCGGTGCGAAGCGCCGAACTGCTCACCTGCACGTCCGGCCACAGCCGGTACCTGCCTTCGCATGACCTTCGCTTCGAGAGGGAACTCCCCAGAGCCGAAGCCGGGTATCGGGAGAAGTTGGGCAATATGGGATTTGATGCGCGCGGCAGCGGTACAAACGCATGGATCTTCGCCGTGAACTTTGCGGCCAACATGACGGAACCCCACTTGTACAGCCCAACAAATCATGAGGCCGTTCTCTGGCAAAATCCCCGCGCCGGCGACGACCGTGTTGCCTCCGTGTGGCAATGCGTGGGTTTGAAACCAAAGGCCCACAGTGGGGCCGTCAAAGAGATTTACAATCGCACCCCTTATTGGATCCTGCGCGTGCCTCCCGAGGTGATCAGCGGCCATGGCGGCATCTGGAGCCCAAATTCCAAGAGTCTGTTGACCGCGCTCTACAGGATGTCCGGGCGATTCGGCGAGACCTCACGCAGGGTCTTTGACGTCACTTCCGTTAGCGCGATGCGCGATCCCAGGGCGGAAGGTGGCCCGACGGGTGGACTCGTCGATGTCGAGGAGTTCCAATCTACGACAAACGGCGCATCGATTCCCGAACCCGCACTCGCTGCCGGTCAAGACCGCAGGAGAGATCATGTGGATCCTTCGCCGATTCTGGCGGGATCTCGGTCCCGGCCGAATGGTTCGATTGCACGAGGCCGGAAGCCGTAGCCCATCCCACGCGTGAGCGATACCCGGACGAAAATTGGAAAACACATGAGAAAGAAGCAACGACTGGCCCTCTGCCTCGATGGCACGTGGAACAACATGGATGACTCCACCAACGTGTTCCATCAGTTCGCGCTGATCCCCGAAGGGGACGTGGCGGCCGGCGGCGGCACCGTTTGTCAGAAAAAATACTACCACCTGGGGGTTGGCACGGGTCCGCTGGACCGGATCACCGGCGGCGGCTTTGGTTTCGGGATCGAGCAGAACGTGCGCAATGCCTACAATTGGCTCGTCCAGCACTATCAGGATGCGTCCGAGGGGGTCGAGGCGGACGAGATCTATGTTTTCGGATTCAGCCGAGGCGCCTACACCGCGAGGTCGCTGGTGGGTTTCATCAGTCGCTGTGGACTGTTGCGGCGCGGAGCGCCCCTGACCGTCCGGCAGCTCTGGCAGGCATACTGCCTCATCGGCAGACAGAGGGAAAGGCGGCGGAGCGTTTGGGACTGGTGGTTTGGCGAAGACACGCCCGAGATCCGAGAAATCTCCGAGCTTGTTTGCGATCCGTGGGAAATCTGCAAGAAAGCACAGAACGAGTCGCCAGAGATCCCGGGCCTCCGGGTACCGGGGCAAAACCTGAGGGAAACCGAACGGCTTCTCGTGCACTGGTCCAGGCGCGTCAAGATCACGTATCTCGGCGTCTATGACACGGTCGGAGCCATCGGCTGGGACGCGCTGGCAATCCCCGGCCTCACGAGCAAGCTGGCGCTGCACCACAACATGCGCCCAACCCGGCTGATCCAGAAATGCCGGCACGCGCTCGCCATCGACGAGCACAGAAGCGTCTTCAACCACACCCCGTTCATGGAGTATATCGGACATCAGAGACCAGAAGGCGGCACCCGTCCCCGTGCCGTGGACAATGACGAAGCACGAGCGTACTGGCTTGCCGAGCGAGACACCTGGCGAAGGCGCATCGAACAGCGATGGTTCGTCGGCGCGCATTCAAACATCGGAGGCGGATATCCCAACAACGAACTGGCCATGGTGCCATTCCGGTGGATTTTCGATGGGGCGAAACAGGCAGGACTGGTATTGAACGGCATGTTGCCTTGGCCGACCGCTCCCAAAGCAAGGCCCGTGGACTCGTACCTGGAGTTTGCACGGCCGCTCTGGGCGATGATTCTCCGCGCGAAGCGCAATTTTCGCCGAATGGATCCCGAACCCGAGGTCCGCGCCAGCCGAAGGAAAGTCAAACAGCCTGGCAATCCACCGCCCGGATTCTCCCTGGCCAGCATCAACGAGCAGGTCGACGAAACCGTTTTCGATCATTGGAATCAGACCCAGGATTGTGCGCCGCCACCCAATCTTGTCAGCTATGCCGAGCGTGCGTTGGCAAACAATCCCCCGCCTGAGAATGCGAGTCGATTGAATGCGATCCGGCTCCGCACTCCCGGGCACGATTGGCCCGGCGGCGGGTGGATCGAAGAAGCGGCGCTGGTTGTCTGGGCGACCTTGGGCGCCTGCGGATTGTCCGCGTTGACAGCGCTCGCGCATCCGGCAGGGGATGCGTCGCTCCCCCTCTGGCTGCTGTGCCTTGCCGCCCTCGGACTGAGCTTGATCGATTGGTTGGAGAGCCGCACCAATTTTGCATTGGCACTTGGAGGACGGGCTCCGTGGCGGCGTGCGGTCGGGGATTCGCTGTATTGGCTCCGGGCCTTCGGGGTGGTCCTATTTGCCATGGGCGGGATGCTGTTATTGGCCAAGCTAGGGCGCCCCGGCTGGCACGCCGGCTTGGCGGAAATCGTGAGCGCCCGGGTGGACCCATTCGTGTCCGCAATCTTTGTCGCGACATCCGCCGCACTGGGCGTTCTTGCGGGCAAGTTCTTCGACCGTGTTCTCCCCATCAAGCGGCCCTCGTGCGCCAGCGCCACACCGCATGCCGGCATGCCGCCCCCAAAGCGAGCAGGATGGCGATTCCCCGGCTGGTTGTCGGGTGTCGTGGTTGTTGCTGCGGGCATTCCGGCGGTCGCATTTTGCGCTTCGGCGGTCAAAATCGTTCTCGCGCCGGTCTTGCCTTCGGCAGGTGCAATGGCGCCAGCGTCGGGAGCCGCTGCCGCGTTTGGGGGAGCCGGGCTTCTGTTGATTCTCCAATGGGCCGTCGGCTATCTCGTGTCGGCGTTTGAATGGGTGGGCGAACCGTTGTCCAAGGCGAATCTGCGCTCGATAATACCGCTCCAACTATGCTGGTCACCGAAGGGCGCGCACCAGTGCCTCGAGGAATGGCGCAGAATGCTCGTTTGTCATTGGAACAACGATGACGAGGACGCGGTTCATGGGCCGGCGGCGCGCTCCATGCGTGAGTTCGTGCGCGAGGCCCTTTGGCGTGACGTCATCGGCTTCATACCGATTTATTTCTCTGTTTTCGTCCTCGGGTTGTGGTTTGCTGCCACGGAGCTTTCGTGGGACTGGCTGCGGTGTTCGCTCTCGGATCTTCCACTCTGGCTGATGCTTCCCCTGGCCACGGCCGTGGCGGATTACGCGGAAGATGCCTGCCACCTGCGATATCTGGCTATTCACGCCAAAGGCAAGGAACCCGGGTGGCTGCTCACAATTCCAGCACTTGCAGCGGCTTGCATAAAGAGCCTCGGGTTCCTGACGGCCTGTGCCCTGGTGTTGGCGGCTGTCGCGCAGGGCAGTTGCCGCTGCGCCCTGCCCGATGCGCATGCCGGGTGGCGCGGAACGTTGGCGGTCTCAATATCCGCATTGGTAGTAGCCGCGGTCATTGGCATTGTCGTCACTTGGGCCGTTCGGCGCTTCCGGCTCAAGCGGGGATGATCGGCATCACCTGGCGTCTGGATTTAGATCGGACGCACGACAGACTGGCGTCAGCGCATGAAGATCTCGTGCCTTGCGGCCACCGTCTTTCGCGCCTGCGTGTTCGTCCTGGCGCTGAGCGCCATCATCGCCGCGCTCACATGCGGCGCATTCCGGCTCGTGAGGGCGCCGGCGGACGCGCGCGCACCTGCTGACGGGTAAGCGCGACCTTGCAGAAAAAGCAGCGCGTGACGCGGTGGCGGCCGATTCGGGGCAGTCCGAGGCGTGGTGCACCCTGGGCCTGATTCTCCAGACGCGCGGGGAGCTGGCCGGTGCCGAGGAGGCCCTCAAGGATCTCGATGCGGCGCTCCAGCGCAATCCCGGATTCGCCCCCGCGTTGCAGCTCAAAGCCGATCTGTCCGCCGGGCCGGGGCGGTAGTGCCGCGGGACCGACGCCGGGCGGAGCGGAGCGCTTCTCTTGCGACCCGATTCGTGCTAGTGTTGGAGCATGGGCACCCTCGCCGAGATCGAAGCGGCCGCCGACGCGCTTCCGCCGGAGCAGAAGCAGGAGCTCCTCTTGTTTCTAGCCACGCGTCTGCGCGGCGCCGGGCAGCTCCCGCCGCCCCGCAAGTTCAGCCGGGAACAAGTCGCGTCGTGGATCGCGGAGGATGAGGCGGAAATGCGGCGACTGCGGGAAAATGCGTGAGGCTTTTTCTCGATGCGAGCGTCTTGCTGGCGGCCTGCGGATCGACCCGCGGCGCATCGCACGAGATCTTTCGTGAGGCACGCGCCCGCGGCTGGGTGTTGATCGCGACCCCTTACGTCATAAGCGAAGTCTGCAATAACCTCGTGGACCTTCCCGCCGCCGCCACGGCCCGGTGGGCATGGCTGCGCCCCGATCTTGCGGTGCTGGACGATGTGCTGACGCTCGACAGGCCCGTGGTCTTTGCTGCCGCCAAGGACCGTCCGATTCTTTTCAGCGCCCTTGCCTGGGCGGACGTCTTGCTTACCCGCGACCGCAAGGATTTCGGCGAACTCCTCGGCGGTTCGTTCTACGAGCTCCTGGTCCTCACGCCGGGCGACTTCCTCCAACGCCAGCGCCAAGGCGGGCGTCCGTAGAACTTCCCTCGACGACGTCCGCCATGCCCAAGGGCCCTTGGCGCTCATCGCGCCTTTCGCTCGCTTCTATTCAATACCCTTCTCTGCCGCCACACGCACGCCGCCAGGGCCGCCAAGCCCAGCGCCACGAACGCTCCGGGTTCGGGGATCGCGGCGACGCGGGCAAATCCCCGAGCCTTCCAGATCCCGCTTGCGCGGTTCATTCCGACGGCACCAAGGTCCGAGTCCTCTGGGAGGCGCCGGCGGCGAAGCCTTACGAGCGCCAGCCCCTCACGCGCGACGAGATCCAAGCCGACGTGGATTGGGCTTCCGGCATCAGCGGTTTCGGTTCCGCCGGCGCCACGCGCACCCCGCCGGGGCCGGCCAGGACCCGCATGACAAATGCGGGGTGCGCTTGATTATCCTGGGTGCCGCCGTATTCTGTCCGCAGATACGCAAGGAGCCGCCATGCTGAAAACCTATTCGGCCGAAATGAAGAAGGGCGAGATCCGCCTTGCCGAATACGTCCAGATTCCGGACGGCGCCCGGGTTCTGGTCACGGTCTTGGACCCCTCCGAAGGCGAGTTCTGGAGTGCCGCGTCTCAGAGCGCGGTCGACGAGGTTTGGGGCAACGAAGCCGACGACGTCTATGCCAAACTTCTCGAGGAATGACGTCGTGCTCCCGGTCTTCGCGTAACCGTCATTGAGGAAATCGTCCGGCGAGCCGTCATCACGGTAGAAGTTCGCGCTGTTAGCGTCGCTGCCGTTGGGCGGGCGGCTGTTGGGGATCGAGTCGCTCTGGGTCGGATACAGCCAGCAGTTCGTCGTCCCGCTGGCGGTCGGGTCGTAATACGCCGCCTTGTACCACTCGTTTTCGGTGGGGATGACCCACGTCGCATTCGCCTCGCGGGCGCCGCGGGGCGGACATCACCGGCGCGCGCCGGGATCGAGCGCCCCATCCATGGCCTGGTCAAAGACCTCCGATAGCTTCTCGCGGATGCCCGGGCTCAGCGCGTCCAGGGTCCCGCCGTGCCCTTCGACGATCTTGGCCATCTTGGCCACGGAACGGTCGAACCCCTCCGCGCCAACGACCCCGCGAAACTCCGGGAAGTGTTTGTCGATCTCCGCGGCCATCCTGTCATGGATTGTCTGGGTGAGCTTCGGGCGTTTCCTCAATTCGTCACGGAGCCTGTCCGCTGATTCCTGCATTCCCTCCAGGATCTGGATGGACGTGGGATCCATCCCCCGCATCTTCCGCTGGTCCTCCGTCTGCGTGCCCTCTCCGGGAAGGTATCCCTCCTTCGGCCCAGGGCCCCCGGCGCGCGCCCACCCCTGGGTTGCTTGCGGATCGTCCGGCGCGAGATGCTCATAGGACTCCTTTCCGCCGGGCGCGTAGTCCTCCATCCAGTCCTCGATCGCCTCGTCCCACGAAAGGGCCAGCTTCTCCGGCATCGCCATCAGGCCGGGCAGTGCGAGCGCCTTTTCCAACCTCTGCCGGATGTCCGCCGCGGCCACCGCCCTCAACGTCTGCACGCGCCGTCCGGTCCAACCCCGCTCGACGCCATCCTCCCCATAGCACCACGTCCCCTCAAACGCCTCGCCCCCCTCGTCCAACGTCAGCCGCATCCGGCCCCAATGCCGGGTGCCGAATCTCGTCTCCTTGCAGGTCTGCGCGGGGTTATATCCTTCTCGTACCAGTGGCCGGTGAAAACGCGGCCGGCGACATCGCCGCTGACCCTCCCTCCCCTCTCCCCGTATCTGGCACGGAGCGACCCCTGCCCCGAGGTGCGGATATCCATCACCCCGAACCCCGTGTCCCAGCACCCGGCAAATCCCCCATCCCGTTCCGATGCCGCGAGGCGCTCCAGTAATTCCTGCCCCCTGTCGCGACCCGGACCCTCCGCCACCGATGGCCCGCCACCGCCGCCACCGCGGGCACCGGCGCCTCCCTCGGCCGCCAAGAGCGGCTCGCGCGTTGCCGGAGCCACGGACATCGCGATCAGCACCACGACGCTCACACCAATGCAAGACCAGAGAATGTATTTCTTCATGCAACCTCAGCCCTATCGCGATTCCCTCTTGCGACGCCCCGATCAGAAGGTCGTCGTGATCTCGACGACATGAAACTCGCGCTCCCCATCGGAATAGGCGAAATCCGGCGAGGTGATCTGCACGAAGCCGCGGATGTCCTCCTCGCCCGGAAGCGGGTGCTCCTGGACAAACTCCCCCTGCCCCGCAGCAAGCCGCGGCATCGCCAGCACGAACCACGCCGCCATCGCGCCGCCAGGCCCTCGCAACGTGGGGTGACGCCCGAACATAAACTCCGAAACTCCGCCGGCAACATCGCCGGGGGAATGCGGCAATTCAAGTAAAAACGACACTCATTTCGCTTTTTTGACCCAGCCCATGGCCATCACTCCCCCAGGATCTCGACCGCCTTGCGCAGGGAGGGGCCCAGCGTGGCGAGGCACTCGCGCACGGCGGCGGGCTTTCCGGGAAGGTTGACGATGAGGCATCTTCCCCGGACGCCGGCGGTCGCCCGGCTGAGGATCGATGTGGGGGCGACATCGAAGGTCTTCACGCGCTGGATCTCGCCGAAGCCGGGGAGTTCGATCCCGATGATTGCGCGGGTGGCCTCGGGGGTGACGTCGCGGGGCGCGGGCCCGGTGCCGCCGGTGGTGACGACCAGGGCGCAGCCGCGGTCATCCGCCAACTCCCTGAGGGCGCCTTCGATGGCGGGGCGCTCGTCGGGCACGAGCCGCCGCTCCCATTCGATCTCGACCCCGGCGAAAATCTCCCCGACGGCGGCCTCGACCTCGGGGCCACCCAGGTCCTCGTAGGCCCCGGCGCTGGCGCGGTCGCTGGCGGTCAAACGCCCGATCCTCATACCTTCTTCTTTTCGACGAGCCGGATGGCCTCGATGCGCATGTCCTTATCCATGGCCTTCATCATGTCATAGAGGGTGAGGGCGGAAACGCTGACCGCGGTCAGGGCCTCCATCTCGACCCCGGTGTTCGCGCGACATATGACCTCGGCCAGGATCTCGATGCGGTCCTCCCTGATCGCAAAACCCACCGAGACCTTGTCCAGCGGCAACGTGTGGCAGAGCGGCACCAGCTCCGCCGTCCGCTTCGCCGCCTGGATGCCGGCGATCCTTGCGGTCGCCAGAACGTCGCCCTTGGGCAACGCCCCTTCCGCAAGCGCCTCGATCGTCGCGGGCCGACAGCGGATCTCGCCCACCGCTACCGCCGCGCGCAATTGCACCGGCTTGGTCCCGACATCGACCATCCGGACCTCGCCGGACGCATCGACATGGCTGAACCCCGGCGCCATTCTTTCGGACTCCTCTTCTTTCATAAGCTCGACATCGGCGGTCGGGATCACTTCCGCCACATCGCCCGCGCCGGCGCCTTCGGGCGGCACGCGCAACAGCCCATCCGCCATAGCCAGGCAAAGGATATCGGACGAATCCCGCCACGGCAATCGTGCCGCGGACGGCGCGCCGCCGCCCCAGGCGATGCGGCAGGGCCACCACGTCTCGCGCGAGGATGCCCCCGGCGCCTCGCCATCGCACCGGCGGAACCGGGTCGGCCGCGATGGGACGGCGCCCCGCAGCATCTCGATCGCGCGCCGGACGAAGAGGTGAAAGCACACGAAGTGCGACAGGGGGTTACCCGGCAGCCCGAATGCCAACAGATCGCCCCTCCTCCCGAAGAGCATCGGCTTTCCCGGGCGCATCGAGACGCCCTCGATCAGGAGTTCAAATCCGGCTTCCCGCAGCCCCGCCGCGGTGTGGTCGTGGTCCCCGACGCTCGCGCCACCCCCGACCAGAAGGATATGCGCCCCCCCCCGCGTCGCATCCGCTATCGCCGCGGCCAGCTCGTCGGCGTCCTCCCCGACCCTGCCATGCCAGACTCGCGCCACACCCCGCTCGGCCAAAAGGGCCCCGAGCATCGGGGAATTGCTGTCGCGCACCTGCCCCTCGGCGGGGATCTCCCCGTCGCCCACCACCTCGCATCCCGTCGCGAGATGCGCCGCGCGGACCTCCGGCGACACCAGCGGCTCCGCCACGCCTGCCGCGGCCAGCAACGCCACGCGCCCCGCCGTCAGCCGCGCGCCCGCGGCCACCAGCAAGTCGCCGCGTCGCGCGTGCGAGCCTCGCGGCCGGATGTGCCCCGCCCCCTCGCCCCCCAATAGCCGGATCTTCTCCCCCTCCCACCGCACGTCCTCTTGCATCACCACCGCCACGCCCACCTCCGGCACCGCCGAACCCGTGAAAACCCGGACCGCTGAACCGGGCACCGGCATCTGCGCCAGATCTCCCGGCGCCACCTCCCCGGCGACCGACAGCACCCGCTCTGTTTCCCCCTCCAGCACCAGAAACCCATCCATCGCCGAGCGCGAGAACCCCGGCATGTCCGCGTCCGCGACCGCGTCTTCCCGCAGCACCCGCCCAAAGGCAGCGCCCAGTTCCACACGCTCCGGCGCCAGCGGCTTGATCACTGACCGCAGCAGATCCCATGCCGCCTCGACCGTCATCATGGCACGCCCCCACGCTTCCAGATCGGCACGTCCCGTTTCATCCGATCCATGAATGCCGCCGCCACCGCGAACGCCTCGGCCCGGTGCTCCGACTCGACACACACGTGGATCGCCGCCGCCCCCACCGGCACCAGCCCGACCCGGTGCACCACCCGCGCGCGCAGGATCGGATACTCCCGCCCGAGCCCCTCCAAAATCTTCCGCATCTGATCCTCGGCCATCGGCCGGTATGCCTCGTACCGCAATGCCGAGATCACCTCCCCGCCCTCCGTCCCGCGCACCACGCCCATGAACTCGACGCGCGCACCCACCCCCTCCCCAAAACATGGAACCGCCCCGATCGGCCCCTCCCTGATTCCCACCTCGATCTCCATCCCCCTACCCCCCCGACACCGGCGGGATCACCGCCACCTCATCGCCCGCCAAAACCGCCTCACCCAGCGACGCAAACTCCCCATTCCGGGCCATTCGGACGTGCCCCCCCAGCCCCGCCAGCCCGGGGTGCGCCCGCGCCAGATCATCCCAGATGTCCCCCAGCGCCATGCCGGACCGCCACGGCAGCTCCACCCCCTCCAGGCCACACGCGTCCCTCGCCCTCGCAAAGAAGAGCACCCGCACCAACGCCGGATCCTGCGCGCCATCCGCCACGACGCACCACTTCGCCCATCTTTTCAGATATTTCAAGCTTTCATGAAATGTTTTTCTTCATTTCTTGTTTTTGATCAATGGGCGTGCTAGCTTCCCCCCGCATGAACCACGCAACGCCCGCCGCGTCCCCGCCAGGCACGCCCCTCGCCTCCCGCACGGTCGGGGAACTCGTTGCCGAGCGCCCCGGCCGCTCCCGGATCTTCGAGTCCCTCGGCATCGACTTCTGCTGCCAGGGGGGACGGACCCTGCGCGAGGCGTGCGACCGCAGGGGCGTGCCGGTCGAGACCATCGTGGTCCGGCTGGAATCGGAACTCGCCGACAGGGATGCGCCGCAGGACAACCCGGCCGATCTGCCCCCGGCCCTCCTGACCCGCCACATCGTCGAGGTGCACCACGGCTTCCTGCGGCGGGAGCTGCCCCGGCTCCGCGCCATGTCCGAGAAAGTCGCCCAGGTGCACGGCGGCCACACGCCCTCGCTCGTCGGGATGCGTTCCGTCTTCGCGGGGCTCCAGGCCGAGCTCGAGGGCCACATGATGAAGGAGGAGCAGATCCTCTTCCCCATGATCGAGGCCCTCGCCGCCGGGGAGCCGCCCCCGATGCCGCTGGATTGCCCCATCAACCAGATGGTCCACGAGCACGACATCGCCGGCAACGCGCTGACGAAGCTTCGCGACCTCAGCGGCGGCTTCCAGCCCCCGCCCGACGCCTGCGACACCTACCGCGCGCTATTCTCCGGCCTCAAGGAACTCGAGGAGGACCTCCACCGGCACATCCACCTAGAGAATTCCGTCCTGTTCCCGGTCGCCCAGGCTCTGGCAAAGGGTTGACTCTCGCGCCGGTCTGCCGCAATAACGATTTAGCGCCCACCGAACATGTTCATTTACGGCAAGACCTCGGCCAACGCGATCGCGGTAATGAGCTATCTGGCCGCCGACCCGAAGCGCCGGGCCGGCTCCGGCGAGATAGCCAAATCGCGCGGCATCTCCCGCGCCCTAACCGCCAAGCTCCTCACGCAGCTCGCCGCCGCCGGCCTGGTCGCGGGTCAGCCGGGTCCCGGGGGCGGCTACACGCTCGCCAAACCGGCGGGGAAGATCAGCCTCATGGACATCGTCTCGCTCTTCGAGCAGACGCAGGTCCCCATTCTCTGCCCCTTCGGTCAAAACTGGTGCGGCAAGGGCGATCCCTGCCCGCTTCATGAAACGATCAGCGGCATGGTCGACGCCAACCTGCGCTTCATGAAGAACACCCGCCTCTCGGTTTTCCTCGGCAGCGACCTCGGCGCCGCCTCCAAAGCCAAACGGCGTAAGCGCGCCTGAGGCACCGTCGGCGCGCGCTCAAGCCCCCGAGATTTCCAGCATCCGCCCGATGGGTTTTCGCGCGCGCCCAAGGACATCCTCGGGCAACTCGATCCTCGGTGCGAGGCGCACCATGCAGTCGCGCAGCTTTTCGAGCGTGTTGAGTTTCATGTAACGGCACTCGCTGCACCGGCAGCCGTCGGCTGGCATGCGCATGACATCAAAGGCGGGGGCACAGAGAAACTCCTTACCGGGACACTCCTTCCTGAGCCGGTGGAGGATCCCGGCCTCCGTTGCGATCACGAACCGCCGGGTTGCGCTCGACCGGCAATGGCCGATCATCATCTCCGTCGAACACACCACGTCGGCCATCTCCCGCACCTCGCGCAGGCTCTCCGGGTGAGCCACCACCTCCGCGTCCGGATGCGCCTGCCGGATCCGCTCGATGCTCGCCCGGCGGAACTCGACGTGCGCGTAGCAACTGCCCGGCCACAGTTCCATCCGCCGCCCCGTCTGCTCCATCACCCAAGCCCCGAGGTTCTCATCAGGGACGAAGAGAATATCCCGCCCCGCGGGCGCCGCCTCGACCACGCGCACCGCGTTCCCGCTGGTGCAGACCACGTCGCAGAGGGCCTTGACCGCCGCGCTGCAATTGATGTAGGCGACAGTGTAATAATTGGGGTTCGCCGCCTGGCGCGCGCGCAGGTCCTCCGCGGTGCAGCTCTCCTCCAGCGTGCATCCGGCATCCATGTCCGGCAGGACCACGACCTTGTCCGGATTGAGTATCTTGGCCGTCTCCGCCATGAACCGCACCCCGCAGAACACGATGACTTCCGCATCGCTCTCGGCGGCCCGCCGCGCCAAGCCCAGCGAGTCTCCGACGAAGTCCGCGATCTCCTGGATTGCCGGGATCTGATAATTGTGCGCCAGAATCACGCCGCGGATTTGCGCCTTGAGCGCCAGGATCTCCTCGGCGATTACCGCATCGGCCCGTGATATCGCTGCCCCCATGCCGATCACCCCTTCCCCAGCGCCCCCGCAAAATCGTCCTCGAGATCACCCGCGCCCTCGATGCCGACCGAAACCCGCACCAGCCCATCGGTGATGCCCGCCTCCCTCCGCTGCTCCGGCGACATCGTCCGGTGCGAGGTCCGCGCCGGGACGCACACCAGCGTCTCGACGCCCCCGAGGCTCAACGCGGGCGTGGCCACCCGGAACCGCCCCAGCATGCCGTCGACGCGGCGCGCATCGCCTAGCTCAAAAGACAGCATGCCGCCAAAACCGCGCATCTGCCCCGCGGCGATCTCGTGATCGGGATGGTCCTGCAGCCCGGGATAATGCACCCGCACCACGGACGGATGCCCCCGGAGGAACGCGGCCAGCCGCCCCGCGCTCTCGTTGTGCTGGCGCACCCTCAGCGCCAGGGTCTTCATGCCCCGCTCCAGCTGATAGCAGGCGTGCGGGTCCAGCATGCCGCCGAGGTCCATGGCCCTCTCCCGCAACCGCCGGATTACTCCGGCAGAAGCGACCAGCGCGCCCGCGTTCAGATCGCTGTGGCCATTCAGATATTTCGTCGCGCTGTGCACCACCGCGTCCATCCCAAGGGCGATCGGGTTCTGGTTGATCGGGGTCGCGAAGGTGTTGTCGATGACCGTCATCGCGCCGACCTCCCGGCCCAGCCGTGCGACGCCCGCGATGTCCATGCACCGCAACAGCGGATTCGAGGGCGATTCGATGTAGATCAGCCGCGTCTCCGGTCGGACAGCCGCCGCGAACTCCGCCAACGTCCGCCCGAGACTCACCTTGACCCCGAGGCGCGGGAGTTGGCCCATCACCAGATGATGCGTCCCCCCGTACATGTCCGCCTGAAACATCGCATGGTCGCCCGGCTTGAGGAACTCGAGGAGCAGCGTCGAGATCGCGGCCATCCCCGAGCCAAACACCAACGCGGCATCGCCACCCTCCAGCGCCGCGATCTTCTCCGCCACCGCCCGCTGGTTGGGCACGTTGAAATACCGGGGGTAAATGTTGTCGTTTGCCGGATTCGGAAACGCGTAGGCCGTCGAGGTGTAGACCGGCGTGCAGGAGCCCCCTGTCGCCTCATCCCGTCGCCCTCCCGCATGCACGCACTGCGTCGCCCGGTCCATCCCGGGGCCGCCGACGCCGTCCCGGCACAGGTACTCGCGTAGCGCGACCGCGTTGTTGTGCTCGACGTCCCTCGCGGCAAAGCACAGCGTCACCGGCCCGCGCCTCACCGCGTCCCGCAGGAGGCCGAGCGCTCCGGCATTCGCGTCCAGCTCCGCGAAGTATCGCCTCCGGAATTCGTCCCATTTCGCCCGCTCGTGGCCAAACCATTTCCTCAACTCATGGCTCGGCGCCACCTCCTTCAGCCAGCCGTCGATCCGCAGTGCCACCGTCCGCACGCCGCGCGGCCAAAGGCGATCCACAAGAAAGCGCCGCCCGTCCCCCCGCTGCGGGGCCTCCGTCACACGCCGGACGCGAATGTCGGCAGTCACGGCAGATGGGTCCTCGCGCCCTCGAACTTCAAATGGCCGTCCTCCAGTTCAATCCTCGATAGCTGGCATGAAGCACGGCGGGCTCGCGCATTCCGCGCAACCCGACACCGCCTCACCCCGGGAACCACCCGCCGCAGGAAACCCGGGATCTTCCAGGATCTGCCGCATCACCCCTTCCGCCTCGGGGAGCGAAAAATCCTCGTGCTTGCGCTTCTTCACACCCCCGTCGCTCAGGTCATAGTGCCGGTCGGCCTCCAGCCCATGTCGCCGCAAGATCGACGCCACGCAGTGCAACGGGCACCCGTCGATCGCCACGATCGGGCGGCCCGACTTTGCCACCGCCACCAGGGGCCCGACGTCGCCCCCCAGCCCCGCCGCACAGGACATCTCCGCCACCCCCATCCGGTCGAGCCGGATCGCCAGATGATTCGCCATCTGCGCCGCGCTCGATGCCCCGGAGCACGAGTACACCAAGGGCACGCCGGATCGCCCCGACCCGCCCCGCCCGGCCCCATGCTGTCCGATAGCCGCTTTCATTTATTCTTTATATGGTTATCTTCTTTTCCTAGATTATGCGCCCATCCGCCGCGAGGTCAAGGGCGCGCCCGACGCCATGGCCACGAGAGCGACAGAGCAGATCGCCCCCGACCCGGTCGCGCAACCGCCGCGCAGGGGCCGGTCGACCCGGTTGCCGCCCGGAGCGACCGTGGCGGTCGTCGGGGGCGGCCCTGCCGGCGCCTTCTTTGCCATCCACCTGCTCCGCGGCGCCGCATCGAGGGGCCGCGCAATCCGCGTGGTCATCATCGAGCGCCACCACCAGCCCCTGGCCGTTGCCGGAGAATCCGGCCCGGCATGCTGGCGCGGATGCAACCACTGCGCGGGTGGCATCTCGCCACGGTTGAACGATGTCCTGCGCTCCCTCAACGTCCCGATTCCCGAGTCGCTGGTCCAGCGGCGCATCCGCGCGGTCACCATCCAGGGTCACTGGAAGAACATCACGCTGGATGTGCCCCGCGGTCGCGAGATGTTTTCCGTCTATCGGGGTTCCCGACCCGCGGGCCGCCCGGATCCGCAGCAGACCTTCGACGGGTTCCTGCTCGACGCCGCGCGCCAGGCCGGGGCCGAAGTCCTCGGCGGCGAGATGCTCCGGGCCGAGCGGGCCGACGATGGGCGACCCCGCCTCATCTGCGACACCGCGGGGCTTCAGCGCACCATCGCTGCGGACTTCGTTGTCTTCGCCTGCGGCGTCAACGGGAGGCTCGGTTCCGCGACCGGCGAACCGCCGGAACTCCGGGCGATACGGGCCCTGATCCCCGGGTTTCGCCCCCCCGCCACCCGACGCGCGCTCATCTTCGAACTGGGTCTCGAGAACGGCGGTCCGTCGCTGCTGGACGACGAGATCTGCTTCGTCGAGTACGGCTCTGGCGATCTCCCGATCGAGATGTGTTCCCTCGTCCCCAAACGCGACTTCCTGACCGCCGTCATCGTCGGCAGTGCGATCGATCGTGCCGTGGGAGCCGCAGCCATCCGCGCCGTGGTCGGGCGTTTCTTGGACCTCCCCCACATCCGCAAGCTCGCCCCTCCGCACACGCGCCTTCGCCTGGCCTGCACCTGCAGCCCCAGCATGGTCGTGCGCTCCGCCAGAAACCCCTTCGGGGACCGGGTCGCCGCGATCGGGGACATGGTCACCACCAGGCTATACAAGGACGGGATTCTCTCCGCCGAGCGCACCGCCCACGCGCTCGCGGACACCGTGCTGGACCTGGGCGTGGATGCCGGGGCCATCCGGCGCGGCTACGGGCTCGCGGTGCACGCGTTCACCCGCGACAACCGCTTCGCCGCGATCGTGTTCCTGCTCCACCGCATCGTCTTTGGTTCCTCGGTGCTCAGCCGCGTCCTGTATCAGGCCGTCCTCACGGAGCGCAAGGGCACCCCGGCCCCTCGGCGCAGGCTGGAACAGATCCTCTGGAAGATCGCCAGCGGCGACGATCGATACGAGCAGATACTCAGGGAGATGATGCGCCCGTCGGCGTGGTGGTCCATCCTCATCGGCGGCGCCTTGGTCACCCTCCGCAATTTCGCCGCTGAGACGTTTTTCGGCCTCCGCTGGAAGGGCTTCGGTCGCTTCACCACCGGGGTCGCCTGGGAACGCATGGAGACAAAGCGCCTCGCCTTCAGCCGTTGGCTGGCGGAATTCCGGCTGCCCGCCCGCTCCCACTTCGAGTTCGAGCGCATGTACACCATCCGGATACGCGCCCCGCGCGCTCGCGTATTCGAGGAACTGGGGCGCTTCGGGGAACCCGATCGCCCCTACCTCCATCCCCGCTGGGTCCAGATTCGCCGCGTCGAGGGCGCTCCCAACCAGCCCGGCTGCATCATCCAGTATTCCGTCGTCATACCCCATTTATCCTTCCGGCTCGCCCTGGAACACGTTGTGCCCGCCCAGCTGGCCGTCTATCGAGTCCAAAATGGGTTCGCCCGCGGAGGCGTCCTCATCTTCGAGATCGAATCGGCCGATCTCGACGCGTGTGACCTCTCCATCTACGTCGCGTTCAACTTCCGCCGCGGGCACCGACGCCGCTCCCGCCCCGTCTGGTGGCTGCTCCGCCACCTCTTTCCCGCATTCGTCCACGACGTCATCTGGAACCACTCCCTCTGCCAGCTCAAGGATCACGCCGAGGCCCGCCACCACGCCGATGGCATCCGGTTGGCGTGATACCGTTCACCCCGCGGGAGGCTCCACAGGGAATACGGTCGATGGCCAAAAGAGGTGCCTTCACCATCTCGCGCGAATAAATTGGCGCGTGCCGCTTCCAATAGGGCGAGAGAATCTTCGGCATGAGAGCACCGCACCATAGGACAGATCCTCGGCGGCCCAACCCCATCACAGGGGAGGCGCGGCGCGCGAAGCGAAACGTGGCCTGCCTTATGCTGAAGGCACCTCGGCCCGGCCTGGTCAAGACGCGGCTGTCCCGCGAGGTCGGTGAGCCCGAGGCCACCCGCATCTATCGGCGTCTGGTCGAACTCCAGGTGTCCCGCCTTGGAACAGGATGGCACATCGAGGTCCACTATGCGCCATCCGACGCCAAGAGAGAGATGCGCTCTTGGCTCGGAGACGGGCACCACTACGCGCCGCAGGCCGATGGCGACCTCGGGGACCGCATGAGGGCCGCGATGATCGGCGCATTTGGTCGCGGTGCCTGCCGCGTCGTGTTCCTCGGTGGCGACTGCCCCTATGTCGACGAGGACGTCCTGCGCGTGGCGATCGAGGCGCTGGACGAGGCGGAGGTGGTCTTGGGTCCGGCAACCGATGGCGGATACTACCTCATCGGGATGAAGTGGCCCCTGCCAGCGCTATTTAAGGAAATCGACTGGGGGACCTCCGTCGTGCTGCGACAGACCATGGAACGCATCACGCGCGATGGCTTGCGCGCCACCCTGCTTCGCGAACTCGAGGATGTCGATGACCTGCCGTCGTGGGAGCGGGCCTCGGTGCTGGCGGGTCAACCCAGCGCCCCGTAGCAGCTGCTGCCACAGCCCGCGGTGCACGCCAGGCAATGGGCGCCGGTGCGGATGCCCAGGCCATCGAGATCCTCCGGCGCGACATCCCAGAGGAAGAGAGGTTTGCCGTTTCGCATCTGCCAGCCGAGCATCTGGTTGAAATCGCAGTCGTAGATCTCGCCCCGCCAGCCAACGCTCAGGGTGCCGCGGCACATCAGCCCCTGAACCGTGGCGGGATTGAAACTGTTGGCGAGCAATTCGAGGTAGTCGTCCCACCGCCCCTCGCGGCGCAACTCCTCGGCAAACCTGCCGATGGGCTGGTTGGTGATCGCCAGAAGCCTCGAGAACCCGATGCCGTAGCGCCGCCGGAGTTCCTCCCGGTAGTCGGCCTCGAGCTCGCCCTGCGGCGGGGGCAGGCTCGCGCCCCGCGGATTGTAGACCAGGCTCAGGGGGAGCCGCGTCCCGTAACCCACCGCGTTGAGCTTTCTCAGGGCCGCGATGCTCTTCTCGAAGACCCCGTCGCCGCGCTGCGCCTCCACATTCTCCCCGAGGTAGCACGGCAGCGATGCCACGACCTCGACCCGGTGCGCCGCCAGATACTCCGGCAGCCAGGCGAACGCCGCCGTCTCAATGATGGTGAGGTTATTCCGGTCAATGACGTGCGCGCCCGTCGCCCGCGAGACCTCCACCAGATACCGGAAGTGCGCGCTCAGCTCCGGCGCCCCTCCGGTGATGTCCACGACCTGTGGCCGATGCCGCCGGATCCACGCCCCCACACGCCTCGCCACATCCTCGTCCATCATCTCCGTGCGCCACGGCGCCGCCTCGACGTGGCAGTGATGGCACGCCTGATTGCACTTTCGCCCCACATTGACCTGCAGGACCTCGAGCCCGCCGCGCCGGAGTCCCAGCCCGCGCGCGGCCATCTCGCGATCGAAACGATTCATGATTCCCGCGGCACCATCAGTGTGTTCCACGAGCGGCATCAGCAGCAGTCTCCCCCGTCGCAGCAGCGGGCCGCCTCGATCGTCGCATCGTACGCCATGCCCTTGGTCTCCCGCGGGTGGCGCAGCCGCGCCCGGTCGCAATCGAACGGCCCCGCGTTCTCGGCCGGCACTGGCACGCGCGGCTCGACGAATTCGAAGTGCTCGGCGTACGGTGCCTTGCGATACAGCGCGAACGTCTTGTCGCAGACCGCGACCCTCTCCCCGCGGCCCAGCCGATGCCCGTCGTCGTCGAGCACCTCCCGGAAAGGCCCCCGGTAGATCACCGCCTGATTGAACTCGCGACAGGCTCCCTGCTTGCCCTTGAACGCATCGACCGTCACCGAGCGGAACTCGATTCCCTGCACCGTCCTCCACGGCCCGGTGTCGCGCTTCAGGATCCGGATGCCGTAGAACCCCGCCTCCTCGAAGGCCCGAAGGAAGGCGTCCTCCCGCAGCGCCCCGCTGACACACCCGCTCCAGAGTTCCGGGTCGGCCCGCAACGCCTCCGGCACGTCCTCGTCGGACACGATGTCCGAGATCACCGCCCGGCCGCCCGTCCGCAACACGCGGAAAATCTCCTCTAATAGCCGCCGCTTCTCGCCCGATTCGACAAGGTTAAGCACGCAGTTGGAGACGACGACATCCACCGACTCGTCGGCCACAAGCGGGTGGCTCACCCGGAGTTCGTCCGCCAGCTCCCCCGCGCGCAAGAAGGCGTTGGCGTCGGAGATCGGGGCGCGCCTCAGCTCGGCGTCGAGGCGCTCCAGATCCAGCGCCAGATCCTGGATGCGGCCCTTGCGGAACTCGACGTTCGCATAGCCGACGCGCCCCGCGACGACCGGGGCATTCCGGCGCGCCACCTCCAGCATCTCGTCGGTCATGTCCACCCCGATCACCCGGCCTTGCGGCCCGACCACCTGCGAGGCGATGAAACAGATCTTCCCGGTCCCCGACCCCAGATCCAGGACGGTCTCCCCTTCCCTGAGGTAACGGGACGGATCGCCGCAGCCATAGTCTCGCTCGATGACCTCGGGCGGTATCACTTCCAGATATCTGGCGTCGTATTCCACGGGGCAGCAGAGTGCCGCCTCGGTGGCCTTGGCGGCATTGGCATAGCGGTCGCGCACGGTCTTCATAGGCACTCCATATCCGAGGCGGGTCCGCGGCGCTTTATTCCCCGGGCCCCAATCAAAAGAAAAAGTACGAGATGCCGATCTGCCCGCCAGTGCAAAGAAGCGCCGCCGGACAGCTTGGCCCTCACAAAGTCACGGGGACACGGAGCATCGGCGGCCTCTCCCGCCCAAAGATTGGCACACCACCGGCGTCCGTTGACACAGCCGATGCAGCACGTATCATTTTAACTGACGCTTGCGAACGAAGACAAACCAACCCGGAATGACAAGCCCGATCGCGACACTCGAAGAAAACGCCGGCGCTTTGAAGGCCTTGGGTGTGTCGCGCATCGGCCTTTTCGGCTCGGTGCTGCGCCCCCGGGATTTCGACGCGGGTAGCGACGTCGATGTCTACGTCGAGTTCGATCCCGATCGCAAGACGGCGGACAATTACTTCGGCCTGTTCGACCTCCTCGAAAGCCTCTTCGGGCGCCGGGTCGATCTGGTGACAGACCGGTCGCTCAGTCCTTATCTCGGCCCCAAGATCCTCGCCTCCGTACGGTATGCCTCGCTCGTCCGTTGAGTACCTCTGCCACATGCGCGACGAGGCCCGGTATCTGGCCGCACAGGCACAGGCCCTCGAACGCAATGCGTTTTTCGCCGATGAGACGTTGAAACGCGCCTTCGCTCGAAGCGTCGAAATCATCGGCGAAGCCGCCAAGCAGGTGCCCGAGGAGGTGCGGCGGGTCGAGCCCTCGATCCCGCCGGACCGGCGTTCGGACATTCTCCTGGAATAGACCACCCTCCCGTCGGCTCGTATTCCAGATGAGCGCGCGCCACATCGCGATATTGGGCAATGGCATCACCGGGACCACCGTGGCCCGCCACTTGCGCAAGCGCGGCGATGACCGGATCACCCTGATCTCCGACGAGACCGACCACCCGTATTCGCGCCCGGCCCTGATGTACGTCTTCATGGGCGACATGCGGTACGAGGACACCAAGCTCTACGAGGACGGATTTTGGGAGAAGAACCACATCTGCCTGAAACGCGGACGGGTCAACCGGATCGACCACGGGAACCGGAGACTCGTGCTCCAGGATGGCGAGTCGGTCGACTATGACGCCCTGGTGGTCGCCACCGGGTCCAAATCCAACCTCTTCGGCTGGCCGGGACAGGACCTCGGGGGCGTCCACGGGCTCTACGGCCTGCCCGACATCAAGGCGATCGGCGCCACCGCCGCCCGCGCCAGGCGCGCGGTCATCGTCGGGGGTGGGCTCATCGGCATAGAGCTTGCCGAGATGTTGCTCTCCCGCGGGATTCCCGTGACCTTCCTGGTCCGCGAAAAGAACTTCTGGGACATCGTCCTCCCGGAACAGGAGGCCAGGCTCATCAATCGGCACATCCTCGCGCACGGCGTCGACCTGCGCCTCGAGACGGAGCTGGCGGAGATACTGCCCGACGGCGATGGCCGCGCCCGCGGCGTGGTCACGAAAGCGGGCGAGGAGATCCCCTGCGAGCTGGTGGGCCTGACGGTGGGGGTCAGCCCCAATATCGCGGTGGCCAAGGATTCCGGCATCGAGTGCGACCGCGGCGTGCTGGTCGATTCGCGGTTCCGGACGTCGGCGTCCGGGGTCTTCGCGGGCGGCGACTGCGCGCAGCACCGCGAGCCGCCGCCCGGCCGGCGTCCCGTCGAGCAGGTCTGGTACACGGGCAAGATCCACGGCGAGCACATCGCCGCCAACCTCTGCGGCGAGGATCGGCCCTACGAACCCGGTGTATGGTTCAACTCCGCCAAGTTCTTCGACATCGAGTACCAGACCTACGGGACCGTGCCGCCCCGCGCGCCCGAGGGCACCGAATCCTTCTACTGGGAGGACCCGTCGGGACCGAGGTCCCTGCGGGTCAACTTCCGCGCCGACGGCGGCGAGGTGCTCGGCACCAACGCGCTGGGCATCCGGCAGCGCCACGCGGCATGGGAGAGCTGGATCGCGTCCGGTGCCAAAATCGAGGAGGTCATGGCCGACCTCGCCGCCGCGAACTTCGACCCCGAGTTCTTCCGCCGCCACGAGCCCGCCATCCTCGCCTCGTTCAACGCGAGACACCCCGGCCGCGCCGCACGGGCCCGGGCGCGCAAGGGGCTCTTCGGGCAGACCATCCACCGCCTGCTGGGAAAAGCGGCCGCATGACACGACCCACCCACACCCGACCCATCCCATGGACGCCCTGATCGGAGAAGGCCATTCGCTCAGTTCGGGCTCCAATCGGCTATCCCCAACGGAGAAGATCGGCCTCACCCTGGTGGGCGCGGGCATGCTTGGCCTCGCCTGCGCGCTCTTCGTCGCCTCGTCTCGGACCCCGGACGTCATCCGGGCACTCTGGGCCGCGTCGGCGTGGGGAGGCGTCATCCTCGGGGGCCTTCTCTATGCCCTGCGCAAGCATCTCGCCGACCTGCCCGGCATCCGCAACAACGGCAAGACCACCGACGGGCTCACCTCGCGCGGCGCGCTTGGCTGGACCCTCGGCGTCGCGCTGACCGGCCTCTACGTCCTGCTCTACTGGCTCCCGGCCACCCTCGAGGGCCTGGTGCGCCTGCACGACCCGATGAGCGTGGCGCTGCGCGGCAAGGCGGCGGACCAGTGGTTCGTCTACGGCACCGCCTACACGGTCGGGGTCCTGGTGATGGGCGCCAAGGCCATCGCCAAGTACCGGCACAGCCGCTACCAGATCGTCAGGACCGCCTCGGTGATGTTCTTCCAACTGGCCTTCGCCTACGCCCTGCCCTCGCTCTTCGCGAGACTCCACCAGCCCGAGGCCTACCTCAGCTACCTCTGGCCCCTGGCATACGACAAGCTCTTCCCCGACACGTTGGGGGGACTCGCGAAGGCGGGAAATGCCGGCCTATTCTTCGCCGGGTGGTTCCTCATCGGCTCGCTCTTGGCGGCACCGGTGCTGGCGTACTATTTCGGCAAACGCTGGTATTGCTCGTGGGTCTGCGGCTGCGGCGGGCTGGCCAATACCCTCGGCGACCCGTGGCGGCACCTGTCCGACAAATCCCTCCGCGCCTGGCGCATCGAGCGGTGGATGATCCACGGCGTGCTGGTCTGGATCGTCGCCCTCACCGTCCTGCTCTGGTTCGAGCCCCACATGCCCGCCGCCCTCAGGGAACCCCTTTACGCGCTCCGCCGGTGGTACGGCTTCCTGATCGGCGCGGCCTTCGCCGGCGTGGTCGGCGTCGGCTTCTACCCGATCCTCGGCACCCGCGTCTGGTGCCGCTTCGGCTGCCCCATGGCCGCCGTCCTCGGGTTGATCCAGCGCCTCGGCTCCCGCTTCCGCATCACCACCAACGGCGCCCAATGCATCTCCTGCGGCAACTGCTCCAAATACTGCGAGATGGGGATCGACGTCCGCCACTACGCCCAGCGCGGACAGGACATCGTCCGCGCCTCCTGCGTCGGCTGCGGCCTTTGCGCCGCCGTCTGCCCCCGCGGGGTGCTCTCGCTGGAGAACGGGCCGCCAGAGGGCCGATTCCACCATGCCGACGGGCTCCCGCTCCTCGGAGAGCGGAAATCGCGATGAGCTGATGGCGCCAGCGGGCACCTCCCAGCCTTGACATTCGGACTGAACGGTACATAATCAGGAATGCCCCCCGGACGTCCGCGCGAGTTTGATCGCGATGCGGCGCTGGACCGCGCCATGCGCCTATTCTGGCGGAAGGGTTTCGGGGACACCTCTCTCGACGACCTCCTGGCGGCGATGCGGATCGGCCGCAGCAGCTTCTACGCGGCCTTCAAAGGCAAGGAGGCGGTCTTCAGGGAGGCGCTGGGCCGATACTGCGATATCATGGCCGCCGAGTTCGGTGGGCGGCTGCTCCAGGCCCGGACGGGCCGGGCTTTCATCGAATCGATGCTGCAGATCCCAGTACGGGAGGCCCGGGAACGCTGCGCCAATGGCTGCCTCGTCATGAACAGCGCGGCCGAACTCGGCCAGAGGCACGCCGGCCTCCGCCGGGATGTGCGGGATTCCCTCTCCATCTTCGAGCGGATCTTCCAACAGGCCGTGCTGCGGGGGCAGAACGAGGGCAGCATCTCTGCCGCGGCCGATGCGCCGGCCCTGGCCACCTACCTCGCCGCCAGCCTGGGCGGCCTGCGGACGATGGCCAAGGCGGGGACTTCCGCCGAGAGGATTCGCTCGGCCATTCCGAATGTTCTGAAGGCGCTGGAATAGACCGGCCCCCATCGGGCTCTATTATGTACCGTACGGTCTATTTACGGACCGACCGGGGAGCAAAACGGACGCAAAGGAACAGGAAGGAATCCACGCCGATGAAATTCACATTGCACACCAAGGAGACGGCCCCGGAGGGATCCGGACCCGTCCTGGATCAGGTCGAGAAGGCCTACGGGCTCACGCCCAATCTCTACGCCGTCTTCGCCGAGTCGCCCGTCGCCATCGCCGCCTATCTGCAGGTCAGCGGGCTGCTGAAGGAGCATGGCGCGCTCACGCCGCAGGAACAGCAGGTCGCCATGCTGGCGGTGAGCGAGCAGAACGGATGCGACTACTGCGTGGCCGCGCACAGCGCGGTCGCCAAGATGAGCGGGGTTCCCCAGGAAACGATCGCCTCGCTCCGCGCGGGCCGGGAACCCTCGGATTCGAAACAGGCGGCCCTTGTCCGATTCACCAAGGCCGTCCTGAACCATCGTGGCTGGGTGCCAGAGGACCAGCAGCAGGCCTTCCTCGACGCCGGCTACACGACCCGTCACGCTCTCGACGTGCTCAGCATCCTGGCACTGAAGACGCTGAGCAACTTCACAAACCACCTCGCCCACACCCCACTGGATGCCGCGTTCGCGGCGCACCGATGGAGCCGCGAGACCTGAACGGAGAGGCGGAGTCAGTCCCTCGGTCTCCCGACATCGCGCCCGGACAGTCTCGCCTCGAACTCGACCGGGTCATCGGTGGGCAGCCCGCAGGTAAAATTCTCGCAGATATATGCGGTGGGCCGCCCATCGACCTCCGGCAATCCGGCGAAGAACGGTGCCTGGGCCCCGAAGAACTTGCGGCTCGCCCCATCGTGGAGCAGCGCCCAGACGGCGCCCGGCTGGAATCGCGCCCAGATCGCCCGGATCATCTGCCGCGTGGGCGCCGCGTCCCTCGGTGCGACGAGGACGATCTGCCGGGAGGGCGACAGGGCGCGGTCCATTGCGACCAGGCCCATCGGCGCAGCCATCGGCGAGGCCCGCAGGGTGGCACCAAGATAGGCCAGCGCCCTTTCGGCGCGCTCGCCGAGCGCCGGGTCCCCGAGAAGGTGGGAGAGGCGCAGGAGATTCAGCGCCGATACCGTGTTGGCGGACGGCTCGGCGCCATCGTGGGTGTCCTTCATCCTCACGAGGATGGAGGGGTCCCCGCGGGCCGAGCCGAAGTATCCCCCGCCGTCCTCGTCCCAGAACAGATCGTCCTGCCGCCGCTGGAGCGCCAGCGCCCACTCCAGCCACGCGGTGTCGAAATCGGTCTGGTAGAGGTCGATCAGGCCCCGGATGAGATAGGCGTAGTCTTCGGCGAATCCCCCGACACCGGCCGAGCCGTCGCGCCACGAGCGCGCCAGCGTCCCAGGGCCCGCGTCGTGGAGCTCTCGACGAATGAAATCCGCGCACCGCTCGGCGGCATCGAGATACTTCCGGTCCCCCAATACCTGATGACCCTTGGCGAGGGCGGTGATCATGAGTCCGTTCCATCCCGCCAGGATCTTGTCGTCGAGGTGAGTGCGGGGGCGCGCGGCCCGGACCTCGAAGAGCTTCTCGCGGGCGGCCTCCAGCTGGGCCTCGGCCTGTTCGGGTGATATCTTGAATCTCTCGGCGACGGCGGCTTTCGACAGGCGGCGAGCCAGGATATTCTTTCCCGCCAGCTCGCCGCGCGCGTCCGCGCCGTTCGGCGCGTTGCCGCCGGCCTCCACGCCGTAGCCCGCGCAAAAGAGTTCCGCGTCCGGCCCGAGGGCCCGCTCGATCTCCTCCCGGCCCCAGACGTAGAATGTTCCCTCGGTCTTGTGTGGGGCGCCGGGGTTCTCCAAACTGTCGGCGTCCTCTGCCGAGAAGAACCCGCCCCCGGGATGCGCCATGTCGCGGAGCGCATAGTCGAGTATGCCGCGCGCTGTCTTTGCGAAGATTTCCCGACCGGAGAGCTGGTGTGCGATGAGGTAGGCCTCGGCGAGCTGCGCCTGATCGTAGAGCATCTTCTCGAAGTGCGGCACGCGCCAGCCGCGATCCACGGCATAGCGGTGGAAACCGCCGCCCAGGTGATCGTGGATGCCGCCCATCGCCATCCTCTCCAGGGTGAAGAGCGCCATGTCGAGCACCGCGTCGGCCACTTCCGATCCCCGTCCCAGCCGCACCGCCTCGTTGAACAGAAAGTGCAGTTCGGCAGGGTTAGGGAACTTCGGCGCCCGCCCGAAGCCCCCCTCCTCGCGGTCGAACTGGCGCGCCAGCGACGCGCGCGCCGCCTCAAGGATCTCGGTGCCGGGCGCCGGATTGCCCTTGGCCGACGCCAGCCCATCCGCAAGACGCTCGAGTCCGGCGGCGACCATGTCCGCCCGGGCCCGGACCCCGCGCTCGTCGTCGCGCCACTCCCCGGCGATGTGCTGCAACACCGTCAGGAAACCGGCCTGTCCCCCAGAGTCGCGCGGCGGGTAATAGGTCCCGCCCGCGAATGGCTTGAGGTCGGGCGTGAGCCACACGCTCATGGGCCACCCCCCGCGGCCGGTGGCGGCCTGCACGAAGGCCATGTGGACCCGATCCACGTCAGGCCTCTCCTCCCGGTCCACCTTGATGCTCACGAAGTGATCGTTCAGAAACGCGGCGATCTCCGGGTCGGAGAACGACTCGCGCTCCATTACGTGGCACCAGTGGCAGGTGGAGTAACCGACGGACAGGAAGATCGGCCTGTTCTCCCGCCGGGCCTTGGCGAACGCCTCCTGCCCCCAGGGAAACCAGTCGACCGGGTTGTTGGCGTGCTGGAGCAGATAGGGCGATCGCTCCCCGGCGAGCCGGTTGTCCCCGTGGGCCAACGGCACCGCGGCCGGCAGCGTCACCACCAGCGCGAGGGTAAAGAACCGGCCGGGCATCATCCCGCCCTCACCGCGTCAGCCAGGCAAAGACCCATTGCCCCGCGCCATAGAGCAGGTACCCACCGAAAACCACGATGGCCAAAATGATCCCTGGGCACGGGCGGCCACCGGCCCCGCAGGAACCGGAACCGCATCGCGCGCGGCCACCCTCCATAGGCTTCGCACCACTGTCCATGTTCATGAGAGTCCCGGTCGCCCGCCCGTATTCCACGGCGCATCGCCGAACCCCACTCAGCGCAGTTCCAAGATCCGAGCCACCGCCTGGCAGACTTCGGCAAGTTCCTCCGCCGCCAGCGTCTCGATCCGCGACTTGAGCCGATGCTTGGCCACCGCCCGGAGCTGATCGATCACAGCCACGGCACTTTGGCCCTGACATCTGACGGACACTGTGATCGGAGGATGGGGCCGTGCCGCGGCGGATAGTGGCACAACGACAACGGTCCGGCGAAGCCGATTCAAGGTGTCGTGCGTCAGCACGAGACACGGGCGCGTCTTTCTGATCTCGCTCCCCTGGGCCGGATCAAGACTCACCCACCAAACGTCCCCGCGATTGATCCGCGGGCCTGTCATTCGTCGATCCGATCTTCAAACGCTTGCCACTCGTCAATCTCGCGTTCCAGCGCAATGTCCCGATTCGCCGCCCGACACGATCCCGCAAGCGCGTCGTCCCGGTCGGCCAGCTCTTGCTCCAGCAATCGGGTCACCAGCCGCGAACGCTGCCGCGCCGGAACGGCGGCCTGGAAGCGCCGAACCACGGCGTCGGGTATCGAAAGCGTGATCCTCATAGCGCGGATTTATGCATTATGATTTATGATTGTCAACACGGCGCAAGGATCGACCGACACCCATCACATTGCCGGTGGAAAATTTCCGAGTGTGACGATCTCAGAGCAACCGCTTGAGCCCCTCGACGCCGACGGGCCCCGCGAGGACATAGGTCCTTCGCTCGTCAGACCAAGCCGCGAACGACAGCCCCTCGCCATCGAGAAAGACTGTCCGGCCCGATTTGGGCGGATCGGCGAGCCGGTCGCGGTCGATGACGAAATAATGCACCACCCTCCTGTCGTCCAACCGGAAGCACAGGAGCGAGACGCGGTTGCCACGGATGGAATACACCTGGCAACCGAGGCCGTGCTGCGAGGCCAGGGCGGCGGGTATCCCGAAATCGTGCGGGGCGCCGCGCTCGGCCAGCCAGCGCCGGTGCTCGTCGGCGTCCGAGCCCGCGGCCCCGAGGGATATCTTCTCCCCGGCATGCATGAGCGAGATCTCTTCGGTCAAAACCACCAGCGGCATCTTGTCCGCGGCGTGCGGCAGCATCAGGGCTGCGACGCCCAGCGCCAGCGCGATGCCCGCCGCCATCGCGAGCCGAAAGATCGGCGCAGACCACCACCGCGCGGGCGCCAGCATCCGCACCACCGTGCCGCGGTGAAGGATCGCGGCCCTCAGTTCCGGCGGGGGCACCACGGCCCTCAGTGCCTCGCGCATCAGCCCGTCCAACGCGGACTGCTCGGTGAACCATCGCCCGAGTTCCGCGTCACGCGCGGCCAGTCCCAGCGCCTCGGCGAAGTCCGGATCGCCCGCCTCCGGCCCACCGGGCCGGTATCCGCTCAGAAGCAGCTTGGCGCGCTCGCTATCCATCCTGACTCCTCCTGTGATACGAGTCACCGGGGCCGTCGCCTATTCCACGGGAACGCGGGCCGGCCCCGAGTTCTCGGCGCAGCAGCTCCTTGGCGCGCGAGAGCCGCGACATCACCGTGCCGATGGGCACCCCGAGGATCTCGGCGATCTCCTTGTAGGAAGATTGGTCGAGGTAGAACAGGGTCAGCGCCGCCCGGTGGGTCTCCTCCAGCGAGCCGAGCGCCGCAAGCAGCTCGGCGTGCTCGGCGCCCCGCTCCGCTTCGGGACCCACCCAGGCCCGCGCCACCTCCTCGGCGCCCTGTTCCCCGCCGACGTGCCGCAGCCCCCGCTTCCGCATCCGGAGGAACTCGCGATACAGCGTGGTGAAGAGCCAATGTTTGATGCGAGCGGCCTCCCGGATCTGGTGGCCCTTCTCCGCGTACACGACGAACGCCTGCTGCGTCAGGTCCGCCGCGTCGTGCGGGTCGCGGGCCAGGCTCATGGCGAAACGGTACAGGTCCCCGTAGTGGGCCTCCACCACGCTCTCGAAATCCGGCCTGTCCGATGTCCCATCGCCCACGGCGCGCCGATGCTTGCGCAATATCCCCCTGGGCGGAAGCGCTTTTTCCCCGCGCCAGGGAGAACGCGCTACGACCCCGCCTTCTTGAGTATCGCCGCCAGTTGCCCGGCGAACGCCTCCGGCGTCGTGCCGCCGACGGCTTTGCCCAGCGACCGCCCGTCCTTGTCGAGGAACTCGATGTGCGGGATGCCACTGACGCCGAATTTCTGCATGGCCGTTGCATTCGCCTTCTGGTCGGCATCGAGGTACGCCCAGACGAATTTGTCGTGGAAGGGCTTCACCTCGGCGCTGGGATAGACCCGCCTCTTGTTGGCCTGGCAGGGCGGGCACCAGGAGGCGGAGAATATCATCACCACGGGCTTCCCACCGTCCTTCGCGGCCTTGAGCGCGGCGTCGTAGGCGGTGACGAATGGCGGCGAACCGTCCGGGAAATCCGAGGCCGATGCCGGATGGATGAAAATCGCCGCCCCCGCGATCATGGCGCCGGCGATCCTGCTGTGGTTGGGGTGCTTCATGACGATAGGAGGGAAATGCCCACCGCGATATTCCATGTCTCGGCGCAGGTTTCCGATCACCGTTTCCTGGCAAAGGAAAACTGGACCCGGACGGGCGTGGGCTTCCCCCCGATCTCGAAAACCGGGTAGGCCAAGAAGTTGATCGGGCCGGAGACCGGTCCGGGCTCGACCACGAGGTCGCGCCCGCGGCTGAGTTCGAAACGGTTCGCCGGGTGGTGCCCGAAATAATACGTGGCCAGGCTGGAAAACTTGTTGCCCTCGCTGATGTCCACGGGCCACCAGGCGCCATCGGCATAGAATTCTGCCCAGCAGTGGTAGCCATCGATGCCCCCCGCATCGCGATCCGAGGGGATCGCCGCCCCGATGGCGAAGCGGGCCGGTATCCCGATGCTCCGGGCCAGCGCGATGAAGTAGGCGTGAAAATCCGAGCAGTTGCCCGTGAGGGTGTCGCAGGCGTACGCGGCGTCCCCCTTTCCCCAGCCGGGCCCGTGCTTCATGTACCGCATCCGGTCCATGACATGATCGTACAGCGCCCGCGCACGGATCAGATCGCGACTCTTGCCGCGGGTGACCTCCTCCGCGGTGACGCGAAAAGCCTCACTAACCGGCGTGAGGCGCTCCGATGCGAGATGGAGTCCCGCATCGGGGGGATCCCCCCCGTAGGACTTCTTCTCTTTCCGCGCGACATGAAATCGCATCTCCACGGTCTTCCCGCCATCCCCCGGTCCCAATTCGAGGAACAGGACCCGGTTCCCGTGCGCGCGCTCCTCAAGCACCGAGCGTTTGCCCGGCGCACGGATCGCCGTCACCTCCACCGTCTGGAACGCGTCACTGGACGGCAGCGGCAGCCACATGCGCGCCGGCCCGCCGATCTCCGGCAAGGACGCCCGATACCGGAACTCGAACGCGTCCTCGCCCCGCACCACCCCGAGAAGCGCCTCGCTGGCCCCATCGGTCGTCACCCGATACCATGTCTTGTCCGCCGTCTGCTCCCAGAGATAGAGCGGCTGCCCGTTGATCTTGTGTGCCGTGGTCTCCGTGACGGTCATCGCGCCGGGTTCGCCCGACAAGAAGAAGTCCACGTCGTACACGTCGCCATCGGTGCAAACCAGATCGACGCACGCGAAGTGCCGCCCCGGACCCAGGTTCGCCAAGTACTCGGTGTGGACCCGGACGAGCTTGAGCCGCAACTCCTCCCCATCATGGACCAAGTGGAAATACCCCCCGCCCCGGCGCGTCTGCTCTTCGATGTGCGCCACGATGCCCGCCTCGATGTCGGCCGTGACGACCTCGGGCACCGCCTCGCACGCCTCTTGGCCGGCCCCGGGCGTCCCTTCCCGCTCCCGCCCGCAGCCCGCTATCCATATCGCGGCCAGCGGGAGGACACACCACGACCGTCGCATCATGTCACCACTCCAATGCCTGGTTTCGCCCCGCTAGGGATCTGCCGGACTGATTCCGGCAGGTCCCTGCGGAACCGCTCACTGCGGATGCTCTGGCTTCGCCCTGCCTTCCCCCTGCGGGTGCTCCGCCTTCTTCGGATGTTCGGCCTTCGGATGCTCCGATTTCGGGTGCTCGGCCTTAGTCGGGGCCTCGTCCGCCGGCTTCGAACACGCCGCCACCGCCAATGCCATGCCCGCCGCCAGCAGTCCGCCCAACCAACGATGTCCCACAATGCGATTCTCTCCGTCTGCTCTCATGGTCGTCTCCTTGTTTCTGTTCGATCGTTCATGCCGCCTCGCCCCGTCTGGCTGGCGGAACCTCCACATAAGCCTGAATTATCCCAGGCGCAATCTTCCTAACCCTTCGCCGCGAGATGCGACCCCGCCGTGTCGGACATGAATCGGCCCGAATCACCTGATAATAAACGGGTTGCATCTCAATCGGCGGAGCCCGCGCCATCCTCTGATTCTTCCGGTCTTCCTCCCGCCCGTTGGCACCGGGGCAGAATCGTGTCACAGTTTTCGGGTCATGCTGCAGGCGATCTGGGACACGCGAGGCTATCTCTTCTGGCTGCTGGTGATATCACTCGTCAGCCTGCTGGCCGAGCGCATACGCCCGTGGCGCCAGGGCCAGAAACTGTTCCGGAAACAATTCCCGCAGGACCTCTTCTGGCTCTTCTTCAACGGCCATTACTTCGCGATACTCTTAGCCCATGTGACCGCCTTCGTCGCCGCATGGCTCATGCCCCTGATCGAATCCGCCAAGTCCTGGAACCTCCTCGCGGGTCAGCCCCTCGCCGTGCAGGTTCTCGTCTACTTCCTGCTCAAGGATTTTCTCGACTGGTGCGTCCACAACATCTTGCACCGGGTCCCCTTCCTCTGGGAGTTCCACAAGCTCCACCACTCGATCGTCGACATGGATTGGATCGGCAGCTTCCGCTTCCACTGGATGGAGTCGGTGATCTACCAGGGCCTGACCTACCTCCCGCTCGTGGTCCTCGGGGTCGACCCCATGGTCATCCTCTTGGTCGCCATCGCGGCCACCCTCATAGGCGAACTCAACCACAGCAACCTCGATATCACCTGGGGCCCGCTGCGCTACGTCCTCAACTCGCCACGCATGCACGTCTGGCACCACGACGCAAAGACCCCGCCGGGGCGACCCTTCGGGGCGAATTTCGGCATCTCGCTCAGCCTCTGGGACTGGCTCTTCGGCACCGCCCACTGGCCCGACCGTGCGACCTCACGCTCCCAGCAGCCCGAACGCTTCGGCTTCGCGGGCATTGAGGATTTTCCCCGCGGCCTGCTCCCACGGCTCGTCTACCCCCTTTCGCGCCCGCTCCGCCGGAAGGCCGCCTGCGACAGGGGCACCCTGACGTAGCGCGCGCCGGATTGTTTCATCGGATATGACTAGGCCATCTGGCCACAGATGCGATCGCTCGACCTGCCCGCACACCCACGCGTCAATTAGCCACCGTCGGAACAGGTGAAATCCTCTTGTAATCTTCGGTAGTGTACTAAACTGACGTCGACCGATGATGGATTCGGGTTGACACGGGAGCGATGACCGCGCCCACCCCATCAGGTTTTTCCAGATCGATCCCATGTTCGGGAAGAAGCTGGAGGTCACGCGGGCCAGGCTGCCGGCCGGACGGGTCAACCTGGCCACGGGGTTGCGCGAAGCGGCCTTTGACTATGGGTTGCCAGGTGGGTCGAACTCCTTCGGCTCGCTGCGGGGGACGCGCCGCTCAGCGGCCTGCCGCGAAGTTGGAAGGGGGGCCGGGTTCGCCGCTTCCCAATACTTCTTGAAGTTCTCGAGCAGGTCCAGGTCCATGATGTCCTTCCGTCGCCCGCTAGCCCTCTTGCTGGCGATGATGTCGCGGATATTGGCCACCGGCAATCCCTCCACATCCACCGCCCTGGCGTTGGCCTCCTCGAACGACTCGATCCCGTCCGGGGCATGGACCAGATCGACATCGAAGGGGCCCTGGGTGATCTGGACGAAATCGCGTGTCTCCAGGACGGCCTGGCGGACATCCTCCCCGAGGGCGAAACCCGCATCCTCCAAGGCCGCCAGCGCGGCACGGGCATTCTCGCGATCCCCCTTGGGCAGGAAGAGGTCGACATCCTGGGTTGTCGAGGGATAGCCGAGCAAGATCGCGCCGGACTTGCCGATGAACAGGTAGCGGACGCGGTGCCGCGCAAACGCCGCGGCAATGATGGCGGCTTGCTCGGGGGTGAATTTCCCGCCTGTCATGCCTTCCCCTCGATGCGGAATCCAAGGAACTCTGGGAGGTTCTCATGGCCCCACCGGCGGTATTCCTCCATGGAGTCGAACACCCGGAACGGGGCGTCGTCGAGCACCGGCCTGCGGGTCTTGACGAATCCGAATCGGATGCGGTCCCGCAGCGGTCGCGCGATACCCCGGCGGCATTGATCCGCCCACTGGGCTTCTTCGGTATCCATGATCCCAAATCTATTCCGTCACCATCGTTCCGTCCAGCGGCGCCTGTTCCCAACCATTGATTCTATATCGGATCAAATTAGGACACTACCGAAAAATTCTCTTGCAACCATCTGGCCGATGGAGGAGCCTGAAATCAAATGATTCGTTCCGGCAGCATCGACAGTTCGTTCGACACCACGGCGTGCCTGGTGGTCGTACTCGTCGTCGCGTAGCGCGCCGGAAGGACGATCGATTTTCGACTAACCCCCTCCGGCGCGAGCCGGAGGGGGTTGTTTTTTCCCCCGACGGCTCCGCGGGGGAAGACGAAGGAGACGAGAGAGATGAGACGGAACGGGGCCGAGATCCTCTGCCGCCCCTTGGCGAGGCAGGGCATCACAACCATCGCGGGCATGCCGGGAGGCTCACCATGAAAGGCGCGGCCATCATCGCCTCGTGCTTCAGGGAACTCGGCGTCCGCCATGTTTTTGGCTACAGCGGGGCCGCGATCCTGCCGGTGCTTGACGCCCTGGGCCAGGGGCCCATCCGGATCGTCGTCAATTCGAACGAGCAGTCCGCCACCTTCAGTGCGGCGGGCTACTCCCGCTCGAGCGACAGGGTGGGCATCGCCATCGTCACCTCGGGGCCCGCCATCACCAACACCCTCACCGCCGTGGCCGACTCCTTCGCCGACAGCGTCCCCCTGCTCGTCATCGCAGGCCAAGTCCCAGAGAACAAGATCGGCACCGACTCCTTCCAGCACATCGACGTGGGGTCCGTCTTCGGCCCCACCGCCAAGCGCGTGATCTCCGTCAATAGCATCGACGACATCGAGACGATCATCAAGGATGCCTACTTCCTCGCGCGCGCCGGAAGGCCCGGCCCCGTGGTCATCGACCTGCCGATCAACCTGCAGCGCAACGCCAGCCGCTACACCGGCGGCAACGTCGACCGCTTCGCCGGCGTCTACGAAAATGAGGGCCACCTCTCCGACGACCAGTGTCGGCGGTTCTTCGACCTCCTCGGCCTTTCGGAACGCCCGCTCCTTTACCTCGGTGGCGGCCTCAACTCGCCGCGCGGCAGCGCCGCGATCCGCAAGTTCAACGCGCGCTTCGGCATCCCTTCGGTCAACACCCTCATGGGCAAGGGCGTGGTCGACGAGAACGACCCCTGCGCGCTTGGGCTCCTCGGCATGTTCGGCACGCCCTGCGCCAACAAGATCATCCAGGACAACGACTTTTTCTTCGCGATCGGGGTCCGGTGGGACGACCGGGTCGCCGAGAAGGTCGGCTTCGCCATCCACGCGAAGATCGCGTACATCGACATCAACCCCGAAAAGATGTACCAGATCCGCGGCGAGCGAAGCCCCGATTTCACCTTCCTGGGCGATGCCGCCACGGCACTCCACGATCTGACCGACTACGCCGACCGCCACGATGTCCGCATCGGCATCGAGGGGTGGCGCCAGCACGCCATCGGACTCAAGCGGCGATGGCCCCTGGACTACCGCCGCGATGGCGACCGCATCCAGCAGGCGGAGGTGCTCGATCTCCTCAACGACCGCCTCGCCGACGACATGATCGTGACCACCGGCGTCGGCAACCATCAGCTCCTCGCGGCCCAGCACCTCAGGATGCACCGGCCCCGCCGATTCCTCACCTCGGGCAGCTTCGGCACCATGGGCTTCGCCGTCCCGGCCGCCATCGGCGCATGCCACGCCAACCCCGAGGCCCGCGTGATCGCGGTCGATGGCGACGGTGGCTTCCGGATGAACATGGGCGAGATGCACACCGTCGGCACCCTCGGGGTGCCAATCAAGATCCTGCTGCTCAACAATCACGCCGATGGCATGGTGCGCAATCTGGAGGATGTCGCCTATGGTGGCCGCCATTTCACCACGGAGAGACCGCGCGACGTCGATTTCGCGGCGATGGCCCGCCTGTGCCACTTCGCTTTCGCGGAACGCGTTGTCGTGCGCGGCGAGCTGCCCGCGCGCCTCGATGCCCTGCTGGCGGCGCAAGGTCCCGCGCTCCTCGAGGTCGTCACCGATATCGAGGAGGTCCTGTATCCCGTGGTCCGCCCGGGAACCTCCTACGCCGACATGGAACTCGGGCCATACATCCGAGAACGGCGCGACGCGCGAGCCGCATGCGGGATTCCCGATGAATGAGGCGACGCCTTCGGGATATGAAGCCCCTCCGGCCAAGGAGGGGCGCTCCCTCCCGCGCCAGTGGCGAAACACGGATCTTTGTTTCGTTTTTGCTTGCGCTCGGCCCGCGTCACGCGCACCCTGCCATGGTCTACCTTGGCCATACCGACCCACCCGATCCTGGAGGCAAAGAATATGACCCCATCCGTCGCAACGTCGTGCGCCACGACCCACGCCCCCTTCGTCGCCCGGCAAGGCCTGCCAGGGGCCGGCGCGGCCCGGCCCCGCATCCGCGCCACGGCCGTGGCCGCCATGCTCGCCGTCATGCCCTCCCCCATCCTGCAAGCGGACTATATATTGCCCGCGGTCGACGCCGGTTTCGTCACCGACGTAGGCGGTTCCGCCAAGGGTGACGGGACCTTGGTTCCCACCGCCAAGTTCAACTACTCCGTCGGATTCGAGGTGCACTATTCCACCGGGGCGCTCGGCGCGCCTCTGGCCCCAACATTGCGGAAGAACTATTTCGTCTTCGACCTGACCTCGGTGCTCCCGGCGGAGACCATCACCTCGGCAACGCTGAAGCTCTGGACCGGCACCTACGAGAGCGTCAACGCCGCGGAAACTTATGAGATCAAAGCCAGCACCGATCCCGGTTTCGTCCTGTCGCTGGTGGGCGCCCTGGCCAGCGGAAGCTCGCCGGCGGATTTCGACGAAACTACCGACCCGCTGGTGCTGGATGCCGCCACCCTGTATGGCGGGCTGGCGGATTCGTCCTTCATCCTCGCCTCGGCCAGCATCGACGACTCCATGGACGACAGCTTCATCGAACTGACCTTCACGGGGGACGGGCTGACCTATCTCAACTTCCTGAAAGGCGGCTTCGTTCCTCTCGGAGGCATGGTGTCGACGGTCGACCTTGGCGACGGCACCCCACAGCAGCCCTTCGGGTTCACGGGCCCGGACATACCCGGCGGCGATCCCACCACTCCCCTGCTCACGCTCGCGACCATCCCCGAGCCCGGTTCCGCCCTGGTCATGCTGCTCGCCCTCGCGCTCGCGAGTCGCCTCGCATCGGGCCGCGCGACCCCCGGCGGCGCCACCGCCCGAACGCGTCCGCGGCCCTGATCGGGCATCCCGATGGCGCCCATCCTGGCAAATAAGCACTACGGTGCCCCCTCGGTCTTTGCGGCGCATGGCCTCCTGCGCGAGGCCCGGCGCCAGAAGCGCCTGCCGGACGGCAACGTCCCGACGATATGCCTGCTGGACCCAGACGGAGACCTGTTCCGCGGGTTGCGGGACACCGGGGCCAAACCCAACCCTCACTGGGCCTGCTATCACACGGACATGCATGACCTGACCACAGAGGCCGGGACCGTGGGCGTCGTCGGTTGCGCCGTCGGTGCCCCATTTGCGGTCCTCGTCGCCGAACAGCTCTTCGCTTCCGGCTGCCAGTTGCTCGTCAGCGTGACGTCCGCCGGGCAGATAGCCCCCGTCGCGACACCGCCCTACTTCGTGCTCATCGACCGTGCCCTGCGCGACGAGGGAACGAGTCACGATTACCTCCCGCCCTCCCGTTACACCCGGATTTCCGAAAAAGCGATGGATGTCGCCCGCCGCGCGCTCGCGGACCGACCCGATGTGCTTATCGGCGGCACATGGACCACCGATGCCCCGTTCCGCGAGACCGAGGCGGCGCTGGCGGCCGCAGGAACAGAAGGGCTTCTCGCCGTCGAGATGGAGGCGGCGGCCCTCTACGCATTCGCGCAGGCCTCCGGCCATCCCATCATCTGCCTGGCCCACGTGACCAACCAGATGGCGCGGGTCGAGAACGACTTCGAGAAGGGCGACAGCAACGGCAACGCCGCGATCATCGGGCTGGCCACCCGCATCGCGCGCGCCTGGGGGAATCGACCGTGAAGACGCGGGAGAGCGGCATGCCCGACGAGGACCTGTGGCAAACTTTCTTCGACCCGGATGCCATCCTCGCGGCCCTCGAATTGACCCCGAACGTCCGGGATGCTGTCGATTTCGGATGCGGCTACGGGACCTTCGCCATCCCCGCCGCCGCGCGCATCCGCGGCACCCTCCATGGCTTCGACATCGACCCCGACATGGTGGCGGCGTGCCAGGAGCGCGCCGACCGCAACGGCATCCGAAACGCCGCGTTTCACGCCCGCGACTTCGTCGCCGACGGCACCGGCCTGCCGGACGCGTCGGTGGACTATGCCATGCTGTTCAATATCCTCCACGCCGAGGACCCGCACCGCCTGCTGAGCGAGGCGCGGCGCATACTCGTGCCGAACGGCAGACTCGCGATCATCCACTGGAACCACGACCCCGCCACCCCTCGCGGCCCTTCGATGGATATCCGCCCCCGACCGGAGAATTGCCTCCGCTGGGCACGGGAGGCCGGTTTCCTCGTCCCGGAGACCGTCATCGATCTGCCACCCCACCACTACGGATTCGTCGCCCGCGCGCGGCAATCGCCGCCACCGGCATTCCCACAAAACCCAGAAACGAAAGGCATCCCATGAAACTCGGACTCATCATCACCCAGACTGATCCCGAAACGGTCTTCAACGCCCTTCGGCTCGCGCTCTACGCCCTGCAGCAAGGGGATTCGGTTCGCATCTTCCTCTCCGGCAGGGGGGTCGAGATAGACCAGATTGAGGACCCGAAATTCGACGTCAAAACCTTGGCCACCCAGATCCTCGACGCCGGGGGAGAATTGCTCGCCTGCGGCACCTGCCTCAAACTTCGGGCTTCCGAAGGGTCCGAGATCTGCCCGCTCTCGACCCTCAAGGACCACTACGAGATTGTCCGCGATTCGGACCGCCTCGTGACGGTCTGACGGGCGTGGACGTGCGGTCTGCGGAAGCGCGGATCGCCCCGATGGACCACTTCACCTCGCCTCGTTCAGGGACCAGTCGTAGTCCATGAACCGGACGCGGGCTCCAGACGATAGCTTGGCATCGCGATACCGGTTGATATAGGGGACGATCCCGTCCGGGCCCCCGAAGTCCTCCTTGTACCAGTCGAAGATTTTCGAGAGCCAGACCGTCTTGCTCCCGTTGTCCAGACGAAGTGCACGCGCATTCCGGTTCAGGAACTCGCGCGCCAGCGCGTCGAGGCGGGAGTCCAGTCCCTCCGCCGAGAACGGCGCCGCGGCCAGCGGCGGGCAGCTCGCGCTGGCGCAGTTGAGCGCGAAGTGCACGCGCGGCTCCTTGAATGTCGGTCGGATCACGCCTTGCTCGAACCCGTGCAGGCTGGTCTTCTTTTCCGAGATCACCATGCGCTTGCCGTGGAAAAAGAGCATCTCCCCGTCGAGCGGTCCCCTGGTCGGGTATTTCTTGAGGATGTTTTGCAGGACCCAGGCGTTGTACGCGTTGATGTGCCAGGCCAGCGATGCATCCCGATCCGCAGGGGGGAGCGTGCCGGGATAAAAGGCGACCACCGCCTCGATGGCGCGCATGTCCTCCGCGCTCCGGTGCCACGTCGCATACCGCACCCCGCGCGGCGTGCCATACTTCTCCAAGAGCGCCGCGTAGGCCGGCGGCGCCGTCGCCTCGGCAGGGCGAAAACCCTCGGCGCCATGCCCCGACCCCGCCATCGCCCCCAACACGCAAACCGCGAGACATCGCATTGCCGTTCCCGATCTCATGCCTGATCAGATGCCTGGGGCGCACACTTATTCCCGCGGGTTCCCTCCTGGCCCCCGCGATAATACCAGCGGTGCAACAGGCGGGGATCGGCACCCGCGGCTCCTTTCAACCCGTTGCAACATGAAAGAATCCTGTCGTCCCACCACGAAGGAACACATCAATTGGGTCGCGGTCCGGATGGATACGTTAGACCTGACGGAATCGTTATTGGCCGAGCCTCGACAATTGACTGCGAAATACATCAAGGAATCGTGATGCCGGGGACTGGAGCAGAGCGCTGAAAAGTCCCGATTCAACCACGCGACCTCCCTCAAGAACGACCGCGTGATCGCACAGCGACTTCGCTTCCATCGGATCGTGCGTAACCAGCACCAGCGTGATGCCAAAATCGCGGACGAGAGCCGAAAGATCGGCGAATAGCTGATGCTTCAGGACCAGGTCAAGACTCGAAAACGGTTCATCCAGGAGAAGGAAACGTGGTCGAGGCGCGACGGCACGGGCAATGGCCACGCGCTGTTGCTGGCCACCGGAAAGTTGCGCGGGCCTTCTGGCGGCCAGTTCACCGATGCCGCACGCATTCAACGTCTCCAACGCCCGACGTTCTCGTTGGCGGCGATACAACCTAAGGCCGGCCAGACCGAGCACGACGTTCTGCAGCGCGCTCAAGTTGGGCCACAGCGCCAGGTCCTGGAAAACCATCGCCACGCCCCGCAGATGGGGCGGCACAAGCACGCGGCCCTCGTTGGAAACGACTTGGTCATCGAGAAGAATCTGTCCTCTCGCTGGCGCCTCAAGGCCAGCCAGCAGTCGCAGCGCCGTGGTCTTGCCGCAACCTGACGGACCGAGGATGGCGGTGGGAACCCCCACAGGCAAGGCGAAACTGACGCCGCTCAGCGCGGTCTTGTCGCCATAGATGTGCGATACGAGTTGCAGTCTGAATCCGTCGGCGTTCATACACGGCCCCTTCCTCGCCATGCCAGAAGCCATAGAACAACGCCCGCTGTGGCCATGTAGAGCAGACACAACGCCGCCACAAGCGATTCGGGTGCGTTACCCATGATGGTGAAGATTGCCAGGGGCAGGTTTGGACGGCCGGGCGGGTGCAGGAGCAACACGGTCCCAACGTCAGCGGATCCCAAAAGCGCGACGAGCACCCCGGCGGCGACCAATGCCGGGCGCAGCGCCGGCAGCAGAATCCGCCGCAGATGCTGAGCCAGTGAAACTCCGCTGATCGCGGAAGCTCCGGCATAGGATCCCGGTACGGCACCGAACCCGCGGAGCGCCAGCACGGTGACAACCGGCAGTAAGCGCAGGCCAATGGCGAGCACGACAGTGAGCTGGCTGCGGAACAGCCAATCGGCGCAAGCAGGCGACCGAGATCCAAACGCAAGAAATCCCAGCGCCAGGGCGGACGGTGGCAAGGAAAAGGCGACCAGACTGCAAACCAGCGTCAGCGCCCGAAGCCGATTCTGGCGACCCACGCCGATGGCAAGCACCGTTCCCATAAGGCACGCGACGCCAGCGGATCCCGCAGCGTAAACCAGCGTGCTTGTGGCAGTGCGCAGAACCTCCTGCACCGCTCGATGCAGGTCGCCAAGGCGTGAAAGCGGCAGGACCAAGCCTGCCAGAGGTATCAGCAAGACGATCGTCGTCACAGCAACGAACACCGCCGACACCAGCATGTCGTGGACCGGCGGCAACGGCTGAAGCGGCCTGACTTGCTTGGTTAGAATCTGGATTACCAGACGCGGTGTCGCGAAGGCGCAAATCGGGGTGACCACAACAAGCACCATGATCGTGATCCACATACTCTGACGCGCTGCCAATGAATAGTCATATGAGGACGCGAAACTTATGAGAATATCGCTGGCCACGGTTTGCACGCCGAGTATCTGACCCGGCCCGGGATCGGCAAGCGTGAGCACAGAGGCCAACATCGCGGCGATGGCTGCCGGCACGGCTGCCCATCGCAGCGCCAGACGCACCAGCAGCCCATCGCCGCCCGCCAGCCGCGCGGCCTCGGCCGCCGAGGCCGTGATGGAGCGGGTCGCGGCCAGAGATGCGAATGTCGTCAGCGATAAAGCGCCCGCGGAAAAGACAAACACACAGCCGACCCAACCCTCAACGATCTGGCAGGCCCACGGTCCGACGCGGCTGGCCAGGCTCATCCAGCCAATGGCCCACAGGAACGACGGAACCAGCAGCGGCAGCGCCAGCAGCGCGACCAACACCGTCTTGCATCGGAACCGAAATAGACCGGCCAAGACGCCCAGGGGGAGGCCCATCAGCCAACCGACGCCCCCGACCAAAAAGGCCAGTGACAGGCTATTGCTCGTGGCCCGCCAGAAGGCCGACCCGACATCCAACCAGGTTGTCGGGGAACCGGCCTGCAGCATCAGCGGCAGGATCGGCAGAACAGGCAGCACCAGAATCGCAATCGCGGCATGCCGCCAACGTCCGGGTTGTTCCAGCACCAGAGGCGAGATCATCGGTAGCTTCGGTCGACCCAGTCCCTGATGAACTCGCGGCTGAGTCGCTCGACATCTCCGGCCATCGCTGCGTAATCCAGCGCCATGGGACGCAGCCGATCCAGCCCGATCAAGTGGTCCGGTCGTGGCACGCCGGGCCGTAGCGGAATCTGCGCCGCCTCGCTCCTAGCCAGGGCCTCTTCGACTTCCGGGCTCAGCAGGTAATCGATGAATCTTCGCGCTGCGTCTAGGTTCGGCCCGCCGCGGATCAGCACCGCGCAGTTTGGCACGACGACCGTGCCCATCCCTTCGGCATCGGGATACACGACCCCGACGGGCTTGCCCTCCAGTCTGGCGACGTTGTAATCGTCGGTGTCTGTTAGACCCGCAGCGAAGTCCCCAGCCGCGACGCGGCGGCGGACCTCGCCGTTGGAGGACAGGACCTTGCCGCCGTTGGCCACAAACGCATCCAGAAACTGCCTGGCCTTTTCCGGTCCCAACGATGCGAACAAGGCCGCCACATGCATGGAGGTCGTCCCAAACAGCGGATTGGCCACGCACGCCTTGCCCTTGAATCGCGGATCAGCCAGATCAAGCACGGACGTGGGCACCTCGCCCTCGGCGACCATGTTCGTGTTGTAGATGATCACGCGGGCTCGCGCTGAGAAGCCGATCCAGTGGTGCTCTGTATCGGAGAACTGCGCTGGCAGGTCTTTGGCGGCGGTGGACTGGTAGGGCGCGGAGACGCCCTTGGCCCTGAGCACGCCGGCGCGCAGCGGATCGCCGCTCCAGAAGACGTCGGCCACGGGCCGGTCTTTTTCGGCGATGAGCCGGTTCAGCAGGCCGGCGCTCTTGGTTTCCTCCGTGTCGGGCACGAGCTTCACTTCGATGCCGGTCTGCTTCTGGAATTGTTCGCAGACGGGCCGCGCAAACACATCGTCAACCGAAGTGTAAACGACGACGGTGTTCGAGGGTGCGCCGCCCGGCTTGCAGCCGCCCAGGGCCGCAGCGGCAAGTAGTAGAACGAGAATGAAACGCTTCATGGTTTAGAATGTGAATTGCAGTCCGAGATAGCTGAACACCGCCGGGGCATTGCCGCGAGTTTCGTGAATCGTGCGGCCGGCGGATGCGGGCAGGGTCGCGTGCTTGTGGAATGACCACTTGCAACCCGCGTTAAAAAGAAATTCGCAGTTGCCGAAATCGTCGTCGGCCACGTTACGCAGTTCGCCGACGAGCCGGAATCGCTGGGAGAGGGCATGTTCAACGGCGAGGCCTAGCGCCCATTCATTGGTTTGCTGATCGCACCAGTTGTAGCCGGCTTCGGCATAAACCTTGGTCTGGCCGAACGTCCGCTGGACTTGGAACGGCATGAAGAATTGACTGCCTTCACTCACCAATCCACGGTCCACGGAGTTGCCGGGCGGATTGAAGTCCGCCAGCGGATAGAACGACGGCGAGAGGCCGTGCTCCTGCTGGACAGGAAGCGCCATTTCACCCCTAACTGGATGTTGCCTGCCCCGCCCTCGGTAGCGTGACCGGTTTCGTCCAGCACCACAAGGCGTGGCTTGAGTTTGAGTTGCACGCGCTCGCCCACGCCGTAGTTGATGTCGAGCAAGGGCTGAAACAGCAGCGAGTCGTCGCGGGTCGAGAACGGAGAGGAAAGGTTGATTTCCCACCACGTCGGACCGGGCGTGTCGGGGTCGTCGGTCTCAAGCGGCGACCTGGCAGCGCGAGGGCACATCTCATGGCGCGACTTCCACCATGCCCACCGTGAGCCGTTTCGGGGATTTGCCGACCTTGACGGTCTTCACCGTGCGCCGCTGCGCCACGTCCACGATGCTCACGTCGCCTGAGCCGGTGTTGCTGACCACGGCGAGTTTGCCGTCAAGAGTGAATTCGAGCCAGTTCGGGTCGCGGCCTACTTGCACTTTGCCGAGCACGCGATGGTCGCTCGTGTCGAGTATGGTCGCGTCGTCCGTCGTTTGCGTCGCAATCCAAAGCTCCTTGCCATCCGGCGTCACGGCGATGCCATGCGCGTCCTTGCCGTCGGAGGCGAACTTCGGCTCGCCCAGTGCGATGCGGTCCACGACCTGTTTCTTCTCCGGGTCAATCACCAGCGCACCGTTCAGCCAGCGGATGGTTTGATAGACCTTCCGGCCATCCTTGCTTTGCGCCAGCACGCGCGGCCAGGTGAACAGCGGCGTCGCGCCAGTCACTTCCCAACTGCTCACGTCCATCTCGACGAGCTTCATGTCACCCTCGCTGGTGACGTAGAGTTTCTGGCCGTCGGGCCGTAGCATGACGATGTGCGGTCCTCGCCCCACGGGCACGGTCTTGACGACCTTGCGCTCGGCAGTGCTGACAACGGCGACCGCTCCGTCGGTGTTCAACGTGACGAAGACGTAACGGCCATCGGGCGAGCTGATGAGTTGGTTGGGCGCGCTGCCGACCGAAATCGAGGCGGTGACTTGGTTCTTCGTGGGGTCAATGAACGAAAGCGTGCCGTCGCCCTCGTTCGAGACGTAGATGGTCTTGCCGCCCGGCGCAACGTCCACGCCGTGAGGTTTCGGGCCGGTCTTGATGTCAGCCACCAGTCGGCCTTCGACAGGATCAACGACAGCGATGCTTTCCCCACCCCAGTTGGTGATGAGGGCGCGAACAGCCTTGGCCGCTTGCGCCGGCGCGGACGCGAGCGCCAAGGCGGCCAGAGTCAACAGTAGGACGGATGCTCTGGAATGGTTGTGTGTCGTCATAGGTTCGGGTTGTTGGGATTCGTTGTCTGCCTCACTTGCTGCCATACGCGAAGTCGTCGAACAGCATCACGCTGTCCGCTTTGGTCCACAGGCCGACTTTGCCCGCGTCCTTGAACGTCTCATCCTCCACGTCGAACAGCTTCTTGCCGTTGAAGAGCACGGTGAACCTCTTGCCGACAAACTCGACGTGCAATGTATGCCAGATCTGCGGGGCGACCTTCTCCTCGACGCCATAGCCGCCCTTGCGGCCCAGAATATCGATCGACTTGCGCTTGCCCTTCTCGACCTTGTAAAGGACGACATTGTCTTCCAGCGCGTTGGGGCGGCAGATGTAGTAGTTGGCCGCGTCCGCGCAACGCCAGATGACACCCGCCGCCTGGTCGCCCTTACCGCTGACGCTCTTGAACTTCACTTCGACAAAGCCGTCCTTCAGCATGGGTGCATCCTTGATGCAGAGCGGGAAGCTTGGACCGGGAACTTCGCCCGATTGCTTCAGCACCGCCGACTTGCTGGGCGCGGAATCGTCTTGCTCGACCGTCCACTTGGGTTCGCCTTTTCCGGTGATGGCAACGGTCCAGCCCGGTGGCGACTTGCCTGCTTCGGCGCGGTCGAAGTTGACGGTCTCCGCCAGCGCGAGGCCGGCCGTGACGCTTGTGAATGTGAACAGTGAGATCATTAGTGTTTTCATAGGCTCTATAAACCTACCCGATCACCGGAGCGTCCGTTAATGAAGATTTGTTAAGGAAGGACGGGCAAGCCCACGTAGCTCTTCTCTGGATCAGACAGGCAGCGAAAGCAGCACTCGAAAGGTAGAGCCTTTGCCCGGCGCGCTTTCCAATTCAATTCGTCCGCCGTGACGTTCGACAGCGAGCTTGGCAATCGCCAGACCCAGGCCTGCACCGCCCTCAGAGCGAGAGCGGGTCTTGTCAACGCGATAAAACCGCTCAAAGACGTTTGCCTGATGTTCCGGCGCAATTCCTTCCCCGTTGTCGCAGACTTCGACCACGGCTTCGCGGCCACGTCGCGAGCAGGTCGCCAAAATGCGCCCGCCGGCCGGGGTGTAGCGAATGGCGTTGTGGACCAGGTTGAGCAGGGCGTGCCGGAGCAGTGCCGCATCACCGGTAGCGGGAAGATCAACGTTCGCCTCGACGGCGAGTTGCTGCTGCTTTTCATCGGCCAGAATGCGCAGGCTTTCGACCGCTTCCCGCGTGAGCGCGCCAAGCTCAATCGGCACACGATTCAACGGCCGTTGGTCCGCCTCGGCGCGAGCCAGTGTGAGCAGCGAGTCCACGAGGTCCTGCAAGCGCTGCGCTTCCTCCAGCATCGCGCCGATGCTTTGCCGGAACTGCTCCGGTTCGCGCACGCTGTTGAGCGCGACTTCACCCTCGGCCCGCAGCGCAGTCAGAGGCGTGCGGAGTTCGTGGGAGGCGTCGGCAGCGAAGCGACGCAGTTCGGCGAACGAGCTCTCCAGCCGCTGCAATGTGGCGTTGAAGACCGTGGCCAACCGGCCCAGTTCGTCGTGCGGATTGGCCACGGGCAACCGTTGTGACAGTGAACTGGCAGAAATCTCTTTCGCCTGGGCCGCCATCGCCCTAACTGGCGCAAGCGAACGACACGCCACGAACCAGCCTCCCGCCACGGCCAGTAGCACCGCCAGCGGCAATCCGACTAGGAACATTTCTGCCAATTCATGCTGCGTGCGGCGCAGGCCGGATTCATCGCGCAGGATGCGAAGAATCACGTCGCGGTGCTCGATTCGCGCCGGCCGCTCCATGACGCGCGCGAACAGTCCTGGCTCAACTTCGGCGGAATAGAAATGCAGCTGCTGTCCGTCCGGCGGACCAAGCCGATCGTGAGCTTCCGTCTCGGGAACGGGCCAGTGCCGTAACAGAAGCTTGCCCTCCTCGCTCCAGACCTCAAACCACGCGGCCATGCGGGCGTAGCCTTCCTCGCCATGTGAACCCCGCAAGGGCCACGCAAGCCGATCTCCAGATTCCTCGACCTGTCCCTCAATGATGTCGAAGTCTATGCGAAGCTGGCGGTCGAGTTCATGGACCAAGCGTTGCGCGACAACGTGGCGCGTGATCATGGCCAGCACTAGAACAATCACCAGCGCCGTCGCTGCGTGCCATGAAACGAGGCGAAGCGTCAGCGATTGTCGCCGCAACCCGTTCATGGCTGCACGTCCGGACGCAAAACGAAGCCGACGCCGCGCAGTGTGTGCAGGAGCTTGGTGGGGTTTCCCTCATCGAGCTTGCGCCGCAGATGCGCAATGTGAACATCAATCACATTGTCCAGCGGCGTGACGCGTCGCGGCTCACGCCACACGTCTCTTGCGAGCATCTGGCGGGTGACCGTCTGGCCTTGATGCCGCACGAGGTAGGCGAGCAAGTCAAACTCGCGCGGCGTGAGGGGAACTTCCCGGCTTCCTCGGGTGACCCGCCGGCTCTCGACATCCAGAACCAAGTCGTCGACCTGCCGGCGCAGCCCCTCGGCATCGCCGGTCCGCCGCAAGAGCACGCGGATGCGGGCTAGTAGTTCAGCGAAGGCAAACGGCTTCACAAGGTAGTCGTCCGCGCCGCTGTCAAGACCGAGCACGCGGTCTTCCACCCCGTCCCGTGCTGTCAGCAGCAAGACCGGCGTTCGTTCGCCGCGCGCGCGCAGTTGCCGGAGAAGGGTGATGCCATCGCGACCAGGCAGCATCCAATCCAGGAGTACAAGGTCAAACGTTGCCGAAGTGAGTCGCGACGCCCCATCGTCTCCGGTCCGAGCCACCGCGGCGTCGTAGCCTTCGCCTCGCAGGCCATTGCGGATGGCATTGGCCGTCTTCGGGTCATCTTCGATGATGAGAATGTTCGCCACGCGGCGCGATTAATCGCAATTCCAACATTACGGATAGGAACTTGTTTTTGCCGTCCTGCCGAAACGACCCGTCTCCCACCGCCCTTTGGGGGGCTGCCAGCCCCGGCAGAAGCCGTCCCACCATAGTGATATATTAGCAGACAGCCTACCGAATGTCGAGTGGGAATGCCGCCGCGAATTGCCTCAAATGAAACGACACCGGGGCCGGCGGTTGGGAGGCGGTCTTTC